>NZ_JBIBVE010000013.1:0-301358 GCF_043080095.1 Streptomyces sp. NPDC015127
GTCGGGTCCTCCCGCAGAAGGGCGTCGAGAATCGTGTCGCTGATCTGGTCGGCGATCTTGTCGGGGTGGCCCTCGGTCACGGACTCCGAGGTGAAGAGACGGCGGGACACATCGCTCCCTGGGGTTGCAGCGGCTGCTGGCTGATCATTGACGGACCGGCAGGGGGCTGCGCCCCGCGACGTTCCGCGACCCAGTTTATCGGTCGCTTTCCCTCGCCGGACAACCGTCTCGCTGCTTGGGAGCCCCCTGACCTGTGGTCCATGGCCGAGACGCTATGACCATAGCGCCTGCGGACTGAGCGATTCGCCACATTTCGCAGGTTTTGCGAGGCTCAGCCGTCGCCGGGAATTCGCCCACTGTTCGCGGGACGGTCCGCCGGGCGCCCTCAGTCGAGCCGGGGGACCACGAGGTCCCAGACCGTGTCGGCGAGGGCTTCCTTGGGGCCGTACGGGACCGGGGTCTCGGCGCCGTCGGCGGCCAGGACGACCGCCTCGTTCTCCTCGGCTCCGAAGGTCCTGCGCTCCCCCACCTCGTTGACGACCAGCAGGTCGCAGCCCTTGCGGCGCAGCTTGTCGCGTCCGTTGGCCAGCACGTCGTCGGTCTCGGCGGCGAAGCCGACGATCACCTGTCCGGGGCGGGCGCGGTCCGCCGAGATCTCGGCGAGGATGTCGGGATTGCGCACCAGCGGGACGGTCGGCGCATCGACGCCGTCCTTCTTCTTGATCTTTCCGGTGGCGTACTCGGCGGGCCGGAAGTCGGCGACGGCCGCGGCCATGACCACCGCGTCGGCGTCGGCGGCGGCCTTGAGGACGGCCTCGCGCAGCTGCACCGCCGTGCCGACGTGGACGACGTCGACGCCCGCCGGGTCGGGGATGCCGGTGTTCGCCTCGACGAGCGTGACGCGGGCGCCCCGGGCGGCCGCCGTACGTGCCAGGGCGTAGCCCTGCTTGCCCGAGGAGCGGTTGCCGAGGTAGCGGACCGGGTCGAGGGGTTCGCGGGTGCCGCCGGCGCTGACGACGACGTGGCGGCCGGCGAGGTCGGGGGCGGTCACCCCGCGCGCGAGCACCCGGCGGCACACCTCGAAGATCTCGCCGGGCTCGGGCAGCCGACCCTTGCCGGTGTCGACGCCGGTGAGCCGGCCGACGGCGGGCTCGATGACGACGGCCCCGCGGCGGCGCAGCGTGGCGACGTTCTCCTGCGTTGCGGGGTGCTCCCACATCTCGGTGTGCATGGCCGGGGCGAAGACGACCGGGCAGCGGGCCGTGAGCAGGGTGTTGGTGAGCAGGTCGTCGGCGAGGCCGTGGGCGGCCTTGGCGAGCATGTCCGCGGTGGCGGGGGCGACGACGACGAGGTCGGCGTGCTGCCCGATGCGGACGTGCGGGACCTCGTGGACGTCGTTCCAGACCTCGGTGGAGACGGGGTGGCCGGACAGGGCCGACCAGGTCGCGGCGCCGACGAAGTTCAGGGCGGACGCGGTCGGCACGACCCGGACGTCGTGGCCGGACTCGGTGAGCCTGCGCAGCAGCTCGCACGCCTTGTACGCGGCGATGCCGCCGCTGACCCCCAGGACCACCCTCGGCCCGACCCTTGCGTCCACTGCGCGCCTCCCCGCACTCGGTTGGTTCCCATCAGACACCACAGGCCCGGCGGATGCTCCGCCGGGCCTGTGGTGAAGAACGATGCGTCGCGCCTACTGCGCCGGGCCCTCGATGGCCTCGGAGGTCAGCAGACCCGCGTTGATCTCCCGCAGGGCGATCGAGAGCGGCTTCTCGTGGACGTGGGTGTCCACCAGCGGACCGACGTACTCGAGCAGGCCCTCACCGAGCTGCGAGTAGTACGCGTTGATCTGGCGCGCACGCTTGGCCGCGTAGATCACGAGGCTGTACTTCGAGTCAGTCGCCTCGAGCAGCTCGTCGATCGGCGGGTTGATGATGCCCTCGGGCGCGGAGATGGAAGAGGACACGCTAAGCCTTCCGAAGAACGTGCAGAAAGATCGGACAAAAGATCAAACAACTGCCATCAAGGCTAGCAGCTCGCGCGCCACACCCTCGACGGAGGTGTTGACCAGGGTCGTATCGAACTCGGACTCGGCGGCGAGCTCGACCTTCGCGGCCGCCAGCCGGCGTTCGATGACCTCGGTGGACTCGGTACCCCGGCCGGTGAGCCGGCGGACCAGCTCGTCCCAGCTCGGCGGGGCCAGGAACACCAGCTGCGCCTGAGGCATGGACTCCTTGACCTGTCGCGCACCCTGGAGGTCGATCTCCAGCAGCACCGGCTCCCCGGCCTCCAGGCGGTCGAGGACCGCGCGGCGCGGCGTGCCGTAGCGGTTGCCCGCGAACTCGGCCCACTCCAGCAGCTCGTCGCCCGCGACCAGCTTGTCGAACTCCTCGTCCGTGACGAAGAAGTACTGGACGCCGTGCTTCTCGCCGGGCCGCGGCTTCCGGGTGGTCGCCGACACCGAGAGCCAGACTTCGGGGTGGACCTTGCGCATATGAGCGACGACCGTGCTCTTGCCGACCCCGGAGGGGCCGGAGAGCACGGTCAGCCGCGGACGAACCTCTGCTGCCATGCAGCGATTATCCAGGTTCCCGGGAGTGCCCGGGAACGTCAGGCGGCGCCGCCGCCGAACTCGCGCTCCAGGGAGGCGATCTGGTTGGAGCCGAGACCACGGACCCGGCGGCTCTCGGAGATGCCGAGCCGCTCCATGATCTGCTTGGCGCGGACCTTGCCCACGCCCGGCAGGGACTCCAGAAGGGCGGAGACCTTCATCTTGCCGATGACGTCGTTCTCCTGGCCCTGCTTGATGACCTCGTGGAGCGAGGCGCCGGAGTGCTTGAGTCGATTCTTGACCTCGGCCCGCTCCCGGCGAGCCGCGGCGGCCTTTTCGAGCGCGGCTGCGCGCTGTTCAGGGGTAAGGGGCGGAAGAGCCACGCCTACGTCACCTCGGATGTCGAACTGTCGGATACGGACCGGTGAGGAACCTAGTCGCCCCACACCAGGCGAGCAACGAGCAACGCAGGACGCCTTTGCGGGACGCTGCCTGCACGTTCGCTCTTCGACGGAGACTAGCGGCCATCACCGCTCCAGTCAGCGAGAACAGACGAAAAGTCCTGGTCAGCATCGACCGACCAGGACATTTCCGACATATTGACCGGCTTTTCGGCCGAGAAGTCCTGCACGAACCCCCGCCCGGAGGTTTTGGGCGGTCACGCAGAGCGCGCGACCGGTGCCCCAGAGCGCACGCGCGGCCCCGGGAACGTCCCGCACACCCCGGTCACACCCCGGCCGATGCCACCGCCTCGCGCACCTCGTCCGCGAACCGCTCGGCGGCCGACCGCAGCGAGGCCGCGTCCGGGCCGTGCTTCAGCACGCCACGGCTGACGCTCGGCACGACGTTGCCGACGGCCGCGCCGAAGACACCGGGGAGATCCGCCGGGGTCGCCCCCTGGGCTCCGATGCCGGGGGCCAGCAGCGGGCCGTTGATGTCGAGGTCCACGCCGGCGTCGCCGAGCGTCGCGCCGACGACCGCGCCGACGGAGCCGAGCGGCTCGGCGCCCTCGTTCTCGGCGGCCATGTGGTTCAGCATGACCTGCGCCAGGGACGCGCCGTTCGCCGCCGTGGAGCGCTGCACCTCGGCGCCCTCCGGGTTGGAGGTCAGAGCCAGGACGAAGACGCCGCAGCCGCTCAGCACGGCCTGGTCGAGCGCGGGCCGCAGCGAACCGAATCCGAGGTACGGGGAGACCGTGACGGCGTCGGAGAACAGCGGCGAGCCCTTGCGCAGGAAGGTCTCCGCGTACGCGCCCATGGTCGAGCCGATGTCGCCGCGCTTGGCGTCCATGAGCACCAGCGCGCCGGCGGCCCGTGCCTCCTCGACGGCCTTCTCCAGGACGGCGATGCCGCGCGAGCCGAAGCGCTCGAAGAACGCGGACTGCGGCTTGAGCACGGCGACCCGGTCGGCGAGCGCCTCGACCGTGGTGCGGGTGAACCGCTCCAGACCGGCGACGTCGTCGTTCAGACCCCACGCGGTCAGCAGCGAGGCGTGCGGGTCGATGCCGACGCACAGCGGGCCACGGGTGTCCATGGCGTGGCGCAGTCGGGTGCCGAAGGGCGCTGTCGTCTCGAGGGGGCTCATGCGCTGACCTTTCGCGTCTCGGCGCCGACGGCATCGGCGAGGGTGGCGTACGGGCTGGCCGCGAGGCGGGCGGCGAGGCCCTTGTGGATCGCACGGGCGTAGAACGGGCCCTCGTAGATGAAGGCGCTGTAGCCCTGGACGAGGGTCGCTCCGGCGAGGATGCGCTGCCAGGCGTCCTCGGCGTTCTCGATGCCGCCGACACCGACGAGGGTGATGCGGTCGCCGACGCGGGCGTACAGGCGGCGCAGGACCTCCAGGGAGCGCGCCTTGACCGGGGCGCCGGACAGGCCGCCGGTCTCCTCGACCAGCTCGGGCGACGACTTCAGCCCGAGGCCCTCGCGGGCGATCGTGGTGTTGGTGGCGATGATGCCGTCGAGGCCGAGTTCCACGGCGAGGTCCGCCACGGCGTCGACGTCCTCGTCCGCGAGATCCGGGGCGATCTTGACCAGGAGCGGGACACGGCGGTCGGTGACCGTGCGGTCGGCCGCCTCGCGCACGGCGGTGAGCAGCGGACGGAGCGACTCGGTGGCCTGGAGGTTGCGCAGGCCGGGCGTGTTGGGCGAGGAGACGTTGACGACGAGGTAGTCGGCGTGGGCGGCCAGGCGCTCGGTGGAGGTGACGTAGTCGGCGACGGCTTCCGCCTCCGGGACGACCTTCGTCTTGCCGATGTTGACGCCGACGGTCGTACGGAAGACAGCCCTGCGCGCGGCGAGGCGGGCGGCGACGGCGGCCGAGCCCTCGTTGTTGAAGCCCATGCGGTTGATCAGCGCGCGGTCCGGGACGAGCCGGAAGAGGCGCTTCTTGGGGTTGCCGGGCTGGGGCTGGGCGGTGACCGTGCCGATCTCGACATGGTCGAAGCCGAGCATCGACATGCCGTCGATGGCGACGGCGTTCTTGTCGAAGCCGGCCGCGAGCCCGAACGGGCCGTGCATGCGCAGACCGAGGGCCTCGGTGCGCAGCTCCTTGTGGCGGGGGGCGAGCACGGCGGCGACGAAGGTGCGCAGGACGGGGACGCGGGCGGCGAGCCGGATCCACCGGAAGGCCAGGTGATGGGCCTGCTCGGGGTCCATGCGCCGGAAGACGAGGTTGAAGAAGAACGAGTACATGGAAGTGGTGTCCTCATGAGGAGGGGGACACCGTTTCCGGTGTCCCCCTCATGGCTGCTAGTCGCGGGCCGCGGTCAGGTGTTCCGCGTGTTCCTGGAGCGATCGGACGCCCACGCCCCCGTGGTTGAGGGCGTCGATGCCCTGGACCGCCGCGGCGAGCGCCTGGACCGTCGTGAGGCACGGTACGGAGCGGGCCACCGCCGCCGTGCGGATGTCGTAGCCGTCGAGGCGGCCGCCGGTGCCGTACGGGGTGTTGACGATGAGGTCGACCTCGCCGTCGTGGATGAGCTGGACTATGGTCCGCTCCCCGTTCGGGCCCGGGCCCTCGGACTGCTTGCGCACGACCGTGGCGTTGAGGCCGTTGCGCTTGAGGACCTCGGCCGTGCCGGACGTGGCGAGCAGCTCGAAGCCGTGCGCGACCAGCTCGCGGGCCGGGAAGATCATCGAGCGCTTGTCGCGGTTGGCGACGGAGACGAAGGCGCGTCCCTTGGTCGGCAGCGGCCCGTAGGCGGCGGCCTGCGACTTGGCGTACGCCGTGCCGAAGACCGAGTCGATGCCCATGACCTCGCCGGTGGAGCGCATCTCCGGGCCGAGGATGGTGTCCACGCCGCGGCCGTGCACGTCGCGGAAGCGCGACCAGGGCATGACGGCCTCCTTGACGGAGATCGGCGCGTCCAGCGGCAGGGTGCCGCCGTCGCCGTTCTTCGGCAGCAGGCCCTCCTCGCGCAGCTCGGCGATGGTCGCGCCGAGCGAGATGCGCGCGGCGGCCTTCGCGAGCGGGACCGCGGTCGCCTTCGAGGTGAAGGGGACGGTCCGGGAGGCACGCGGGTTGGCCTCCAGCACGTAGAGGATGTCGCCGGCCATCGCGAACTGGATGTTGATCAGGCCGCGGACCCCGACGCCCTTCGCGATGGCCTCGGTGGAGGCGCGCAGGCGCTTGATGTCGAAGCCGCCGAGGGTGATCGGGGGCAGCGCACAGGCCGAGTCGCCGGAGTGGATGCCGGCCTCCTCGATGTGCTCCATGACGCCGCCGAGGTAGAGCTCGTGGCCGTCGTAGAGCGCGTCGACGTCGATCTCGATCGCGTCGTCGAGGAAGCGGTCGACCAGCACGGGGCGGGTCGGGGAGATCTCGGTGGACTCGGCGATGTACGCCTCCAGGCGCGTCTCGTCGTAGACGATCTCCATGCCGCGGCCGCCGAGCACGTACGACGGGCGGACCAGGACCGGGTAGCCGATCTCGTCCGCGATGGCCTTGGCGCCCGCGAACGTGGTGGCCGTGCCGTGCTTGGGCGCCGGCAGTCCGGCTTCGGCGAGGACGCGGCCGAACGCTCCGCGGTCCTCGGCGGCGTGGATGGCCTCCGGGGAGGTGCCCACGACCGGCACGCCGTTGTCCTTGAGCGCCTGGGCGAGACCCAGCGGGGTCTGGCCGCCGAGCTGGACGACGACACCGGCGATGGGGCCCGCGAGCGACTCGGCGTGGACGATCTCCAGCACGTCCTCGAGCGTGAGCGGCTCGAAGTACAGGCGGTCGGAGGTGTCGTAGTCCGTGGAGACGGTCTCCGGGTTGCAGTTGACCATCACGGTCTCGTACCCGGCGTCGTGCAGCGCGAAGGAGGCGTGGACGCAGGAGTAGTCGAACTCGATGCCCTGGCCGATGCGGTTCGGGCCGGAGCCGAGGATGATCACGGCGGGCCGGGTGCGCGGCGCGACCTCGGACTCCTCGTCGTAGGACGAGTAGAAGTACGGGGTGCGGGCGGCGAACTCGGCGGCGCAGGTGTCGACCGTCTTGTAGACCGGGCGGATGCCGAGCGCGTGGCGGACCTCGCGCACGACGTCCTCGCGCAGGTCCCGGATCTCGGCGATCTGGGCGTCGGAGAAGCCGTGGCGCTTGGCCTCGGCGAGCAGCTCGGGGTGGAGCTTCTCGGCGGCGGCGAGCTCGTCGGCGTACTCCTTGATCAGGAACAGCTGGTCGACGAACCAGGGGTCGATCTTCGTCGCCTCGAAGACCTCCTCGGGCGTGGCACCCGCGCGGATGGCCTGCATGACGGTGTTGATCCGGCCGTCCGTGGGGCGCACGGCCTCGCGCAGCAGCTCGTCCTTGGACATGCCGGCACCCGGGGCCCCGACGAAGGAGAACTGGCTGCCCTTCTTCTCCAGGGAGCGCAGGGCCTTCTGGAGCGCCTCGGTGAAGTTGCGGCCGATGGCCATGGCCTCGCCGACCGACTTCATCGTGGTGGTGAGGGTGGAGTCCGCCTGCGGGAACTTCTCGAACGCGAACCGCGGGGCCTTGACGACGACGTAGTCGAGGGTCGGCTCGAATGAGGCCGGGGTCTTCTCCGTGATGTCGTTCGGGATCTCGTCCAGCGTGTAGCCGACGGCGAGCTTCGCGGCGATCTTGGCAATCGGGAAGCCGGTGGCCTTGGACGCGAGCGCGGAGGACCGGGAGACGCGCGGGTTCATCTCGATGACGATGATCCGGCCGTCGTCGGGGTTGACGGCGAACTGGATGTTGCAGCCGCCGGTGTCGACGCCGACCTCGCGGATGATCGCGATGCCGATGTCGCGCAGGCGCTGGTACTCGCGGTCGGTGAGCGTCATCGCCGGCGCGACGGTGATCGAGTCACCGGTGTGGACGCCCATCGGGTCGAAGTTCTCGATGGAGCAGACGACCACGACGTTGTCGTGCTTGTCGCGCATCAGCTCCAGCTCGTACTCCTTCCAGCCGAGGATGGACTCCTCCAGGAGCACCTCGGTGGTCGGGGAGAGCGTGAGGCCCTGGCCGGCGATGCGGCGCAGCTCCTCCTCGTCGTGCGCGAAGCCGGAGCCGGCGCCGCCCATGGTGAAGGAGGGGCGGACGACGACGGGGTAGCCGCCGAGGGTCTCGACGCCCTTGATGACGTCGTCCATCGAGTGGCAGATGACCGAGCGGGCGGACTCGCCGTGGCCGATCTTCTCCCGGACGGCCTCGACGACCGCCTTGAACAGGTCGCGGTCCTCGCCCTTGTTGATGGCCTCGACGTTGGCGCCGATCAGCTCGACGTCGTACTTCTCCAGCACACCCTGCTCGTGCATGGAGATGGCGGTGTTGAGCGCGGTCTGGCCGCCGAGGGTGGGCAGCAGCGCGTCGGGGCGCTCCTTGGCGATGATCTTCTCGACGAACTCGGGGGTGATCGGCTCGACGTACGTGGCGTCGGCGATCTCCGGGTCGGTCATGATCGTGGCCGGGTTGGAGTTGACCAGGATGACGCGCAGACCCTCGGACTTGAGGACGCGGCAGGCCTGGGTGCCGGAGTAGTCGAACTCGGCGGCCTGGCCGATGACGATCGGGCCGGAGCCGATGACCAGGACGGACTGGATATCGGTGCGCTTAGGCACGCTCGGCCTCCATCAGGGATACGAAGCGGTCGAAGAGGTACGCGGCGTCGTGCGGGCCGGCAGCCGCCTCGGGGTGGTACTGGACGCTGAAGGCCGGCTGGTCGAGCAGCTGGAGGCCCTCCACCACGTTGTCGTTGAGGCAGACGTGGGAGACCTCGGCGCGGCCGTAGGGGGTGTCGGAGACCTTGTCGAGGGGGGCCTCGACGGCGAATCCGTGGTTGTGCGCGGTGACCTCGACCTTGCCGGTCGTGCGGTCCTGCACGGGCTGGTTGATGCCGCGGTGGCCGTACTTCAGCTTGTAGGTGCCGAAGCCGAGCGCGCGGCCGAGCAGCTGGTTGCCGAAGCAGATGCCGAACAGCGGCGTCCTGCGCTCCAGGACCGCCTTGATGACGGTCAGGTCGGCGGTGGCGGGGTCGCCGGGGCCGTTGGAGAGGAAGACGCCGTCGGGGTTCACCGCGTAGACGTAGTCGGCGGTCGCGGTCGCGGGCAGGACGTGCACCTCGATGCCGCGCTCGGCCATGCGGTGCGGGGTCATGCCCTTGATGCCGAGGTCGAGCGCGGCGACGGTGAACTTCTTCTCGCCGATGGCCGGGACGACGTACGCCTCGGTGGTGGCGACCTCGGAGGAGAGGTCGGCGCCCTTCATCTCGGGGGCCTGCTGCACCCGGGCGAGCAGCGTGGCGTCGTCTGCAAGTGCCTCGCCGGAGAAGATGCCGACGCGCATGGCGCCGCGCTCGCGCAGGTGGCGGGTGAGCGCGCGGGTGTCGATGCCGCTGATGCCGACGATGCCCTGGGCGGTCAGCTGCTCGTCGAGGGAGCGGCGGGAGCGCCAGTTGGACGGGATGCGGGCGGGGTCACGGACGACGTAGCCGGCGACCCAGATCTGCTTCGACTCGTCGTCCTCGTCGTTGACGCCGGTGTTGCCGACGTGCGGGGCGGTCATGACCACGACCTGGCGGTGGTAGGACGGGTCGGTCAGGGTCTCCTGGTAGCCCGTCATGCCGGTGTTGAACACCGCCTCGCCGAAGGTCTCCCCCACGGCCCCGTAGGCACGGCCGCGGAAGGTGCGGCCGTCCTCCAGGACGAGTACGGCGGGAGCTTTTGCGGCTCCCCGGGTGGAGATCGTCATCGTGCGGTGCCTTCCGTCGTCTTGATCATGTCAGTGAGTGTGTCGACCCATTCGCTGTGTTCGGCCGCGTGGTCCGAGCGGAAGCCGGAGTCGATCAGCTTGCCGCCGTGTGCCCAGGTGACGATCAGCAGACCGCCCTCGGCGAGGACCTTGCCGGCGATGCCCTTGTCGAGCCGGGCCTCGCGCAGCGCCTCCTTCGGTACGAAGAAGTCCTGCGCCCCGGGCCGTACGACCTCCAGTCCCGCGTCCGTGAGCGTGAGCTCGACCCGGCTGCGGACGCCCAGTCCATGGGCGACGATCCGGTCAAGCCACTGTCCCGCGGTCGTCGAGCCGTGGTATCGGCCACTCGTCGACAACACAGCCAGTTTCGCCTCGCCCTCCGTGTCCGGCGCGGTGGGGAGCTCCGGCAGGTCCGACTGGAGGCTGCCGCGCCATTTCCAGCCCTGGCGCATCAGCCAGTAGACGAAGGCGATGAACAGCAGGAGTCCGGCGACCCAGCCGAGGCGGGCCGCCCAGTCGGTCACCTCCGCGGACTTCTGCTCCGCCGCGATGGTGATGAGTGCAGGTGTCACGCCAGCTTCCCGTCCACGAGCGTCGCACGGCCCCGCAGGAAGGTGTGGGTGACGCGTCCCGGCAGCTCGCGGCCCTCGTAGGGGGTGTTGCGGCTGCGGGAGGCGAAGCCGGCGGGGTCCACGAGACCACGGTATGCCGGATCGACCAGGGTGAGGTTCGCGGGCTCACCTGCCGAGACGGGCCGGCCGTGGCCGGTGGCACGTCCGATGCGGGCGGGCGCGTACGACATCCGGTCGGCGACGCCGGCCCAGTCGAGCAGCCCGGTCTCCACCATCGTCTGCTGGACGACGGACAGTGCGGTCTCCAGGCCGACCATGCCCATGGCGGCCGCGGCCCACTCGCAGTCCTTGTCCTCGTGCGGGTGCGGGGCATGGTCGGTGGCGACGATGTCGATCGTGCCGTCGGCCAGGGCCTCGCGCAGGGCCATCACGTCGCGCTCGGTGCGCAGCGGCGGGTTGACCTTGTAGACGGGGTTGTACGAGCGGACGAGCTCGTCGGTCAGGAGGAGGTGGTGCGGGGTGACCTCGGCGGTGACGTCGATGCCGCGGGACTTGGCCCAGCGCACGATCTCGACGGAGCCGGCGGTGGAGAGGTGGCAGATGTGCACGCGGGAGCCGACGTGCTCGGCGAGCAGCACGTCGCGGGCGATGATCGACTCCTCGGCGACGGCGGGCCAGCCGCCGAGGCCGAGTTCGGCGGAGACGATGCCCTCGTTCATCTGGGCGCCCTCGGTGAGCCGGGGCTCCTGGGCGTGCTGGGCGACGACGCCGCCGAACGCCTTCACGTACTCCAGTGCTCGGCGCATGATCACGGCGTCGTCGACGCACTTGCCGTCGTCGGAGAAGACGGTGACACCGGCGGCGGACTCGTGCATCGCGCCGAGCTCGGCGAGCTTCTTGCCCTCCAGCCCGACGGTGACGGCGCCG
Source organism: Streptomyces sp. NPDC015127 (assembly GCF_043080095.1). Lineage (NCBI taxonomy): Bacteria > Bacillati > Actinomycetota > Actinomycetes > Kitasatosporales > Streptomycetaceae > Streptomyces > Streptomyces sp. NPDC015127. The sequence goes on from NZ_JBIBVE010000013.1 coordinate 11,242, forward strand.
ATGGGCTGCACGTCGCAGTAACCCGACTCCTTGCCGAGCCGGTAGACCTGCTCGACGACGCCGGCGGTGTCGGCGACCGGGAAGGTGTTGGCCATGGCGAACACGGCGGTGTAACCGCCGCTCGCGGCCGCGCGCGTGCCGGTGAGGACGGTCTCGGAGTCCTCGCGGCCGGGCTCGCGCAGGTGGGTGTGCAGGTCGACCAGGCCGGGCAAGAGGATCTGCCCCTCGGCGTCGACCACCTGGGCGCCCTCGGCGGACAGTCCGCTGTGCTCGATTCCGCCCTGCCGGGCGGTGGCGACCTGGGCGATCGTCTCGCCGTCGATCAGGACGTCCTGCGCCTCGCCGCCGAGTACCTTCGCACCGCGGATAAGGATCTTGCTCATGGGTCTTACTTCTCCTCGGTACGGGGGTTGGGGGCGTCGGATTCGTTGCCGCCGAGCAGCAGGTAGAGGACGGCCATGCGGATGGAGACGCCGTTGGCGACCTGCTCGATCACCGTGCAGCGGTCGGAGTCGGCGACCTCGGCGGTGATCTCCATACCGCGGACCATCGGCCCGGGGTGCATCACGATGGCGTGCTCGGGCATCTTGGCCATGCGGTCCGCGTCGAGCCCGTAGCGGCGCGAGTACTCGCGCTCGGTCGGGAAGAAGGCGGCGTTCATGCGCTCGCGCTGGACGCGCAGCATCATCACGGCGTCGGACTTGGGCAGGGTGCTGTCGAGGTCGTACGAGATCTCGCAGGGCCAGGTCTCGACGCCGACCGGCACGAGGGTGGGCGGCGCGACGAGCGTGACGTGGGCGCCGAGCGTGTGCAGCAGGTCCACGTTGGATCGGGCGACCCGGCTGTGCAGGACGTCTCCGACGATGGTGATCCGCTTGCCGGCCAGGTCCTGGCCGAGACCCGCGTCCCTGCCGACCAGTCGGCGGCGCATGGTGAAGGCGTCGAGCAGGGCCTGGGTGGGGTGCTGGTGGGTGCCGTCGCCGGCGTTGATGACGGGGGCGTCGATCCAGCCGGAGGTGGCGAGGCGGTAGGGGGCGCCGGAGGCGCTGTGCCGTATGACGACGGCGTCGACGCCCATGGCCTCCAGGGTCTGGGCGGTGTCCTTGAGGGACTCGCCCTTGGAGACGCTCGACCCCTTGGCGGCGAAGTTGATGACGTCGGCGGACAGGCGCTTCTCTGCGGCCTCGAAGGAGATCCGGGTCCGGGTCGAGTCCTCGAAGAACAGGTTGCAGACCGTGCGGCCGCGCAGCGCGGGGAGCTTCTTGATCGGCCGGTCGGCGACCCGGGCCATCTCCTCGGCGGTGTCGAGGATGAGGACGGCGTCGTCGCGGGTGAGGTCGGCGGCCGAGATGAGGTGGCGCATCATCTGGGTGATTACTCCAGGTCTGTGGAGGTTCGTAGACATGCGGGCGCGCAGCAGCGCACGCCGTACGAGGGGATGGGTCGTACGGAGGCGCTATCGCTCGCCGGCCGGAGCGGTCTCCCGCAGGCCGAGCAGCACGGTGTCGCGACCGTCCTCCTCGGCGAGCTGGACCTTGACCGTCTCGCGCAGCGACGTGGGGAGGTTCTTGCCGACGTAGTCGGCACGGATGGGCAGCTCGCGGTGGCCGCGGTCGACGAGGACCGCGAGCTGTACGGCACGGGGGCGCCCGAGGTCACCGAGGGCGTCGAGGGCGGCGCGGATGGTGCGGCCGGAGAAGAGCACGTCGTCGACGAGGACGACGAGACGGCCGTCGATGCCGTCACCGGGGATCTCCGTGCGGGCCAGCGCACGGGCCGGCTTCAGACGCAGATCGTCGCGGTACATGGTGATGTCGAGGGAGCCGACCGGGATCTTCTGGCCGGTGATGCCTTCGAGCTTGTCGGCGAGCCGGCGGGCGAGGAAGACGCCGCGCGTCGGGATGCCGAGGAGCACCACGTCGTCGGCGCCCTTGGCGCGTTCGACGATCTCGTGGGCGATGCGGGTCAGTACCCGCGCGATGTCGGGAGCCTCGAGAACGGGGCGTGCCGCATCGGAGTTCTTCTGCGTGTCCATACGAAACGGACCTCCTTCTCCGCCTCACGGGACGGTTCTTAAAGGACGTCGGAATTGCGCCGTCCACGTTACCAGTGCTTGATGGGTGTACTGATCCGGGTACCCCGGCCCGTGGCCGGAACCGGTCCGGATCATTCGGCTTGACTCAGCCAAGTCACGCTGCGTAACCTCACAGTGAGTTACCAGTCGCGCGGCGGAGCCGCACGTTGTCACAGCGTCCGGGGAGCTATATGTCCAGCGAATACGCAAAACAGCTCGGGGCCAAGCTCCGCGCCATCCGCACCCAGCAGGGGCTGTCCCTCCACGGCGTGGAAGAGAAGTCCCAGGGCCGCTGGAAGGCCGTCGTGGTGGGCTCGTACGAGCGTGGCGACCGCGCCGTGACCGTGCAGCGCCTCGCCGAGCTCGCGGACTTCTACGGCGTCCCGGTGCAGGAGCTGCTTCCGGGCACGACGCCGGGCGGGGCCGCCGAGCCGCCGCCGAAGCTCGTCCTTGACCTGGAGCGCCTGGCCCACGTCCCGCAGGAGAAGGCGGGCCCGCTGCAGCGCTACGCGGCGACGATCCAGTCGCAGCGCGGCGACTACAACGGCAAGGTGCTCTCGATCCGCCAGGACGACCTGCGCACGCTGGCCGTGATCTACGACCAGTCGCCCTCGGTCCTGACCGAGCAGCTGATCAGCTGGGGCGTGCTGGACGCGGACGCGCGGCGTGCGGTCGCACACGAAGAGGCCTGACGCCGCTTCTTTGAAAAAACGTCACGCCGAAGGGCGGGCCGGACTCCGACCGGCCCGCCCTTCGCCATGCGGCCGGAGGGACCGGCCTCGGGAGTCCGCGGGGCCGCGGTGCACCCAGGGCCTTGCCGTAGGGCGATGAGCGCGTGTCCAGGAGGGCCTGCGAGGCCCGCGTGGCTCAAGGAGGAGGCCGCCGACGACGGCACGAGGGGCCGGCGGGGCTGGAGCGCGGACAAGAGGGCGTCTGACCCGCCGAGGGCGGCAGACCCGTGGCGGCAGACCCGTGGCGGATGGACCGCCCGCCCCCCGCGAAGCGGACGGTGGGCCGGCGGCGCCGTGAGGCGGACCGGACCGGGCCGAGTGGGCGCCGACACCCCGCGACGAGCCCTGGGCGCGCCCGTCCGGCGTATGGCGATCGGCGGGCGCAGACTCGTGGGACCGGACGCCGTCGTGCGTTCGCACGGAATCCTCACAGGACCGGTCCATGGCCGGATCCTTTCGGTGCGCGGACTGGACCCGGGTCACATGGCGTGGCCGGAAAGCACCGGGCCTGGGGCAGAAGACCATCGTCTTCTGCCCCAGGCCCGGTGAAGCCGTTCGCGCCGCCGCGCGCGGTCAGTCGCGGCGGAGGCTCGGCTTGAGGTCCTTGAAGCGGCCCAGCAGGCCGTTCACGAACGACGGCGACTCGTCGGTGGAGAACTCCTTGGCGAGCTGCACCGCCTCGTCGATCACCACCGCGTCGGGCGTCTCGTCCATCCACACCAGCTCGAACGCAGCGAGCCGCAGGATGTTGCGGTCGACGACCGGCATACGGTCCAGCGTCCAGCCGACCGCGTACGTCGCGATGAGCTCGTCGATGCGGTCCGCGTGCTCCGCGTAGCCCTCGACGAGGTCCATGGTGTACTCGGCGACCGGCGGCTGACGGTCGTCGGTGCGGGCGTGCCGGACCCAGTCCGCGAGGACCGTCTGCACGGACGCCCCGCGCTGGTCGGCCTCGAAGAGGATCTGGAAGGCCCGCTTGCGGGCCTTGTTGCGGGCAGCCACGGTTAGCTGTTCACCCGGCCGAGGTAGTCGCCCGAGCGGGTGTCGACCTTGATCTTCTCACCGGTGGTGATGAACAGCGGGACCTGGATCTCGTAGCCGGTCTCCAGGGTCGCGGGCTTGGAGCCACCGGTGGAGCGGTCGCCCTGCACGCCCGGCTCGGTGTGCTGGATGGTGAGCTCGACAGCGGCCGGGAGCTCGACGTAGAGCACCTCGCCCTCGTGCTGCGCGACGCTGGCCGTGAAGCCCTCGATGAGGAAGTTCGCGGCGTCGCCGACCTGCTTGCGGTCGATCATCAGCTGGTCGTAGGTCTGCATGTCCATGAAGACGAAGTACTCGCCGTCCATGTACGAGAACTGCATGTCGCGACGGTCGACGGTGGCCGTTTCGACCTTCACGCCTGCGTTGAAGGTCTTGTCGACGACCTTGCCGGAAAGCACGTTCTTGAGCTTGGTGCGCACGAAGGCCGGGCCCTTGCCGGGCTTGACGTGCTGGAACTCGACGACGGACCAGAGCTGGCCTCCGTCGAGCTTGAGCACCATGCCGTTCTTGAGGTCGTTCGTGGAAGCCACGGTTGCGGAATCTCCTGGACTGACGCTGGTGGACGACCCAGTGGCTGCGGAGGCGCGCACTAGAGCGCGAGCAGCTCCTTGGTCGTGATGGTGAGTAGCTCGGGGCCGCCGTCCGCCTCCTGGCGCACGACGAGCGTGTCATCGATCCGGACCCCGCCCCGGCCCGGGAGGTGGACCCCCGGTTCGACGGTGACCGGCACGCAAGCGTCCAGTTTACCCATGGCCGCAGGGGCGAGCTGCGGGTCCTCACCGATTTCGAGCCCGACGCCGTGCCCCGTGCGGGGTGCGAGGTCCTCGCCGTGGCCCGCGGCGTCGAGGATCTGGCGGGCCGCGCGATCCACCTCGCGGTAGGCCGCCCCCGGCAGCAGGGCCTCGCGGCCGGCGCGCTGAGCGGCGAACACGACCTCGTACAGCTCGATCTGCCAGTCCGCGGGAGTCGTGCCGATCACGAAGGTGCGGCCGATCTCGCAGCGGTAACCGCGATAGTTCGCGCCCAGGCAGACGGACAGGAAATCACCCTCCTCCACGCGGCGGTCGCTGGGGCGGTGGCCGGGCCGTCCGGAGTTCGGGCCGGTGGCCACGGAGGTGGGGAAGGCGGGGCCGTCGGCACCGTGGTCGACGAGGCGGCGCTCCAGCTCGAGCGCGAGGTGCCGTTCGGTGCGGCCGACGAGGATGGACTCGAGGAGTTCGCCGAGGGCCTGGTCGCTGATCTCGGCGGCGATGCGCAGACAGGCGATCTCGTCCTCGTCCTTGACGATGCGCTGCTGTTCGACGGCGAGGCCCAGGTCGGTGATGCGCAGGCGCGGGGCGACGGACTGCAGGGCCCGGTGCCGGGCGACGGTCAGATGGTGCTCCTCCACGGCGAGCGCCTCCGCCGGGGAATTGCGCGCCAGCTCGGCCGCGGCGACGGCCGGGTCACCGGCGGAGGTGGGCAGCACGGTCAGCCGCAGCTCCTCGTCGGGCCGCCCGTCGGCGGGGTCACCGGTGGGGGTGCGAGAGCACAGCAGGGCGTCCTCGTCGGGGCCGAGCAGCAGCACCGCGCCGGGCGGGGCGGTGCCCGCGAGATAGCGGACGTTGGCGGGTCGGGAGATCAGGACCGCTGCGCTGCCGGCGGCCGTGCACCGGTCGCGCAGCCGACCACGTCGGGCGCCAAACACCTCGGACATTCTCCGAGCGTACGAGCCCGATGGCGGGTCGGCCTGGTGACACGGCCGAGCGGGGCTCTCGCCCGCGACTCCGCCCGCCGGCCTGTAGGAGCCCCACCCCGCCCCCTTCCCGTCACCGGGGCTCCCCCGGCGACCCGGCGAGCTCGGCCCCGCCGGCGTTTGAGGCGCGGGGTTCGGGGCGGAGCCCCGACCGGGGCGTGCCGGTGCCGGGCCGTACGTACGACCGCTTCGGCGCTACCAGCTCGGGGGGCTCGCGATGGCGCGGGCCAGGACGTCGTCCAGGACCCGGGACGTCGTCTCCACGTCGTACTTCGAGTTGTCGATGATGGGCAGGCCCGAGCCGTACCAGCCCGCCATCCGGCCGTGGATTCCGGCGACCTCCTCGTCCGAGAGGCGGCGGTTGCCCGTGCGTTCCGCGTTCCGTTCGAGGACGATCTCCAGGCCCGGCAGCAGCACCACGGGCAGCAGGCCGGGGCCCACATGGCGCTTCCAGCCGCCGAGGCCGACGACCGGGCGGTCGGGGAAGACCGCGTCGTCGAGGATGCAGGAGATGCCGTTGGCCAGGAAGTTGCGCGCGGCGAAGCCGCAGGTGCGGCGGGCGAGGCGGTACTGGGCCTCGGAGTGGTCGTTCCAGCCGTCCTGGGGGTCGGCGAAGCCGGCGCGCACCCATTCACGGACGTCGTCGAGGCTGATGTGCGCGGTGGGCACCCGCCGGTTCTCGGCCCAGTGGCGGGCCACCGTCGTCTTGCCCGCGCCGGCCGGACCGATCAGCAGCACGGCGAGCATGGCCGTCCCCGTGCCGCTGTCCGCCGGAGGCGGGTCGGGTATCGGGACGGGCTGTCCGGGCGGCAGCTGGATGTGCCCCGTCGTCTCACGGGACGGCGGCGCGGACGGGTGGCGCGGCGCGGGCCATGCGGTCTGCGGAGGCTGCGCGGCCTGCGGAGGCTGCGCGGGGCCCGACATCGGAGGGGGCGGCGGCGGAGGAGGCGGTCCGGCGGGAGGTCCTGCGGGAGGCCCGGGAACCGGCCCCGGGTGGTGGGCGCTGGCTGTCCAGGCGGCCGATCCCTGCCCCGGGCGGTGGGGAGGCGGCAGCGGAGCCCCCACTGCGTGCTGCATCCGGTGCCACTCCGTCTCGTACGACTGACGTTGATCTACCGAACGGTACCCTCCCGGAGCCGTTCGCATGTGCGACCGCCCCCGGCCGCTGTTGCCACAACGGCCGGGGGCGGCGAGAAGTGCCCGGTCCCGGCGTCAGCCGTCCAGCTCGTCGGCCAGCGCGCGCAGCGCGAGCCGGTAGGAGCCGATGCCGAAGCCCGCGATGGTCCCGCTGGCGACCGCGGCGACCACGGACGTGTGCCGGAACGCCTCGCGGGTGTACGGGTTGGAGATGTGCACCTCGATCAGCGGCGCGGTCCGCTGCGCCGCCGCGTCGCGCATCCCGTACGAATAGTGGGTGAACGCACCGGGGTTGAGAACGACCGGAATCGATCCGTCGGCCGCCTCGTGGAGCCAGCGGATCATCTCGCCCTCGTCGTTGGTCTCCCGCACCTCGACGTCGAGGCCCAGCTCCTTGCCCAGCGCCTGGCAGGTCTCCACGAGCCCCGTGTACGACGTCGCGCCGTACACGTCCGGCTCGCGGGAGCCGAGGCGGCCGAGGTTGGGGCCGTTGAGCACCAGCGTGCGGCGGCTCATGCGGAGCCCGCCGCGATCTCGGAGTATGCGGCCATCAGCACCGCGGGGTCGGGACCCTCCAGAACGGTCGGCTTGGCGAGGCCGTCGAGGACGATGAAGCGCAGCAGGTTGCCGCGGGACTTCTTGTCGACCTTCATGGTCTCCAGCAGCTTGGGCCACTGGTCGCCCCGGTAGGTCAGCGGGAGTCCGACGGACTGGAGGACGGCGCGGTGCCGGTCGGCCGTGGCGTCGTCCAGCCGTCCGGCGAGGCGGCCCAGTTCGGCGGCGAAGACCATGCCGACCGAGACGGCCGCGCCGTGCCGCCACTTGTAGCGCTCGTTCTTCTCGATGGCGTGGGCCAGCGTGTGACCGTAGTTGAGGATCTCGCGCAGGCCGGACTCCTTGAGGTCGCTGGAGACCACGTCTGCCTTGACGCGGATGGAGCGCTCGATGAGCTCGGCGGTGTGCGGGCCCGCGGGCGTACGCGCGCCCTCGGGGTCGGACTCGATGAGGTCGAGGATCACCGGGTCGGCGATGAAACCGGCCTTGATGATCTCGGCCATGCCGCTGACGTAGTCGTTGACCGGCAGCGAGTCGAGCGCGGCCAGGTCGCAGAGCACGCCGGCCGGCGGGTGGAAGGCGCCGACGAGGTTCTTGCCCTCGGCGGTGTTGATGCCGGTCTTGCCGCCAACGGCCGCGTCCACCATGGCGAGCACGGTCGTGGGCACGGCGATCCAGCGCACGCCGCGCAGCCAGCTGGCCGCGACGAATCCGGCCAGGTCGGTCGTGGCGCCGCCGCCGACGCCGACGATCACGTCGGTGCGGGTGAAGCCGGTCTGTCCGAGCGCCTTCCAGCAGTAGGCGGCGACCTCGGCGGTCTTGGCCTCCTCAGCGTTGGGCACCTGGATGGCGACGGCCTCGAAGCCCTGGTCGGCGAGGTCCGCGCGCAGCGCCTCACCGGTCTCGGCGAGCGCCTCGGGGTGGATGACGGCCACGCGCTGGGTCGTGGCCCCGATCAGGCCGCCCAGCTCGCCGAGGAGCTGTCGGCCGACCAGCACCTCGTACGGGTCGGTGCCGGCCGTGCCGCCGACCTGGATACGTGTCACTGCCTGGTCAGTCATTCTTCTCCTGCCGGGGGTCCGGGGATAGTCCCCCGGAAGATGCAGTCTCCTGCCGAGGGTCCGGGGTCTTCTCACCCGGGATTACCGTCTTCAGCTCCAGTGCGTCGAGGACCGCCCGGGCGACCTCGTCAGGTGTGCGGTCGTCCGTCGCGACGACGACACGGGCCACTTCGGTGTACAAGTGGCGGCGGGCGTCCATCAGTTCACGCCACCGGCGCCGCGGGTTGACGGCGAGCAGAGGGCGGGCGGTGTTGAGTCCGACGCGCCGCACCGCTTCCTCGACGTCCATGGACAGGTAGGCGACGGGCAGTCCGGCCAGCAGCTCGCGGGTGCCCTCGTCGAGGATCGAGCCGCCGCCGAGGGCGAGGACGCCGGTGTGCTCGGCGAGCGCGGTGCGCACGGCCGCGCGCTCCAGCTCGCGGAAGTACGGCTCGCCCTCGTCGACGAAGATGTCGGCGATCTCCCGGCCCTGCGCGGCCACGATGTCGGCGTCGGTGTCCCGGAACCCGACACCGAGGAGCCCGGCCAGGATCTCACCGACCGTGGACTTGCCCGAGCCCATCGGCCCGACGAGGACGATCAGCGGGGCGCTCACCGGATGCGGAGGTTGTCGAGGTACGACTGCACGTTGCGGCGGGTCTCGGTGACGCTGTCGCCGCCGAACTTCTCGGCGACGGCGTCCGCGAGCACCAGCGCGACCATGGCCTCGGCGACGATGCCCGCGGCGGGCACGGCGCACACGTCGGACCGCTGGTGGTGCGCGGCGGCCGGCTCGCCGGTGGTGACGTCCACCGTCTTCAGGGCGCGCGGCACGGTGGCGATCGGCTTCATCGCGGCCCGGACGCGCAGCAGCTCGCCGGTCGACATGCCGCCCTCCGTACCGCCGGACCGGCCGGTGCTGCGGCGGATGCCGTCCTCGGTCGGCACGATCTCGTCGTGCGCCTTGGAGCCGGGCACCCGGGCGAGCTCGAAGCCGTCGCCGACCTCGACGCCCTTGATGGCCTGGATGCCCATGAGCGCGGCGGCGAGCCGCGCGTCGAGGCGTCGGTCCCAGTGGACGTGCGAGCCGAGGCCGACGGGCACGCCGTACGCGAGGACCTCGACGACGCCGCCGAGGGTGTCGCCGTCCTTGTGGGCCTGGTCGATCTCCGCGACCATCGCCTTGCTGGCGTCGGCGTCCAGGCAGCGGACGGGGTCGGCGTCCAGGCGCTCCTCGTCGGCGGGGACGGGGACGACGCCGTACGGTGCCTTGGCCGCGGCCAGCTCGACGACGTGGGAGACGATCTCGATGCCCGTCGTCTCCTTGAGGTACGAACGGGCCACCGCGCCGAGCGCGACGCGGGCCGCGGTCTCACGGGCGCTCGCGCGCTCCAGGATCGGCCGGGCCTCCTCCAGCGCGTACTTCTGCATACCGGCGAGGTCGGCGTGGCCGGGCCGGGGCCGGGTCAGCGGCGCGTTGCGCGCCAGCTGGGCGAGCTCGTCGGCGTCGACCGGGTCGGCCGACATCACCTGCTCCCACTTCGGCCACTCGGTGTTGCCGACCATGACCGCCACCGGGGAGCCCATGGTGAGACCGTGCCGGACGCCTCCGAGGAAGGTCACCTCGTCGCGCTCGAACTTCATCCGGGCACCGCGCCCATAGCCGAGGCGCCGCCTGGCAAGGTGGTCCGCCACCATCTCGGTGGTGATCGGCACACCGGCGGGAAGACCCTCCAGCGTCGCCACCAGTGCGGGTCCGTGCGACTCGCCCGCGGTCAGCCAACGCAACCTGCTCAACGGTGCTCCTCATGCTCGCGCGTGGAACTGCGACGGCGCGGCCTGGGGAAACCTCCCAGCAGGGGCTGGGGAGGCGCGACCCTGGCCCGCCTCCCTCGATCCTCCCACGTCCGCGCCCGGCTCCCGGCCACCGGTCCACCTGGCGGACGCCCGTGGACAGCCGGTCCGGGGGTCGTCAGTGGCCGTCGCGGCGCTGCTGGGGCGCGTACGAGCCGAGGTAGTCCGCACCGCTGGGCTGCTGCGGGGCCTGCTGAGGCTGCTGGGCAGGGGCGTACTGCCCGAGGTAGTCGGCGCCGCTCGGCTGCTGCGGGGCCTGCTGAGCGGGGGCGTACGGGCCGAGGTGGTCGGCACCGCTGCCCTGGTTGCCGGAGGCCGCGGGCACGGGCTGCGGGTTGCGTGCGGCACGGCGCTGCGCGATCTTCTTGCGGATCGAGGACACCCAGCCGAGGACGATCAGCAGGATGATCAGGCACAGAATCGGGATCTGCAGCCAGTCGGGCAGGAACGAGACGATGCCGTCGAAGATGTTTCTGGCGATCGAGGCCTGCGGCTGACCGGTTTCCATGGCCGGACTCCCCCTGTGCTGTTTGATGTGCTCCTGATCGAACGCGCAGATCCTAGCGGGCTCCGAGCGCGCGCTCACCAGCAGTACGCATGGCCCCCAGGGGCGCCGGCGAGCGGCCGGTCATCTGCTCGACCTGGAGCACCGCCTGGTGCACCAGAAGGTCCAGGCCGCCGACCACCGCGCCGCCCCTGCCGGACCATGCGGCCGCGAGAGCCGTGGGCCACGGCTCGTACAGCACGTCGAACAGCGTGCCGGGCCGGTCCGGCACCGCGGCCGCGAGGGCGTCGGTGGTCCCGGCGGGGGTCGTGGCGATGACCAGGGGCGCGCTCAGCGCCTCGGCGGCGGCGGACCAGTCGGCGACACGGACGTCGACGCCGAGCCGCTCGCCCCAGCCGCGCATCTCGTCGGCACGGGCCGCGCTGCGCACGTACGCCGTGACCGGTCCGGCGCAGACCTGTGCGAGGGCGGCGAGCGCGGAGGAGGCGGTGGCACCGGCGCCGAGGACGGCGGCGGAGTCGGTCTTCTTCACGCCGCGTTCCCGGAGCGCCGCGACCATCCCGGGGATGTCGGTGTTGTCGCCGAGACGCCGGCCGTCGTCGGTGAACACGACCGTGTTGACGGCCTCCACCGAGGCGGCGGTGTCGCTGATGCCGTCGAGCAGCGGGATGATCGCCCGCTTCAGCGGCATGGTCAGCGACAGGCCGGCCCAGGTCTCGTCCAGCCCCTCGACGAACGCCGGCAGCGCCGCCTCGTCGATCTCGAAGCGGTCGTAGGACCAGTCGTCGAGGCCGAGTTCGGCGTAGGCGGCGCGGTGGAGCACCGGGGACAGGGAGTGCGCGATGGGCGAGCCGAGGACCGCCGCGCGGTTGCGGGACGGGGACATCAGTCGCCCCTCGAGTCGTTGAACTTGTCCACCAGCTTCTGGTGCTCGGCGAAGGTCTTGGCGAACTCGGTCTTCTTCATGCCGTCGATCGCCACGAAGTAGAGCCAGCCATCGTCCGTGGGGTTGAGTGCCGCGGCCAGGGCTTCGTTGCCCGGGTTGCTGATGGGGCCCGGTGTCAGGCCCTTCTGGGTGTACGTGTTGTACGGGTCCTGGTTGCTGTTGATCTCGTCCTCAGAGATGTCGATCTTGCTCTGACCCTTGAGGTAGTTGAACGCGGAGTCGAACTGGAGCAGTTGGTTGGTCTCGGTGTTGGCAGGCTTGAGACGGTTGTAGATGACCTCGGACATCTTGCGGAAGTCGTCGTGCGTCTTGCCCTCGACCTGGACGAGGCTGGCGAGCGTGAGCAGCTCCCAGGGGCCCTCAAGTCCGAGGCCCTTGGCCTTCGCCTCCAGGCCGGCCTTCTCGTACTCCTGGTTGGCACGGGCGACCATCTTCTTGAGGACCGCCTCGGGCTTGGCGCCCTTGGCGACCGGATAGCTGGCCGGGAAGAGGAAGCCTTCGAGCGGGTCCTTGACGTCCGGGTGGTTCCTGGCCCAGTCCGGGAGGCCCAGACTGTCGGCCTCTTTCTCGGCGATGTCCTGCGTGGTGCCCGGCTTCAGTTCGAGGCGTTTGTCTATGTCCGCGTAGACCTGGACGTTGCGCCTGCCCTCGGCAATGATCAGGTTGTTGCGGCTGGCGGGGCTCAGCATGAGCTCCACGGCGCTCGCCGCCGACATCTCCTTCTTCAGGACGTACACGCCGTCCTGGATCGTGTTGCCCTTGGGGTTCTCCTCCTGGGCGGAGACGAAGCCGTCCACGCTCTTGACGACGCCGGCCTCCTTGAGGATCCGGCCGATCTCGGATCCGGTGGCCCCCTTCGGGATCTCCACCTGGACCGAGCCGCTGCCACTGCCCGCGAAGTCCTCCGGCGCGCCGAACTGGCCCTGCCAGAACTGGTATCCGAAGTAGCCGACACCGCCGAGGCCGCCGACGAGGACCGCGGCGACCACCAGGCAGGCCAGGCCGTTGCGGCTCTTCTTCTTGCCCTTGCCCCGCCGGTCGCGGCCTCCGCCACCGCGCGGCTCCTCGTCGTACCCGTCGTCGCCGCCGTCGCCGTTCCCGTCGTCACCGGTGAAGAACGGGTGGGTCTCCTCCTGCGCCGCCTCCGCGTCCCAGTCGGTGGCCGGCTCCGGCTCCTGCTGCCTGCGGCCGGGGGGCTGCGGCGGGGGGTACGCCTCCGAGGTGCTGTAGTAGTCGGTCTCCTGGGGGCTGCCGTAACCGCCCGGCTGGCCGCCATAGCCGCCCGCCTGATCCGCTGCGTACGGCATGGCCGTCTGCTGACCCGTGTCCCAGCCGCCGTTGTACTGCTGCTGGTAGGACTCCTGGTTCCCGTACTGCTGCTGGTACTGCGGCTGCTGGTACTGGTCCTGCGGGTACTGCTCCTGCTGATACGGGTCCTGCTGGTGCACATCCTGCTGCGTGCCGTACTGCTGCGCCTGCGGGTACTGGTGCTGCGGCTGGCCGCCGTACGGAGCGTGGCCGTCCGCGGCCTCCTGGCCTCCCCATCCCTGGTCCCCGTACAAGGGGTCCTCGGGATGCCACGGTTCGGAGCCGGGGCTCCGGCCATACTCAGTCATCGATCCCCTAGGGCCGCGAGACGGCGCGAAACGATCCGCCTCTTTTCTGTGCGGCGGCTGTTCGAACACCGTCGCATCGCGCGGAACGTTACCGTATCGCGATCAGACAACCACTTCGATGCCCTCGCCTGGAGCAGTCCCGGACGCCCGTTCGGACTCCAGAGCGTTCTGGAGGATCACCACAGCGGCAGCTTGATCGATGACGGACCTGCCCTTTTTGGACTTCACACCCGAAGCGCGCAGCCCCTGGGTGGCCGTCACTGTGGTCATCCTCTCGTCGACAAGTCGTACCGGGACCGGCTTGATGCCCTGGGCGAGAGTCTGTGCGAAGCTGCGGACCTTCTTCGCCGCCGGGCCCTCACCGCCGCTGAGCGAGCGGGGCAGGCCGACGACGACCTCGATCGGCTCGTACTCCTCGACGAGTTGGCGCAGCCGCCGGTGGGCGGCAGGGATGTCGCGTCCCGGCACGGTCTCCACCGGCGTGGCAAGGACCCCGTCGGGGTCGCACGAGGCGACCCCGATCCGGGCGTCCCCGACGTCGACCGCGAGCCGACGTCCTCTGCGCATGGTCATCAGGCGGTCTCGGCGACGAGACGCTCGACGGCGGCGACGGCGTCGCCGATGGCGTCCGGGTTCTGGCCGCCGCCCTGGGCGACGTCCGGCTTGCCGCCTCCGCCGCCGCCCAGCGTCTTTGCGGCGGTGCGCACCAGGTCGCCGGCCTTGAGGCCGCGCTCGCGGGCGGCCTCGTTGGTGGCGATGACCGTGAGCGGACGGCCGTTGGCCGTGGTGAACACGGCGACGACGGCCGGGCGGTCGCCCGGGATGCGGCCGCGGACGTCGAGGACCAGCTTGCGCAGGTCGTCGGCGGAGGTGCCGTCCGGCACGGTGCCGGTGACCAGGGCGATGCCGCGGACGTCCTTGGCGCCCTCGGCGAGACCGGCGGCGGCGCCGAGCACCTTCTCCGCGCGGAACTTCTCGATCTCCTTCTCGGCGTCCTTCAGCTTGCCGAGCATGGCGGCGATCTTCTCCGGCAGCTCCTCGGAACGGCCCTTGACCAGCTCCTGGAGCTGGGCGACGACCGTGTGCTCCTTGGCGAGGAAGTTGTACGCGTCGACGCCGACGAGGGCCTCGACACGGCGCACGCCGGAGCCGATGGAGGACTCGCCGAGCAGCTTCACCAGACCCAGCTGGGCGGTGTTGTGCACGTGCGTGCCGCCGCACAACTCCTTGGAGAAGTCGCCGATGGTCACGACGCGCACGCGCTCGCCGTACTTCTCGCCGAACTCGGCGATGGCGCCCTGCTTCTTGGCCTCGTCGATGCTCATGACCTCGGCGTGGACGTCGAGCTCGCGGGCGAGCACCTCGTTGATCTTCTGCTCGACGTCGGTGAGGACCGTGCCGGGGACGGCGTTCGGCGAGCCGAAGTCGAAGCGGAAGCGGCCCGGCGAATTCTCCGAACCGGCCTGGGCGGCCGTGGGGCCGAGAGCGTCGCGCAGCGCCTGGTGGGTCAGGTGCGTGGCGCTGTGGGCGCGGGCGATGGCTCGGCGGCGGCGTACGTCGATGACGGCGTAGGCGGAGGCGCCGACGGTGACCTCGCCGACCTGGACGACACCCTTGTGGACGCTGACACCCGGAACGGGCTGCTGCACGTCGCGGACCTGGATGACGGCCCCGGAGTGCAGCTTGATCCGGCCCTGGTCGGCGAGCTGGCCACCGCCCTCGGCGTAGAACGGGGTGCGGTCGAGGACGACCTCGACCTCGTCGCCCTCGGAGGCGGCCGGGGAGGAGACGCCGTCGACGAGCAGGCCGACGACGGTCGACTCGCCCTCGGTGGAGGTGTAACCGGTGAACTCGGTGGTGCCCGAGGTGTCGGCGATCTCGCGGTAGGCGGTGAGGTTGGCGTGACCGGTCTTCTTCGCCTTGGCGTCGGCCTTGGCCTTGTCCCGCTGCTCCTTCATCAGGCGGCGGAAGCCGTCCTCGTCCACGGACAGGCCCTGCTCGGCGGCCATCTCGAGGGTGAGGTCGATCGGGAAGCCCCAGGTGTCGTGGAGCAGGAAGGCCTTGTCGCCGGGCAGGACGGTGCCGCCCTTGGCCTTGGTCTCCGTGACGGCGGTGTCGAGGATGTTGGTGCCGCTCTTGAGGGCCTTGAGGAAGGCGGCCTCCTCGGCGACGGCGACCGTCTCGATGCGCTTGCGGTCGGTGACCAGCTCCGGGTACTGCTGCCCCATCGTGTCGATCACGACATCGACCAGGTCCTTGACGACCGGGCCGGTGGCGCCCATCAGCCGCATGTTGCGGATGGCGCGGCGCATGATGCGGCGCAGCACATAGCCGCGGCCCTCGTTGCCGGGGGTGACACCGTCGCCGATGAGCATCGTGGAGGTGCGGATGTGGTCGGCGACCACGCGCAGGGAGACGTCGGAGCCGTGGTCGGCGCCGTAGCGGACGCCGGTCAGCTCGGTGGCCCTGTCCATGACGACGCGCAGGGTGTCGGTCTCGTACATGTTCTGCACGCCCTGCAGGATCATCGCGAGGCGTTCGAGGCCGAGACCGGTGTCGATGTTCTTCGACGGCAGGTCGCCGAGGATCGGGAAGTCCTCCTTGCCCTCGCCGGCGCCGCGCTCGTACTGCATGAAGACCAGGTTCCAGATCTCCACGTAGCGCTCGTCGTTAGCGGCCGGGCCGCCCTCCTCGCCGAACTCCGGACCGCGGTCGTAGTTGATCTCGGAGCAAGGGCCGCAGGGACCGGGGACGCCCATCGACCAGAAGTTGGGGCCCATGCCCAGGCGCTGGATGCGCTCGGCGGGCACGCCGATCACATCGCGCCAGATCTGCTCGGCCTCGTCGTCGTCCTTGTAGACGGTGATCCAGAGCTTCTCCGGCTCCAGGCCGTAACCGCCCTTGTCCTGGGGGCTGGTGAGCAGCTCCCAGGCGAGCTTGATGGCGCCTTCCTTGAAGTAGTCGCCGAAGGAGAAGTTGCCGCACATCTGGAAGAACGTGCCGTGGCGGGTCGTCTTGCCGACCTCTTCGATGTCCGGCGTACGCACGCACTTCTGCACGCTGGTGACACGGGGGGCGGGCGGCTTGACCTCACCGAGGAAGTACGGCTTGAAGGGGACCATGCCCGCGGGCACCAGCAGCAGAGTCGGGTCGTCCGCGATGAGCGACGCCGAAGGGACGACGGTGTGCCCGCGCTCCTCGAAGAAGCTCAGCCAGCGGCGGCGGATTTCAGCCGACTCCATCAGTGGTCCTCATTCCGGTTGTACGAAGCCCCGGGGCCCGGGCCTTCGGTGGTGTCCTTGGTCTTGCGGTTCGAGTCGTGGGTCCTGCTGTGCAGGTAGGTGATCTGTGCGGGCCGGTCACGCTCGATCGCGGCCGGGCTCGCGGTGGCGGGGAGTTCACCGCCGGGGGCCGCATTCAGGCCCAGGACCTCGCCCAGTTCGGCCTCGCGCTGCAGCATCTGCGCGCGGATGTCGACGGCGATGCCCTTGAGGCGGTGCCCCGCGTCGATCGCCTTGTTCGCCGCCTGGGCGGCGAGGCTCTCAGGGGTGAGCTGCTTGAGCTTGCGGTTGACCTTGGTGGTCGCCCAGACGCCGGCGGCGGCGCCCGCGGTGAACCAGAACGTACGGCGGAACATCGCGTCTCAGCCCTTCCGCTTCTTGCGTCGCGCGGACGGCACGGACCGGCCGACGATCACGGTGCGCCTGGGGTCCGGGGCCGGGGCGTCCTCACCCCTGCGGCTCAGCGCCTGCCGTACGCCGTACCCGAAGGCGGCGACCTTGACGAGCGGGCCGCCGAACGTCGACGCGACGGTCGTGGACAGCGCCGAGGCGTTGGAGGTGACCTCCTGGACGTCGCTCGCGATGGCGTCCACCCGGTCGAGCTGGGTCTGCGCGGAGCGCACGGTCGCGGAGGCGTCGGCCAGCAGGGGCACCGCCTGTTCGGTCACGTCCGCCACGAGTTTGGTGGTCGCTCTGAGCGTCTGCGCCAGCCTCACCAGCACCACGGCGAGGAAGGAGACCAAGATCGCCCAGAAGACGGCCACCAGAATCCCGGCAACCTCTCCACCGGTCACTGCGCACCGCTCTCTGCTGTCGTCTGGCACCTGAAAAGTCGTATCCCGACCCTATCGCGCCCCGGGTGGCGCCCCATACCGCATTAGCGGTCGGCAAGCGGTGGCCATGAGCGACCGATTGTACGGAGTGCTTACGGGGTCGGTACGCTGCGTGCCCTATGCGACGATCCTCTCGCGCCGGTTCCTCCCCCGGCGACCGGATGCCCCACCAGGGCGGTCTTCCCGCAGAGCTGAACCGGTTCATTGGCCGTGCGGACGAGCTGGCCGCGGTCGGCGAGGCGTTGGAACGCGCCCGGCTGGTGACTGTGGTCGGCGCCGGGGGCATCGGCAAGTCGCGGCTGGCCCTGCGCGCCGCGGCGACTGTGCAGAATCGGTACGGCGACGGCGTGTGGCTCACCGAGCTGTCGCTGCTGCACGACCCCGACCTGGTCGCCCACGCCTTCGTGGAGTCGCTCTCCCTGACGGACCACACCAGCAGGCCGCCGCGCGATGTCCTGCTCGCCCACCTGTCGCGCCGGCGGGCCCTGCTCGTCGTCGACGGCTTCGAACACCTGGTGGACGAGTGCGCAGCGCTCCTGCACGATGTGCTGCGCCGCGCCCCGGGCGTCCAGGTGCTCGCCGTGGGCCGCAGGCCGTTACGTGTGGACGGCGAACAGGTCCTCCCACTGGGCGCGATGCCCGAGGACGACGCCGCGGCGCTGTTCACCGACCGGGCCGCGGGCACGCTCCCGCAGTGGCGGCCCGACGAGGCGGACCGGCTGCTGGTGCGCGAGCTGTGCCGGCGTCTCGACGGGATCCCGCTGGCGCTCGAACTGGCCGCGGGCCGCCTGCCGGTGCTGTCCCTCGGGCAGTTGCTGCACCGTCTCGACGACCGTTTCGCGTTGCTGACCGGGGGTGCCCGCGGCGCCCTGCCGCGCCACCGGACCCTGCGTACGGCCGTGGGCTGGAGCCATGAGCTGTGCCGGCCCGAGGAGCGGCTGCTGTGGGCCAGACTCTCGGTGTTCGCCGGGCAGTTCGACCTGGAGGCGGCGGAGTACGTCTGCAGCGGTCCGGATCTGCCCGCCGAATCCGTGCTCGACGTGCTGGGCGAGCTGATCGCGCAGTCGGTGGTGTCCCGCGAGGAGACGCCGGCGGGCGTGCGGTACCGGATGCTGGACACGGTCCGCGCGTACGGCGCCGAATGGCTGGCCGCCCTCGGCGACGACGAACGGCTGCGCCGACGGCACCGCGACTGGTACGTGGGCCTGGCCACCTGGTGCGAGCTGGAGTGGTTCAGCCCGCGCCAGGCGGAGGTCGCGGCCTGCACCGACAGCGCGCTGCCCAATCTGCGGGCCGCACTCGAACTGTGCCTGGAGCGGCCGGAGGAGGCGCATCTGGGCCAGTACCTCGCGGGGACGCTCTGGTTCTCCTGGGTCGGGTGCGGGCGGCTCGCCGAGGGCCGGCACTGGCTGGACCGGGCGCTCGCGCACGACACGGAGCACGCGGACTCCCGGCTCAAGGCGCTGTGGGTGCTCGGCTACGTGGCGATCCTCCAGGGCGACAACGGCGCCGCCGCGGCCGCCCTGTACGAGTGCGAGGAGGGCGCCGAGCTGACGGGGAACCGGGTGGCCGCCGCGTACGCCGTGCACCGCAAGGGCTGCCTGGCGCTGATCGGCGACGACATGCCCCGCGCGGAGAAGCTGCTGCGCGCGGCGCTCGCCGCGTACGACGCCGAGGGCGAGCTGAACAGCAACGTGCTGATGGGCCGGGTCGAGCTGGCCATGTCCCTGGTGTTCCAGAACCGGCTGGAGGCGGCTGTCGCCGTGTGCGAGGAGGTGCGGGAGGTCTGCGAGGAGCGCGGCGAGCGCTGGACGCGGTCCTACGCACTGTACGTGCTGGCCTACGCGGCCTGGACGGCCGACGACCACGCGCGGGCCCGCGCGCTGCTGTCGGAGTGCATCGCCATCGACCACCGGTTCAACGACCTGGTCGGTCTGGTGCTGGCGCTGGAGCTGCTCGCGCTGGTCACTGCGAGCGAGGGCGACGCGGCGGAGGCGGCGGTGCTCCAGGGGGCCACGGCCCCGATGTGGGACTCGGTGGGGCTGCCCCTGTTCGGATCCGGCCATTTCGGTGCGCCGCGGGCGCTGTGCGACCAGCAGACGCGACGGCTGCTCGGCACCGAGCAGTACGAGAGGTGCGTCCGGGAGGGCAGGGCGCTGTCGCCGGACGCCGCCGTCCGGCGTGCCCTGACGGCGGCGACGGACGTGCGCCCGTTCCCGGTGCGGCAGCGCGACGCGCGCTCCACGGCCCCGGAAACGCGGGAGCCCGCCGGCTCCCCCACCGGAAACGGCGGGGAAGCGGCGGGCTGAAACGCTGGGAGACCGGCCCTGATCAGCGGGCGTAGTACTCGACGACCAGCTGCTCGTCGCAGATGACCGGAACTTCCTTGCGCTGCGGGTCGCGGTCCAGGCGGAACGCCAGGGCCTTCAGGTTGACCTGCAGGTAGCGCGGGGTCTCGCCGTCGGCGGCGAAGCCACCCTCACGAGCGACCTGGAACAGGGGCTTCTCGCGGGAGCGCTCGCGGACCATCACGACGTCGTCGGGACGGACACGGAACGACGGCTTGTCGACCTTGCCACCGTTGACCTCGATGTGGCCGTGGACGACCATCTGACGGGCCTGGTAGATGGTGCGGGCGATGCCCGAACGCAGGACCAGGGCGTCGAGGCGGCGCTCGAGCTCGATGACGAGCGCGTCACCCGTCTTGCCCTCGGCCTTCTTGGCGCGGTCGTAGGCGCGCGCCATCTGGCGCTCGCTGATGTCGTACTGCGCACGCAGACGCTGCTTCTCGAGCAGACGGACCTTGTAGTCCGAGTTCTGCTTGCGGCCACGGCCGTGCTCGCCCGGCGGGTAGGGGCGGGCCTCGAAGTACTTGACGGCCTTCGGCGTCAGGGCGATACCGAGCGCACGGGACTTCTTGACCTTGGGACGCGACTGGTTAGGCACGTTCTCCAGACCTCCGTTGTAGGTTAGGTTAGGCTCACCTTACTTAAGGAGATCGCATGTCTCGCCCTGGGAACACCAAGCGCATCACGGACGGCACGACGAACGCCGACGCTTCTTCGAGCGTCGAGGTGACGGAGGTCCGATCAGCTCATGGTCAGCCGCGTCCCAGCGGGCTTGAAATCACTCGGATGCCGTCAGCAGCCGAGCGCACACGAACTCTCGTACAGAGTACATGCTCAGCGGTACTGCTGGTTCCCGGAGTGGAGGCAGCACGGCCCGACCAGCTGAGCCCGGAGGCCCGTGCGGTCGGCCCGGACGGCGAGGTGTTCCTCCTCTTCCCCGCCGACTCCCCGGTCGTCAGGGCCGCGACCCACGCGCAGGACGACGAGCTCGCCGCCGTGCTGGAGATCACCGACGTCGCGCCGGTCGCCGTGCCCAACCGTATCCGCGGCCGCGCCTGGGTCTCCGGCTGGCTGACCTGCGCGCCCGGTCTCGCGACCGAGCCCGGCTGCATGATGCTGCGCCTGGAGGTGGGTGAGGCGAGCATCGACGACCTGTGGGGCGCGTCCGGCGTCGAGGCGGAGGAATTCGCACGGGCCCCCGTCGACCCGCTCGTGGCCCACGAGACCGAGCTGCTCCAGCATCTGCACTCCGCGCATCCCGACCAGGTGCAGGCGCTCGCGGGGCTGCTCGGCGACCGCGGCAAGGGCGCCGTGGCGAGCGGCCGGCGGGCGGTGCCGCTGGCGCTGGACCGCTTCGGGCTGCGCGTGCGGTTCACCGGGGAGCAGCCGTTCGACACGCGCTTCGACTTCCCGGAGCCCGTGCGGGACATCACCGGACTGCGGCGGGCGATGCACACGCTCTTCGAGGCGGCCGCGCACTGAGGCGCGCACCGGGCCGCGTGACGGATTACTTGGCGTCCCCGCGCAGCCGGTCGCGCACCTTCTCCACCACGTCCGCGTACCGCGCCTCGGCGCCGTAACGCGTGGGCTCGTAGTACCGGCGGCCGTGGACGGCGTCCGGCGCGTACTGCTGGGCGGCGATGCCTCCCGCGACGTCGTGCGGATAGACATAGCCCTGGGCGTGGCCGAGCTTCTTGGCGCCCTTGTAGTGGCCGTCGCGCAGATGGGGCGGGACGGGACCGGCGAGACCGTTGCGGATGTCCTGCTGGGCGGCCTGGATCGCGAGCGTCGCCGCGTTCGACTTCGGGGCGAGCGCCAGGGCGATCGTCGCGTGGCTGAGGGTGAGCGCGGCCTCCGGGAAACCGATCATGGCGACGGCCTGGGCGGCCGCCACGGCGGTCGGCAGCGCGGTGGGGTCGGCCAGACCGATGTCCTCGCTGGCCGAGATCATGAGCCGTCGGGCGATGAACCGCGGGTCCTCCCCCGCCTCGATCATGCGGGCCAGATAGTGCAGCGCGGCGTCCACGTCGGAACCGCGGATCGACTTGATGAGGGCGCTGGCGACGTCGTAGTGCTGGTCGCCGTCGCGGTCGTACTTCACCGCGGCGCGGTCGACGGTCTCCTCGACGGTCCCGAGGGTGATCTCCGCCTCGCCCTTGTCGATGGCCGCGCCGGCCGCCGCCTCCAGGGCCGTCAGCGCGCGCCGGGCATCGCCTCCCGCGATGCGCAGGAGGTGCGCCCTGCCGTCGTCGGAGAGAGTGACCGCGCCACCGAGCCCGCGCTCCTCCATGAGCGCGCGCTCCAGGAGAGCGCCGATGTCGTCGTCCGTCAGCGGCTCAAGGGTGAGCAGCAGGGAGCGGGAGAGCAGGGGCGAGATCACGGAGAAGTACGGGTTCTCCGTGGTGGCCGCGATCAGGGTGACCCAGCGGTTCTCCACGGCGGGGAGGAGGGAGTCCTGCTGGGCCTTGGAGAAACGGTGGATCTCGTCCAGGAAGAGGACGGTCTCCTTGCCGAAGCCGCCCGCGGCCCGGCGGGCGCCGTCGATGACCGCGCGGACCTCCTTGACGCCCGCGGTGATGGCGGACAGCTCGACGAAGCGCTTGTTGGTCGCCTTGGAGACGACGTACGCGAGGGTCGTCTTGCCGGTCCCGGGCGGTCCCCAAAGGATCACCGAGGAGGCACCGGCGGGGCCAGGGCCGCCCTCGCCGACGAGGCGGCGCAGGGGTGATCCGGGCTTCAGCAGGTGCTGCTGGCCGACCACCTCGTCCAGGGTGCGCGGGCGCATCCGGACCGCCAGGGGGCTGCTGGTCGGGTCCTTCTCCTGGCGCTCTTCGGCCGCGGCGGTAAACAGGTCGGGCTCCACGTCCTGAAGCCTATGTCAGAGCACTGACACCGCCGACGGGCCGGTCAGCCGGTCCAGAAGTCCCACCAGCGGGTCAGGATCAGCATCCCGATGATCCCGATGTGCAGCACCGGCAGCACCCACGTGAACTCGCCCAGGAAGCCGCGCACCGCGGCGGGCGCGGGCAGCAGACCATGCCGCACATTGTGCGAGGTCACGTACCAGAACATGACGATCGTGGCGACCCACGCCAGGCAGCACCACAGGCACAGCGCGCTGATCTCGTACAGCGACTGCTGCATCAGCCACATGCAGAACCCGACACCGAAGAGCGTCCCCGCGTTCAGCCCCAGCCAGTACCACCGCCGAAAACGCGCCCCCGCCAGCAGCGCCAGCCCGATCCCGATCACCACGCTGTACGTGACCAGACCCAGCATCGGGTTCGGGAACCCGAACACCGCCGCCTGCTCGCTCTCCATGATGTTCCCGCACGACACCACCGGGTTCAGACTGCACCCCGGCGTGAAGCCCGGGTCCTCCAGCAGCTTGAACTTGTCGATCGTGATCACCCACGCCGCCAGCAGCCCCGCCGCGCCCGTGACCACCAGCAGCCACGCCAGCGCACGGCTCGCACCTGTCGTGCCGTGGTCCGCGGACACGTCGTCAACCGCTGCAGTCGTCATTTCGCCGTTCCATCGTTCGCCGGTCTGCTGGGCACCGTCATTCTGCCGCACCCCTCCCGGTTCTCTCCGTTCGATCCGGATAAGGACCACCCGTCGGCGACGGCGCCGGACCGGCACAACGACGAAGGGGCCCGGGGCAGTTGGTGCCCCGGGCCCCTGTGCGTCGCGCTGTCAGGCGAGCTTGGTGCGCAGCTCGGTGACCACGTGGTCCAGCGCGACCGGCTGCTGCTCGCCGGACTCCATGTCCTTGAGCTGGACCACGCCCTCGGCCAGGTCACGCTCGCCCGCGACGAGGGCGTACCGGGCACCCGAGCGGTTGGCGTTCTTCATCGCGCCCTTGAGGCCCTTGCCGCCGTAGCTGAAGTCCGCGGCGACACCGGCCCTGCGCAGCTTGGTCACCACGCCGAACAGCACGCGGCGGGCCTCCTCGCCGAGCGGGACCGCGTAGACGCTGGTGGAGACGGGCAGGTCGAGCTCGACGCCCTCGGCCTCCAGCGCCAGGACCGTGCGGTCGACGCCGAGAGCCCAGCCGACGGACGGCAGCGCGGGGCCGCCGATCATCTCGGACAGGCCGTCGTAGCGGCCGCCGCCGCCCACCGCCGACTGCGAGCCGAGGCCGTCGTGGACGAACTCGAACGTGGTGCGCGTGTAGTAGTCGAGGCCGCGCACCAGCTTCTCGTCGTCCTCGAAGGTGACACCGGCCGCCGTCAGCAGCGCCCGCACCTCCTCGTGGTACGCCTTGCACGCGTCGCACAGGTAGTCGCGCAGCAGCGGCGCGCCCACCAGCTGCTTCTGCACGTCGGCGCGCTTGTCGTCGAGGACACGCAGCGGGTTGATCTCCACCCGGCGCCGGGTGTCCTCGTCGAGGTCGAGGTCGCGCAGGAAGCCCTGGAGCGCCTCGCGGTAGACGGGACGGCACTCCTTGTCGCCCAGAGAGTTGAGCAGGATGCGGAAGTTCCGCAGGCCGAGCGAGCGGTAGGCCTGGTCGGCCAGGATGATCAGCTCGGCGTCCAGGGCCGGGTCCTCGGTGCCGATCGCCTCGGCGCCGACCTGCGAGAAGTGCCTGTAGCGCCCCTTCTGCGGCTTCTCGTAGCGGTAGTACGAGCCCGAGTACCAGAGCTTCACGGGCAGGTTGCCGGCCTTGTGGAGGTTCGCCTCCAGGGCGGCGCGCAGCACGGAGGCGGTGCCCTCGGGGCGCAGGGCGAGCCGGTCGCCACCCTTGGTCTCGAAGGCGTACATCTCCTTGGTGACGATGTCGGTGGACTCGCCGACACCGCGCGCGAACAGCTCCACGTTCTCGAAGCCGGGCGTCTCGATGTAGCCGTAGCCGGAGTTCTTCAGCGGGGCGGAGATCGCGTCGCGCACCGCGAGGTACGTCGCGGAGTCCGGCGGGATCAGGTCGTACGTGCCCTTGGGGGCCTGGAAAACACTCACGGAAGGTCTCGTCACATTCCTCGTCGGGGAGCGGGCTGGGCGCTCCCGAGGCCGGCCGCCACCTCGCGCAGATACGGGTTGGTGGCGCGCTCACGGCCGATGGTCGTCTGGGGGCCGTGGCCGGACAGCACCACGGTCGAGTCGTCGAGCGGCAGGCACACCCGGGCCAGCGACTCGAGCATCTCGTCCATGTCGCCGCCGGGCAGGTCCGTGCGTCCGATGGAGCCGGCGAACAGCAGGTCGCCCGAGAAGAAGACGGACGGAACGTCCGCGGACTCGGGCATCCGGAAGGTCACCGACCCCTTGGTATGGCCCGGCGCGTGCGAGACGGAGAAGTCGAGACCGGCGAGGCTGAGCGCGGCACCGTCGGTCAGCTCCTTGACGTCGTCGGGCTCCCCGACGGTCAGCTCGCCCATGAGAGGCATGCCGATGGAGCGGCCGAGAGCCTTCTCGGGGTCGCTCATCATGTAGCGGTCTGCCGGGTGGATCCAGGCCGGCACGTCGTGGGCGCCACAGACGGGGACGACGGAGGCGACATGGTCGATGTGGCCGTGCGTGAGCACGACGGCGACGGGCTTGAGCCGATGCTTCTTGAGCGTCTCCTCGACTCCCTGGGCGGCCTGGTGGCCCGGGTCGATGATCACGCACTCCTCGCCCGCGGCCGGGGCGACCAGGTAACAGTTGGTCCCCCAGGCCCCGGCGGGGAACCCGGCAATAAGCACGATCGTCCTCAGTTCGGTCGTCGAGAGGCATGCGGCGGATCGGCAGTGCGGCGGTGCCGCGTCGATCACAGCAGTTCAGAGCCTACCGGCGCTGCTCACCGCACAGCCAACCCGTATACGGTACGGGGCAAAGCCCGGCGGTCAGCATCACGCCGCGTGCACGGCCCCTCGACGGACACGACTCGTTCGACGTTCACGACCTACAAGGAGAAGACCCGGTGGTCAGCAGCGATCAGCGGCGGCGGCAGCTCGCCAGAGAGAAGTTCGAGCGCCAGCAGCAGCGTCGGGAGCAGGCGCGGAAGAAGGCGAAGCAGCGCAACACGATCATCGCGGCCGCCCTGGCCGTCGTGCTCGCCGCCGGCGGTGCCGTCTACGCGGGCGCGGCCCTGAGCGACGGCGACAAGAGCGACAGCGCCTCGTCCGACACCTCGCCCAGCGCCACCCCGTCGCCGTCCGAGAGCTCCTCGCCCGAGCCCGCCATGTCGATCGACAAGAAGGCGAAGTACACCTTCGCGCTCAAGACGAACGAGGGCGACATCACGATCGCGATGGACGCGGCGAAGACCCCGCGCACGGTCAACTCGTTCAAGTCGCTCGCGGAGAAGGGCTACTTCGACGGCACCAAGTGTCACCGCCTCACTACGCAGGGCATCTTCGTGCTGCAGTGCGGCGACCCGAAGGGCGACGGCACCGGCGGTCCCGGCTACACGATCCCGGACGAGAACCTCACGGCGCTCGGCAAGGCGGGGGCCGACGGCACGGTGACGTACCCCGCGGGCACGGTCGCGATGGCGAACACCGGCCAGCCGAACTCGGGCGGCAGCCAGTTCTTCCTCGTGTACAAGGACAGCAAACTGCCGCCCACCTACACGCCCTTCGGGACGATGGACGACAAGACCCTGAAGGCCGTGGAGGCCGTGGGCAAGGCCGGTGTCGAGGGCGGCGCGAGCGACGGTGCCCCGAAGAAGGCCGTCACCATCGAGAAGGCCACCGTCCCCAAGGTGTGAACCGGGTGTCCGCGAGGTGTGAGCCGGGGAATTTCGGCCGCGCTGAGTGCGGACAGCCAGGCAGCCGGTCGCCTAGATTGGCGTTGTGCAGCGCGGGCCGGCTTCGCGTTGCTCAGGACGGGCGAGGCCCGTCCCAGGAAACTGTGGACGATGCCCGGGGACGAACTCCCTCGCGGGCATCAGGTTGAGGAGGCGCTGTGAGCAGCGACCCGTGGGGCCGCGTCGACGAGACGGGCACCGTGTACGTGCGTACTGCCGAGGGCGAGAAGGTCGTCGGATCGTGGCAGGCGGGCTCTCCCGAGGAGGCGCTGGCCTACTTCGAGCGCAAGTACGAGGGCCTGGTGGTCGAGATCGGCCTCCTCGAGCGGCGGGTGAAGACCACCGACCTGTCGACGAAGGACGCCATGGCGGCGATCGACCATCTGCGCCAGCAGGTGGACGAGCACCACGCCGTCGGCGACCTCGACGCGCTGCGCGTGCGTCTGGACGCGCTCGTGGCGACGGTCGACAAGCGCCGCGAGGAGCGCAAGGCGCAGCGCGCGAAGCAGAGCGACGAGGCGCGTCAGGCCAAGGAGGCGCTGGTCACCGAGGCCGAGGAGCTGGCACGGAGCGACCAGTGGCGGGCCGCGGGTGAGCGGCTGCGGGCCCTGGTGGACACCTGGAAGGGCCTGCCGCGGCTCGACCGGAAGTCCGACGACGAGCTGTGGCACCGGTTCTCGCACGCCCGCTCGGCGTTCTCCAAGCGGCGCAAGGCGCACTTCGCGTCGCTGGACGCACAGCGCGAGGAGGCCCGTCAGACCAAGGAGCGGCTGGTGGCCGAGGCCGAGGCCCTGTCGGGTTCGACGGACTGGGGCCCCACCGCGGCCCGCTACCGCGATCTGATGGCGCAGTGGAAGGCTGCCGGCCGCGCGCAGCGCGAGGCCGAGGACGACCTGTGGAACCGCTTCCGCGGCGCCCAGGACGTCTTCTTCGCCGCGCGCAGCGGGGTGTTCGCCGAGCGCGACGCCGAGCAGGCGGAGAACCTCAAGCTCAAGGAGGAGCTCGCGGCGGAGGCCGAGAAGCTGGTGCCGGTGACGGACCTCAAGGCGGCCCGCGCCGCCTTCCGGGCCATCAACGAGCGCTGGGAGGCCATCGGCCATGTGCCGCGCGACGCCCGGCCGAAGGTCGAGGGCCGGATGCACGCGGTGGAGCGGGCACTCCAGGAGACCGAGGAGAACGAGTGGCGCCGTACGAACCCGGAGGCGCGTGCGCGTGCCGCGGGTCTGACGGGCCAGCTGCAGGCGGCCGTGGACAAGCTGCGTGAGCAGATCGACGCGGCGCGTGCGGCGGGCAACAACGCCAAGGCCGACAAGCTCGCCAAGGAGCTCGAGGGCCGTCAGGCGCTGCTGGACCAGGCGCTGAAGGGCCTGGAGGAGTTCGGCGGCTGACCACGCCGAGACGAAAGGGGCCCCGGTACGCGTCGCGTACCGGGGCCCCTTTCGTGTGCGGGCTGCCGGCTACGGGCGCCGCGCGGAGGTGACGCGGTAGACGTCGTAGACCCCCTCGACGCCCCGGACCGCCTTCAGCACGTGGCCGAGGTGCTTGGGGTCGCCCATCTCGAAGGTGAAGCGCGAGGTGGCCACCCGGTCGCGGGAGGTCTGCACGGCCGCCGACAGGATGTTGACGTGCTGGTCGGACAGGACGCGGGTCACGTCCGACAGCAGCCGGGAGCGGTCCAGCGCCTCGACCTGGATGGCGACGAGGAAGACCGACGACTGGGTGGGCGCCCACTCGACGTCGAGGATCCGTTCGGGCTGCTGGGAGAGCGAGTCGACGTTGACGCAGTCCGCGCGGTGCACGGAGACGCCGCTGCCGCGGGTGACGAAGCCGATGATCGGGTCGCCGGGGACGGGCGTACAGCAACGGGCCAGCTTGACCCACACGTCCTCGACGCCCTTGACGACCACGCCCGGGTCCGTGCTGTTGCGGCGCTTGCCGCGGCTGCGGGAGGGCGGGGCGGACTCGGCGATGTCCTCGTTGGCGGCCTCTTCGCCGCCGAGGGCCTGCACCAGCTTCTGCACCACGCCCTGGGCGGCGACATGACCCTCGCCGATCGCCGCGTACAGCGACGAGATGTCGGGGTAGCGCATCTCGTGCGCGAGGGTCACCAGGGAGTCACCGGTGAGGATGCGCTGGATCGGCAGGTTCTGCTTGCGCATGGCGCGCGCGATGGCGTCCTTGCCCTGCTCGATGGCCTCGTCGCGGCGCTCCTTGGAGAACCAGGCGCGGATCTTGTTGCGCGCCCGGGGCGATTTGACGAAGCCGAGCCAGTCGCGGGAGGGGCCCGCGCCCTCGGCCTTGGAGGTGAAGACCTCCACCAGGTCGCCGTTGTCGAGGGTCGACTCCAGCGGTACGAGCCGTCCGTTGACCCGCGCGCCTATGGTGCGGTGGCCGACCTCGGTGTGCACGGCGTAGGCGAAGTCGACGGGGGTGGCGCCCGCCGGGAGCGCTATGACGTCGCCCTTGGGGGTGAAGACGAAGACCTCGTTGCGGGACAGGTCGAAGCGCAGGGACTCCAGGAACTCGCTGGGGTCCTCGGTCTCCTTCTGCCAGTCCAGCAGCTGCCGCAGCCAGGCCATGTCGTTGACGGTGTCCTGGCCCGCGGTGCCCTTGCCGGCCCTGGGGACGTCCGTGCGGATCTTGGAGGCGCCGGCGACGGTCTCCTGCTTGTACTTCCAGTGGGCCGCGATGCCGTACTCCGCGCGGCGGTGCATGTCGAACGTGCGGATCTGCAGCTCGACGGGCTTGCCGTTGGGGCCGATGACCGTCGTGTGCAGCGACTGGTACATGTTGAACTTGGGCATCGCGATGTAGTCCTTGAACCGGCCGGGGACCGGATTCCATCGCGCGTGCACCGTGCCGAGGGCCGCGTAGCAGTCGCGGACCGTGTCGACGAGGACGCGAATGCCCACCAGGTCGTAGATCTCCGCGAAGTCACGGCCGCGGACGATCATCTTCTGGTAGACGCTGTAGTAGTGCTTCGGGCGGCCGGTGACGGTGGCCTTGATGCGGGCGGCGCGCAGGTCGGCCTGGACCTCGTCGGTCACTATGGCGAGGTACTCGTCGCGCTTGGGCGCGCGCTCGGCGACCAGGCGCACGATCTCGTCGTACATCTTGGGGTAGAGGATCGCGAACGCGAGGTCCTCCAGCTCCCACTTGATGGTGTTCATGCCCAGCCGGTGCGCCAGCGGGGCGTAGATCTCCAGCGTCTCGCGGGCCTTCTTCTCCTGCTTCTCCCGCTTGAGGTAGCGCATGGTGCGCATGTTGTGCAGGCGGTCGGCGAGCTTGATGACCAGGACACGCGGGTCCTTGGCCATGGCGACGACCATCTTGCGCACGGTCTCCGCCTGCGCCGCCTCGCCGAACTTGACCTTGTCCAGCTTGGTGACGCCGTCGACGAGCAGGGCCACCGAGTCGCCGAAGTCCCGGCGCAGCTGCTCCAGCCCGTACTCGGTGTCCTCGACGGTGTCGTGCAGGAGGCCGGCCATCAGCGTCGCCGGGTCCATGCCGAGCTCGGCGAGGATGGTGGTGACGGCGAGCGGATGCGTGATGTACGGGTCGCCGCTCTTGCGCTTCTGACCACGGTGCCAGCGCTCGGCGACCTGGTAGGCGCGCTCGATCTGGCGCAGCGTGGACGTCTCGATCTTGGGGTCGTTGCTGCGCACGATCCGCAGCAGCGGCTCCAGCACCGGGTTGTACGGCGACGAGCGCTGCACTCCGAGGCGGGCCAGGCGGGCGCGTACCCGGTTCGAGGAGCCGCCCGAACGCGTCGTGGCGGGGGGCACGGGCTTGGGCGCGGAAACGGGCACGGGGCCCACGCGCTCGGGCGCGGGAGGCCGCTGATTCCGGTCCGGCGTCGGCTCGGGCGTGACAGGGGCTGCCGCGGCCTGGTCGGCCTTCTGGCCGGGCTGCGCGGCGGCGGACTGGGCCTCGTCTGGCAAGGGCACTCCTCGTGCGGTTCCGGGTCCCCCGGTCGAGCCCGGAAAGCCCATGGTATCGACCTGGCCGACCCGGTGCGTACGAGGCGGTGGAGAGGCATGCGCCACAAGGGCAGCGGCGGGAACGACGACGGGTGCCCCCGAGTGTTTCGGGGGCACCCGTCGGTGCCGTGGACGGCCGGCCGCGGCCGTCAGAGCGTGATCAGCGCCTCCAGCGGTGCCCCGCGCAGGGCGCCGTCGAGCCGGGACCGGCCGCCGAGGAAGCCGAGCTCCATCAGGACCGCGATGCCCGCGACCTCCGCGCCCGCCCGCCGGATGAGCTCCAGCGAGGCCTCGGCGGTGCCGCCTGTGGCAAGGACGTCGTCGATGACCATGACGCGGTCCCCCGCGCTCAGGTCCTCGGCGTGCACCTCGATCTCGGCGGTGCCGTACTCCAGCTCGTACGCCTGTCCCAGCGTCGCCCCGGGCAGCTTGCCCGCCTTGCGCACCGGGATGAACCCGATGCCCGCGCGGACGGCGACCGGTGCGGCGAGGATGAAGCCGCGGGCCTCGAGGCCAACGATCTTCGTCGCGCCGTGGCGGACGCACAGCTCGGTGAGCGCGTCCGTCAGCGCCGTGAAGGCGACCGGGTCGGCGAGCAGGGGCGTGATGTCCTTGAACATCACTCCCGGCTTCGGGTAATCGGCGACGTCACGGATGCGGCTGAGCAGCAGCTCCCGGGTCCCGGCGGCGGTCACCGGCGCCTGCCCGAGGGACGGCCGCGCCCGCGCCCGCGCTGGCCGACGACGGCCGGCGTCGTGTCCTCCTGCACGTCGTCGGCGCTGTCGTCAGGCTGCTCGGGCTGCTCGGACTCGGCCGGCTCGCCCTTGGCCGCCGCGGCGGCACGCTTGGCGAGGACGCGCTTCTTCAGGGCCTTCATCTGCGGCTCGCGCTCCTTGAGGTCGGCGACCAGCGGAGTGGCGATGAAGATCGAGGAGTACGCACCGGCGGCGAGGCCGACGAACAGCGAGAGCGAGATGTCGTTCAGCATGCCGGCGCCCAGGACACCGCCACCGATGAACAGCAGGCCCGCGACCGGCAGCAGGGCGACGACCGTGGTGTTGATCGACCGCACCAGGGTGCTGTTGATGCTGCGGTTGGCGACCTCGCTGTAGGTCCAGCGGGTCTGCTTGGTGATGTCCTTCGACCCCTCCTTGAGGGAGTCGAAGACGACGACCGTGTCGTACAGCGAGTAACCGAGGATCGTGAGCAGACCGATCACGGTGCCCGGCGTGACCTCGAAGCCGACGAGCGCGTACACACCGACGGTGATCGTGATGTCGTGGATCAGCGCGATCAGGGCCGCGACCGCCATACGCCACTCGAAGGCGATGGCCAGGTAGATCACGACGAGGATCATGAAGACCCCGAGGCCCGTCCACGCCTTGTTGGCGATCTGCTCGCCCCAGCTGGGTCCGACGAGCTCGGCGTTGATCTTCTCGGCGTCGACGTCGAGCGTCTCGGAGAGCTCGGCGGCGACCTTGTCGGCCTGCTTGGTGTCCAGCTCACTGACCTGGATACGCATGCCGCCGGTGCCGAGCTCCTGGACGATCGCGGGGTGGCCGGAGGCCTCTTCCGCGGCGTCCTGCGCCTGCGCGACCGACACGCTCGTCTTCGGAGTGGTGAAGACGGCACCGCCCTTGAACTCGATGCCCATGTTGAGGCCCTGGACCACGAGGCCGAGGATGGCCGTGATGGTGATCAGGATCGAGACGCCGTACCAGATCTTGCGCTTGCCGACGAAGTCGTAGCCGACCTCGCCCTGGTACAGCTTGGCACCGAGGTTTCCGAGTCGTGACATCTCACGCCTCCTTCGGGTCGGTGGGGGCGGAGATGCGACGGGAGCGGCGCAGCGGGGGCTTGGCGCCGAGCCGCTTCGGGTCCAGTCCGGACCACGGGTGGCCGCTCGCGAAGAACTTCCTGCGGGCGAGGAGCGTCATGATCGGCTTGGTGAACAGGAAGACGACCACCACGTCGAGCAGGGTCGTCAGACCCAGCGTGAACGCGAAGCCCTGGACCTTGCCGACCGTGACGATGAAGAGCACGGCGGCGGCGAGGAACGACACGAAGTCGGAGACCAGGATCGTGCGCCGGGCACGCGGCCAGGCCCGCTCCACGGCCGGACGCAGGGTGCGGCCCTCGCGGATCTCGTCCCTTATGCGTTCGAAGTAGACGATGAACGAGTCGGCGGTGATACCGATCGCGACGATGGCACCGCAGACGGCCGGCAGGTTCAGCGCGAAGCCGATACCCGGGCCGAGCAGGGCCATCAGCGTGTACGTCAGGATCGCGGACACCATGAGGCTGAGGATCGCGATCAGGGCCAGGCCGCGGTAGTAGACGACCAGGTAGATCACGACGAGCGCGAGGCCGATCGCACCGGCGATCAGACCCGCCTGCAGCTGTTCGCCACCGAGGGCGGCGGTCACCGTGGTGACGCTCTGCTCCTCGAAGGAGAGCGGCAGGGCACCGTAGGACAGGATGTTGCCCAGGTTCTGGGCGGAGTCCTGGGTGAAGTTGCCGGTGATCTCGGCGCTGGCGCTCAGCGTCTGGTTCACCTGCGGGGCCGAGACCACTTCGCCGTCGAGGACGATGGCGAACTGGTTCATCGGGGGCTGCTGCTGCGAGAGGCGGCTGGTGATCTTCGAGAACTTCTTGGCGCCGCTCTCGGTGAACTCCATCGTGACGATCCACATGCCGCGCTGCTGGTCGAGCTGGCCCTTGGCGTCGTCGACGTCCTTGCCGTCCACCTCGGCCGGGCCGAGGATGTACTTCTCCCACTGGCCCACGCTGTTCTTGCCGCAGGCGAGGGTGGTCTCGGTCGGCTTGACGTTGTCACCGAGCTTGCCGCGGGCCTTGTCGTCCGTGCAGTCCAGAGCGATGAACTGCTTCTCCAGCGCGGCGGAGGCCGGGTCGCTGGACGGGGTCGGCTCGGGCTTGTCCGAGGGCTTGGGGCTCTCGGACGTCTTCGGCTTGTCCGACGCGGACGGCGTGGGGCTCGCCGCGGGGGCCTTGAGGCCCTCGGTCACGGCACGGCCCTGGGTGGTCGCACTGGGCGACGCGGTGGCGGAGGGAGAGCCGGAGGGGGCGTCGGCCTTCGGCTTGTCCGTCGCCTTGTCGTCCTTGGGCTTGCCGCTGGGCGACGCGCTCGGGGACGGCTCGGGGGCGGCGGGGCCGCCGGCGGCGACGGTCAGCACGGGCCGGAAGAAGAGCTGGGCGGTGGTGCCGACCTGCTCGCGGGCCTGCTCGGAATTCGTCCCCTTGGGGATGTTGACGATGATGTTCCGGTCGCCCTGGGTCTGAACCTCGGCCTCGGAGACACCCAGACCGTTGACACGGCGCTCGATGATGCCGACCGCCGTGTTCATGTTGGTCTCGTTGACGGCGCTCTCTTTGCCGGGCTCGCTCTTCGCCTCGAGCGTGATGGTCGTACCGCCCGCCAGGTCGATGCCCAGACGCGGCGTGAGCTGCCCCGCCCAGAACATGCCGCCCGTGAGCGCGACCATGGCGATCAGGATCAGAACCAGGGAACGCCCCGGCTTCCCCTGAGCCCCCGCGGGCCTTCGGCCCCTGTTCGGTGCTGCCACCTTCTCGTTTCTCCCTGTCCAACCGCCCGCGCCGGGTGTGCGCCGAGGCGGCCACGAAGTGTTGTGGGGACCTGCCCCCGAAGGTAAGTCGGCACAACCGGGGGACCGCCCGGCGCCGGTGGGCGCCGTCGCGGTCCCCGATCGTGACTACTTCGCGTC
Organism: Streptomyces sp. NPDC015127; assembly: GCF_043080095.1. NCBI lineage: Bacteria > Bacillati > Actinomycetota > Actinomycetes > Kitasatosporales > Streptomycetaceae > Streptomyces > Streptomyces sp. NPDC015127. The sequence goes on from NZ_JBIBVE010000013.1 coordinate 45,388, forward strand.
GGCCTCGCCGTCGGTCTTGCCGTCCTTGGCGTCGGCGTCCTTCGCCTCGGTGTCGTCCGCGTCGGCCGCCTCGGCCTTCTTGCCGAGGTCGATCTTGTCGGAGTCCGTGGCCTCGGCGGCCGCGGCGTCGTCGCTCAGAGAGGCGGCGTCGTCAGGGACGACGGTGGCGCCGTCGACCGTGACATCGTCGTCACCGTGGACGATGCGGTTGTACTCCTCGTCGGAGAGGACCGCGCCGATGGCGTTCTTCGCGAAAATCAGGTGGACGCCGGGAGCGGCCTCCAGGAGGACCGTGTCGTCGTTGACCTCCTTGACGGTCGCGTACAGGCCACCGATGGTCCGCACTCCGGTGCCGGGCTGCATCTGGTCGCGCATCTGGGCGGCAGCCTGCTGCTTCTTCTTGGCGGAGCGGGTCATCAGGAACATGGCCCCGATGAGCACGATGAAGGGGAGGAGGGTCAAGATATCCACGGCGGGGAATTCCTTCGCACGACCGCGCTGATGAACGGCCTGATCTACGGGGGTGGGCGCGCCGACCCGAAAGGTCGGCATCGGCGGAGTCTAAGCGAGTCCGCATCACTGGAACAACGCCCAGCATCGCACCGTGGTTCCGCACCGGACGAGTCTCCTCGCCGTCACGCCCCGAACAACCCCTGTTGTCCACTTGCGCCTGCCTGCGGCGGCACGAGCCCGAGGTGCGCCCAGGCCGCGGGCGTGGCGACCCGGCCCCGGGGCGTCCGGGCCAGCAGGCCCTCCCGTACGAGGAAGGGCTCGGCCACCTCCTCGACCGTCTCGCGCTCCTCCCCCACGGCCACCGCGAGCGTGGACAGGCCGACGGGGCCGCCGCCGAAGAGCTTCAGGAGCGCCTGCAGCACGGCCCGGTCCAGCCGGTCCAGGCCGCGGCTGTCCACCTCGTACACGGCGAGGGCGGACTCTGCCACCTCCCGGGTGATCAGGCCGTCCGCCTTGACCTGGGCGTAGTCCCGGACGCGGCGCAGCAGACGGTTGGCGATACGGGGCGTGCCGCGCGAGCGGCCGGCGATCTCGGCGGCGCCGTCCGCCTCGATCTCGACATCCAGGAGCTGTGCGGACCGGTGGATCACGCGCTCCAGCTCGACGGGCTCGTAGAACTCCATGTGCGCGGTGAAGCCGAAGCGGTCGCGCAGCGGGGGAGGCAGCAGGCCGGCCCTCGTCGTGGCGCCGACCAGGGTGAACGGCGGAAGCTCCAGAGGGATGGCGGTGGCTCCCGGGCCCTTGCCGACGATCACGTCGACGCGGAAGTCCTCCATCGCCATGTAGAGCATCTCCTCGGCGGGCCGGGACATGCGGTGGATCTCGTCGAGGAAGAGGACCTCTCCCTCCTGGAGCGAGGAGAGGATGGCGGCGAGGTCGCCGGCGTGCTGGATGGCGGGGCCGGAGGTGATGCGGATCGGGGCGTTCATCTCCGCCGCGATGATCATCGACAGGGTGGTCTTGCCGAGGCCGGGTGCGCCGGAGAGCAGTACGTGGTCGGCGGTGGCGCCGCGGGCGAGGGCGGCCTTGAGCACGAGGTCGAGCTGTTCGCGCACGCGCTCCTGGCCGACGAACTCGGCCAGCGACTTGGGTCGCAGCGCCGCCTCGACGGCCTGGTCCTCGCCGTCGGCGGCACCGCCGACCAGCCGCGCTTCCGCCTCGGCGGTGGTCTCGTCGTCCCAGTTCACGTGGTGTGTCCTTTTCGGTTCGTACGGTTGCGTGCGGGCGAGGCGGGGCGTGTCCCCGGGGCGCTGCCCCGGCCCCCCTACGGCCTGCGGGCGGGCGGAGCCCCTCGTGGCTCGATCTCCGCCTACGGCCCGGAGGCCGTGGGTGGGGCCCCCGTCGACGGCCGGGCGACCCAGCCGGGCCGGCAGCCAGGACAGCCGGTCCTGGTGACACGGTGGAAGCCCGGGAGATCCAGCACGGCCGCCGGACAGCCCGTCCGGGCGCCACGAGCGAAACCCGGGAAAGCCAGCGCGGCCGGCGGACACCGGTCCGGGTGAAGCCCGGGCGACCCGGCTGGGCCGCTGGACGGCCCGTCCGGTGCCCACGCGTCTCCCCCGACGGCCCGGCCGTCATGCATGGGACCCCGGGGACAGTCGGGAAACGCAGCAGGGCCGGCGGACAGCCGGTCGGCGGCGACTGAGCACACCGCGCGAAGCACCGTACGCGGTCCGGGGGCCGTGGCCCCGGTCGGGAGACGATGCCGGGGGGGACACGTCAGCGCGTCCGGTTCAGGGTCTGGAGCGCCGCTCGCAGCAGGGGGCCGACCGCCGGGGAGGGACCCATCGTCTCCGCCTGCGGAGACACCGCCGTCACCGCCTCGTCCGCCTCGCGGGTCGCGTAGCCGAGGCCGATCAGCGCGGCGTGCAGCTGGTCGCGCCAGGACTGGCTGACGGGCGCGCCCACGGCCGGCGCGGAGCCGATCGGCGACCCGAGGCGGTCCTTCAGCTCCAGCAGCAGCTTCTGTGCGCCCTTCTTGCCGATCCCCGGCACCGCCGTCAGCGCCTTCTCGTCACCGGACGCGACGGCGATCCGCAGGGCGTCCGGTGTGTGCACGGCGAGCATCGCCTGGGCCAGGCGCGGGCCCACGCCGCTCGCGGTCTGCAGGAGCTCGAAGACCTGGCGCTCGTCGTCGTCGGCGAAGCCGTACAGCGTCAGCGAGTCCTCCCGGACCACCAACGACGTGGCCAGCTTGGCCTCCTGACCCAGCCTCAGCTCCGAGAGCGTGTTCGGTGTGCACTGCACGGCCATGCCGACGCCGCCGACCTCGATCACGGCCGTGGTCGGGGCGAGGGCGGCCACCGTGCCGCTCACAAAGGCGATCATGAGGTCCGGCCTTTCGTCGAAGCGTGGTGCGCGGCGACCGCCCGCTGCAGGCGGCTCTGCGCGGGGGCGCGCCAGATGTGGCAGATGGCAAGGGCGAGAGCGTCCGCGGCGTCGGCCGGCTTCGGCGGTGCGTCGAGCCGCAGCAGCCGGGTCACCATGGCACCCACCTGCGCCTTGTCGGCCCGTCCGCTGCCGGTGACGGCCGCCTTGACCTCGCTGGGCGTGTGCAGGGCGACGGGGATCCCGCGGCGGCTCGCGCAGAGCATGGCCACGGCGCTGGCCTGGGCCGTGCCCATCACCGTCCGCACATTGTGCTGGCTGAACACCCGCTCCACCGCGACGAATTCGGGGCGGTGTTCGTCGAGCCACTGCTCGATGCCCTGCTCGATCGCAACCAGCCGGTGACCCAGATCGGCGTCCACCGGGCTCCGTACGACGCCGACGCCGCGCATCGTCAGCGGCCGGCCGGCCACGCCCTCCACGACGCCGACACCGCACCGGGTCAGCCCGGGGTCCACCCCGAGAACGCGCACGCGTCCCACCCCTCTTCCGCTCTCCCCCGGCTACCGCTGGGGGCGGTACCCCCAGTTCATGCAGGCTATCGGCCGGCACCGACAACGGCCCAACAACGCGAGGGGCCGACGGGGATGTGTCCCCGTCGGCCCGTCGTACGCGCGTGGCTCAGGCGTCGACCTTCTCCATGACCTCGTCCGAGACGTCGAAGTTGGCGAAGACGTTCTGCACGTCGTCGCTGTCCTCCAGCGCGTCGATCAGCTTGAAGATCTTGCGCGCGCCCTCCTCGTCGAGCTCGACCTGCATGGTCGGGACGAAGTTGGCGTCGGCCGAGTCGTAGTCGATGCCGGCCTCCTGGAGGGCGGTGCGGACCGCGACCAAGTCGGTGGCCTCGCTCAGCACCTCGAAGGACTCACCGAGGTCGTTGACCTCCTCGGCGCCCGCGTCCAGGACGGCACCCAGGACGTCGTCCTCGGACAGCTCGCCCTTGGGGACGATGACGACGCCCTTGCGGTTGAACAGGTACGAGACGGAACCCGGGTCGGCCATCGAACCGCCGTTGCGCGTCATGGCGACGCGCACGTCGGAGGCGGCGCGGTTGCGGTTGTCGGTGAGGCACTCGATGAGCACCGCGACACCGTTCGGGCCGTAGCCCTCGTACATGATCGTCTCGTAGTCGGCGCCACCGGCCTCCAGGCCGGCGCCGCGCTTGACCGCCGAGTCGATGTTCTTGTTCGGAACAGAGCTCTTCTTCGCCTTCTGGATGGCGTCGAACAGCGTCGGGTTGCCGTCGGGGTCACCGCCGCCGGTGCGTGCCGCGACCTCGATGTTCTTGATCAGCTTCGCGAAGAGCTTGCCGCGCTTGGCATCGATCACGGCCTTCTTGTGCTTCGTCGTAGCCCATTTAGAGTGGCCGGACATCTGCCTGTCTCCTTCGCGTAACCAATTTCTGAACGAACCCCAGAGATCCTACCGGGATCCCATCAGCCCACCGTGCGCACCATGTCGACGAACAGGCCGTGCACCCGGTGGTCACCGGTCAGCTCGGGATGGAAGGAGGTCGCGAGCACATTTCCCTGCCGTACGGCGACGATGTGGCCGTCGTGCTCGGCGAGAACATCGACCTGAGCGCCGATGGACTCGACCCACGGGGCGCGGATGAAGACGCCCTCGACGGGACCGACTCCGGACACCTCGACGGTCGCCTCGAACGACTCGTTCTGCCGGCCGAAGGCGTTGCGGCGGACGATCATGTCGATGCCGCCGAGCGTCTCCTGGCCGGAGCGCGGATCGATGATCTTGTCGGCGAGCATGATCAGTCCGGCGCAGGTGCCGTACACCGGCATGCCGGCCGCGATGCGCTCACGCAGCGGCTCCAGCATGCCGAACAGCGTGGCGAGCTTGGACATGGTCGTGGACTCGCCGCCGGGGATCACCAGGCCGTCGATCTCGGCCAGTTCCTCGGGCCGCCGCACCGGCCTGGCCACGGCGTCCGCCGCGGCCAGGGCGATCAGGTGCTCCCGTACGTCGCCCTGGAGGGCCAGGACACCGATCACGGGCGTCGTCATTACCAGCCCCGGTTCGCGTAGCGCTCGGCCTCGGGCAGGGTGTCGCAGTTGATGCCGACCATGGCCTCGCCCAGATTGCGGGAGGCGTCCGCGATGATCTTCGGGTCGTCGTAGAAGGTGGTGGCCTTCACGATGGCGGCCGCGCGCTTGGCCGGGTCGCCCGACTTGAAGATGCCGGAGCCGACGAAGACGCCCTCGGCACCGAGCTGGCGCATCAGCGCGGCGTCGGCCGGGGTGGCCACGCCACCGGCGGAGAACAGCACGACCGGCAGCTTGCCGAGCTCGGAGACCTCCTTGACGAGCTCGTACGGGGCGCGCAGCTCCTTGGCGGCGGCGTACAGCTCGTTGTTGTCGAAGCCGCGCAGCTTGGCGATCTCGTTCTTGATCTGGCGCAGGTGGCGGACGGCCTCGACGACGTTGCCGGTGCCGGCCTCGCCCTTGGAGCGGATCATGGCCGCGCCCTCGGCGATACGGCGCAGCGCCTCGCCCAGGTTGGTGGCGCCACAGACGAACGGGGTGGTGAAGGCCCACTTGTCGCTGTGGTTGACCTCGTCGGCCGGGGTCAGGACCTCGGACTCGTCGATGTAGTCGACACCGAGGGACTGGAGCACCTGGGCCTCGACGAAGTGGCCGATGCGCGACTTGGCCATCACCGGGATGGAGACCGCGTCGATGATCTCCTCGATCATGTTCGGGTCGGACATCCGGGCCACGCCACCGTCCTTGCGGATGTCGGCGGGCACGCGCTCCAGGGCCATGACGGCGACGGCGCCGGCGTCCTCGGCGATCTTCGCCTGCTCGGCGTTGACCACGTCCATGATCACGCCGCCCTTGAGCTGCTCGGCCATGCCGCGCTTGACGCGGGCGGTACCGGTCTCGGGGGTCTGCGGGGTGGTGGTGCTGGACACGGATGGACCTCACTCGATGACGACGTTGTGATGCGTCACCGATGGAACATCCGGGGACCAGTCCACATCAAGGGCCAATAGTCACCCCGTGGATCGTTTTGTGCGGGCCGGTCGTCAGGCGGGCCGGTCCGCCAGCGCGGCCGGGGGTTCGTCGTCCATCTCGAACGCCATGGGGAACGGGGCGTGGCCCGCGAGCCGGAACCAGCGCACCGTGCGGTGCCGACGCAAGGCGCGCGCGGCGCGGACCGCGTCGTTGTGGAACCGGCGCGCCATGGGGACGCGGCGCACCGCCTGCGCGAGCTCGCCCGCGGCGTCCTCGCCTCCCGGGACCGCGCGCAGCGCCTCCATCTGCGCGGCCTCCCCGAACACGGCCCGCAGCGCGGCACTGAGCTCGCTCTCGGCGACCTCGCGGTGCTCCTCCTCGGCCTGCCGGGCCTCGTGCGCCGCCTCGTAGAGCACGATCGACGCGGCGGGGTCGAGCACCCCGGAGGTGGCGAGCTCCTGCGCGACCGAGGCACGCCGCAGGAGCTGCGCGTCGAGCGCGGCACGGGCGGCGTCGATCCGCGCGTGGAGCCGGTCGAGTCGCCCGGCGGTCCAGCTGAGGTACATGCCGATGGCCACGAGGGCGACGACGATCCAGATCAGGGTGCTCACGGGCGGCAAGGCTACCGGGCCCTCGTGCAGGCGGCGGACCGGTCTGCGCGCTCGTGCGCGGCCGGGTCCACGTGCTCAACGCCCCATGGGGCGGGCGGGCTTCTCGTGCATGGCCGGGTCCGCGTGCTCAACGCCCCATGGGGAGGCGGCTTCTCCGGCTGGCCCCGGCCCCCGGCACCACCCACGGACAGGGGGCCTGAACCCGGGGCCGCAGCGTCTCAGTCGCGGGTCAGGAGGCCCAGGCGCGCCCGCAGGCCCGGCCGGTCGTCCGTGGCCACCGACGCCGCGCCGTCCGTCACCGTCTCGTAGACCGCCAGGATGTCCGCGCCCACCGTCGACCAGTCGAACCGCCGCACATGCGCGCTGCCCCGCTCGCGCAGCTCCCGCCGCCGGTCCGGATCGCCGAGCAGGCGGATCGCCGCCGCCGCCAGCGCGTCCGCGTCCTCGTTGGCGAACAGCTCGCCCGCCGCGCCCTTGTCCAGTACCTGCGCGAACGCGTCCAGGTCGGACGCCAGTACCGGCGCGCCCGCCGACATCGCCTCGACCAGGATGATGCCGAAGCTCTCGCCGCCCGTGTTGGGCGCCACGTACACGTCGACGCTGCGCAGCAGCCTCGCCTTGTCCTCGTCGCTGACCATCCCGAGGAACTCGACCCGCGAACGCATCTCGGCCGGCAGGGTCGCGACCGCCTCCTCCTCGTCGCCGCGGCCGGCGACCAGCAGCCGCGCCTCCGGACAGGCGTCGAAGATCGCCGGAAGCGCCTTCATCAGCACCGGCAGGCCCTTGCGGGGCTCGTCGATCCGGCCGATGAAGCCGATCGTGCCGTTCTGCCACTCCGCCTTCGGCTCGGCCGTCTCGAAGAAGCCGACGTCGACGCCGTTCGGGATGACGACCGCGTCGCCGCCGAGGTGCTCGACGAGCGTGCGGCGGGCGTACTCGCTGACGGCGATCCGCGCGCTGATCTTCTCCAGCGCGGGCTGGAGGATCGGGTAGGCCGCGATCATGGCCCTCGACCGCGGGTTGGACGTGTGGAAGGTGGCGACGATCGGACCCTGCGCGGCCCAGCAGGAGAGCAGCCCCAGAGACGGCGACGTCGGCTCGTGGATGTGGATGACGTCGAAGGTGCCGTCGTGGAGCCAGCGCCGCACGCGGGCCGCGGACAGGAAGCCGAAGTTGAGCCGGGCGACCGACCCGTTGTACGGGACGGGCACGGCGCGGCCCGCGGAGACTACGTACGGCGGCAGGGGCGTGTCGTCGTCCGCGGGGGCGAGGACGGAGACGTCGTGCCCGAGCCGGATCAGGTGCTCGGCCAGGTCCCTGATGTGGAACTGCACCCCGCCGGGCACGTCCCAGGAGTACGGGCAGACGATGCCGATCCTCACGACCTGTCCTCCCGGGGTTCGAGGTCCGAGAGCCACAGTCGCTGCAGCATGTGCCAGTCCTCCGGGTGCTCGGCGATGCCCTCGGCGTAGACGTCGGCGAGGGCCTGCGTCATGGAGGACGTCTTCTCGGCGCGCGTGCCTGACGCCGGGACCTCGACCGGCGGGTGGACACGGCCCTTCATGACGGGCGTCTCGTCGTACCAGAGCGTCACCGGGAGCAGCAGGGCACCGGTCTGCTGGGCCAGCAGCGCGGGACCGGCGGGCATGCGGGCGGTCTCGCCGAAGAAGGTCACCTCGACGCCGGAGGCGGAGAGGTCGCGGTCCGCGACCAGGCAGACGAGGCCGCCGTCCCGCAGCCGCCGGGCCAGCGTGCCGAAGGTGGACCCGCCCGTGTGCGGCAGGACCTCCATGCCGAGGCTTTCCCGGTAGGCGACGAACCGGTCGTAGAGGGACTCCGGCTTGAGGCGTTCGGCGACCGTGGTGAAGGGGATGCCGAGCGCCCGGGTGACCCAGATCCCGGCAAGGTCCCAGTTGGCGAGGTGCGGCAGGGCGAGTACGACTCCCCGGCCGGACGCAAGGCCATCGGTCAGGTAATGCATGTCCTTGCCGTCGAAGCTGTGCTGCGCGCGCTCCTGGCTCCAGCTCGGCAGTCGGAACGACTCCATCCAGTAGCGCATGTACGACCGCATGCCCGCCTTGGAGAGCTCGGCCAGGCGCTCGGGGCCCGCGTCGGGCACCACCCGTGCGAGATTGGACTCGAGCCGCAGCACGCCCTTGCCGCGCCGCTTCCAGGCGGCGTCGGCGATGGTGCGGCCGAGTCCGGCGGCCACCGGCTCGGGCAGTTTCTTCACCGCGCCCCAGCCCAGTCCGTACAGGGCGTCGGTCAACCGGTCGCGCATCACTATGCCCCGGCCCCTTCCTGCTCGGCCCCGCCGGGCCGGGCCGCCGCGTCCTCCGCCTCGGCGGACTCCCGGCGTACGGTGACGACCCGCTGCCCCAGCGTCACCAGGCTGCCCACGGCGACGATCCACAGGGCGATCGGCAGCAGGATGTCGATGCCGGGTACCCCGAAACCGTGGAGACCGGCGAGGCCGGCGGCGACCAGGGAGATGACGAGCCGCTCCGCGCGCTCGACGAGTCCGTTGACGGCGACGGGCAGGCCGATCGATTCCCCCCGGGCCTTGGTGTACGACACGACCTGGCCGCTCGCGAGGCAGAAGATGGCGACCGCGCAGAGCATGTTGTTGTCGCCCGCGCCGGCGTACCAGAGGGCGAAACCACCGAAGATCGCGCCGTCGGCGACCCGGTCGAGGGTCGAGTCGAGGAACGCGCCCCAGCGGCTTGAGATCCCCGCCTGCCGGGCCATGTTGCCGTCGACGAGGTCGGAGAAGACGAACAGCGTGATGACGATGGTGCCCCAGAAGAATTCGCCCCTGGGGAAGAAGACCAGCGCTCCCGCCATGACTCCGGCCGTGCCGATGAGCGTGACGGCGTCGGGGCTCACCCCGCGGCGGAGCAGAAACGCGGCGAACGGTGTGAGAACACGCGTGAAGAATGCACGCGCGTACTTGTTCAGCATGGCCTTCCCGAGGGTCGGTGGGCCGCATGGCCCCAACGGCCACCGGCTGGCCCATCGTAGCCACGCCCGTGACGGCCCACGGCCGGGACCCGGACAGGTGCTGCGGCGTCCGACGTATGGACGCACCATGACAGCAGTGGAAAGCTCGAAAGACCACCGCGGGCATCGCCGGAGCTGCCCCGGACGACGATTCGGGACACCGTCCCGGCTTCCCGCGCCCGCGGAAACCCCTCCTCGCCGCGCAATCGATCGGGAGGCAAGATCATGGGCGACAAGTCGCACGCACACCCCGGAGCCGCCGGCAGAGCAGTAACGGCCGACCACCCCGCATCCGTACGGAATGTGGTGCTGGTCGGCCACAGCGGGTCGGGCAAGACGACGCTGGTCGAGGCACTGGCGCTGACCGCGGGGGCGGTCAACCGGGCCGGCCGGGTCGAGGACGGCGCCACGGTCTCCGACTACGACGAGATCGAGCACCGCCAGCAGCGTTCCGTACAGCTGTCCCTCGTCCCCCTCGAATGGGACGGTTACAAGATCAATCTTCTCGACACTCCCGGATACGCCGACTTCGTCGGGGAGCTGAGGGCCGGTCTGCGGGCAGCGGACGCGGCCCTCTTCGTCGTCTCGGCCGCGCAGGAGGCGGATGCCGTGGCGGGCGCGACCCGCGCGGTGTGGGAGGAGTGCGCGGCGGTCGGCATGCCGCGCGCCATCGTCGTGACGCATCTGGACACCGCGCGCACCGGCTTCGAGGAGCTCACCGCCGTCTGCGGACGGATCTTCGGCGGCGACGACCCCGATGCCGTCCTGCCGCTCTACCTGCCGCAGTACGGCCCCCAGCAGGCGGACGGTCACGCACCGGTCACCGGCCTCGTCGGCCTGCTGACACAGAAGATCTTCGACTACTCGGCGGGCGAACGGAAGGAGTCCCCGCCCGACCCCTCCCAGACCCCGCTGATCGAGGAGGCCCGCAACCGGCTCATCGAGGGCATCATCGCGGAGAGCGAGGACGAGACCCTGATGGACCGCTATCTCAGCGGTGAGGAGATCGACCTCAAGACCCTCGTCGACGACCTGGAGAAGGCCGTCGCGCGCGGCACCTTCCATCCGGTCCTCGCCGCCGCTCCCGCGGCCGACGGCGCCCGGCAGGGCCTCGGCACTGTCGAGCTGCTGGACCTGATCACCCGCGGCTTCCCGACCCCGCTGGAGTCGACTCCGCCCGACGTCTCGACCCCCGACGGCTCCCCGCGCCCCGCGATCAGCTGTGATCCGGGGGGACCGCTGGTCGCCGAGGTGGTCAAGACGGCCTCGGACCCGTACGTCGGCCGGGTCTCCCTGGTCCGCGTCTTCTCCGGGACCCTGCGGCCCGACGAGACCGTGCACGTGTCCGGTCACGGCCTCGCCGACCGGGGGCACGAGGACCATGACGTCGACGAACGCATCGGCGCCCTGTCCGCGCCCTTCGGCAAACAGCAGCGCCCGCTCCCCCACGCCATCGCCGGGGACCTGGCCTGCGTCGCGAAGCTGTCCCGCGCCGAGACCGGCGACACCCTCTCCGCCAAGGACGACCCGCTGCTGATGGCGCCCTGGACGATGCCCGATCCGCTGCTGCCGCTCGCCATCCAGGCGCACAGCAAGGCGGACGAGGACAAGCTGTCGCAGGGCCTGACCCGCCTCGCCGCCGAGGATCCGACGATGCGGCTGGAACAGAACCAGGACACCCACCAGGTGGTGCTGTGGTGCATGGGCGAGGCGCATGCGGACGTCGCCCTCGAACGGCTCCGCAACCGCTACGGCGTCCAGGTCGACGTCGTGCCCCACAAGGTCCAGCTGCGCGAGACGTTCGCCGCCGGCTCCGCCGGACGCGGCCGCCACGTGAAGCAGTCCGGCGGCCACGGGCAGTACGCGATCTGCGAGATCGACGTCGATCCCCTGCCGCCCGGCTCCGGCGTCGAGTTCGTCGACAAGGTCGTCGGCGGAGCGGTGCCGCGCCAGTTCATCCCGTCCGTGGAGAAGGGCGTACGCGCCCAGGCCGCGCGCGGTGTCGCGGCGGGCTATCCGCTCGTCGACGTACGGGTCACCCTGCGGGACGGCAAGGCCCACTCGGTGGACTCCTCCGACGCCGCCTTCCAGACCGCGGGCGCCCTCGCACTGCGCGAGGCCGCGGCCGGGGCACGGATCAACCTGCTGGAGCCGGTGGCCGAACTGCAGGTGCTCGTACCGGACGAGTACGTGGGTCCGGTGATGAGCGACCTGTCCGGCCGGCGCGGCCGGGTCATCGGCACCGAACAGGCAGGCGGCGGGCGCACGCTGGTGCGGGCGGAGGTACCGGAGATCGAGATCGGGCGCTACGCGGTCGACCTGCGGTCCATCTCGCACGGCACGGGCCGCTTCGCGCGGACCTACGCACGGCACGAGCCGATGCCGCAGCAGGTCGCCGACCGCATGCGCGAGGAGGCGACGGCGAAGGCCTCCTGAGCAGGTGGCCGTCCGCCGGCGCACACCGCCGGCGGACGGCCCCTTGCGATGTCCACTGCCGCGACCGCCCGCCCCCCGATACGCTGAGGTGCCCAGCTCACCAGGTGTGCGGGGTGCGGTAGTTGGGAACAGGCCGCAGTGCGGACGCTTGCGGCGATGGGGGCGGTAGTGACAGACGGATTCGATTTCACACCCGGGGCCCAGGTCCCGCTCATGGGGTCGGCCGGGCAGACCGCGGCGACCCATGCGCTCGCCTCGGCGGCGTACCGCGACAGCCCGGTCGCCGACCTCCTCAAGGCGAACAGCGAGTGGCACAAGTCCGAGGTGAAGCCGGGCAAGTTCTCGCTCTTCGAGCCGAACCTCGGTGAGGCGTTCTCCCGCGCGGTGCAGGTGCGGATGCTCGGCGGCGCCCGCAAAGCGCTGATCCAGTCCTTCGGCACGGAGCCCCAGACCGTGGTGGAGCACTGCCTGGCCGCCACCCGCATCCGCAAGGAGCGGGACGCCAAGCTCACCGCCGTCATGGCGCTGTGCGGACTACTCTTCCTGCCCGGACTGCTGCTGTGGATGGGCGTGTTCCAGCTGCGCCGCACCCTCGCCGGCGCCGCCAACAAGCGCGCCGGAGCGCTCGGCACCCTCCTGCTCGTGGGCATCGGCGCCCTGGCCGTGATCCTTCTGCTGCGGCTGCCGTTCGCCGGATTCTGGGGCTACTACATCCGCGGCATGATCGTCGCCCCGGTCGTCGGCTGGATGCTCGCGAAAAGGATCTGCGAGGCCACCGCGAAGGACATGCGCGCACGGTGGGACAGCCTCCTCTCAGGAGGCGGCGGCATCGGCGCCAAGGTCCCCGAGGCCGTCCCGGGCAACCCCGACGAGACGGCCCGTGAGCAGCTGCGCCAGGGCCTGCAGAAGCTGACCGCCGAGCAGCACTCCAACGTCGTCTTCTACGCGGGCCCCAAGGGAATACTGGGCATGGGCACCCGCTGGGGCAGCTGGCAGATGGCCGAGGAGCTCGTCTCGAAGGAGCCGGGCAAGGAGATCAACCAGTTCCGCAGCTGGGACGTCATAAGGGCCATCCACGACAAGCTCAAGCTGCTGGAGCGCGGCCCTCTGAACTCCGGCGGCTTCCCGACCCCGTCCGTCCGCCACTGGATCGTCTCCCCGGTCGGCGAGAACGCCGCGGCGGTCGCCCGGCCCGAGGGCCAGGACGTGGAGACCTTCCAGATCAAGGGCCACGAGATACAGCGCATCTGCAACCACCAGCAGTTCGGCGGCGGCAACCGGCACTACCTGGGTGTGCAGTTCACGCTGTGGGACGGCCAGTTGGTCATCACCATGATGATCACGGTCACCGTGCTCCACGAGACCCTGCGCGTGGAGGTCACCGGGCACGCGCTCGGCCCGGTGCACTCCTTGTTCACCACCAAGCCCGAGCCCAAGACGGTCACCGTCAGCAAGACGGTCAAGTTCTGGGAGACGGTCGACCGTGTGCTGCCGCTGGTGGAGGCGCCCGAGGTCGTACGCCTCTCGGTGCGCGCCCCCTTCACCTGGTTCCCGCCGCTGCTCGACTTCCTCGGCGGCAAGCTGGTGCTGCCGGAGCCGTTCGGCCTGCGCCACGCCTGGGCGGAGAAGCCCTGGCGGCACCGGTTCATGGCGGACGACGCGATGCGCGCGGCGACTCCGGTGCTGCGCGTGGCGCACGCCGCCGCGATGAAGGTCCTGGCCGACAACGGCGTCAGCACCGACCGGTTCGACAACCGCTCCATGGTCGTCAGCGGGTTCGTCCAGGACCCGACTCCGCGGAACGCGGACCTCTACGACGCGTGAGGCCCCTGAGGCTCCTGGGACTCCGGGAGCCTCAGAGGGGCCAGGAGGCCGCGAGCATCGTGCGGGTGTCGGCGAGGAGCTGCGGAAGCACCTTGGTCGATCCGATGACGGGCATGAAATTGGTGTCACCGCCCCACCGGGGCACGATGTGCTGGTGCAGATGGGCGGCGATACCGGCACCGGCGGCGCTGCCCTGGTTGAGGCCGATGTTGAAGCCGTGGGCGCCGGAGGCGGCCCGCAGGGCGGTCATGGCCTGCTTGGTCAGCCGCGCGAGCTCGACGGTCTCGGCGTCGTCCAGCTCGGTGTAGTCGGCGACGTGGCGGTAGGGGACGACCATGAGGTGGCCGCCGTTGTACGGGTAGAGGTTGAGCACGGCGTAGACCTTCTCGCCGCGGGCGATGATCAGGCCGTCCTCGTCGGACTTCGACGGGATCGCGCAGAACGGGCAGCCGTCGTCGGCCCCCGGGCCGGTCGGCTTGTTCTCGCCCTGGATGTACGCCATGCGGTGAGGCGTCCACAGGCGCTGGAACGAGTCAGGCGTCCCGACTCCGATCTGCTGCTCCGGCTCAGTCGTCATGCGTGCCAGCATATTCGCCGCTGACGGCGGCATGCGGCGAGGGGCGGCCCCTTCCGGGACCGCCCCTCGGGTGCCTTCGCGGGTCAGACCTGGACCCGTCGTTCCACCACGTCGAGGAGCTTGGCCAGGGCCTCCTCGCGCGGGATGCCGTTCTCCTGGGAGCCGTCGCGGTAGCGGAAGGAGACCGTGCCGGCGTTCATGTCCTCGTCACCGACGATGATCATGAACGGAACCTTCTGCTTCTGCTGGTTGCGGATCTTCTTCTGCATCCGGTCGGAGGACGCGTCGACCTCGACCCGCAGCCCCTTCTTCCTCGCGTCCGCGGCGAACTGCTGCAGGTACTCGACGTGCGCGTCGCCGATCGGGATGCCGACGGCCTGCACGGGGGCCAGCCACGGCGGCATCGCACCCGCGTAGTGCTCCAGCAGCACCGCGAAGAAGCGCTCGATCGAGCCGAACAGGGCACGGTGGATCATGACCGGGCGCTGCTTGGTGCCGTCCGGGCCGGTGTACTCGAGGTCGAAGCGCTCCGGCAGGTTGAAGTCGAGCTGCACGGTCGACATCTGCCAGGTCCGGCCGATCGCGTCCTTGGCCTGGACGGAGATCTTCGGGCCGTAGAAGGCGGCGCCGCCCGGATCCGGGACCAGCGGCAGCCCCTGCTTCTCGGCCACCTGCCGCAGCGTCTCGGTGGCCTCCTCCCAGACCTCGTCGCTGCCGACGAACTTCTCCGGGTCCTTGGTCGACAGCTCCAGGTAGAAGTCGGTCAGACCGTAGTCGCGCAGCAGGTTGAGCACGAAGGTGAGCGTCGAGTCGAGCTCGTCCGCCATCTGCTCCTTGGTGCAGTAGATGTGCGCGTCGTCCTGGGTGAAGCCGCGGGCCCGGGTCAGGCCGTGCACGACGCCGGACTTCTCGTACCGGTACACGGTCCCGAACTCGAAGAGGCGCAGCGGCAGTTCACGGTAGGACCGGCCGCGCGCGTCGAAGATCAGGTTGTGCATCGGGCAGTTCATGGGCTTGAGGTAGTAGTCCACGCCCTCGTCGAGCTGCATGGGCGGGTACATGCCCTCGGCGTACCAGTCGAGGTGGCCCGAGGTCTCGAAGAGCTTCCCCTTGGTGGCGTGCGGGGTGTAGACGAACTCGTAGCCCTCCTCCTCGTGCCGCTTGCGCGAGTAGTCCTCCATGACCCGGCGGATAATGCCGCCCTTGGGGTGGAAGACCGCGAGGCCGGAGCCGATCTGGTCCGGGATGGAGAAGAGGTCCAGCTCGTTGCCCAGCTTGCGGTGGTCGCGCTTCTCGGCCTCGGCGAGGAAGTCGAGGTGCGCCTTCAGCTCGTCCTTGGACGGCCACGCGGTGCCGTAGATGCGCTGGAGCATCGGGTTCTTCTCGCTGCCGCGCCAGTACGCGGCGGCGTTGCGCATCAGCTTGAACGCCGGGATGGTGCGCGTGGTGGGCAGGTGGGGACCGCGGCAGAGGTCCTTCCAGCACAGGTCGCCCGTCTTGGCGTCCAGGTTGTCGTAGATGGTCAGCTCGCCGGCACCCACCTCGACATCCGCGCCGTCGTCGTGCGAGGCGGAGCCCTTGAGGCCGATCAGCTCCAGCTTGTACGGCTCGTCGGCGAGCTCCTCGCGGGCGGCCTCGTCGGTCACCACACGCCGCGAGAAGCGCTGGCCGCGCTTCTGGATCTCCTGCATCTTCTTCTCGATGGCCTTGAGATCCTCGGGGGTGAACGGCTTCTCGACGTCGAAGTCGTAGTAGAAGCCGTCCTTGACCGGCGGGCCGATGCCGAGCTTGGCCTCGGGGAACAGCTCCTGCACGGCCTGGGCCATGACGTGCGCGGTGGAGTGGCGCAGGATGTTCAGGCCGTCCTCGGAGGAGATCTCGACGGGCTCGACCTCCTCGCCGTCCTTGATCTCGTACGCGAGGTCCTTCAGCTCCCCGGCGACGCGGGCGGCGACGACGGTGCGCTCGCCGGCGAAGAGGTCGGCGGCCGTAGTGCCCGTCGTCACCACGCGCTCTTCCCGCTCGGAATCGCGTTGGATGATCACACGGACGTCTGACACCGGTCTCTCCTGACTGAAGGCGGACGCGCGGCCTGGTACAGCACGCGCACCAGGAATCGTACCGAGCCGGAGGGACCACTCGCGAAACGGTTACCGGGGCCCGCCGTCACTCCTCCTCGTCGCCCGGCTCCCCGAAGAAGTCCAGGTTCTCCTGGAGCGACTTCATCAGCCGGTCCCGCTCCGCGTCGTCGACCGGCACCGGGGTCACCCCGGAGGCGTCGGTCAGCCGCCGGAAGCCGCCCCGGCTCTCCAGCCGGCCCGCCACCCGGATCGGCAGCCCGACCAGATGGGCGTGCCCCACCGTGCGGTACGCGTCCTCGTCCAGCGCCACCCGGACATGCGGCACCTCGGCCCCGGCCAGCACCCGCAGCCGTACGGTGCCCGGGCCCCGCGGTCCCGAGCGGCGCATCCGGACGACGGTGCCGGTGATCCGCACGGGCACGGACGGCTCGTCCTGGAGGTAGCGGGCGCCGGCCTCGCGCAGGGCCGGCAGGTCCCCCGCCGAGAACTCCACCGGCTCCATGCGGGCGGCGCACCCCTCGGGCACTCCGGCGGCCGGGGACCAGGCGAGTGCGATGCGGGCCCCCTCCGAGCCGCGTACGAGCGCGACGACAGCCTCGGTCAGCTCGCGGCTGACGCCTGCCTGCACCGCCGCGTCGAACGCTTCCATGCCACCGGCGGCCCGCTGGTAGTCGATCGCCTCGCGGGTCGCCTGGAGCGCGTGGGAGAGCCGCACGGCGACCGTGCGGCCGGTCTGCACGGGCACGAAGGCGGTGAGCGAACGGCCACCGGGCGCGGGGCCGACGAGTACGCCTTCGAGGGATGCGTGCGCCTGCCTGCGGTGGCGGGCGCCGTAGTAACCGGCCCGGCCGCGCACGGCGAGGGCGCCGGCCAGCAGCATCATGCGGGCGGCCGAGCGCAGCTGCTCCTGCGCGGTCCACGAGGCGGTGCCCGACGGCCCCTGCGGTATGTCGCGCCACCAGCGGATCTCGTCGCTGGGGACGGTGAGTCCGACCAGGACGTCACGCGCGGAGGGCGCGGCGCTGCGGGCGAGCGCGGTGAGGGCTTCGCCGAGAAGGTCCTCGCAGTCGGGAAAGGCGCGGCTCTCGGGCACGAGCAGGCTGGTGCCGCCGGCCGCGGGCCCGGGCGGGGTCCAGCGCGCGTAGCGCCCGGCGGCCCCGCCGCGGCGGCGCCAGCCGTGCCGGTCGAGGAGGGCACCGAGGACGGCGGGGTCGATCTGCGCGGGGTCCGGTTCCGCGGGGGCGCCCCAGGGGCCGGGCGGTTCGGCGGGGGGGCGGGGGTGACTGCCGGGCTGCGGGGCTCGGTGGAGGTGCTCGTCGAAGGGCCGGTGCATCAGGGTCTTCCTCCCGCCCCGACGCGCGCCATGATCTCGCAGAGCGCGCGGTCGTCGAAGATCCGCGTGGTGGGGATCCGCACGGTGGTCCGGCGCCTGCCCGTCACCGGGTGGCCGGCCAGATTGGTCCAGTAGCAGCAGTGCCTGAGGTCGAGCCGGTCGTGACTGGCGCGCAGCCATTCGTCCTGGGTGCGGGGGACGAGCATGACGACAAGGATCTTGTGCACCGAGACCGGTGTGCGGGCGAGCTTCACCAGATGGTCGTTGTCGAGGGTGAAGGAGAACGCGGGTCCCGGTGGGTGGGGCGGGATCTGGTAGGTGCATTTGAGCTGGACCTTGATGGTCACCTCGTCGTCGACCGTGTGCCGGGCCGAGCTGTGGCTGACGTGCCAGTCGATGCCGTTGTCCGGGAACGGCTGGGACAGCGAGCAGCCGGCGGCGGCGGCGACCGCGTGCAGATAGCCCACCTGGAGCGTCTCCATGCAGGCGGTGGTGGCGAGCGCTCCGCGCAGCGGAACGGTCCGCTGGGGCAGCAGCCCTCCCGATTCGGGCTGGGCGAGCGCCATGGCAATTTCCTTCCCCGTCACCTGTGTTGTCACCGCGCGGCGTACGGCGCAAACAGCCCGGGTATCACCGAATCGGGCAGGTCCCTTCGCCATCTGCCAAGCACGTGCGAGGAGTTCGGGGATGACGCACTGGTTCGACGGCCCGCTGGCCGCATTTGACACGGAGACAACCGGAGTGGACGTCGAGGCGGACCGGATCGTGTCGGCCGCGGTCGTCGTCCAGGACACGCCCGGCGGACGGCCGCGCATCACACGGTGGTTGGTGAATCCGGGGATTCCGGTGCCGCCCGCCGCCACCGAGGTGCACGGCCTGACGGACGATCACCTCCAGCGGAACGGCCGCTGGCCGGCGCCGGTGATGGAGGAGATAGCGAGGTCGCTTGCCGAGCAGTGCGCGGCCTCCCGTCCGCTGGTGGTGATGAACGCACCGTTCGATCTCACCCTGCTGGACCGGGAGTTGCGCCGTCACCGGGCCTCGTCGCTGGCGCGCTACCTGGAGAACGTACCGCTGTGCGTGCTGGATCCGCGGGTGCTGGACAAGCACCTCGACCGCTACCGCAAGGGCCGGCGGACACTCACCGATCTGTGCGCGCAGTACGACGTGGCGCTGGACGGGGCGCATGACGCCGCCGCCGACGCGCTGGCGGCGATGGAGGTCGTACGGGCGGTGGGGCGGCGTTACGCGTCACGTCTCGAGCGGTTGTCCGCGGCGGAGCTGCACACGTTGCAGGCCGTGTGGCATGCGGCGCAGGCGCGGGGACTCCAGGCGTGGTTCGCGCGCAGCGGCGTCCCGGAGCCGGTCGATCCGGCGTGGCCGCTGCGCCCGGAACTGCCCGCGGCAGCGTGACGGCTCGGCGCGGCACGAACGCGTGAGGCCGGTCCGTCTGCTGACGGACCGGCCTCTCCCGGTGGGCGATACTGGGTTCGAACCAGTGACCTCTTCGGTGTGAACGAAGCGCTCTCCCACTGAGCTAATCGCCCGGGAACGCACTGAACCATACAGGGCGTCGCGCCCTTGGTTCAAACCGCTTCCAGGTAGGCGGCCAGTCCGCGCCGCCCACCGCGCATCATCAGCGCGTGGTTGGCCCTGAAGACCGGGCGGCACGGCACCGCCAGCCGTCTCATCAGCGGCTTGCGTACCTCCACGTCCTGCTCGAACAGGGCCCGTGTGCCGCCGCGGTGCGCCGTCACGGTCCAGCGGGACCAGCCGGCGAGGTCCCCGTCCAGCGCGATCTCCAGCACACCGGTCCCGGGATCGTGGCGGCGCGCGTGCGCGGTGACGCGCAGGTCGTACGGGAGGAAGGAGCGGAAGAGCGCGGTGCCGGTCTCCTCACCGGTGGCGTCGACCGCGCGCACCTGCGGCCACCACCGCGGGTACTCCTCGGCCCGCTCCAGCACCCGGTAGACGGCCTCGGGGGCGGCGGGCAGGTCCCAGACGCTGCGGAAGCGGTAGCGGCACCAGTCCATGGCCCCAGTCTGCTCCCGTGCCGCCCGGACATGTGCGTACTCAGCGCGGATCTGAGTATCCGCGCCCATGGCAAGGCGTGTGGTGCGCACCACACTTCCGGCCATGGAGAACGTTCCGACGCCCGCCGAGGAGCTGGCGATCCTCGACAGCGAGCTGCGCCGACTGGATGCCCGCAGGGCCCAGTTGCTGGCCCGGCGCGCCTGGCTGCTTGCCGCACTGCGGCCGCCCGCAAGCACGTCCGCGACGCCGCCCTTCCCGCCGCAGGGTGCCTGGCCGGCGGGTCCGAAGCCGCACGCCGAGGCGTCGCCGCCGAGCGTGCAGAACGTGTTGCTGACGCTCGGGGGCATCCTGCTGGCCGTCGCGGCGATCGCCTTCACGCTGGTCAGCTGGGGCCACCTCGGCATCGGCGGGCGCAGCGCGGTCCTCGGCGCGGTCACGCTGGCGGCTCTGGGCACACCGGTGGTCCTGCTGCGCCGCGGTCTCGTCTCGACGGCCGAGTCGGTGGGCGTTCTGGGTCTGGTGCTGATGGTGCTGGACGCGTACGCGGTGCACCGCGTGGCCCTGGCGGACACCGACGGACTGGCGTACGCGGCCGGGGTGTCGGCCGTGCTGGCCGGGCTCTGGTGCGCGTACGGCCTGGCCCTGCCGCGGCTGCGCACCCCGCTGCCGACGGCGGTGCTCACGGCGCAGTTGCCGCTGCCGCTGTGGGCGCTGGCCGGCGATGCGGCCGCGCCCCCGATGGAGTGGGCGCTGCTGCTGACCGCGGTGCTTGACGTGGCGGTGGCGCTGTGGACACGACCGGCGGCAGTCCGCGGCTTCGCCTGGGTGACCGCCTCGGTCACGGGCGGCCTGGCGATGCTGACCGGTCTGTGGCTGTCACTGGCCGCCGGTTCGCCGGAGGGTGCGGCCGGTCCGGCGGCGCTGCTGCTCGCGGCGTCGGCGGTGGCGCTGTTCGCGGCGTGGCGCTCGCCGGCCGCCGCGGTGGGCGCGTCGGTGGTCGCGGGTCTGGCGGCGGTCGCGGCGGTCGGCGGTGTGATCCGTACGGCGGTCCCGCAGGGGTGGGCGGTGCTCGGGTACCTGCTGTGCGCGACGGCGCTTCTCGCGGTCGTCCGCACGCCTCTCCCGGGCCGCGTGCGGCAGGGGCTGGCCTGGGCGGCGGGCGCGACGCAGGCGGCGGCCGCGGTGACGACCCTCCCGGCGGTGCTGGTGTCCCTCGCGGGCCCCGCCACGCAGCTGTCGGACATCTGGTCGGGGGCCCCGGCGGGGACACGGGAGGCGCTGGACCTGAACGTCCCGCTGTCCGTCCTCCCGGCGACTCCGCTGGTGCTCGCGGTCCTCGCGGCGACGGCGGCGCTGGTGACGCGCGGTCTTCCGGCCGGTCCGGGCGACGGCACGCAGGCCGCCCCGGACCATGACGAAACCGGTGCCCCTCCGGCGGCCGCCGCCCCCGGCAGCTCGCTGCGCACCTGGGCCCGTCCCGCGGCAGCCTGCGGTTCCCTGGTCCTGGCCTGGGCGGCGCTGCTGGTCCTGCCGGTAGCCCTCGACTCGCCGTACCACCTCGCGGTCGGCTGGCAGCTGATCCTCGCCGTGTCGCCGGCGGTGTTCGGCACCGTGCGGACCGCGCGGGGCGGCCGGCGGTACGCCCCGCTCGCCCGCACCGCCCTGATATGCGGTCTGGCCGCCTCGGCGAGCGTCGCTCTGCTCTCGCTGGCGACGCGTCCGACGACGTTCGTGGTGCTGGGCGTGCTGCCGACGGTGCTTGTGGCGGCGGCGTTCCGGGCGCGCGGCGCGGCGCAGCAGGTGGTCGCCTGCGCGGCGACCGTATTCGCCGCCTGCCTCACCGCTGCCGTCGCGGCCGCCGCCGAACTGCCGCCGCACCACGCGGCCCTCGCGCTGCTGCTCGTCCCCGCCACGGCAGCCCTGGCGGGCGCGCGCCTGGGCCGCCACCCGGTGGCCCTGCCGGTGGAGGCGACCGCGGCCTGCACCGGTCCCGTCGCGGTCCTGCTCGCCACCGGGCACCTGCCCACGCTGGCCCTGGTACTGGCCCTGTGCGGTGTGATCGCCGCGGGCACGGCGGTGCGCGCGGAGCGCCGCCCGGCCGCCGGGTACCTCGCCGCGGTGCTGTTCGTGCTCGCCACCTGGGTACGGCTCTTCGCCTCCGACGTCGCCTCGCCCGAGGCGTACACGCTGCCCGTCACGGTCCCGGCGCTCGTGATCGGCGCGCTGCGCCGCCGGCGGGACCCACAGGCGTCGTCGTGGACGGCGTACGGTCCCGGCCTCGCGGCGACCCTCGCGCCGAGCCTGTTCGCGGCCTGGGGCGACGAGCACTGGCTGCGGCCGCTGCTGCTGGGCGTCGCGGCGCTGGCGGTGACGCTCGCGGGAGCGCGGCTGCGGCTCCAGGCCCTGCTCGTGCTGGGCGGCACGGTGCTGGCGCTGGACGCCCTCCACGAACTGACTCCGTACGTGGTCCAGGTCGTCGGTGCGCTCCCCCGCTGGCTGCCCCCGGCGGTGGCAGGTCTGCTGCTGCTCGCGGTGGGCGCCACCTACGAGCAGCGCCTGAGGGACGCCCGCAGGCTCAGGGAGAGCCTCGGCCGGATGCGCTGAACGCCGAAGGCCCCGGAGACTGAATGTCTCCGGGGCCTTCGGTCCGGGTGGGCGATACTGGGTTCGAACCAGTGACCTCTTCGGTGTGAACGAAGCGCTCTCCCACTGAGCTAATCGCCCGGGCGCACCGCAAACATTACCCCATGTCAGCGGGTGCGCTGGACCGCTTCTGGATCACTCGTCGATGTTCCAGGGCATCGCGAGCCCGAACTTCCAGAGGTAGATGCCGACGAGCACGGCGATGATCACCAGGCCGACCGTGGTGAGGATGATGTTCCGCCGCCGGACCTTGGGGTCGAGTGCGCGCTGGGCGGCTTCGGTGACCTTGCGCTTGGTCCAGCGCAGCACCAGCTGGGCCCAGACGAACTCGGTCGCCCAGATAGCCATACCGCCGAAGATCACGACCCAGCCCGGTCCCGGCAGCACGAGCATCGCCACGCCCGCGCCGACGACCGCGAGGCCGACGATGAAGACGCCGACCTGCCAGCTGATGTGCAGCGTCCTGGACCGCTTGATGAAGTGCGGCGCCCGCGAGCCGAGCTCCCGCTCCTCCTCCGCCTCCTGGCCCGGCTGCGCCGCGCCCGCCGTCACGTCCCCCGTCGCGGAGCCGGAGGCCGCCGCCGCGACCGCCTCGTCCCGCTCGTCACTCTGCGCATTCATGACGCCCAACTTACCCGATCGAACGCCGTCACCGGATTGGCCGTATAACACAAAGTAATGCACGGCCGTACGAGCGACGCGAGGGATCACAAAACGGTCAGAGGGGTTTACAACGGCACCGTAGGTGGCATGTCGATTTCGCCGACGTGCGAATCCCCGAGCGCACACTGAGCGAAAGGCCCTGGCGCTTATGAACACCACGGTCAGCTGCGAGCTGCACCTGCGCCTCGTTGTATCGAGCGAGTCATCACTGCCTGTACCCGCGGGCCTGCGGTATGACACGGCCGATCCTTACGCCGTGCACGCCACCTTCCACACCGGAGCCGAAGAGACGGTCGAGTGGGTCTTCGCCCGCGACCTTCTCGCAGAGGGGCTCCACCGCCCCACCGGGACGGGCGACGTACGGGTCTGGCCGTCGCGCAGCCACGGTCAGGGCGTCGTCTGCATCGCCCTGAGTTCCCCGGAGGGCGAAGCCCTGCTCGAGGCCCCGGCGCGGGCCCTGGAGTCGTTCCTCAAGCGGACGGACGCCGCGGTGCCACCGGGCACCGAGCACCGGCATTTCGACCTCGACACCGAGCTCTCGCACATCCTGGCCGAAAGCTGAGCCAGGCGAAAAGCCGCCCGGCGCCGTCCGTCTCGGGGAGACGGCGCCGCGCGGAAAACCCCTGGAGCCGGCACCGGCGCCGTCGTCACGGAATCCATCGTGGCGACGGCGCCGCTGCGCTCCCGGCACGAACCGCTAGAGTCGGCGCAATTCGGCGGGCACCGGCCCGCTTGCCGGCCAGGGAGCGAATCGTGCTGATCCCCCACGACACCCGTATCGCCCTCGACACCGTCGTCGATCTGGTGAACACCGCACCGGAGGGCGACCAGGAGGACGGACTCGCGGACGTCGCGGCGCTCGACGAGTTCGTCCGGAGCCACCACGTCAGCGACGTGGGCCGGCTGGGGCCCAGGGACCTCAAGGCGATGCAGGACGTGCGGGACCGGTTCGCGGAGATCTTCGCGGCACCGGACAGCCGTACCTCGGCGGAACTGATCAACCAGCTGGTGGCTGCGGCCGGCACGACCCCGCAGCTCACCGATCACGACGGCTACGACTGGCACGTGCACTACTTCGCGCCGGGCGCCTCGGTGGCGGACCATCTCGCGGCCGACTGCGGGATGGCGCTGGCGTTCATCGTGGTCGCGGGCGAGCAGGAGCGGCTGCGGCGCTGCGAGGCGCCGGACTGCGGGCGCGCCTTCGTCGACCTCTCGCGCAACCGCTCACGGCGCTACTGCGACAGCCGCACCTGCGGGAACCGGCTGCATGTCGCGGCCTACCGGGCCCGCCGCAAGGAAGCCGCCGGCTGACGGGGGCGGGCGGCGGTCTCACAGCAGGAACAGATCGTGCACCGCGCCCATCAGCAACAGCACGCCGATCACCCCGAGGAAGATCATCAGGGGCGGCTGGGAGAGCGCGAACAGACAGCCGCGCGGCTCTGGGGTCGGTGCGGGGGCCTGGCCCCGTGAGGTATCGAGCATCTCGGGGCCGATCATGACGCAGCGCGCCCCGGGGTGATCGACCAACACACCCCCAGGGCGGGGTAGTTCATCACATCCCGTGGAGCCGCGCGGCCGGATCCGGCGGTTTCACTCCCGGCGGCGAGACACCCCCTAGATGCCGTGCTTCTTCAGGATCGCCTCGATGTCGCTGAAGTCGTCGGCCGCGGTCGCCTTCGGCTGCGGCCGCTGGGCGCTGCCGACAGCGGGCGCGGACGCGCCGGACTCGGCCGCTGAGCGCTGTGCCGCGGCGGCCGCCTTGCGCTCCCGGCGGGTGCCCGAGGAGCGCCGTTCGACGGCGCGGGTGGTCATGAACAGCAGCCAGGCGACGCCGAGCAGGCCGAAGCCGAGCCAGGCCGACGGGCTGAAGGCCGTGTCCACGACCCACTGCACGGCTCCGGTCAGCACCAGGCCGACGGGGACCAGGGAGTACGCGGCGATACGGGTCGCGGCGAGGAAACGCCTGCGGTACGCCGTGATCGCGGCGATGCCCAGGCCCGCCGCGGACACCGCGGAACAAATGGTCTCGGCAAGCATCCGGTCCTCCAGGCATCGGCGGCACGAGGTGTTACGTCCCTTCCATCCTGCACCGTCCCCCTGACCCCGGGCCATGCCCGGCGGCGACCTCAGGGGGATCTCCGGGGCGGTCTCCTCCTGTGGTCCCGGTTGGGTGCGCCGGGGCCCGGCTGGAAGACTGGCCCCATGAGCGACTCCACCACCGCCCGTCCCGTCGTCCTCGACGTCTGGTGCGAGCTCCAGTGCCCTGACTGCCACGCCGCCCTGGAGGACCTGCGGGCCCTGCGCGCGCGGTTCGGCGACCGGCTGGAACTGCGGCTGCGCCACTTCCCCCTCGACAAGCACCGCCACGCCTTCACCGCCGCGCAGGCCGCGGAGGAGGCGGCCGAGCAGGGCAAGGGCTGGCCCTATGTGGAGGCCGTGCTGGCGCGCACCGAGGACCTGGCGGCGAAGGGCGAGCCCGTGCTGCTGGAGGTGGCGCGCGAACTGGGCCTGGACGCCGAGGAGTTCGACACCGCCCTGATCGACGGCCGGCACATCCTGATCGTCGACGCGGACCAGGCCGAGGGCAAGGCGATCGGGGTGACGGGCACGCCGACGTATGTCATCGGGGGCGAGCGCCTCGACGGCGGGAAGAGCCAGGAGGGGCTGCGCGCCCGGATCGAGGAGATCGCCGAGCGGCTGCTCGCCGAGCGGACGGACACTCCGTAGCCCGTGGCTAGAGGAGCTGCTTGACGAAGGTGTGGTGGGTGGTCCGGTAGCCGAGCGATGTGTAGAGGCTCAGCGCCGTGGTGTTGCCGGCGAAGACGTGCAGACCGATCAGCGTGTCACCGGCGGCGTGGGCGATGCGTTCGGCGAGCAGCATCAGGGCGCGGCCGTACCCCCTGCCGCGGTGCCCCTCGGCCACCTCGACGTCGAAGACGTACGCACCCTGCTCCCCCGGGCGCACCTCGCGCTGCGCGACCCACACGTGTCCCACCGTCGTGTCCCCGGCGACCAGGCACCACAACGCGGCGCCGGGCGTCGCGAGGCCCTCGGGCAGGAGGATGCGATGGAGGGTCCGGGAGCGGGTGAGGGCCTCGTCGCGCGGCACGCCCCTGCTGATCCAGTCCTCGGCGAAGTGCGCGATCGCCCCGGAGAGCCACGCGTCGAACTCGGCCTCGCGCATGGGCCGCCCCTCGACCGGACCGGGCAGCGCGGGCGGGCTGTCCGGCAGCTCCTTGAGCATGGTGCGGCCGCGCTCGGTGTAGCCGAGTGCGGTGGCGAGGCGCAGCGCGGCGGTGGCGTCGGCCGGGACGGAGGTGCGGACCTCGGTGCAGCCCCAGCCGCGCAGCACCTCCTCGGCGGCGAGCGCGGCGACCGTGCCGCGGCCGCGCCGGCGGTCCGCTTCGTCGATGGTCAGGGAGCGTACGTAGCCGACCGAGGGGCCGGCTCCGGGGTCCGTCGCCAGCAGGACGGAACCGACGGGCCGGCCGTTCACACAGACGTCGTACGCCCGCGAGGCGGCGCCGGACCCGTCGCGCTGAATCGGCCCGGTGGGCCGCAGGGTTGTGGTCATCGGGGACTTTCTACCTGCCCCGCGGCCGTCCGACACCAAGTTTTCCGACGGGCCTGCTCCTACAGGGACTTGGGGTCCGGGTCGGCCGCCGCGCGCTCCTCGAAGACGCGCATGGCCTTCGTCGTCACGGGGCCCGGGCCCCGGCCGATCTCCCGGCCGTCGATGCGGACGACGGCCTGCACGTCGCGCAGGGTGGAGGTGAGGAAGGCCTCCTCGGCCCGGTCGAGCACGTCGAGCGGGAGGTCGGTCTCCTTGGCCCCCGTCCACTCCACGGTCAGGGCGCGTGTGATGCCCGCGAGGCAGCCGGAGGAGACGGGCGGGGTGTGCAGTTCGCCGTCGAGGACGACGAAGACGTTGGAGCCGGTGCCCTCGCACAGCTGACCGACCGTGTTGGCGAACAGCGCCTCGGAGGCGCCCTGCTGGTGCGCCCTCGCCAGCGCGACGACGTTCTCGGCGTACGACGTGGTCTTCAGTCCCGTCAGGGCGCCGCGCTCGTTGCGCGTCCACGGGACGGTGATCACGGCGGTGGTGTCGGGCCTGCGGCTGGTCTCGCCGAGGGCGACGACCAGGGTGGGGCCGGCGTCGCCGCGGTCGGAGCCGAGCGGTGAGAGCCCGCCGGTGTAGGTGATGCGCAGGCGTCCGAGCGGCATCGGGTTGGCGTCGAGCACGGCGGCGCAGGCGCGGCGCACCTCGTCGTGGTCGGGCTCGGGCAGGCCGAGGCCCCGGGCCGAGCGCGTGAGCCGTTCCAGATGGCGGGTGAGGGCGAAGGGCTGCCCGTGGACGGCCTTCACGGTCTCGAAGATGCCGTCGCCCACGGTCATGCCGTGGTCGAGGACCGACACCCGGGCGTCCTCGGCGTCCTTGAGCTCGCCGTTGACCCAGAGCTTCATCCAGCTGTCCTTCCGCTTGCCTCGTACGCACCCGACGCTACCGCGAGCAGCCGGGACGCCTTCAGTTCGGTCTCGGCCCACTCGCGGTCGGGGTCGGAGCCCCAGGTGATCCCGGCGCCGGTGCCGAAGCACAGCGCGGGACCGCCCGGTGCCCGGCGGTCGATCCAGAACGTGCGTATGCCGACGGCGAGCTCGCCGGTGCCGCGGTCGGCGTCGACCCAGCCGATGCCTCCGCAGTACGGGCCGCGGGGCGACGTCTCCAGCGCCTCGATGATCTTCAGCGCGCTGGATTTGGGGGCGCCGGTGACCGAGCCGGGCGGGAAGGTGGCCGCCAGCAGCTCGCTCCAGCCCGCCGCCGCGGCGAGCTCGCCGCGCACGGTGGAGACGAGGTGGACCAGCCCGGGGTGCGGCTCGATGGCGCACAGTGCGGGGACGCTCACACTGCCGGTGGCGCAGACGCGGCCGAGATCGTTGCGGACGAGGTCCACGATCATCACGTTCTCCGCGTGGTCCTTCTCCAGCAGGTCCTCGGCGGTCCGGCCGGTGCCCTTGATCGGTCCCGACTCGACGGTGCGGCCGGCACGGCGCAGATAGAGCTCGGGCGACGCGGTGGCGATCTCCACCCCGTGCGCGGGGAGCCGGATCGTTCCTGCATACGGCGCGGGGTTGCCGCGGGCCAGCAGGGCGGTGAGCTCGTCGACATCGGCGGCGTCCGGGGCGGGCAGCGGCGCGGACATCACCCGGCACAGGTTCGCCTGGTACACGTCGCCGGCCGCGATGTGCTCGCGGATGCGCCGTACGCCCGCGGTGTAGGTGGCGCGGTCCAGGGACGAGGTCCAGTCCTCGGCGGCCGGGCCCCGCCACCGTCCGGGCACGGGCTCGGGCACCGGCTCGCGGCGGACATCGCCGAAGCGGGCGCAGGTCAGCCGCCCCTCGAAGTCGGCGGCGACGGCCCAGAAGCCGGAGGAGTCCAGCGCCGCGGGGTCGCTGGTGACGTCCCTGAGGTCGGTGGCGACGAGAGGGCCGAAGCGGGCCAGAGGAGCGAGGTCGTGCACGCCTGTGAGTGTATGACCGGCGGGGATCGAGCGGGGACGAGCGGGCCGGTCCGCCCCCGATGAGCTGCCGCGACGCGCACACACCTCAGCACGCTGCACAAACGCGTTTTTGTACTGGCCCAGGAATCCGCTAGAGTTCAACACGTCGCCGGGACGCGCAAGCGGAACGGAAACGACAGGCGGACGTGGCTCAGTTGGTAGAGCATCACCTTGCCAAGGTGAGGGTCGCGAGTTCGAATCTCGTCGTCCGCTCGAGAATGGGGGATCTTCCCGACCCCCCGCACTCCGGGTGGAGTGGCCGAGAGGCGAGGCAACGGCCTGCAAAGCCGTCTACACGGGTTCAAATCCCGTCTCCACCTCCATGGACGATTAGCTCAGCGGGAGAGCGCTTCCCTGACACGGAAGAGGTCACTGGTTCAATCCGAGTATCGTCCACTGATCCGCAAGGATCCCCGCGCGATTAGCTCAGCGGGAGAGCGCTTCCCTGACACGGAAGAGGTCACTGGTTCAATCCCAGTATCGCGCACGCAGAAGGCCGCGGCCGTGTGCCGCGGTTTGCAGTGTCTCGCAGCAGTGCGGGTGACCTGCGCGATTAGCTCAGCGGGAGAGCGCTTCCCTGACACGGAAGAGGTCACTGGTTCAATCCCAGTATCGCGCACCAGCCGAAGCCCCCGGCCGTCTCGACGGCCGGGGGCTTCGTCGTGCGCCCTGTGGTCGTCAGCCGGTGAAGAGCTGGGTGGCCTTGCGGATGAGTTCGTAGAGGCCGTACCCGAACGGCACGGCCACCCACAGCCAGGCCGCGGCCGCGAGTGCCCTACGACGGCTGCTGTTCACGGGCGTTCTCCTTCGCCGGATGCGGTGCGGGCTCGTGGAAGCGGGGGTGCACAGGCCGTACGAGTTCGTTGGCGACGAAGCCCACGGCCAGCAGTCCGATCATGATGCCGAGCGAGGCGGTGTAGAGGCCGGGCCCGGTGCGGCCGGCCGACTCCTGGGCGTCCGCCACCCAGTTGACGATGAGCGGGCCGAGGACACCCGCCGTCGACCAGGCCGTCAGCAGCCGGCCGTGGATCGCCCCGACCTCGTAGGTGCCGAACAGGTCCTTGAGATAGGCCGGGACGGTGGCGAAGCCGCCGCCGTAGAACGACAGGATCACCAGCGCGCAGACGACGAACAGCGGTGTGGAGTCATTGCCCAGCAGGACGATCGCGAGATACATCAGGGCACCGACGCCGAGGTAGACGCGGTAGACGTTCTTCCGGCCGATCAGGTCCGACGTGGAGGACCACAGGATCCGGCCGGTCATGTTCGCGAGCGACAGCAGGGCGACGAACCCGGCCGCCGCGGGGGCCGACACGGCCGCTCCCGTGTCCGCGAAGAAGTCCCTGATCATCGGGGCGGCCTTCTCCAGGATGCCGATCCCGGCGGTGACGTTCATGCACAGCACCACCCACAGGCACCAGAACTGCGGCGTGCGCAGGGCGTTCCGGGCGGACACCTGGGCGTTGGTCACCAGGGCCCGGGGCTGGGCGGGCGGCGGGTGGCCGGCGGGCTGCCCGCTCTCGGGAGGCACGCGGATCAGCAGGACACCGAGCGACATGAAAACGGCGTAGACGATTCCGTGCGCGAGGAAGGCGGTGGCGAGGCCGGACCGGTCGGTGCCGAACGACTCCAGCATCTGCGTGGACCACGGCGAGGCGATCAGCGCGCCGCCGCCGAAGCCCATGATGGCGATGCCGGTCGCCATGCCGGGCCGGTCCGGAAACCACTTGATCAGGGTGGAGACCGGCGAGATGTAGCCGATGCCCAGTCCGATGCCGCCGATGAAGCCGTAGCCGACGACGACCAGCCAGTAGTGGCCCGACGCGGCGCCGAGGGCGGAGACCAGGAAACCGGACGAGAAGCAGACCAGGGAGACCGCCATGGCCCAGCGGGGGCCGTTGCGTTCGACGAGGGTGCCGCCGAAGGCGGCGGAGAGGCCGAGCATCACGATGGCGAGCTGGAACGGCAGGGCGCTGGCCGTGCCGGAGAGGCCCATCGAGGACTCGAGCGCGGGTTTGAAGACGCTCCAGGCGTAGGCCTGGCCGATGGAGAGATGGATGGAGAGCGCGGCGGGCGGGACGAGCCAGCGGCTCCAGCCCGGCGGTGCGACGGTACGGGACCTGTCGAGGAAGGTCATGGGCCGCAGCGTAGGGACCGGTCATGGGCATGCCTAGGCGGCGGACGATATTCGGTCGACCGTATGCAATGGCCCTGGTCCGTCCGGCCGCGGGCCCGGGTCATGGCGTGCCGGGCCCGCGGGCGGGCTGGTGTCAGCCGTTCCGGAGGGGTCGTACGGAGAGGGTCGTGCGGAGGGGCTCGTTCCGGGGGCGCGCTCGGAAGGGGCTGCCGGGAGGGAACCGCCCGGGCCGCCGCCCGGAGCGGCCGTTCAGGACGAGAAGAGCATCCGGCCGAAGCTGCGCTGGCGGTGGTGACCGCCGTGGTGACCGCCGTGGTGCGGGGCTCCCCAGGCCGGCGCGGCGGGCGCCGGAGCGGCGGGGTACGCCTGCGGGGCCGGCGGCGGGGGCGGGGCCTGCTGCATCCACTGCGACTCCAGCCGCGTCAGCGACTCCAGCTCGCCGTAGTCCAGGAATATCCCCCGGCAGCCGCTGCACTGTTCGATCTGGACCCCGTTGCGGTCGTACGTGTGCATCGCTGCATGGCACTTGGGACACTGCATCATCTGCTCTGCCTCTCGCCGTTCGGTCGTCGTCGCCGGATGCATGCCCGGAGACGAGGACTTCACCCTACGACGAGGGTTCGCACGCCAACTCGGGCGGGAGTGTGGCGATTCGGGTACAAGTATCGATCACCGCGCTTTCGACATCGTCCGGTTGGCGGTGCTCGGCGGCGGACTTCGCGAGAGCCAGCGCGGCCGTCTGGACGGTGAGCGCCCGGGCGGGTACGTCGAGTTGGGGCCAGGGGTCGTCGCGGGACGGGACCGCGGGGCCCTGCGCCGCCGTGTAGGCGCCGAGGAAGCGCTGCCAGATCTCCGGGGGCAGCAGGCCGGCCGCGTACCAGGCGGCGGGGCGGGCCAGGTCCCAGGCGGGGTCGCCGAGACCGAGGTCGTCGACGTCGATGAGCAGCCAGGGGCCGTCGGGGGCCGGGTGGCGTACGAGCTGACCCAGATGCAGGTCGCCGTGGCAGAGGGCGCGGGGGCGGTGGTGCGGGCTCGACGCCTCTCCCCTGGCCCAGGCGGGGAGGCGCTCCCAGGCGCGCCGGACGCCGGGCGCGGCGGGGTGGTCGGCCGCGGCGTCCTCCATGCGCGCCATGGCTGCGGCGGCCTTGGCGGGGCCGCGCATGGGTGGCAACGGGCCCGGGAGGCCGGCGGTCTCGACGCGATGCAGCCGGGCGAGCAGGACGCCCGCATCCTCCCAGGGAGCGGCGTCGGGGTCGGCGGGGTCGACGGGAGCGCCGTAGGGCCAGGCGGTGACGGGACGGGTGAGCCCGGCCGGGCCCGTGCCCGGAAGGGGCAGCGGCGGCAGGAGTATCCCGGCCAGGGCGGGGTGCGCGGCGAGGGCGAGGCGGGTGCGGTGGCCGTGCGGGTCCGTGTCGGAAGCGTGAGCCTTGGCGACGGCGGGTCCGTGGCGCACGACGGTGCCGTCGGGACGGTCGGCGAGGGTCTCGCCGTCGGTGGCGGTGGCGGTGGGGACGCGGATCCGGCCGGGTTCGCAGGCGGGGCACGTGCCGTCGGGGACGGACAGGTGGGCGGCGGTGCGGGCGACGTGGGCGAGGGTACGGATGAGGGGGCTGAACACGGGAGGGAGGGTAGCGCTGGTGCTTCCCCCACCCCGCCCCTTCCCGAATCGGGGGCTCCGCCCCGGACCCGCACCCCCAGGCGGCGCCCCACGCCGGGGGCGGGCCGGGCTCGGCGCTCATCGCGCCGGGAGCTGACCGCGACCGCGGCGCGGCGCGGCACAGGCGGGCACCGGGTTCGCCGCCGCGGAGGCGGATAGGCGTGGCCCGCTGCTGCGGCAAGGTCGCCCTGATGCCGTGGGCAACAGCCCCTGGGCCCCGCCGCAAGGACGGAGTCGTACGCGGCCGGGGCCGGAAATGCGCGATGGCCGGTCAGCTCCCCAGCTGACCGGCCAAACGCTGCCGTCCGCCGCACCCCCGTCCCCACGGGGTTGTTGGCCGGATGTCCCCGACCCGGACCGCTCTTCCGGGCCCGGGGCGCTCTTCAGCGCCCCAGCATCACGCCCACGGACGACGCCTGTGTGACCACTGCGTCCCAGCCGCCGAAGACGACGACGAGCAGTGCCGCGAGGGGAAGGACCATGGCCGTCGCCACCAGCGGGTGGCGCGTGCCGGAGGCGCGGACGCCGAGCCCGGCGTATGCCTTGCGCGATGCCGTGTCCGCCATGGTCCCTCTCCTGTCGTGGTTGGCAGCGGCGGGTGTCTGACCTCGGGGGACGAGTGCTGCACCCGCCGCTTGACCTCAACATTAGGGAAACGGCAGCGCCCGGACGTCATGCCCGCGTACCGATTGCCGGGCCTCCCGGAGGATGAGCCGCCACCCGGTCATGTACTCCCCTGGGTGGAGACGCGGCCCCGGGACTTGGGGTCTTCCCGGAGGGGACGCACTGGCTCGGCGTCGTCGTCGCGCGGCACCGGCTGCTCGACCAGCGCCAAGACGCGGTTGGCCATGAAGCGTGCCGTCCGCACGACCGTGCCCGACCTGGTGACTTCGCTCACTTCCACCACGCCTCTGCGCACCGCCGTCTCCACCCGGCGGCCCGCCCGGCTTGCCACCACTTCGTACGTACGCGTCGTGTCTCCCGCGTCCACGACGATTTCCACCCGGTCACCCTTCATCGATCCAATCCCCCTTCTGCGACTGAGCGTTGAGATCACGCACGGCCTCGGGGAGACGGATCCGATCCCCCCTGACCACTCCTCAAGTTTCCCACCCGGCACTGACAATCGATCCGGGCGCGAGGGCGCGGCCTATGAGCACACCGGCGCGGCGATACGTAAGCTGTGGCACGTCAAACGGACGACCGGGCAGCGGGGTGGGGCCTCCCACCGTAGGTAGGGGACGGACAATGGCGATGATGCGGCTCCGGCGCGAGGACCCGCGTGTCGTCGGCTCGTTCAGGCTTCACCGGCGGCTCGGCGCGGGCGGCATGGGTGTCGTCTATCTGGGGTCCGACCGCCGCGGCCAGCGGGTCGCGCTGAAGGTGATCCGGCCGGATCTGGCGGAGGACCAGGAGTTCCGGTCGCGGTTCGCCCGGGAGGTCTCGGCGGCGCGACGCATCCGGGGCGGCTGTACGGCCCGGCTGGTGGCCGCCGACCTGGAGGCGGACCGCCCCTGGTTCGCCACGCAGTACGTCCCCGGGCCGTCCCTGCACGACAAGGTGGCCGAGGAGGGCCCGCTGCGGGCCGCCGACGTCGCCGCCGTCGGTGCGGCGCTCTCGGAGGGACTGGTCGCGGTCCACGAGGCCGGCGTGGTCCACCGTGACCTGAAGCCGTCGAACATCCTGCTGTCGCCCAAGGGCCCCCGGATCATCGACTTCGGTATCGCCTGGGCCACCGGCGCGAGCACGCTCACGCATGTCGGCACGGCGGTGGGCTCCCCCGGCTTCCTCGCTCCCGAGCAGGTGCGCGGCGCCGTGGTCACCCCTGCCACGGACGTGTTCGCGCTCGGGGCGACGCTGGCGTACGCGGCGATGGGTGACTCGCCCTTCGGGCACGGCAGTTCCGAGGTGATGCTGTACCGCGTGGTGCACGAGGAGCCGCAGCTGCACGGAGTGCCGGACGCCCTGGCGCCGTTGGTCGCCGCCTGTCTGGAGAAGGACCCCGAGGAGCGGCCGAGCACGCTGCAGCTGTCCATGCGGCTCAAGGAGATCGCGGCCAGGGAGGCGCAGGGCCTGCACGACGCGCGCCCGCCCGTGCAGCGGGAGCGGGTGGAGATCGACCGGCCGACCTCGCGCTACACGGAGCGCCACGACCGGATCGAGCGGATCGAGCGGACGGAGCGGACCGAGCGCCTGGAACGGCGTACGGGCGGCTCGTCGGCGCCTCGGCCGCACGCGCCGTCCCGCACGGGCGGCGGCTCACGGCCGCCGCAGGGCCGCACCTCGGGACGCGGCACGGGGCGCAGGAACGACGGGATGACGAACGGCCGGCGGACCGGCACGCGACCGGGCGTGCGCACGACGTCGGCGGGCCGGCGGCCCGCCAATCCGCGGCTGCTGCGGCAGCGGATCGTCGTCTTCTTCGTGGTGACGCTGATCGTGGCGCTGGGCATCGCCGCCGCGCAGCAGCTGTAGGTCAGGCTCCGGGGCGCCCGGTCGCCACCGCGTAGAACGCCACCGCGGCCGCCGCGCCCACGTTGAGCGAGTCGACGCCGTGCGCCATGGGGATGCGTACCCACTCGTCGGCGGCCCGCAGCGCCTTGGCGGACAGGCCCTCGCCCTCCGCCCCCAGCATGAGGGCGACCCGCTCCAGCCGGTGCGGGGCGGCGTCGTCGATGGGCGACGCCTTCTCGTCAGGGGTGAGGGCTAGCAGCTTGAACCCGGCCTCGCGGACCGCTTCGAGGCCCTTCGGCCAGGTGTCGAGGCGGGCGTAGGGGACCGAGAAGACCGCACCCATCGACACCTTCACGGACCGCCGGTAGAGCGGGTCCGCGCAGTCCGGGGAGAGGAGCACGGCGTCCATGCCGAGGGCGGCGGCGCTGCGGAATATCGCGCCGATGTTGGTGTGGTCGTTGACCGACTCCATGACGGCCACCCTGCGGGCCGTGCCCAGGAGGTCCTGGGCCGTCGGCAGGGGCTTGCGCTGCATGGAGGCGAGC
This sequence comes from Streptomyces sp. NPDC015127, assembly GCF_043080095.1. Lineage (NCBI taxonomy): Bacteria > Bacillati > Actinomycetota > Actinomycetes > Kitasatosporales > Streptomycetaceae > Streptomyces > Streptomyces sp. NPDC015127. The sequence continues at coordinate 80,814 of NZ_JBIBVE010000013.1, forward strand.
GCCCCGCGGTGCACGTGGTAGCCGGTGACACGTTCGGCGAGGGCGGGGTCGACGGCGTAGACGGGCGCGGGGACCTCGTCGATGACGTCGCGCATGACGTCGACCCACTTGGCGGACAGCAGCATCGACCGCATCGCGTACCCGGCCTGCCGGGCTCTGCGGATGACCTTCTCGCCCTCGGCGATGAACAGCCCCTCGGCGGGCTCGCGCCTGCGCCGCAGTTCGACGTCGGTCAGGCCGGTGTAGTCGGCAAGGCGCGGGTCGTCGGGGTCGTCGACGGTGATGAGATCAGCCACGGGGTGATACTGCCTTCTCGGTGGTGCGGTGCCAACGGCTCGCGCGAACTTCTGTTACCGCTGGTTACTTGATCGGGGGCACACCGACGCCGACGACATCGCCGATGACGATGACGGCGGGCGGGCGCACCTCGTTCGCCCGCACGGCTTCGCCGACCGTGGCGAGGGTCGCGTCGACGCGGCGCTGGGCGGCGGTGGTGCCCTCCTGTACCAGGGCGACCGGGGTCTCGGGCGCCTTGCCGTGCGCGACGAGCGCCTCGGCGATGGCGCCGATCTTGTCGACGCCCATGAGGATCACGAGGGTGCCGGTCAGCTTGGCCAGGGACTGCCAGTCGACCAGCGACCGCGGGTCGTCGGGGGCGACATGGCCGCTGACGACGGTGAACTCGTGGGCGACGCCCCGGTGGGTGACCGGGATGCCCGCCGCCGACGGCACCGAGATGGAGCTGGAGATGCCGGGCACGACCGTGCAGGGGATGCCGGCCGCGGCGAGCGCCTGTGCTTCCTCCATGCCGCGGCCGAAGACGAACGGGTCGCCGCCCTTGAGCCGTACGACGGCCTTGCCGGCCTTCGCGTGCTCGATGAGCGCGTTGTTGATGGCCTCCTGGGCCATGAAGCGCCCGTAGGGGATCTTGGCCGCGTCGATCACCTCGACGTGCGGCGGGAGTTCGTCGAGCAGGTCACGCGGTCCGAGGCGGTCGGCGATGACGACGTCGGCGTCGGCGAGCAGGCGCCGGCCGCGCACGGTGATCAGGTCCGGGTCGCCCGGTCCGCCGCCGACGAGGGCGACGAACGGAGCCCGGGTACGGCGGTGGGGCGCGGCGATGCTGCCGTCGCGCAGGCCCTCGACGATGGCGTCCCGCACGGCTGCCGAGCGCCGCGGGTCGCGGCCGGTGAGCACGGCCACCGTGACGCCCTCGCTGCGGCCGGTGGCCGGGGTCCAGGCGGTGGCGGCCTCGGCGTCGTCGCTGCGTACGCACCAGGTCTTGGTGCGCTCGGCCTCGGCGGAGGCGCGGGCGTTGGCGTCGGGGTCGCTGGTGGCGACGAGGGCGTACCAGGCGTCGGCGATGTCCCCCTCCTCGTACCGCCGCCGCGTCCAGGTGATCTCGCCGGACTCGGCCATCGCCTCGACGGACGGGGTCGCGGAGGGCGAGATCAGGGTGACGTCGGCACCGGCCGCCACGAGGGCCGGAAGGCGGCGCTGGGCGACCTGGCCGCCGCCGATGACGACGACACGCCGCCCGGTCAGGCGGAGTCCGACGGGGTAGGCGGGGTGCTCGGCGGGCTCGGGCATGGCGGTGCGGCTCCTCGTGCGGGTGGTGCGTTTGCGGGGGCCGCTGCGGCGGTGAAGCGGCTGGTGGGGGCGCTGCTGGCACCAGGGTACGGTTCCGTGGCCCGGCACCGTACCCGGCCCCGGGCCGCGCGCCGGGCCCACGAGAGGCCCGTTCCGGCGTGCCCGGGGGCCCGGGGCCGTCCCGCGCCGATCCGCGGACCAGCACCCGGGCGGGTGCGCTACTTCTCCGTGACGCCGGCCGAGTCGAAGGTGGCGACCTCGTGCATGGCGCGTGCCGCGCTCTGGACGACGGGGAGCGCCAGCAGCGCGCCCGTGCCCTCGCCGAGGCGGAGGTCCAGGTCGATCAGCGGGCGCAGGCCCAGCTTGTTGAGCGCGGCCACGTGGCCGGGCTCGGCGCTGCGGTGTCCGGCGATGCACGCGGCCAGCGCCTCGGGGGCGACGGCCCGGGCGACCAGGGCCGCCGCGCCGGTGCTGACGCCGTCGAGAACGACCGGCGTGCGCAGCGACGCACCGCCGAGGATGAGGCCGACGAGTGCGCAGTGCTCCAGGCCGCCGACGGCCGACAGCACGCCGATGGGGTCGGCCGGGTCGGGCTGGTGGAGTTCCAGGGCGCGGCGTACGACGTCGACCTTGCGGGCGTGCATCTCGTCGTTGATGCCGGTGCCGCGGCCGGTGATCTCCGCCGGGTCCGCGCCCGTGTAGACGGCGATGAGGGCCGCGGACGCCGTGGTGTTGGCGATGCCCATCTCGCCGGTCAGCAGCGCCTTGTTCCCGGCGGCCACCAGGTCGCGGGCCGTCTCGACGCCGACCTCGATCGCGGCGAGCACCTCTTCGCGGCTCAGCGCGGGGCCGGTGGTGAAGTCGGCCGTCCCGGGCCGGACCTTGCGCGGGAGCAGGCCGGGGGTGGCGGGCAGGTCGGAGGCGACGCCCACGTCGATCACGCAGACCTCGGCGCCGACCTGGGCGGCGAAGGCGTTGCAGACCGCTCCCCCGCCGAGGAAGTTCGCGACCATCTGGCCCGTGACCTCCTGCGGCCAGGCCGTGACGCCCTGGGCGTGCACACCGTGGTCGCCCGCGAAGATCGCGACCGCGGCCGGCTCCGGGATCGGGGGCGGGCACATCCGGGACAGGCCGCTCAGCTGCGCGGAGATGATCTCCAGCATGCCGAGCGCGCCGGCCGGCTTGGTCATCCGCTTCTGGCGTTCCCATGCCTCGCCGAGCGCCTTGGCGTCGAGCGGGCGGATGTTGGTGACGGTCTCCTGGAGCAGATCGTGCGGCTCCTCCCCGGGCAGCGCACGACGGCCGTACGTCTCCTCGTGGACGACCCAGGACAGCGGGCGGCGCTTGGACCAGCCCGCCTGCATCAGCTCGGGCTCCTCGGGGAATTCGTCGACGTAGCCCACGCAGAGGTACGCGACGACTTCGAGGTGATCGGGCAGGCCGAGCGTGCGGACCATCTCGCGCTCGTCGAAGAAGGAGACCCAGCCGACGCCGAGGCCCTCGGCGCGGGCGGCGAGCCACAGGTTCTCGACGGCGAGGGCCGAGGAGTAGGGCGCCATCTGCGGCTGCGTGTGGCGGCCCAGGGTGTGGCGGCCCCCGCGGGTGGGGTCGGCGGTGACGACGATGTTCACCGGGGTGTCGAGGATGGCCTCGATCTTCAGTTCCTTGAACTGCTTGGCCCGCCCCTTGGGCAGCGACTTGGCGTACGCCTCGCGCTGGCGCTGGGCGAGTTCGTGCATCGTGCGGCGGGTCTCGGCCGAGCGGATGACCACGAAGTCCCAGGGCTGGGAGTGGCCGACGCTGGGCGCGGTGTGCGCGGCTTCGAGGACGCGGAGGAGGACCTCGTGCGGAATGGGGTCGCCGCGGAAGCCGTTGCGGATGTCGCGGCGTTCGCGCATGACCCGCAGGACGGCCTCGCGCTCGGCGTCGTCGTAGCCGGGGGCGGGGGCGGTCGCGGGAGCGGCGGGTTCGCCTTCGGGGGCGTTGTCGGTGGTGTCGGACGCGGTGTCGGCTTCGGCCACGACGACGACGGGCTCGGGCTCGACGGGCTCAGCAGCCACGGCGGGTTCGGGCTCGGCGGCGGGCTCGGGCTCGACGGCCTCAGCGGGCTCGTCGGCGGTGGGCTCAGCGGCCACGGCGGGCTCGTGGGCGACGGGCTCGGGCTCGGGCTCGGGCTGGGGCTCGGGCTCGGTCTCGACGGCCTCGGCGGGCTCGACGGCCTGGGCCACGGCGGGCTCGACGACCTCGGGCTCGGCAGCCACCGCGGGCTCGGCGTTCTCCGCAACGGGGACGTCCTCGGGCGCGGGCGCCTGCTCGGCCGCCTGCTCCGGCGTCGCCTCGACTGCGGCGGCCTCGGGGGCCGCTTCCGGGGCCGTTTCGGCCGACTCGGCCACCGGTTCGGGGGACGCCTCGGGCTCGTGTGCGGCCACCGGCTCGGGGTCGGCCGCAGCGGGCTCGGCAGCGACAGCCGGCTCCGGCCCGACGGGTTCGGCGGCCTGCGCCGCCGGCTCCTCCGCGACGGCCTCCGCCACCGGGTCGGTGCCCTCCGCCGCCACGGTGTTCCCGGCGGGCTCCTCGACGGCCTGCACGGCGTCCACCGCGGCCACGGCCTCCACGGCCTCCACGTTCTGATCGGCCTCCACGGCCTCCACGTTCTGATCGGCCTGCTCGGCCTGCTGCGGCTCCGAACCGCCGTCGCGCGGGGCGGGCACGGTGGCTTCCTGCGCGGTCGCGTTCACGGCCTCAGCGGTGGCCGCGGGCTCCTCGCCACCGGTGGCTTCCTCCGCGGGCACCGCCTCGGGGACGACCGTTTCTGCGGGCGCCGCGGGGGCGGTCTGCGCCTGGTCCTGCGGCGGCTGCGGGTCCCACGGGGCGCCGGCCTGCGGCGGGATGTCACCGAGCTGCGGCTCTGGAAGCCCTGCAGCGGGCTCCTCGCGCGGAACGTCGAGGTACTCCACTCCCGTCGCCGCGGGCTGCGCCGGGGCGGGCCGTACGACCATGGGGTGCGGCGGGGTCCCGGCGGGTCCCCGGTCGGCGAGCGAGCGCACCACGCCACTGTTGGGCTCGGGAACCGGCGGGCCCATGTGGAGGGGGCGGCGCGCGGGCGGCGGGGTCGGCGTGGCGGAGGTGGCGGCCGCGTGCATGCGTACGGCTCCGAGGTCGACGGAGCCGGAGTCCCGGCCCCCCGCCTCGTGGGCGCCCCTCTCGTGGACCGCGTGCCGCGCAGCGGCTGCCTGCTCCTGCACGGCCGCGGGCTCCTGGGGAGCGGCGGCTTCCTCGGCCGGGGCGTCGACCATGACGGCGACGGCCGACTCGGCGCCGAGCTGAGCAGCGTGGGCGGCGTGAGCTGCGGGGGCTGCGTGGGCTGCGTGGGCTGCGGGGGCTGCGGGGGCTGCGTGGGCGCCCTCGTGGGCCATCGGCGCCGGATCGGCCGGTGCCACGCCGGGCACGACGGACATGGTGCCCTGGACCTGCGCCAACGGCTCCTGCGGCTGGGCCTCCTGGGGCGCCTGCAGGGCCGGGGCGGCGTGCATGGGCGCGCCCTGAGCGTGGACCTGGTGGGCGTGGGCGTCCTGTGCGGGAACGCCCGCGGGCTGCTGGGACCCCGCCTCCTGGAACGCGGGGGCCTGCGGCATCTGCGCCTGGGAGTCGTGCGGCTGCGCCTCCTGCGCGTACACGGCGGCGTCGGCCACCGGCGCGGGGGTCACCTCGACGAACTCCGGTGCGGGCACCGTCTCCGGCGCCGGTCCCTGCCCGACGGGCTGCGGGACGCCGTGCTCGTCACCGGGCGCGGCCGGGGCGGCCGGGTACTCGTGCGTGCCGTACGCCACCGCCTGGTAGTCCACCTGGTACTCGCCGCTTCCGTGGTGCGGAGCGGCCTCCTCGGGGGCCATCGGCTGAACGGAGACGGGCGCCGCCGCGTACTGGTCGGCGGCGGGTGCTCCCTGCATCTGCGGCGCCTGCGCCGCCGGCACCTGCTGCGGGTCGCTCCAGGCTCCCTGCGCTCCCGGCATCAGCAGGAGGTCGTCCTCTTCGGAGGTGTGCTCGGAGGGTTCGAGGTAGGTGTACGCGCCGGGGGCGGGGACGCCCGGCTGCTCCACCATGCCTGCGTTCTCCGGCAGCCCCTCGCCCGGGATCTGGCCGGTGTCAGTCATGCGTTCCCCTCGCCCATCGGTTTTGCTCCTTCGCCCATCGCCCGGGACGTCCGACCGGCACACCTGACGCCCGTGAACAACAACGAGCGTGGGCGCCGCGCGGCACGATCGACCCCGGACCCCAAGCATTGTCGCCGTCGTTCGCCACCGCGGCAGCAAGATCCGCCGCGGTCCGCTGTGGGCTGCGCCACGTCGCGCGACCCCCCGGGTACCGACGTACCACAAACGGGAGCCAAAGTGACTCCCTTTTCCGGACATTGACGAACCAATGGACGAACGCCCGGCTGCGGTACAACGATCGGCCAGCCTACCCCGCACCCTCCGGGGGAGAGGGCCTGGCCCTTGGTTCGCGGAGAGCGAGCGGCCCCAGGTCCTGTCCGGTCGGTCAGGCCGGATCAGTGAGTGGGGGTCCCCCCACGCCCGCAGGGCGTAGGGGGAGGGTCTGGTGCGTGCAATCGCAAGGCGGAGGATTGAGTCGACGCGGAGCGTCGGCGAATGACGACAACGCAGCGGGCTCGCGTGCCAGGGCACGCGAGCCCGGCAAGATCGGCCGGACAGGGCCTAGGCGCGGGGCTCCTGGTGCCGGCCGCAGAGCAGGAAGACGACGGTGCGTTCGCGCTCCGTCCAGTCGGCGGTGTCCAGTTCGACGGCCTGGAGCAGCGCACATTCGACGTCGTAGCCTCCGGCCGCCAGCGCCGCACCGATCGCCTCCGCCTCGTCGCGGGTGGAGGCGTGGGTGACGATGCGCTGGGGCCTGCGGTCGGCGACCGCGGTGACGACGGGCACTCCCCCGCCCCCGATGCGGACGACGTCCGGTTCGGGCAGCCGCTCCAGCACGTGCGGGGCGCGGCCCTGGACGACCTGGAGCTGGACGCCGAGCCGCCGCGCCTCGGTCACGCTGCGGCGGCAGGCGTCCGGGTCGGCGTCGACCGCGATGACCGCGGCGCCGAAACGGGCGGCCTCGGCCGCGAGCGCGCCGCCGCCGGAGCCGATGTCCCAGACGAGGTCGCCGACGCGGGGGCCGAGGCGGGCCAGCTGGGCGGCGCGCAGTCCCGCGTACTCGCCCTCGCCGGCCTGCGGCGCCCGCGGGTCGGCGGGCGGCAGGGCCCAGCCGCGCAGCTCGGGCGGATAGCCCGGTTCGTGTCCGGCGATCCAGCCGGATCCGGTGCCGGAGGCGGCGGTGAGGCTGCCCCCGCCGCCGATGACGATGACGACGTTGGGGTCGCGCCACACGTGGTCGGCGACCTTGTCGGAGGTGAGGACGGTGACCTGTTCGCGGCTGGTGCCCAGTTCCTCGCAGATGACGAAGGTGCGGTGCACTCCGTCGAGGAGCAGGGCGAGTTCGGCGGGGCCCGCGCCCGGGGAGGTGAGGACGGCGACCTTGGTGTGGGCCCGGCACACGTTGACCGCACGGCGCAGTGTGCGGCGGTGGGCGACGACGATCTGTGCGTCGTCCCAGGGCATGCCGGCCCGGGCGAAGGCGGTGGCGACGGACGAGACGGCGGGGACGACCTCGACCTCCAGGCCGTGCTCCGGCGCGCGCAGGGTGCGCACGACGCCGAAGAACCCGGGGTCGCCGTCGGCGAGGACGACCGCGCTGCCGCGGTGGCTCGCGATACGCCGGGCGGCGAGGTCGACGCTGCCGAGGCGGATGCGTTCGGCGCGGGGAGGGACTTCGGGCAGGGCCAGGTGGTGGGCGGCGCCGGCGACCAGGGTTGCGGCCGACAGCGCGGACCTGGCCGCCTGGGTGAGCGGCGAACCGTCCCAGCCGATCACCGTGACCCGGTCGGCCATCTCGTCAGTCTCCTGGAGTTGTTGCAGGTCGGGAGTGCTTCCGCGGTGGTGCGACGCCTCATGGGGTCGCCTCGTGAGGGTACCCGGAGCGCCTCGGAGGGCGGTGAGGGTGTGCCCCGTCCGCGCCGGAGGCCGGTGCGCGGGGTCAGTTCCAGTCCGTGTAGGAGGCGTAGCCGGCTTCCGCCAGGCGGTCGGCCTCCATGTCCTCGGGGAGCAGGCTCCACACGATCAGGTCGGTGCGGATGTCGGTCCAGCCGCCGTCCTCCGTCTGGCTGCGCACTATCCAGGCGTTGCGCAGGACGCCCTCGCTGATGCAGCCGATCTTCTGGGCGACCTGCTGGGAGGCGGCGTTGTCGGCGGCCGTGCGCAGCTCCATGCGCTCGAACTTCTGGTTGCGGAAGAGCCACTGGGCGACGGCGAGGACGGATTCGGTGGCGTAGCCCTCGCCGCGCGCCCAGGGCGCGGTGACGTAGGCGACCTCGGTGGCGAGCGTGCGCCAGTTGGTGTTCTGCAGGTGGACGATGCCGACGAGCCGCTGGGTGAGGAACTCGGTGACGGCGAGCACGATGCCCCGGCCCGTGGTGCGCTCAGCAGGAGCGATCCTGCGCACCCAGTCCTCGGCGTCCCGCGTGGTGTAGGGGTGCGGCACCGACGTCCAGGCCGTGGTCAGCTCGTCGTTCATCATCTCGGTGAAAGCCGGGATGTCGGCGTCCTCGAAGGGGCGCAGCACCAACCGCTCCGTGCTGATGGACACGTCCGGGAAGGTGTGAGTCATGCACTGCTCCATGCCGGGACCGTCAAAAGGGTCGTTGCCGTGTGGGCGTCGTAGCCGTAAAGGCACAGCATGCAACATCGGCTGCCGGCTGTGCAGGGCCGGGTGCAGGTACGACGCGGCCCCGCGCACCTTGGTCGGTGCCCGGGGCCGGCGTCAAGTCGCTTCGTGTCGCCCTTACTTGGCCGCGCCGGAGGCCGCGACGACGGAGCCCTTGTACGTGTCCTCGATGTACTTCTTCACCTCGGGCGAGTTCAGGAGCTTCGCAAGCTTCTGCACGCGCGGGTCGTCCTGGTTGCCGTCCTTGACGGCGAGGAAGTTGGCGTACGGGTTGCCCTCGGCCTTCTCCAGCACCAGGGAGTCCGAGGCGGGCTCGAGGTCGGCCTCGATGGCGTAGTTGCCGTTGATCACGGCGGCGTCGACGTCGTTCAGGGCGCGGGGCAGCGTGGCCGCCTCCAGCTCCTTGAACTTCAGGCCCTTGGCGTCCTCGATGTCGGAGAGCTTGGCGTCGGTGCCGGCGCCGTCCTTGAGGGTGATCAGGCCGTTGTCGGCGAGCAGCTTGAGCGCGCGGCCCTCGTTGGTGGTGTCGTTGGGGACGGCGACAGTCTGGCCGGCCTTGATGTCCTTGATGTCCTTGACCTTCTTGGAGTAGAGGCCGAGGGGCTCGAGGTGGACGTCGACGACGGGGACGATGGTCGTCTTGTTCTTCTTGTTGAAGTCGTCCAGGTACGGCTTGTGCTGGAAGTAGTTGGCGTCGACCTGGCCCTGCTGGGTGGCGGTGTTCGGCAGGACGTAGTCCGTGAACTCCTTGACCTCCAGTGTGAGGCCCGCCTCGGCCGCGAGGTTGTCCTTGACGAAGGTCAGGATGTCGGCGTGCGGCGTCGGGGACGCGGCGACGACGAGCGCCTTGGACGCGTCGGCGGCGGCGCCGGCGTCGTTCTTGGCGCCCGGGTCGGAGGCCGTGCCGCAGGCGGTCAGGCCGAGGGCGAGGGCAGCGGTGGCGGCGGCAGCCGCGGTGAGCTTGATGTTCTTACGCACGAAAAGTGCCTCTTTCTGAGGGGTGGAACAACGCCCGGACAAGGAGTGCGGGCTGTTTTTGGGGAACGTCCGCGGGTCAGCTCGCGGCGTGTCCGCGGCGGGCCAGCAGCCGTACGACTCCGTCGCCGACGAGCTGCACGACGGTCACGATCGCGATCAGGATCACGACGGTGACGAGCATGAACTGCGTCTCGAAGCGCTGGAACCCGTAGGTGACGGCCTTGGAGCCGAGACCTTCGCCGCCGACCGCGCCGGCCATCGCCGAGTAGCCGACGAGGACGATCACGGTGGTGGTGACGGCCGCGACCAGCGAGGGCAGCGCCTGCGGGAGCAGCACCTTGCGGACGATGGTGGGGATCGAGCCGCCCATGGACTGGACGGCCTCGACGAGCCCGTGGTCGACCTCCCTGATCGCCGTCTCGACGAGCCGGGCGAAGAAGGGGATGGCGCCGACGGCGAGCGGCACGATCATCGCGGTGGGGCCGATGAAGGTGCCGACGACCAGGGTGGTGAAGGGGATCAGCGCGATCAGCAGGATGATGAACGGCAGCGAGCGGCCGATGTTCACGATCACGCCGACGATCTTGTTCACCGGGGTGTTCTGGAGCAGTCCGCCCTTGTCGGTGAGGACGAGCAGCACGCCGAGCGGGAGTCCGCCGGCGACGGTGACGAGGGTGGACCACAGCACCATGTAGAGCGTGTCGAGCGTGCCCTGGGTGAGCAGGGGCTGCATCTCGGACCAGGTCACTTCGCGACCTCCTCGACAAGTGCGGGGGCCTGGGCCGGGACGGCGGCGGCGGTGTCCAGGTCGACGACGTCGACCTGGAGGCCCTGCTCGCGCAGGAAGCCGACCGGGACGACGTTCTCCTCGTAGCGGCCGGGGAGTTCGATGCGCATCCGGCCGATCTGCTTGCCGCCGACGGTGTCCATCGCGGCGCCGAGGATCGAGATGTCGATGTTGTACGTGCGCGACAGCTGGGAGATCACCGGCTGGGTCGCGGCCTCGCCGTGGAAGGTGACGTCGACGACGGTGCGGTCGGGGCCGGAGGCGTCGCCGCTGACCGGGAACAGTTCCTGGGCCAGCTCGGAGCCGGGGGTCGCGAGCAGTTCGCTCACCGTGCCGGATTCGATGATCTTCCCCTTCTTCATCAGGGCGGCGGAGTCGCAGATGGTCTTGACGACGTCCATCTCGTGCGTGATGAGCAGCACCGTCAGTCCGAGCTGCTGGTTGAGGTCGCGCAGCAGCTGGAGGATGGACCGGGTGGTCTCGGGGTCCAGCGCGCTGGTCGCCTCGTCGGACAGCAGCACCTTGGGGTCGCCGGCGAGGGCGCGGGCGATGCCGACGCGCTGCTTCTGTCCGCCGGAGAGCTGGCCGGGGTACGCCTTGGCCTTGTCGGCGAGGCCGACGAGGTCGAGGAGTTCGAGCGCCTTGCGGGAGCGGTCGGCACCGGAGATGCCGAGGATCTCCAGGGGCAGTTCGACGTTGTCCTTGACGGTGCGCGAGGACAGCAGGTTGAAGTGCTGGAAGACCATGCCGATGCGGCTGCGGGCCTCGCGCAGCTCCTTCGACGCGCGCCGGCCCCGGCCGGCGAGTGCGGTGAGGTCCTGGCCGGCGACGGTCACGGTGCCGGAGGTGGGGCGTTCGAGGAGGTTGACGCAGCGGATGAGCGAGGACTTTCCGGCGCCGCTGCGGCCGATGACGCCGAAGACCTCGCCCTCGCGGACATGCAGGTCGACGCCGTCCAGAGCGGTGACTTCGCGGCCTCGCGATGAGTAGACCTTGGTCAGGCCCGTAGTGGTGATCACAGGGTTTCCGTCACTGTCGAGTGCGCGGCGCGGAGTCCGCCGGGCACGGGGCATTCGGTTCAGACAGTCCTCTGCGGCACGGCCTCCTCGGCTGGTGGCCGGGGGCAAGGCGTGCGCGGGGGCGGGCTCGGTCCGGGGGCGTTCTCCGTGGCTGCGGGGACGATCGGACGCGGCGCGGCTGTCGGTCTCGCTTCGGGGCGCGAGGCGCGGGCAGGGACCCTCAGAAGGCGCACATTCGACACATACAACGAGCACCGGGCGTCGTGATCGCCTCGGTCGCAAGGGTGCGGCTGCTCGTCGTGGTCATGGGGGCAAGTAAAACAGACGGTCCCGCGGACAAATCCGCGGTGTCCGCTATACGGACACCTCTGACGCGCCCCGTGGACGCTCAGGCGCCCGCGGTGATCGTCACCCCGTCCGCCGTCACCTGCACGGACACGGCCGACAGGTCGGTGACGACCACGTCGGCGTCCAGCTCGTCGGCGCGGTGTGTTGTGGTCAAGGCCACGGTGCGCATCCCCGCGGCACGGCCGGAGGCCAGTCCGGCCGGGGCGTCCTCGAAGACGACGCACCGCGCCGGGTCCGCGCCGAGCTGCCGGGCCGCGAGCAGGTACGGCTCGGGGTCGGGCTTGCCGCGGGTGATGTCGTCGGCGGCGACGGTCGTCTTGGGCCTGATGCCCACCTCGTCGAGCCGTGCCTCGGCGAGCCGCCGGGTGGCCGAGGTGACGACGGCCCACCGCTCGGGCGGCAGTTGTGCGAGGAGGGCGAGCGTGCCGGGCAGCGCGACCACCGATCCGGCGACGTCCTCGACCTCCAGGGCCTCGATGCGGGCGACCGCCTCCGGTACCAGGCCGGCGGGCAGCAGGTCGGCGGCTATCTCGGCGGCGGGGCGGCCGTGCAGCTCGACGCGGGCGAAGTCCTCCGCCGTGATTCCGTACTCGTGCGCCCACTTCGTCCAGCAGCGGTCGACCGACTCCAGGGAGGAGACGAGGGTTCCGTCGTTGTCGAACAGCAGGGCTTCGGCGTGGATCTCCATGGCCTCGACCCTAGGGGGTGTCTCGGGCCGGGGTCGCGCGCGGAGTGACCTCCGCGCCGTAATACGCTCGAGTCCATGCTCGACGCCCTGACGGTCGTGGTCGCCGTGACCGCGCTCGCCCTTGCCTCATGGTGCGGCTTCGCCGCGTACCGCGATCAGCCGACGAAGGACTGGCACTTCATCGGCATGGCCGTGGTGTCCGTCCTGGCGCTCGCCCAGCTGGTCGTCGGGATCGTGCAGCTGGCGCGGGGCGAGAAGGCCGACGAGGGCACGGCCATCTTCCTCGCGTATCTGATCGGCTCCGCGCTCGCGGTGCCCGCCGCCGGGTTCCTGTCGCTGGCGGAGCGCACCCGCTGGGGTTCGGCGACCGTGGCGGCGGGCGCCGTCGTGCTCGCCGTCCTCGAAGTACGGCTCCACGACATCTGGGGAGGCTGACGATGGCCGGGCCGACGACCCAGACGACGCGGACCAGGCTGGTGCAGGGTCCGGGGCTGCTGCTGGTGTGGCTGTACGGGGTGATGTCCGTCGGCGCCGTGTCGCGCTCCGTCTACCAGATCCTGACCGACTTCGGCAGTGCGCCGCTGGCGCATGTGCTGTCCGCCGTCGCCGCCGTGGTGTACGCGTTCATCACCTACACCCTGGTGCGCGGTGGCGAGACGGCTCGCAGGGCGGCGCTGGTGTGCTGCGCCGCCGAGCTCGCGGGCGTGCTGATCGTGGGGACCTGGACGCTGGTGGAGCCGTCGGCGTTCCCTGACTCGACGGTGTGGTCCGAGTACGGGATGGGCTACCTCTTCATCCCCGTACTGCTGCCGGTGACGGGGATGCTCTGGCTGCGCCGCGCGCGCAGTCAGAGCATCCCCGGCTCCTAGGCGCTCGCGGCGTACGCGCCCGGCGTCGGTTCCTTCTCCAGGGTGACCAGCGTCAGGCTCGGGCCGACCTGCTCGCTGGAGACGGGTACGTAGCCGCGGCTGCGGTAGAGGCGCAGGTTGCTCTCGCTGCGATGGCCGGTGAAGAGCTGGAACCGCTTGATGTCCGGGTCGCCGGCGAAGCGGGCCTCGATCGCGTCGAGCAGCCGGCCGCCGAGTCCGTGGCGCTGCATCCGCGGGTGCACGATGAGCTTCGCGATCCTGGCCGTGCCGCTCTCGTCGAGCCGGCCGCGCACGGAGGCGATCACCTCGTCGCCGAGCCTGGCCACCAGCGCGTGCCCCTGGGAGATCTCGTCCCGGAGGTCGGCGAGGGTCTGGGTCAAAGGCTCGATCCCGTAGTCGCCGTAGAGCTCGGCCTCGGTCTGGTAGCACAGGTACTGGAGCTTGAGGATGTGCTCCGCATCGTGCTCAGCCGCCGCTGAGATGGTCACGCTCATGCCCATGTGCGCATGCCTCCCGCTCACCTGTCCGCCGGTTGTCTACCGCTCCTTTCCCCGATGTTCAGGAGCTGCAACCTCTGCCGCGAGCATTCTGCGCAAACATCCCAGGCAACGGGAACGCATCGGCCCCAGACTCCCCTGTGAGATTCCCAACGTCCCTGCGATTTCCCGGTAGGTGGGGTCTTTCGGCGACAACATCGCAGTCAGCAGGCGGGGGCAGTTGCCGGGGGTCCGGGCGACGGCGGCGCGCAGTGCGCGACGGCGCTCGGACCGCAGGGCGGCACGCTCGGGCCCGCCGGACAGGTCGGCCGCGGGGCCGTCGGAGGGGTCGTGACGGTACGGCAGTTCCCGGGCGGCCGTACGGCGGGCGCGGCGGGCCTCGGCCCGGACCGCCGCCTTGACCCAGCGGGCGGCGTCCGGCGGAGGACCGTCGTCGTCCAATCGCTCCAGCAGCCGCACCCAGACGGCCTGTTCGAGATCACCGGCCTCCAGGGCGGTGCCGGGCGCCTCCGCGGTGGCCTCGGCACTGACCAGCGGGCCGAGGACGCTGACGACATGGGCGGGGGTTTCGTCGAGAACGGTCATGCCCGGCCTGACGTCCGCCCGCGTGCCTGCGGTTTCGGCGGGCGGGCGGCATCACCCGTACGGGGCGGTCAGGTGCGGACGCGTCCGCCGGGCACCGGGATCGGCCGTCAACCCCGCCGGCGTGAGGCGGGCGGGTGACCGACCGGGTACGACGGGAAGGACCCGGCGGCCCGTGACGGGCGGCCGGGTCCGCGGGGTCCGGGGCGTGGCGTGCCCCGGGACCCCGCCGGCGTGGGGGCCGACGGCGTGTCAGGCGTGGAAGTCCGCCACCGCGAGCAGGCCCGTGTCCGGGTTGTCGGTGAAGATGCCGTCGATCCCGGTCGCCAGGTACGCCTTGTACGCGCCGAAGACGTCCCCGTAGGCGTTGGGGTCGGTGCCGCGGCGGAAGTCGGCGGGCAGGAAGGTGTTCTCGTTGCGCATCGTGTACGGGTGCACGACCAGGCCCTCGGCGTGCGCGTCGCGCACGAGCGTGGTGGCCTCGGTCAGACGTCCGTTCGCGTCCTTCGGGATGACGAGGTCGAGCAACGGGCCGATGCCCTGGGCGAATCCGGCGATCCAGGCGAGCCCCTCGGGCGTGACCAGGTCGGCGACGGTGCGCGGGTCGCCCGACTCGCGGAAGTCCCACGGGCGGTCGTCCGGGGTCCACAGCAGCACGACGCGCTGCGTGCCGACGAGGCGCGCCATGCGCTCCATGCTGGTCGGCTCGAAGGACTGCAGGAACGTCGGCGAGTTCGCGCGGTGGCGCCCGTAGCGCCGCAGCAGCTTCGCGAGGCGCTCCTCCAGGCCGAGCCCGATGCCCCGGAAGTAGGTGGGGTGCTTGGTCTCCACGTGCAGCCACACGGGGCGGCCGCGGCGGCGGCCCTCGTCCTCGGCCCAGCGCAGCACCTCCTCGAACGTGGGCACGGTCCAGCGGCCGTCGTAGAGGGTGTTCTCCTGGCGGGTGCCGGGGATGCGCTCCTTGGCGCGGAGCGTCTTCAGCTCGGCGAGCGTGAAGTCCTCGGTGAACCAGCCGGTGATGCTGACGCCGTCGACGGACTTGGTGGTCTTGCGCGCGGCGAACTCGGGGTGCTGGGCGACATCCGTGGTGCCGGTGATGTCGTTCTCGTGACGGCATACGAGATGGCCGTCCTTGGTGGGCACCAGGTCCTGTTCGATGACGTGCGCGCCCATGTCGAGGGCGAACTGGTACGCGCCGATGGTGTGCTCGGGCCGGTAGCCGCTGGCACCGCGGTGCGCGATGACGGCCGGCACGGGCAGCCCACCGGATGCCGGGACGCCCCCGTCGCGCTCACCGGCCCGGGCCGCGCCGGCACCCGCGGCGACGCCGAGTGCGGCCGTACCCAGAACGGCGGCTCCCAGCACGGTCCGGCGTGCCGGACTGCTGCTCGTACCCTGTGTCATGAAACGTTCCTCCATGTGATGTCCCGCACCTGTCGAGCGTCGCCCGATCGTAGGCAACGGCCTCTTGCCTGCGGCAGACCCTGGGCGAACGCCGTGAAAACACGCGTCAACACTGCGTATCACCTTCGTGAACCCGATGTGCGATCGGGCAGGACCGCGAGTATGGTCCTCACCTGCACAGACTCACGCACCTACTGCGCCGGCCATCACCGTCCCGTCCCATGACACGGAGGACCCGTTGTCCCGCTTGACGCTCATCAAGGCAGTGCTCGGGCCGATCCTGCGCCTGATGTTCCGCCCCCGTGTCGAAGGCGCCGAGAACATTCCCGGGACCGGGCCGGTGATTCTCGCCGGGAACCACCTCACGTTCATCGACTCGATGGTGCTGCCCCTCGTGACCGACCGCCCGGTGTTCTTCATCGGCAAGGACGAGTACGTCACGGGCAAGGGCCTCAAGGGCCGCGCGATGGCGTGGTTCTTCACCGGCGTCGGCATGATCCCGGTCGACCGCGACGGCGCCAACGGCGGCGTGGCCGCGCTGATGACGGGCCGCCGGGTGCTGGAGGAGGGCAAGGTCTTCGGCATCTACCCCGAGGGCACCCGATCCCCCGACGGCCGCCTGTACCGGGGCCGTACGGGCATCGCCCGCCTGACGCTGATGACGGGCGCGCCGGTGGTCCCCTTCGCGATGATCGGCACGGACAAGCTCCAGCCGGGCGGCGCGGGCCTGCCGCGCCCGGGCCGGGTGACGGTCCGCTTCGGCGAGCCGATGGAGTTCTCGCGTTACGAGGGCATGGACCGCGACCGCTATGTGCTGCGGGCGGTCACGGACTCGGTGATGACGGAGGTCATGCGGCTGTCGGGCCAGGAGTACGTGGACATGTACGCCACGAAGGCGAAGGCGGCGTAACCCCGACGGGGCACTGCCCCCGCACTTTCGCACCTCGAACGACGGCGGGGCTGGATCTCTCCAGCCCCGCCGTCGTTCGTGG
Organism: Streptomyces sp. NPDC015127; assembly: GCF_043080095.1. NCBI lineage: Bacteria > Bacillati > Actinomycetota > Actinomycetes > Kitasatosporales > Streptomycetaceae > Streptomyces > Streptomyces sp. NPDC015127. The sequence goes on from NZ_JBIBVE010000013.1 coordinate 97,348, forward strand.
GACACCGCCCGCCGGCGCGGTCAGTGCTCGACGCCATCCGCCAGCTTCTGGCCCCGCAGCAGGAACCACGCCGCGACCGCCGTCGCCAGCAGCACCGCCGCGCCCACGCCCGCCGCCGTCCGCAGGCCGTCGACGAACGCCTCCTGCGCCGCGCCGAGCAGCGCCGCCGCCTCGCCGTGGGGCAGGCCCGCCGCCGCCTCCACCGCGCCGCCCAGTGACTCGTGCGCCGCCGACGCGGTCGCCGCCGGCACTCCCGCCGGGGTGGCGAAGCCGCTGTAGACGCCGGTCAGGACGGAGCCGAGCAGGGCGATGCCGAGCGCCGCGCCGAGTTCGTAGGCCGTCTCGGAGACCGCGGAGGCCGCGCCCGCCTGCTCCTTGGGAACGCTGGAGAGAATCACGTCCGCGGTGACGGTGAACGAGAAGCCCGCACCGGCGCCGACGACCAGCAGCGCCGCGCCCAGCAGCGGATAGCCCGTGGACTGGCCGAGGAACGTCAGCGCGGCCAGCGCCAGGCCGACGGCGGCGAGACCGCCGGCGACCACGGCCCGTACCGAGAAACGCCGGGCCACGGTGCCCGCGACGAGTCCGGTGGCCACCGCGCCGAGCGCGGCGGGCAGCTCCGCGAGGCCGGCCTCGAACGGCTGCCTGCCCTGGACCAGTTGCAGGAACTGGGACAGGAAGAACACCAGACCGGACAGGCCGAGAATGGTCAGCAGGTCCGCGAGGACCGCGCCGGAGAAGCCGCGGTGCCGGAACAGCCGCATGTCGAGCAGCGGTGCGGGCAGCGTCAGCTGCCGGCGTACGAAGCCGTACAGCGCGGCGGCACCGGTCACGGCGGCGGCACCCGCGCCCATGCTCGGACCGTGGCTCGCCACCTCCTTGATCGCGTACACGACGCCGACCATGCCGACGAGCGACAGGACGACACTGGCCAGGTCCCAGGGACCGGCCACCGCGTTCCTGGACTCGGGCAGCAGCTTGACGCCGACGAGCACGAGGACCGCCATCACGGGCAGGTTGATCAGGAAGACGGAGCCCCACCAGAAGTGCTCCAGCAGGAAACCGCCGACCACGGGTCCGACGGCGGCACCGGCGGAGGCCATGGCGCCCCAGATGCCGATGGCGAGACTGCGCTCCTTCGGGTCGTGGAAGATGTTGCGGATCAGGGCCAGCGTGGACGGCATCAGCGTGGCTCCGGCGACACCGAGCAGCGCCCGGGCCGCGATCATCATCTCGGGGCTGGTGGCGTACGCGTTGAGCACCGACACCGCGCCGAACGCGACGGCGCCGCCGAGCAGGAGCTTCTTGCGCCCGATGCGGTCGCCGAGGCTGCCCATGGAGACGAGCAGTCCGGCGATGACGAACGAGTAGACGTCGCCTATCCACAGCAGCTGGTTGCCGGTCGGTTCGAGGTCCTCGCTGAGGAACGGGGTCGCGAGGCCGAGGACGGTCGCGTCGACCGCCACCAGCAGGACGGCCAGCACCAGGACGGAGAGCGCCAGCCACCGCCCGGGGCGGTACACGGTCTCGTCCGCCCTGGTCGTGGGCCGGTAGGTGCTGCTCATGTCGTCACACTCCGTCGGGCTCCGCCGAGCAGCAGCTCGGCGGTCATGTACTGGAAGTCCTTCTTGGCGACGCGGCCGTCCATGACGGCCCACGCGCAGGAACCGATCAGCGCGTACAGCGCCTCGGTCAGCCATGCGGGCGTGAGGTCGATGCGGAACTCGCCCCGCTCCTGGCCGCGCCGGAAGAGCGCCGAGACCCGGGCGTCGAGCCGGGACCAGCCCTCGTTGACCTGGTCGCCCTCGAACAGCTGGTTCTCCGTGACCAGGAAGGCCAGCAGGTCGGCGGCCGGCTCCATCTCTGCGATCAGCCGCCGCAGCCCCTCGCTCGCGTCGCCCTCGTCGAGCCGGGCCCGGTCGAGCGCGGCCTCGAACTCCTGGATACCGAACGCCTCGAGCGCCCTGACGAGCGCGTCGCGGCCCGCGAAGTGGCGGTGCAGCGTGGCACGGCCGATGCCCGCGGCCCGGGCGACCTCGTCCATGGTGGCGGTCGACTTCCGGGAGAGCAGGGCGGCGGCGGTACGGAGTACCTGTTCACGATCCATGGCCATGAGACAAGCATAGCCTAGATGAGACATAGATGTCTCATTCAATGCATGGACGTCCCACTACCGCAGGTCTGCAGGCTGCACCACCGCCGTCGGCCGCTCTCGTCGAGGAACAGCCAGCCGCATCCGGCTGCCGGGCACGCACGGACGACGAACCGCGCCGGATCGCAGAGCAGCTCGCCCGCGCCGTGGGCCGCCGCGAGCAGCGGCAGACGCAGCCCGGCGGACGGCGAGACCCGCCACCGGCCGAGCCGGTCCTCGCCCCGCACCAGGACCGACGCGGCGGCGGCCTCCTCCACGACGGAGGCCACCGCCTTGAAGGCACGGACGTCGTCGGAATCCGTCAGACAGGCGTACAGCCGCGCCCGGAACTCACGGGCCTCCCCCAGCGCGGCCTCCGCGCCCGCGGGGTCCTCGGCCGCGCGGCGGAGCAGCCCTTTGACGACCCACTCGTCCGCCAGATCGTGGTGTCCGGCCCAGACGGCGAGGGACGTGTAGTCCCGCAGCCACTCGGAGCCGGGAAGGGGCGGGCCGCCCCAGCCCGCGTAGGTGTTGCAGAACTCCAGCGCCGGGTGCCCGCTGGTGCTCCACGGCAGCCACACACCGCCGACGCGCACCGCGTGGACGGGCACCTGGGGCCGGTCCAGGCGCGGGTCGCCGCCCAGGACGCGGTCGTGCAGCGTCCGCAGGCCGGCGCCCGGCTCGATGCCGTGCTCGTCCACGAGCACACGGCGCGCGGTGCGGTACAGCTCCAGGGCCTCCGCCCGGCGGCCGCCGCGGTACAGGGCGGTCATCTGCGCCGCGACGAGCCGCTCCCGTCCCGCGTGGAGCGCCACCAGCGGGGTCAGGTCGGCGACGACCCGGTCGTGCCGGCCGAGCGCGAGGTGCGCTTCGGCGCGGTGCTCGATCGCGGTGAGCCGCAGCTCGACAAGCCGTCCGCCCAGCCGTTCGCGCAGGAGGTCGTCGGCAACGTCGGCGAGCAGCGGGCCGCGCCACAGGGCGAGGGCCCGGTCGTAGAGCCGGATCCGGTCGGCGGGTTCGACCGCCTCGGCGGCCCGGCCGACGAGCCCCGTGAACGCGTGGACGTCGACGGTATGGGCACCGGGGTCGGCGCGATAACCGTCGCGGACGGTCTCGACCCGGATCCCGTACGGCGCGAGGGCGGCACGCAGGCGGCCGACGTAGGTATGGACCGTGCCCCGCGCGGAGGCGGGCGGCTGCCCGTGCCACAGCAGGTCGATCAGGCGGGCGGTGCTCACCGCACGGCCCGCGTCGAGCAGCAGGATCGCCAGCAGGCAGCGTTCCTGCCGGCGGGTGCCCAGCGGTATCCGCGTTCCGTCGTGGCGTGCCTCGAAGGGGCCGAGCAGCTGGAATTCCATGGCACCGGCGAGCCTAGGCGGCGGTGCGCTGGCATGGTGAGCCGGTGGTGAGCGGACCGGGCGATCCTCGTGGCCGACGGCATCGGCCACCGCATCGAGGAGTCATCATGCGACGAACGATCCTTGCCCTGACCGCACTTGCGACGGTGTCGGTGGGCGCTCCGCCGGCCTCGGCGGCTTCCGTGTCCACCGACCGGGCGGCCTGGGAGCCCGCGCCCTCCGCCCCCTGGGACGTCGCCGCCGGCGTGCGGTGCGACGTCGCCGTGCAAGGCGAGCCGATCGTGGACGAGGTGGTACGGCGCGTGACGGCCCGCCATCCGGACGGCTCGCCGAAGCAGGTCGCCTACAAGGGCGATCTCGTCGTCCGGGTCACGAACACCGTGAGCGGCGCGTTCTACGACGCCGATGTGAGCGGCTCGGCCCTGGTGGACCACCGCACGGACGGTTCCCAGTTCTGGACCGTGCGCGGTCCCGTACTGGTGGGCGTCGGCGAAGGCCGCGGCAATCTGCCACGCGGCCTGTACGTCGTGGACGGCGTGTACACCATGGACATCAGCGCGGACGGGTACAAGTCGGTGAACCTGGCGCATGGTTCGCTCACCGACATCTGCGACCGGATCGACTGAGACGGCGGTCCGATCGCAGCCGACTCCGGGCACGCCCGCGGCACCCGGCGTACGAACGACAGCGCCGCCGCCCTGTCGCGGCGCGTCGACGAGCGGTTCGGGCGGACCCGGCCGGACGTCGACGCGCTCACCGTCCGGGCGGCGGCGCTGTGGTGCTGCGGACTGTCAGTGCTTGTCCTTGGCGGAGGCCCAGGCATGCTGTATCACCAGATCGGCCTTGACCTCGTTGAGCTGGACGGCGACCGCCGAGGGGGCCGTGCCGCCGCGGCCGCTGCGGGACGCCAGTGCACCGGGCACATTCAGGACGGTGCGGACCTCGGGGGTGAGGTGGGCGGAGATCTTCGCGAACTGCTCGTCGGTCAGTCCGTCCAGCTCGATGCCGTCGGCCTCGGCGACCTTCACGCACTCTCCGGCGACCTCGTGCGCCACCCGGAACGGCACGCCCTGCTTGACGAGCCACTCGGCGATGTCCGTGGCGAGCGAGAAACCGGCCGGAGCGAGCTCCTCCATGCGCTCCCGGTTGACCGTGAGCGTCGCCATCATCCCGGTGAACGCCGGGAGCAGGACCTCGAGCTGGTCGCAGGAGTCGAAGACGGGCTCCTTGTCCTCCTGGAGGTCCCGGTTGTACGCGAGCGGCAGCGCCTTCAGGGTGGCGAGCAGGCCCGTGAGGTTGCCGATGAGGCGGCCGGACTTGCCGCGGGCGAGCTCCGCGATGTCGGGGTTCTTCTTCTGCGGCATGATCGACGACCCGGTCGAGAAGGCGTCGTGCAGGGTCACGAAGGAGAACTCCTTCGTGTTCCAGATGATGACCTCCTCCGCGATCCGGGAGAGGTTCACCCCGATCATCGCGGTGATGAAGGCGAACTCGGCGACGAAGTCCCGCGAGGCCGTGCCGTCGATCGAGTTGCCCGCGGAACCGCGCTCGAAGCCGAGGTCCTTGGCCACGGCCTCCGGGTCCAGCCCGAGGGACGAGCCGGCCAGCGCGCCGGAGCCGTACGGGGACACGGCGGTACGGGTGTCCCACTGGCGCAGCCGCTCCGCGTCCCGGGACAGGGACTGCACATGTGCGAGCACGTGGTGCGCGAAGAGGACGGGCTGGGCGTGCTGGAGGTGCGTACGGCCCGGCATGGCGACGTCCGGGTGCGCCTCGGCGAGGCCGACGAGGGCGTCCTGGAGGTCGGCGATCAGGCCGCCGATGATCCGGGCGTGGTCGCGCAGGTACATCCGGAAGAGGGTGGCGACCTGGTCGTTGCGGGACCGGCCGGCGCGGAGCTTGCCGCCGAGGTCCGGGCCGAGCCGCTCCAGGAGGCCCCGCTCGAGTGCGGTGTGCACGTCCTCGTCGGCGATGGTGCCGGTGAACTCGCCGGAGGCGACGTCCGCCTCCAGCCGGTCGAGGCCGGCGAGCATGCGCGTCAGCTCGTCCTCGGTGAGCAGGCCCGCCTTGTGCAGCACGCGTGCGTGGGCGCGGGAGCCGGCGATGTCGTACGGCGCCAGACGCCAGTCGAAGTGGACCGACGCCGACAGCTTCGCCAGCGCCTCGGCGGGGCCGTCGGCGAAGCGGCCGCCCCAGAGCCGGACGTCACCGTTGTTGCTGCTCACTGCTCAAGCTCCTTGAGAGATTCGGATGTGCCGCCGCCTCCTCCTTCCCTGCCGGAGGTCCGGGGAGGCGGTCTGTACAACGCGTGCGGGTTACGCGAGGTCCCGCCGCGCCGCGATCTTCTGCGACAGGCCGAAGATCTCGATGAAGCCCTGCGCCTTGGACTGGTCGAACGTGTCGCCCGAGTCGTAGGTGGCGAGGTTGAAGTCGTAGAGCGACGCGTCGGACCTGCGGCCGGTGACGACGGCCCGGCCGCCGTGCAGCGTCATCCGGATGTCGCCGCTGACGTGCTGGTTGGCCTCGTCGATGAAGCCGTCCAGGGCCCGCTTGAGCGGGGAGAACCACAGGCCGTCGTAGACCAGCTCGCCCCAGCGCTGCTCGACCTGCCGCTTGTACCGGGCGAGCTCGCGCTCGACGGTGACGTTCTCCAGCTCCTGGTGGGCGGTGATCAGCGCGATCGCGCCGGGGGCCTCGTAGACCTCGCGGGACTTGATGCCGACGAGCCGGTCCTCGACCATGTCGATCCGGCCGATGCCCTGGGCGCCGGCCCGCTCGTTGAGCTGCTGGACGGCCTGAAGGACGGTGACGGGCTTGCCGTCGATGGCGACCGGGGCGCCTTCCTTGAAGGTGATGACGACCTCGTCGGCGTCCCGCGGCTCCGCCGGGTTCGAGGTGTACTCGTAGATGTCCTCGATCGGCGCGTTCCAGATGTCCTCCAGGAAGCCGGTCTCGACGGCCCGCCCGAAGACGTTCTGGTCGATGGAGTACGGCGACTTCTTGGTGGTGGCGATCGGCAGCTGCTTCTCCTCGCAGAAGGCGATCGCCTTGTCCCGAGTCATGGCGTAGTCACGGACCGGGGCGATGCACTTGAGCTCGGGCGCGAGGGCGACGATGCCGGCCTCGAACCGCACCTGGTCGTTGCCCTTGCCGGTGCAGCCGTGGGCGACGGTGGTGGCACCGTGCTTCTTGGCGGCGGCGACGAGGTGCTTGACGATCGCCGGCCGGGAGAGCGCGGAGACCAGCGGGTAGCGGTCCATGTAGAGGGCGTTGGCCTTGATCGCGGGGAGGCAGTACTCCTCGGCGAACTCGTCCTTGGCGTCGGCGACCTCGGCCTCCACGGCCCCGCAGGCGAGCGCGCGCTTGCGGATGACGTCCAGGTCCTCGCCACCCTGGCCGACGTCCACGGCAACGGCGATGACCTCGGCGCCCGTCTCCTCGGCGATCCAGCCGATGGCGACGGAGGTGTCCAGGCCGCCCGAATAGGCGAGTACGACGCGCTCGGTCACGGGTTTCTCCTTACGGGGCCATTCACTGATGGGCATAACTATGCAGTGCTCCGTATGTTTTGTCAATCGCCCCAAGGAACGTGCTGGTGAGCGGGGTGCCCGGCCCCTGGAGTCCGCCATGCGCGACCTGCCGCTCGATTACCTCGCCCCCGCAGAACGCCTGCCGCGCGGTGTGCCGCTGCGCACGGCGGTCGGCACCGGCGCTTCACCGCGGGCGTGGGCCGGCCTGGACCGGCACGTGTCCGGCACACAGGTCCGTACCGGATCACGGGGAGCCGGCGTATCTGCGGCCGCTGGATACCGCTGGCGTCGGCCTGCCGCGGCCGATGACGCGGCATCAGGTGGAACGGGTGCGGACCGAGGCCGTCTCGGCGCTGCGGATGCCGAACGGCGCGTCGCGCACGCACAGCTGATGCCCCGTCGCGCGGAGAGCGCCGCGCGTCTCCTGCGGTGCCACCCTGGGTCTCAGGGTCTGACCCGCCCGGCGGGGGCGGACACCGCGCGTCGATAATTCGCCCATGGGAAAGACGCATGAGCACATAGACGGAAGGCTCCGTGCCTTCATCGAGGCCCAGCCGGTGTTCTTCACCGCGACCGCGCCGCTCGCGGGGGACGGCACGGTCAATCTCTCGCCCAAGGGCCTGAAGGGGTCGTTCGCCGTCATCGACGAACGGACCGTCGCCTACCTCGACTTCGCCGGCAGCAATGCCGAGACGATCGCCCACCTCCGGGAGAACGGCCGCATCACACTCATGTGGTGCGCCTTCGAGGGGCCGCCGAACATCGTCCGTGTGCACGGGCGCGGCGAGCCCGTCTTCCGGGACGACGAGCGCTGGGCCGGGCTGCTCGCGCACTTCCCCGGGATCGACCCGTCGCCGCACGGGCTGCGCGCCGTCATCGTCGTGACGGCCGAACTCGTCCGGGACACCTGCGGCTACGCCGTGCCGTTCATGACGTACGACGAGGACCGCGACCTGCACGGGAAGCGGTTCGCGCGGGAGGACGACGCCTCGCTGGACGCGTACTTCGCCAAGAAGGAGCACATCGCGGCCAGCATCGACGGACTGCCCGGACTCCCGCTGCCGCTGCCGCCGCTGCCCCGGTGACCAGGCACTGACCGACGCAACGGCGCGGCACCCGCCGGGCGGGTGCCGCGCCGTGTCGGTTCAGCGCTCCTTCTGCGCGAGCCGCAGCAGATGGTCCGCGAGGGCCTGGCCGCCCGCCGGGTCGCGGCTGATCAGCATCAGCGTGTCGTCCCCCGCGATCGTGCCGAGGATGTCGTGCAGCTCGGCCTGGTCGATGGCCGAGGCCAGGAACTGGGCCGCGCCCGGCGGCGTCCGCAGCACCACGAGGTTCGCCGACGCCTCCGCGGAGATCAGCAGCTCGGCGGAGAGGCGCCGCATGCGCTCCTCCTTCGCGGACTCGCCCAGCGGGGCCTGCGGGGTGCGGAAACCGCCCTCGCTGGGCACCGCGTAGATCAGCTCGCCGCCCGTGTTGCGGATTTTCACCGCGCCCAGCTCGTCCAGGTCGCGGGAGAGCGTCGCCTGCGTGACGCTCAGCCCGTTGTCCGCGAGGAGCTTGGCCAGTTGGCTCTGGGAGCGCACCGGCTGGCGGTTGAGGATGTCCACGATCCGGCGGTGGCGGGCCGTGCGGGTCTGCGGCACGGCGGGACCGCCGTGCTCGCCGTTCTCCGGGTACCGGGCCTCAGTCATCGTCGTCTCATTCTCCGGCTCGTCCTTCCCCGTTGCTCGCGTCGAGGATGCCGGGCAGCGCCTGGAGGAACGCGTCCACCTCGGCGTCGCCGATGATCAGGGGCGGCATGAGCCGTACGACATCGGGCGCGGGAGCGTTCACCAGGAAACCGGCATCCTGGGCCGCCTGCTGCACCTTCGGTGCGAGCGGCCCGGTGAGCACGATACCCAGCAGGAGGCCGCTGCCACGGACATGGGAGACGGCGGGATGCCCCAGACCCTCGATTCCGTCACGCAGCTTCTCGCCGAGCCGCTTGACGGAGTCGAGGACTCCGTCGGCCGCGAGGGTGTCGAGGACGGCGAGTCCGGCGGCGCAGGCGACGGGGTTGCCGCCGAACGTCGTGCCGTGCTGACCGGGCTTCAGGAGTTCCGCCGCCTCGCCGAAGACGACGGTCGCGCCGATGGGCAGTCCGCCGCCGAGGCCCTTGGCCAGCGTGACGATGTCGGGCTCGACGCCCTGGTGCGCCTGGTGCTCGAACCAGTGGCCGGTCCGCCCGATGCCGGTCTGGACCTCGTCGAGGACGAGGAGGGTGCCGGTGGCCCGGGTGATCTCCCGCGCCGCCTCGAGGTATCCCTTGGGCGGGACGACCACCCCGTTCTCGCCCTGGATCGGCTCGATGATCACCAGGGCGGTGTCCTCGGTGACGGCCGCGCGCAGCGCCTCGGCGTCGCCGAAGGGGACGTGGGTGACGTCCGAGGGCAGCGGCAGGAACGGCTGCTGCTTGGCGGGCTGTCCGGTGAGCGCGAGGGCGCCCATGGTCCGGCCGTGGAAGCCGCCGGTGGTGGCGACCATGTGCCCGCGCCCGGTCAGCCGCCCGATCTTGAAGGCGGCCTCGTTGGCCTCGGCGCCGGAGTTGGAGAAGTAGACCCGTCCCGGGCGGCCGAAGAGCTGGATCAGCCGTTCGGCGAGCGCGACGGGCGGCTCGGCGACGAAGAGGTTGGAAACGTGGCCGAGGGAGGCGATCTGGCGGGAGACGGCCTCGACGATCGCCGGGTGGGCGTGGCCCAGCGCGTTGACCGCGATGCCGCCGACGAAGTCGGTGTACGCGGTGCCGTCGGCGTCCCACACCGTGGCGCCCTCGCCGCGGACCAGAGACAGCTTCGGCGTGCCGTAGTTGTCCGTCATCACGCCCTGCCACCGGTGCGTGAGCTCCTGGTTGCTCATGTCAGTCCCCCTGTCCGTCCGGCACGACCATCGTGCCGATGCCCTCGTCGGTGAAGATCTCCAGCAGGATCGAGTGCTGGACCCGGCCGTCGATCACGCGGGCCGTGTTGACCCCGTTGCGCACGGCGTGCAGGCAGCCCTCCATCTTGGGGACCATGCCGCTGGAGAGGTCGGGCAGCAGCTTCTCCAGCTGGGTGGCGGTCAGCCGGCTGATGACCTCGTCGCTGTTCGGCCAGTCCTCGTACAGGCCCTCGACGTCGGTGAGGACCATCAGCGTCTCGGCGCCCAGCGCCGCGGCGAGTGCCGCGGCCGCCGTGTCGGCATTGACGTTGTAGACGTGTCCGTCGTCCTCGGAACGGGCGATCGAGGAGATCACCGGGATGCGCCCGTCGGCGAGCAGCGCCTCGATGGCGCCGGTGTCGATCGCGGTGATCTCGCCGACCCGGCCGATGTCGACGAGTTCCCCGTCGATGGTCGGCTGATGCTTGGTGGCGGTGATGGTGTGGGCGTCCTCGCCGGTGAGGCCGACGGCGAGCGGCCCGTGCTGGTTGAGCAGTCCGACCAGCTCGCGCTGCACCTGGCCGGCCAGAACCATCCGTACGACGTCCATGGCCTCGGGCGTGGTGACCCGCAGGCCGGCCTTGAACTCGCTGACCAGTCCGTGTCGGTCGAGCGCGGCGGAGATCTGCGGGCCGCCGCCGTGCACCACGACGGGCTTGAGCCCGGCGTGCCGCAGGAAGACGACGTCCTGGGCGAAGGCGGCCTTGAGCTCGTCGTCGATCATGGCGTTGCCGCCGAACTTGATGACGACGGTCTTGCCGTTGTGGCGGGTCAGCCAGGGCAGCGCCTCGATGAGGATCTGTGCCTTGGGCAGGGCGGTGTGCTTCCTCGTGGTGCTCATGAGCTGTACGCGCTGTTCTCGTGGACGTAGTCGGCGGTGAGGTCGTTGGCCCAGATGACCGCGGACTCGGTGCCGGCGGCGAGGTCCGCGGTGATGCGCACCTCCCGGTAGCGCATGTCGACCAGGTCGCGGTCCTCGCCGACGGAGCCGTTCTTGCAGACCCAGACGCCGTTGATGGCGACGTTCAGCTGGTCGGGCTCGAAGGCTGCCTTGGTGGTGCCGATGGCGGAGAGCACCCGGCCCCAGTTGGGGTCCTCGCCGTGGATGGCGCACTTGAGGAGGTTGTTCCGGGCGATGGAGCGGCCGACCTCGACGGCGTCGTCCTCGGTGGCCGCGTTGATCACCTCGATGCGGATGTCCTTGGAGGCGCCCTCGGCGTCGCCGATCAGCTGCCGGGCGAGGTCGTCGCAGACCGTGCGCACGGCGTCGGCGAACTCCTCGTACGCGGGCTGCACCCCGGACGCGCCGGAGGCGAGCAGCAGCACGGTGTCGTTGGTGGACATGCAGCCGTCGGAGTCGACCCGGTCGAACGTCTGCCGGGTCGCGTCCCGCAGCGCCCTGTCCAGGACGGCGGCGTCCAGGTCGGCGTCGGTGGTGAGAACGACGAGCATGGTGGCGAGGCCGGGGGCGAGCATGCCCGCGCCCTTGGCCATGCCGCCGACGGACCAGCCGTCCTTGGTGACGACGGCCGTCTTGTGGACGGTGTCGGTGGTCTTGATGGCGATGGCGGCCTTCTCGCCGCCGTGCTCGCTGAGCTGGGCGGCGGCCTGCTCGATGCCGGGCAGGAGCTTGTCCATGGGGAGCAGGACGCCGATGAGTCCGGTGGACGCGACGGCGACCTCGCCCGCGCCGATGCCGAGGACGTCGGCCGCCTTCTCGGCGGTGGTGTGGGTGTCCTGGAAGCCCTTGGGGCCGGTGCAGGCGTTGGCGCCGCCGGAGTTGAGGACCACGGCGGTGACCTCGCCGCCCTTGAGGACCTGCTCGGACCACAGCACCGGCGCGGCCTTGACGCGGTTGGAGGTGAAGACACCCGCGGCGGCGCGGCGCGGCCCGTTGTTCACCACGAGGGCGAGGTCCGGGTTGCCGTTGCCCTTGATCCCGGCGGCGATGCCCGCCGCCGTGAATCCCTTCGCTGCGGTCACGCTCACTGTGTTTCTCCGTTCGCTTCTCCGCCCGCGCAGCGCAGAGGCGCGGGCATCGTCGTCATCCGCGGACCGGCGGCTGCGCGCGCGTCGCTCACTGTGTTTCTCCGTTCTCCCCCAGGGCTGACGCCTGGGAGGTGCCCCCATCTCCGCCCGCGCAGCGCAGAGGCGCGGGCATCGTCGTCATCCGCGGACCGGCGGCTGCGCGCGCGTCGCTCACGGCGCAACTCCAATCGTGGAAAGACCAGTGCTCTCGGCAAACCCGAGCGCGATGTTCATGCTCTGCACCGCGCCGCCCGCGGTGCCCTTGGTGAGATTGTCGATGGCGCTGATGGCGATGATGCGTCCGGCCGCCTCGTCGTACGCGACCTGGATCTGGGCCGCGTTCGATCCGTAGACGGAGGCGGTGGCGGGCCACTGTCCCTCGGGCAGCAGGTGGACGAACGCCTCGTCCGCGAGCGCCTTCTCGTACGCGGCGCGGACGTCGGCCGCGCTCGTGCCGGGCCGCGCCTTCGCCGAGCAGGTGGCGAGGATGCCGCGGGCCATGGGGGCGAGCGTCGGGGTGAAGGAGACGGTGACCCGCTCCCCCGCGACCGCGCTCAGGTTCTGGATCATCTCGGGGGTGTGCCGGTGGCCGCCGCCGACGCCGTACGGGCTCATCGAGCCCATCACCTCTGAGCCCAGCAGGTGCGGCTTGAGGGCCTTGCCGGCGCCGGAGGTGCCGGTCGCGGCGGTGATCACGGCCTCGGGCTCGGCGAGTCCGGCGGCGTACGCCGGGAAGAGCGCGAGCGAGACGGCCGTGGGGTAGCAACCGGGCACCGCGATGCGCTTGGACCCCTCCAGCGCGGCGCGGGCGCCCGGCAGTTCGGGGAGGCCGTACGGCCAGGTCCCGGCGTGCTCGGAGCCGTAGAACGTCTCCCAGTCGGCGGAGTCCGCCAGCCGGAAGTCGGCGCCCATGTCGACGACGAGGACGTCGTCCCCGAGCTGCTCGGCGACAGCGGCGGACTGGCCGTGCGGGAGGGCGAGGAACACGACGTCGTGACCGGCGAGAACGTCGGCGGTCGTCGGCTGGAGCACCCGGCCGGCGAGCGGCAGCAGGTGCGGTTGCAGTGCGCCGAGCGGCTGTCCCGCGTTGGTGTTGCCGGTGAGGGCGCCGATCTCGACCTCGGGGTGCGCCAGCAGCAGCCGGAGCAACTCTCCGCCCGCGTACCCGCTCGCCCCTGCCACTGCTGCTCGAACCGTCATCGAACTCCTCCTCATCGATGGCATGACTATACGCAGCGATGCAGAAGTATGCAATGACTTCTCGGTCCAATAGATGTACCCCCCATCAAGCAAGTGTCGGAATCCTACAGAGCCAAGATCACCAACTCGGTCGGTCACAGCACTCCGGTCTGCCCGATGTGCTTGGCAGAGTGAACGGCACCTCGGATCCCACCCGGAGAAAGAACACACCGGGTGTTGTCACTCCACCACAAAGGAGGTTCCCATGCACCAGGGCATGAATCACGTCGCGGTCACCGGGCTGGGCGCGACCACTCCGCTCGGCGGGGACGTCGCCTCGACCTGGTCCGCGCTGCTCGCCGGCGAGTCCGGGATCAGCGCGCTCGACGACGAGTGGGCGGCCGGGCTGCCCGTACGGATCGCGGGGCGGCTCAAGGTCGAACCGGCCGAGGTCATGGAGCGCGTGCAGGCCCGCCGACTGGACCGCTGCGAGCAGATCGCCCTGATCGCGGCCCGCGAGGCATGGGCGGACGCCGGGCGCCCCGACGTCGATCCGGAACGGCTCGCGGTGGTGATCGGCACCGGCACCGGCGGGGCGCTGACCATGCTCGGGCAGGACGATGTCCTGGAGTCGTCCGGCGTACGGCGCGTGTCGCCGCACACCGTGCCGATGCTGATGGCGAACGGCCCCGCCGCCTGGGTCAGCATCGAACTGGGCGCCCGCGGCGGCGCCCACACCCCGGTCAGCGCGTGTGCCTCCGGCGCCGAGGCGATCGCCATGGGCCTGGACCTGATCCGCCTCGGCCGTGCCGATGTCGTCGTGGCCGGCGGCACGGAGGCATGCGTCCACCCGTTGCCGCTGGCCGGCTTCGCCCAGGCCAGGGCACACTCCACGCGCAACGACGAACCGGACCGCGCCTCGCGGCCCTTCGACGCCGACCGCGACGGATTCGTCATCGGCGAGGGTGCGGTCGTGGTCGTCCTGGAGCGGGCCGGATTCGCCGCCGCCAGGGCCGCCCGTACCCATGCCTCGCTCGCCGGTGCGGGCGTCACCTCCGATGCCCACCACATCACGGCCGGGCATCCGGAGGGGCAGGTCCGCGCGATGCGCAGGGCGTTGGAGTCGGCCGGAGTACCGCCCCGGGCCCTCGGTCTCGTGCACGCGCACGCCACATCGACGCCCGTGGGCGATCTGGTGGAGGCGAGGTCCGTCGAGGAGGCGGTCGGAACCCATGCGGCCGTCACCGCGACCAAATCGATGACGGGCCACCTCTTCGGCGCCGCCGGGGCGATGGGCGCGCTGGCGACGATCCTCGCGGTGCGGGACGGGATCGTCCCGCCGACGCGGAACCTGGACCGGCCGGACCCGGAGGTGAAGCTCGACGTGGTCACGGGCGGGCCTCGGCGCGTCGGCCTGGAGGCGGCGCTGACCAACGCGTTCGGATTCGGCGGCCACAACGCGTCGCTGGTGTTCACACCCGCCCCGTGAGTGCGCCGGCGAAAGGGTCCGCCCGTGCCTGCCGGGCGGCATCCGCCGAGAATTTTCCGCGAGGCATGTCGATCCTGGGCCGGCCCGTTCGTGTAGAGGGTGAGAACGCGGCAGACGCCGCGACCGCACCGAGGAGGCCACCATGCAGCAGTACCTGCTCAGCATCTACCAGCCCGACGGGAACCCGCCGCCGCCCGAGGTCCTGGACCCGATCATGCGGGACGTCGAGGCCGTGAACAGCGAGCTGAGGGAGGCCGGTGCCTGGGTGTTCTCGGGCGGGCTGCACCCGCCGGGCACGGCCACCGTCCTCAGGCTCAAGGGCGACGAGGTGCTCACCACCGACGGTCCCTACGTCGAGGGCAAGGAACACCTCGGCGGATTCACCGTCATCCAGGCGCCCGACCTCGACGCGGCGCTCGCGTGGGGCCGCAAGCTGGCCCGCGCGACCACGCTGCCGATCGAGGTGAGGCCGCTCGCGTACAGCAGCCTCGGATGACGTCCGGTCCGGCGGGGACGGGCGGCGAAGCGGCAGCCGTCGAGCGGGTCTTCCGCGAGGAGTACGGACGTGCCGTCGCCGTCCTCGTCCGGGTCTTCGGCGACATCGACATCGCCGAGGAGGCGGTCCAGGACGCGTTCACCACGGCGCTGGAGCGGTGGCCCGCCGACGGGCTGCCGCCCAGCCCGGCCGGCTGGATCATCACCACCGGCCGCAACCGGGCGATCGACCGCCTGCGGCGGGAGGCGTCCCGGGCGGACCGGCACGCCCAGGCCGCGCTGCTGCAGGCCCGCGACAGCCCGATCGAGGAGGGTCCCGTGGAGGACGACCGGCTGCGGCTGATCTTCACCTGCTGCCATCCCGCGCTCGCCCCCGCCGCCCGCGTCGCCCTGACCCTGCGGCTGGTCGGCGGGCTCACCACGGCGGAGATCGCCCGCGCGTTCCTGGTGGCCGAGCCGGCCATGGCGCAGCGCCTGGTCCGCGCGAAGGGCAAGATCCGCGACGCCCGCATCCCGTACCGCGTCCCGGACCAGGCCGAGCTCCCCGACCGCCTGCCGGCCGTGCTGTCGGTCGTCTATCTCGTCTTCAACGAGGGCTACAGCGCGGGCTCGGGCGACCGGCTGGTGCGCGAGGACCTGTGCGCGGAGGCGCTGCGCCTGGGCCGACTGCTGGCCCGTCTGATGCCGGACGAGCCCGAGGTCCTGGGCTTGCTGGCACTCATGCTGCTGACGGAGTCCCGGCGCCCCGCGCGCACCGGGCCGGACGGCGCACTGGTGGTGCTCGCCGAGCAGGACCGCGGCCTGTGGGACCGGGACCTGATCGCCGAGGGCCAGGAGCTGGTGCGGCGGTGCCTGCGCCGCGGCAGGCCGGGGCCGTACCAGATCCAGGCGGCGATCAGCGCGGTGCACAGCGACGCGCCGGACGCGGCCGCGACGGACTGGGGGCAGATCCTGCGCCTGTACGACCAGTTGACGGCGATCGCGCCGACTCCGGTGGTGGCGCTCAACCGGGCGGTCGCCGTGGCCGAGGTGCACGGCCCCGGCCCGGCGCTCGACCTGGTGGACGCGCTCGTCCCCGAACTGGGCGGATTCCACGTACTGCACGCCGTGCGCGCGGATCTGCTGCGGCGGCTCGGACGCCGGGCCGAGGCGGCGTCCGCCTACGAAACGGCGATCGCGAGCGCCGGGAACGCGGCCGAGGCCGCCTTTCTGGAGCGCCGGCTCCGTGAGCTCGGGGCGGGGTGAGGAACAGGGCCGTACGTCCCAACGGCCCTGACCCGGTTCGGCGTTAGTCTCTGCCCATGCCGATATCTCTGAGCGAGTCCGCCCGCCTGCTGTTCGACGAGCCGAATCCGGCGGTGCTCGCCACCGTCCTGCCCGACGGCAGCCCGCAGACGTCGGTCGTGTGGGTGGGCCGCGAGGGCGACGAGCTGGTCATCTCCTCGCAGGCCGGCCGGCGCAAGGACCGCAACATCGCCCGCGAGCCGCGCGTTTCGCTGACCGTGTACGACCGCACGGACCCGCTGCGCTATGTGGAGGTGCGCGGGACCGCGACCGTCGCGGAGGACGAGGGACGCAAGGTCGCCGTACGGCTGGCGGAGGAGTACGAGGGTCCGGGCGCGGGCCAGGAGTACCTGGACCTGCCGCCGGAGACCGTACGCGTCGTCATCCGTGTCACGCCGGAGCGGGTGGTGGGGACGGCGAAGTAGCGGTGGGGCGGCCGCTTCAGGCGGCCGCCTCCAGGCACAGGTGCCAGCGGCCCCGCTGTCCGGTGAGGGTGATCGTCGACAGCGGCCGGACGTCGACGTTCCAGTACATCGAGGGATGGGCGCGCAGCGCGTACACGAAGGCTGCCCGCACCACGGCGGGTTCGGCCACGGCCACGATCGAACGGCAGTCGTCCGCGGGACGGGTGTCGAGCCAGCCGCCTATCCGCGAGATGAACGCGAGCAGCGGTTCGCCGCCGTGGGGCGCGCTGCGCGGGTCGGTGAGCCAGGCGTCGACCGCGGCGGGCTCGCGCGCGGTCACCTCGGCGAGCGTGCAGCCGCGCCAGCGGCCCATGTCGCAGTCGCGCAGGGCCGGCTGGGCGAGCGGCGCGAAGCCGAGCGCCTCACCGGTCGCGCGGCTGCGGGTGGTGGGCGAGCAGTAGCGCAGCTCGGCCGCGCTCAGCGGTACGAGCGCGTGCGCGGCGAGCTGCACCTCGTGCCAGCCGGCCTGGTCGAGCGGCCGGTCGTCGTCGAACCGCTCCGTGAGCAGCGAGGAGCTGCGCGCCGCGGCGACCAGGGTGACCCGGACAGTCATGGCGTGATGGTGATGGGGAACGCCTCGCAGGTCAAGGGGGTCACTCGAACATCAGGTTGAGCCAGTTGCCGGGGACGTCGAGCTCCTTGAAGCCGGCCTTCTCGTAGAGGCCGTGGGCGTCGTCGGTGGTGAGCAGGATGCGGCGCAGCCCCAGGGGCGCGAAGTGGTCGCGGACGGCCGCGACCAGAGCGGTGCCCAGCCCCGCGCCGCGGGCGGACCGGTCGACGTAGACGTCGCAGAGCCAGGCGAAGGTGGCGTGGTCGGTGACCACCCGCGCGAAACCGGCCATCTCCCCCGTTGTCGTCTCGTAGGCACCGAAGTTGACCGATCCGGCTAGGGGCTGTCCGGCGGATCAGGGCCGGATAGGACGCGGCGTCTGGTGCGGTACATCGCAAGGCGCCGGAGTGCCCTGATAGCGGAGCTATCCGGGCATTTCGGCAACGCGGCGAGGTGCCGTGCCAGACGTCGTGGCTCCGGCCAAGATCCGCCGGACAGCCCCTAGGGCCCGGTCCTGCTTCTCCCGGCTGCGGCCGAGCGCCCAGTACGCCTCGGTGGAGAGCCATTGGTGGATCCGGTCCTCGTCCAGCCGGGCCGGGTCGGTGGAGATCGTGTACGCGCCATGGATCGTCTCGTGCATCACGGGAGAGTCGCACAGCGGTGCGACGGCTGTCACAGGAGTATCGCGGCGCTCCCCGTCACCTCGTCAGATGCTCGTAGGCGGCCCGCAGGCGGCGCACCCCCTCGGTGATCTCGGCGGTGCCGGCGACGCCCGCGAAGCTCAGGCGGATGTGGCCGGCCGGCGGTTCGGCGCAGAAGTACGGGCGGCCGGGTGCCACGGCGACGTCGGCCCGCAGCGCCGCGGCGACGAGTGCGCTCTCGTCGGCGGTGTCGGGCAGGCGCAGCCAGAGGCTGTAGCCGCCGGAGGGGATGTACGGCAGGGCGAGCTGGGGGAGGTGGAGCCGCAGCGCGGCCGTCATGGTGTCGCGGCGGGCCTTCAGCTCGGTCGCCACGGCACGCAGGTGGCGGGCCCAGGCGGGGGCGCCGACGAGTTCGAGCGCGGCTTCCTGGAGGGGGCGGGGGACGAAGAAGGTGTCGACGACGTGGATGGCACGGAGCCGTTCGAGCACCGGTCCGCGGGCGGCGAGCATGCCGACGCGCAGGCTGGGCGAGGTCGCCTTGGTGAGGGAGCTGACGTGGACGACGACGCCGTCGTGGTCGTCGGCCGCGAGCGGTCTCGGCAGCGGGCCGGCGTCGTCGTGGACGAGGCGCCGGGCGAAATCGTCCTCGACGACGAACGCGCCCGCCTCGCGGGCGATGCGCAGCACCTCGGGGCGGCGGTCGGGGGCGAGGACCGCGCCGGTCGGGTTCTGGAAGAGCGGCTGGCAGACGAAGACGCGTGCTCCCGTGGCGCGGAAGGCGGCGGCGAGGAGGTCGGGCCGCACGCCGTCGGCGTCGGCCGGGACCGGAACCGGCCGCAGGCCGGCGGCGCGTGCGATGGCCAGCATGCCCGGATAGGTGGGCGATTCGACGAGGACGGGCGAGCCGGGCGCGGCGAGTGCGCGCAGGGCGGTGGTGAGCGCGGACTGGCCGCCCGCCGTGACCAGGACGTCCGCCGGGCCGACCGTCTCGCCGATGGAGCGGGCGAACCATTCGCGCAGCTCGGGCAGGCCGTCGGTGGGCGGTCTGCTCCAGGCGCCGGGCCGGCGGCCCGCGCGGGCGAGGGCCGCGGCCATGGCCCGCTCGGGCTGGAGCGAGGCGTGCAGGTAGCCGCTGTTGAACTCGACGACCCCGGGCGGCGGCGCGGCCAGGGTGACGAGCACACCCGAGGCGTCGACGGTGCGCGGAACGGTCTCGGCGGCGGCATCGGCGCTGAGCGTGACCTCCTGCCAGGAGGTGTCACCGGCCGGCGGGGTGTCGGCGCGCGGGCGGGCCCGGAAGGCCCCGGCGCCGGGCCGGGTGACGACGAGCCCCTCGCCGACGAGCTGGGCGAGGGCGCGGGAGACGGTCACCGGCGAGACGCGGTAGCGCTCGACGAGCGCCCTGCTCGACGGCAGCTTCCCACCGGGTGAGTAGCGGTCGAGCTCCCGCTTCAGAGAGTTCGCCAGTTCAGCCACACTGCTACGCTCTTGCATGACAGCACAGGATAGCGCTACTCCCACCACGTCGATAGCGGTCAGCAGCGGCACGGTCCTCGCCGCGCTGGGCGTCGTCTCCTTCTCGCTCACCTTCCCGTCCACCGTCTGGGGCCTGGACAGCTTCGGCCCCTGGTCCCTGGTCGCCGTGCGCAGTGTCCTCGCGGCGCTCGTAGCGGGCGGGTTCCTGCTGGTGCTGCGCGTCCCCGTCCCGGCGCGCCGCCACTGGGCAGGGCTCGCGGTGGTCGGTGGCGGAGTCGTCGTGGGCTTCCCTCTGCTGACGACCCTGGCTCTGCAGACGTCCACCACCTCGCACGCGGCGGTCGTCGTGGGTCTGCTCCCGTTGACCACGGCGGCCTTCGCGGCCCTGCGCACCGGGCGGCGCCCCTCGCGCACGTTCTGGGCCGCCGCGGTCGCCGGGGCCGCCGTGGTGATCGCCTTCACCGTGCAGCAGAGCGGCGGGGCCCTGCACTCCGGCGACCTGTACCTCTTCGGCGCCCTGCTGGTCTGCGCCGCCGGCTACACCGAGGGCGGCAGGCTCGCCGCGGTGATGCCCGGCTGGCACGTCATCGGCTGGGCCCTGATCCTGTGCCTGCCCCTCAGCCTGGCCGGTTCCTTCGTGGCGCTCTCCTTCGAGCCGGTGCACCTCACCGCCCGGGGCATCACCGGGCTGCTGTGGGTCGCGGCCGGATCGACCTTCTTCGGGCTGTACGTCTGGTACCGCGGCATGGCCGAGATCGGCATCGCCCGGGCCAGCCAGCTCCAGCTCGCGCAGCCGCTGCTCACCCTGGTCTGGTCGGTGACCCTGCTCGGTGAGCACCTCTCCCCCGCGGCCCCGGTCGCCGCCGTGGCCGTCCTCGTGTGCATCGCGGTCACACAGCGGACCCGCACCTGAGTCGCGCCGGCCGGGGATGCGCGGCGCACCCCCGGCCGTAGACTCGAAACGACCCACAAAACGGACCGGCTGCCGAGGAGGACACTCCCGATGCAAGCAAACGAGGGCGACACGCTGTTGGTGCACGGCAGGACCGTGGGGCAGCACGACAAGCACGCAAAAGTCCTCGAGGTACTGGGGCCCGACGGCACGCCTCCGTTCCGTGTCCGTTTCGACGACGGGCACGAAGCGGTGCTGTCACCCGGACCCGACTGCGTGGTCCAGCACCACGAGAAGACCTGACCACACCGTCCCCGTCCGGGGCGCGGCCGTCGGCTCAGTCCGCCGTCCGCACCCGGGTCGGGTAGTGGTCGTTCACCACCCTTGTCATCGCGCCCAGCGGATCGGCCCCCACCTCCAGCGCCGAGAAGAAGCAGTGACCGCCCACCTGCGGGTACTGCGAGGCGTACGTGAGGTGGCGGGACAGTTCCGCCTGGTCGTGCCACGGCGCGGGCTGGCTGGGGATGCCGACCTTGTACAGCGCCTCGCCGATGTACAGGTCCACTCCGGTGCCGTCGGCGACGGCGGACCACCAGGGCACGAGGGTCGCGTAGTCGGCGGCGGCGAACCCCATGTGCCAGTAGACCTGCGGCACGACGTAGTCGATCCAGCCCTGCCGGACCCAGGTACGGGTGTCGGCGTGGAGGTCGTCGTACGTCTGCACGCCCGCCGTGGTGCGGGACCCCGCCGGGTCCGTCGAGGCGTTGCGCCACACGCCGAAGGGGCTGATCCCGAAGCGCACGTGCTTCTTCTCGCTCGTGATCCGCTCGCTCATCTCCCGCACCAGGAGGTTGACGTTCGCCCGGCGCCAGGCCGCCCGGTTCGGGTATCCCGTGCCGTAGCAGGTCCAGGCCGCGTCGTCGTCGAAGTACTGGCCGGCGACGGGGTACGGGTAGAAGTAGTCGTCGAAGTGGACGGCGTCGATGTCGTAGCGGCGGACGGCGTCCAGTATGGCGTCCTCGACGAAGGCCCGGACCGCGGGGATGCCCGGGTTGTAGTACAGCTTCCCGCCGTACGCGACGATCCAGTCCGGGTGCTGCCTGGCCGGGTGCCCGGGTACCAGCCGGCAGGGGTCGGCGTGGGCCGCCACCCGGTACGGGTTGAACCAGGCGTGCAGCTCAAGACCGCGCCGGTGGGCCTCCTTCACCGCGGTGCCGAGCGGGTCCCAGCCCGGATCCCGCCCCTGGACACCCGTGAGGTACTGGCTCCACGGCTCGTACGGTGACGGCCACAGGGCGTCGGCCGTCGGCCGCACCTGGAACATCACCGCGTTGAGCCGGCGCTCCACCGCGGTGTCGAGATGCGCCAGCAGCTCGGCGCGCTGCTCGGCCGCGGTCAGGCCCGGCACGGAGGGCCAGTCGCGGTTGCCGACGGTCGCCAGCCACATCCCGCGGAACTCCCGCGTGGCCCGTTTTCCCCGTGCGGCCTTCCCCATCGGCTCCCCTTCCCCCGCCGTCCCGGACCCCTCCGAGGCCCGGGCGGAGGCCGCCGCTTCCCCGGTCGTCGCGAGCGCGGCCAGTGCTCCGGCCGCCGTGACCACGAACCCTCTTCTCCCCATAAACCCCATATGCCCGCCCTTGTCGCTGTCGGTAGCGATTGCCGTGTCCCGCAGAGCATGCCCGCCCCGGCGGCCCGGCCACCCACGCATCCGGAGTAACGTCGGGGGGTCGGCGGGCGCCGGAACCGTACGGGGGACCTGCCGACCGAAGACCAGCGAAAGGCATGAGGTGACGGACTCAATGGCCGACATTGCACGCGTCGGAGTGGTGGGCTGCGGCCAGATGGGCGCGGGCATCGCGGAGGTGTGCGCCCGCAGCGGCCTCGAGGTGAAGGTGGCCGAGACCACGGGCGAGGCTCTGGAGATCGGCCGCACCCGGCTGTACAACTCCCTGACCAAGGCGGCCGAGCGCGGCAAGATCACCGAGGAGGAGCGCGACGCCACCCTGGAGCGCCTCTCCTTCACGACCGACCTCGGGGAGTTCGCCGACCGCGATCTCGTCATCGAGGCCGTGGTGGAGAACGAGCAGGTCAAGACCGAGATCTTCCAGGTACTCGATCAGGTGGTGACCCGGCAGGACGCGATCCTCGCCTCCAACACCTCCTCGATCCCGCTGGTGAAGCTGGCCGTCGCGACCTCGCGGCCGGACCAGGTCATCGGCATCCACTTCTTCAACCCCGCCCCGGTGCAGAAGCTCGTCGAGCTGATTCCGGCGCTCACCACCTCCGAGGAGACGATCAAGCGCTCCGAGGCCGTGGTGCAGCAGGTGCTGGACAAGCACCCGATCCGGGCGCAGGACCGCTCCGGCTTCGTGGTGAACGCCCTGCTCATCCCGTACCTGCTCTCCGCGATCCGGATGTTCGAGTCGGGCATCGCGAGCCGCGAGGACATCGACAACGGCATGGAGATGGGCTGCGCCCACCCGATGGGTCCGCTGAAGCTCGCGGACCTGATCGGCCTGGACACGGTCGCTTCCGTCGCGGACTCGATGTACGCGGAGTACAAGGAGCCGCTGTACGCCGCTCCCCCGCTGCTCCAGCGGATGGTCGACGCGGGCCGGCTCGGCCGGAAGACGGGCTCCGGCTTCTACACCTACTCCTGACCGCAGGCCGGGCTCACGGCCGGCAGGAGAATTCGAACAAGAATTCACACGGGGCGCGCGGGGCGCGCGCGCATATGCCATGCGCGCACGCTCCCGCCCTCCGACCAGGGCGAGTTGACTCGGTACCGCTCAGCAAGGGTCCGCGTACGACTACCCGAACAGGAGAGGCATCCGTGTCCACCGACCCCGATCACTTAACGGCCGTCGAGGAATTCGCCGAACTGCGCCGCAGCATCGACGTGGGACTGGCCCGCATCGACGGCCATCTGGCACTGCTCGCCCAGCGAGGCGACCAGATCGACCGGGAACTGGCCGATCTGACCGCTCGCGTCGGGGCGCTCGAACACGCGCGATGGCCCCTGCCCGCCGTCGCGGCGCTCACCGCACTGGGGGCGCTCGCGGTCGCTGTGTGGCAGGCGGTGAGCCCCTAGGCCGCGTCCGAGAGCCTTGCCGCCGTCGGTGAAGTGCCGCTAGCCCAGGCGCAGGTGATGGAGCATCAGCAGTCCGGCCGCCATGTTGGCGGCCGGCACCTCACCGCGGGCGATCATGTCGGGCACCAGCTTGAGCGGTACCCACTCGCGGCGTGAGGACTCGAAGTCGTCCTCGGGATGGCCGATGTAGGTGGCGTCCTCGGCCCAGTAGAGATGGTGCCGGGCATCGGTGAGGCCGTTGGACGGTTCGACGGTGAGCAGATGGCGGAGGGGGCCGGGACGCCAGCCGGTCTCCTCCTCCATCTCGCGCGCCGCCGCGTCGGCGACGTTCTCCCCGTCCTCGACGACCCCCGCCGCGAGCTCCCAGCCCCAGCTGTCGGTGATGAAGCGGTGCCGCCAGAGCATCAGCACCTCGTTGGCCTCGTTGACCGCGGTCGCGACGGCGACCGGGCGGAGCCGTATCAGGAAGTGGTCCAGGTGGCGGCCGTCGGGGAGCGCGACATCCGCCAGATTGACCCTGAACCAACGGTTCTCATACACGGTCTGTTCGCTTAAGTTCGTCCACTGCACGCTTCTGCCACCTTCCGACAAGTCGATGGCAATATGGCAGCAGGACCCGGCTCAGAGGGGAACGCGCAGCGCCCCGTCGATGAGGCGGGCCGCCTCGGCGGCATCGGCGCAGCCACTCGTCACCAGATGCTCGCGCACGGCCCGCAGCCGGTCCCGCAGCCGCTGCGACTCCATGCCCCGGGCCCGCTCCACCATGTGCGCCGCGGTCCGCGCCGCACGGTCCGCATCGCCCTGGCGCAGCTCGATCTGGCTGAGCATCGCGAGCCGGTGCACCCGGCCGCGGTCGTGCGAGGGCGTGTCCACCGCAGCCGCAGCGTGCTCGTGGGCCGCTGCCAGGTCCCCGAGGCTCAACAGCGCCTCCGCCACCTGGACGTTGACCAGTCCCGGCTGTACGTAGCCGGTCTCGTCCGGCTCGTGCCCCGGGCGGATCCGCGCCGCCTCCGACTCGGCCCGGCGGATGCACCGCAGGGCGCTCGTGGCATCGCCGAGGTGGGCGTAGGCCTTGGCCTGCATCGCGTACAGGTCGGCCGCGAGCGCGGGGGTGATCTGGCGCCCGGCGGCACGCAGCGCGGCCTCCGCGAAGGCCACGGCCTGCCGGTGCTCGGCCATGAACAGCGACTGGTTGACCAGCAGCGCGATCACGTACGCGCCCAGTCCCCTGTCTCCGCTGGCCTTCGCCAGGCGCAGCGCCTGGTGGAAGTAGCGCTGGGCGAGGCCGTGGGCGTCGGAGTCGTACGCGCAGATCCCGGCGACGGCGACGAGTCCGCCGGTGGCACGGTGCAGATGACGGCCCAGGGTGTCGCTGTACGAGCCGCGCAGCAGCGGGGCGGTCTCCGCGTTGAGGAAGCCGACGACGCGGGAGCGGGTCGCGATCCCGCCGGCCTTGCGGTACATCAGTTCGTAGTGCGCACGGGCCGCCCTGAGCATCTCTATGTCGGCCATGCTCACGCGCGTCTGGCCGGCGCGGGAGACATCCGCGTCCTCGGGAGGGTTCTCCCACTCCCAGACGGGCATCACGGCCGGTGTGCCGGTGACCGCGGGCGCCTCGACGATGTGCGGACGCTGCTGCTCGTCGCAGCGCCACAGGGCCGTGGCGCGCTCCACGAATCCCGACAGCGACGACCCCTGCGGCGGCGCGGGCTCGCCCGGTACGCCGAGGCCGATGTCGTCGAGCGTGACGACCCGGCGCAGCCGTGCGGCGAAGACCTCGCAGATCAGGTCGGGCACCTGCCCGCGCGGGCGCTGGCCCTTCAACCAGCGGGCCACCGCGGTGTGTTCGTACCGCAGCGACAGTCCTCTGGCCCGGCCGGCCTGATTGACACGCGCAGCGAGACCGGCGTGGGAGATGCCCGCTTCGTCGAGCAGGGCGTCGAGCAGAGTGTTGGGCTGCATGGGCCCCTCCGGTGACTCGGTCCGGCTCAGCCTAGTGGAGCGCGATTCGCACGGGGTGTGAAACAAGTGCCCCTTTCCGCGCCGTGCGTGCTCTCCCGCCGCGCACCGGGGGCCGGTTGACTGAACTGCCTCTCACAGAGGCGGCCGGGCCGCCGGCTCCCCCTCGTACAGTGCGGCGGCCCCCCTCGCGTCGTCTGCCCTGCTGATCTGCCCGACACTCCGCGGCAGGGCGGACGGCGCCGGCCGCACCGGCAGTCCCCCACCCCTGCCGGATGCTGCGAGGCAGCACAGAACCCAGGCCCTGTCCGGCCGATCTTGCCGGGCTCGCGTGCCCTGGCACGCTCCCCCGCAGCCTCCGGCGCGGGAGGTACCCGCACACTGCGTTGTCGTCATTCGCCGACGCTCCGCGTCGACTCAATCCTCCGCCTTGCGATCGCACGCACCAGACCCCGCTCACTGATCCGGCCTGATCGACCGGACAGGACCTAGCGATGGGAGGGTTCCGGCCGGGTACGGCGCAGGGCTTCCGAGGCCTGCGCCGGTACCCGCGCGCGGTCGTTGCGCAGGACGAGAAGCGCGATGTCGTCGGCGGCACGGCCGCCGGTGTGCCGCAGCAACTCCCCGTGGACACGGGCGATCACGGCGGCGGGCGCGAGGGGCGCGGCACGGGCCGCGCGGGCGAGCGCCTCCTCCAGCGCGAAGAACCGGCCACGCGCGTCACGTGCGTCGGACGCGCCGTCGGTGTGGAGGAACAGTGCCTCGCCGGGCCGGAGCGGGTCGCAGCACCGGACGGGCAGTTCGTCGGGGAGGGGAAAGGCGCCGAGGGGCGGCAGGGGCGCCGCCGCCGTCAGCGGCTCGGCGGTGCCGCAGAGCCGATACGGCCAGGGGTGGCCGCAGTTGAGGGCGCGTACGCCGCCGTCGGCCGCGATCTCGACCAGCAGGACGGTGACGAACTCCTCCGCGGCCGGGCTCTCGGGCTCGCCCGCGCCCGACGAGGGGTGCTCGTCGCGCGCCCGGTCCCGCAGGTACCGCTGCACGGCCCGCTCCAGACGGCGCAGGACGCCGCCGATTTCGGGCTCGTCGTGGGCGGCTTCCCGGAAGCTGCCCAGCACGGCCGCCACCGCGCCGATCGCGGGCAGCCCGTGGCCGCGTACGTCTCCGATGACGACGCGGACACCGAACGGCGTGGCCAGCGCCTCGTACAGGTCGCCGCCGACCGTGGCGTGACGGCTGGCGGAGATCTGGCGGGCGGCGACGGTGAGCCCGTCGAGGCGGGGCGGGGGCGGGTGCAGCAGCACGTGCTGGGCGGCGTCGGCGACCTCGCGGACGCGGCGCAGTTCGCGGCGGTGGGAGCGGCGGATGCCGAGCAGGAGCCCGGCGCCCACGGTGAAGAAGACGATGCCGGTGACGATCCGCCGCTCGAGACTCAGGGGCCCGTCGGGCGCCCACCCGATTCGCCAGGCGAGCGCGGCGACACCCCACGCGGCGGCGGGCACCCACGGAAGCACGGGCCGCGCCCGCGCGACGACCGCCGACCGGAGACCCCCAGACCTGATTCGGATCATGCGGATGGTCCCCTCATAGACCCTGTCCGACGCACAGGCCCGCCTGAGGCGGCCGGGACGATTCTGTCGGCGGGGAGGGGGTGGGAGGGGCGGGGTGGCGCTTTCTCACCCGCACGGGTGAGGTCGGGTTTGGGGGTCGCCGGCCCCGCAGGCGATTGAGGCGCGGGGGTCCGGGGGCGGACCCCCCGGTTCGGGAAGGGCGGGTGAGGGGAAAGAACCCCGCCCAGCGCCCCCGCACACACGTGGGGCGTGTCCCCGCCCGGGCCGGGCGGGGGCACGCCCCAGTGGTCAGCGCGTCACGCGCCCCGCAGCACCGCTCCCGTGCGCTCCGCCGCCAGCGCCACCGCCGCGTCGCGCGCGGCCGACGCCTCGTCGACGGTCAGCGTGCGGTCCGGCGCGCGGAACCGCAGCGCGTACGCGAGCGACTTGCGGCCCTCGCCGATCTGCTCACCGGTGAACACATCGAACAGCCGGACCGCTTCCAGCAGTTCGCCCGCGCCCTCCCGCAGCGCCGCCTCCACGTCCGCCGCCGGCACGTCATCCGCGACGACGAGCGCCACGTCCTGCGTGGCCACCGGGAAGGTGGAGATGCTCGGGGCCCGGACGACACCCGCGGCCGCGCCCTCGAGCCGGTCCAGGTCCAGCTCCATCGCGCAGGTGCGCTCCGGCAGGCCCAGGGACTTCAGCACGCGCGGGTGCAGCTCGCCGGCGAAGCCGGCCGTGTGCTCCTCGCCGTCCACCGTGACCGACAGGACGGCGCAGCGCCCCGGGTGCCAGGGCCCGTACTGGCCCTTGCGGACGATGAGTTCGACCCCTGCCTCGCCCGCCACGGTCCGGGCGGCCTCGACCGCGTCCGCCCAGCCCGCCGGGCGGCCCTTGCCCCACCAGCCGGCCTGCTCGCGGGCGCCGGAGAGCACGACCGCCGCGTGACGCGGCTGATGCGGCAGCGCCGCGTTCAGCTCGGCGATCTGCTCGTCGGTCGGACGGCGGTCGACGGGCAGCTGGACCGCCCGCAGCTCCTGGCCGGTCGGCCGGAAGACCAGTCCGGTCTCGAAGAGCGCCAGGTCGTGGCTGCCCCTGCCGTCGTTGCGGCGCAGCGCGGCGAGCAGACCCGGCAGCAGCGTGGTGCGCAGCGCGGGCTCCTCGTCGGACAACGGGTTGACGAGCGTGACGACGCTGCGGCACGGGTCGTCCGCCTCGAGGCCGAGCTGGTCGAAGATCTGCTCGGAGACGAACGGGTAGTTCGGCGCCTCGACGTAGCCGGCGCCGGCCAGCGCGCGGCCGACCCGGCGGTGCAGCCGCTGCCGGGCGGTGAGGCCTCGGCCGGACGGCGGCGTGGGCAGCGTGGAGGGCAGGTTCTCGTAGCCCTCCAGCCGGATGACCTCCTCGGCGAGGTCGTTCGGGTGGGCGAGGTCGGGGCGCCACGACGGGACGGTGACGACGAGCTCGTCCTGCCCGAGGACGTCGCAGCCGACCTCCTGGAGGCGGCGCACCACGGTCTCGCGCCCGTACGCGACGCCCGCCACCCGGTCGGGGTGGTCGGCCGGCATCGTGACGGTGCGCGGCGCGGCGGCCGCGGTGATCTGCGTGACGCCCGCCTCGGCGGTGCCGCCCGCGAGCAGCACCAGCAGGTCGACGGTCCGCTGCGCGGCGGCGGCCGCGGCCTGCGGGTCGACGCCGCGCTCGAAGCGCTTGGACGCCTCGGAGGACAGCTTGTGGCGGCGCGCCGTGCGGGCGACGGCGATCGGGTCGAAGTGGGCGGCCTCGATCACGACCTCGGTCGTGCCGGTGATCCGGCCGGTCTCCGGGTCGGGCTGGGCGTCCGCGATCTCGGTGTTGGCCCCGCCCATGACGCCCGCGAGGCCGATGGGTCCGCGGTTGTCGGTGATGACGAGGTCCTCGGCGTCGAGGACGCGCTTGGCGCCGTCGAGGGTGGTGAGCTTCTCGCCGGGCTGGGCGCGGCGCACCCCGATCGGCCCGTCGACACGGGAGCGGTCGTAGGCGTGCAGCGGCTGGCCGAGCTCGAGCATCACATAGTTGGTGATGTCGACGGCGAGGGAGATCGGGCGCATCCCGGCCTTCTGCAGCCGGCGCTGCAGCCAGATCGGGGAGCGGGCCTCGGGCTCCAGGCCGACGACGGTGCGCGCGGTGAAGCGGTCGCAGCCGACGGGGTCGGAGACCTGGACCTCGTAGCCGTAGGAGTTGGGCCCGGGCACGTCGAGCAGCGCCGGGTCGCGCAGCGGCAGCCCGTAGGCGATGGCTGCCTCGCGGGCGACACCGCGCATCGACAGGCAATAGCCGCGGTCCGGGGTGACGGCGATGTCGAGAACCTCGTCGACGAGCTCGAGGAGCTCGATCGCGTCGGTGCCCACCTCGTGCTCGGGCGGGAGCACGATGATGCCGCCGCTGCCGTCGTCGCCCATGCCCAGCTCGTCGCCCGAGCAGATCATGCCGTGGGACGTCCTGCCGTACGTCTTGCGCGCGGCGATCGCGAAGTCGCCGGGCAGCACGGCGCCCGGCAGGACCACGACGACCTTGTCGCCGACGGAGAAGTTGCGGGCGCCGCAGACGATCTCCTGCGGCTCACCCGTGCCGTTGGCCCGGCCGACGTCGACGGTGCAGAAGCGGATCGGCTTCTTGAAGCCGTCGAGCTCCTCGATGGTCAGCACCTGGCCGACGACGAGAGGGCCCTTGAGCCCGGCGCCGAGCTGCTCGACGGTCTCGACCTCGAGGCCGGCGGCGATGAGCTTGGCCTGGACGTCACGGCCGGTCTCCGTCGCCGGCAGGTCGACGTACTCCCGCAGCCAAGAAAGCGGGACCCGCATCAGATCTCCATCCCGAACGGCCGGGTGAACCGGACGTCACCCTCGACCATGTCTCGCATGTCTTCGACGTTGTGGCGGAACATCAGCATCCGCTCGATGCCGAACCCGAAGGCGAATCCGCTGTACTTCTGGGGATCGACACCGCAGGCGATGAGCACCTTCGGGTTGACCATGCCGCAGCCGCCGAGCTCGATCCAGCCCTCGCTGGAGCAGGTGCGGCAGGGCCGGTCCGGGTTGCCCACGGACTCGCCGCGGCACACGTAGCAGACCATGTCCATCTCGGCTGACGGCTCGGTGAACGGGAAGAAGTTCGGCCGCAGCCGGGTCTTCATGCCCTCGCCGAACAGCGCCTGGACCATGTGGTCGAGGGTGCCCTTGAGGTCGGCCATGGTCAGACCCTCGTCGACGGCGAGCAGCTCGACCTGGTGGAACACCGGGGTGTGCGTGGCGTCCAGCTCATCGGTGCGGTAGACGCGGCCGGGGCAGATCACGTAGACCGGCGGCTCGCGGTCCAGCATCGACCGGACCTGGACGGGCGAGGTGTGCGTGCGCAGCACGACACCGGAGTCCGACGTGCCGTCGGCGTCGGCGACGAAGAAGGTGTCGTGCTCTCCGCGGGCGGGATGGTCCGCGGCGATGTTGAGCGCGTCGAAATTGAGCCACTCGGTCTCGACCTCGGGACCTTCGGCCACCTCGTAGCCCATGGCCACGAAGACGTCCTCGATGCGCTCGGAGAGCGTGGTGAGCGGGTGGCGGGCACCGGCGGGGACGCGGTCGTAGGGCAGCGTGACGTCGACGGACTCCTCGACGAGCACCCGGGCGTCGCGCTCGGCCTCCAGCTCGGCCTGGCGCGCTGCCAGCGCCTTGCTGACGGCGCCTCGCGCCTGGCCCACGCGCTTGCCGGCCTCGGCCTTGGCCTGCGGCGGCAGCGCGCCGATCTCGCGGTTGGCGAGGGAGAGCGGCGAGGTGCCACCGGCGTGCGCGGTCTTCGCGTGAGCGAGCGCTTCGAGGTCTGCGGCGGCGGCGAAGGCGGCGAGCGCCTCGTCCCGCATGCGCTCGATCTCTTCCGGTTTCAGTGCCTCGACCTCAACAGGGTCGTACGACTTATTGGGTGCGGACATCTCTTCCCGTACTTCCGAATGGGCTGGCTGGGGACCCCGCACGTCGACCAGGGACGACCGAGGACGCAAAGGTGCCAAAGGTCGAGTCTAACGGGGTGCGGGGAGGCGGATGAGCCCGTGGGCTGCCCGGCGGCCTCTACAGGAGGTGGGCCGGAGTGCCGACGGGCAGGATAAATCGGAACTCGGCGCCGCCGCGGGGGCCGCGGCCGACGGTGATGGTTCCGCCGTGCGCCTCGACGATGCCCTTGACGATGTAGAGGCCGAGTCCGGTGCCACCGCGCTTGCTCCCCCGCCAGAAACGGGTGAAGACACGGCCCATCGACTCCTCGGGGATGCCGGGGCCTTCGTCGCTCACGGTGACTGCCGTGCCCTTCTCGTCGTCCTTCGCCGCTGCCGGCGCCACCTCGATGGTGACGGTTCCCTCACCGTGGCGCACCGCATTTTCCAGCAGGTTGCCGAGGACCTGGTCGATCTTGTCGGGGTCGGCCCACAGGTCCGGCAGCCCCGGCCGGATGCGGACGAGGAACCGGTCGGGCGCCTGGCCGGCCGCGGTGTGGGCCTGGACGTGGCGGGTGACGGCGGCGGCTATGTCGACGGGCTGGCGGCGGACCTCGAGCCGGCCGGAGTCGATGCGGGAGATGTCGAGGAGCTCGGCGATGAGCCGGGTGACCCGGCCCGCGTCGGCGTCGACGGTCTCCAGCATCAGCCGCTTCTGGTCGTCGGTGAACCTCTCCCACTTGGCGAGCAGGGTCGCCGTGAAACCTTTGACGGAGGTCAGCGGGGAGCGCAGCTCATGGGCGACGGTGGCGATCAGTTCGGCGTGGCTGCGTTCGGTACGGCGCCGGGCCTCGGTGCCGCGGAGGCTGACGACGAGCCTGCGCAGCGGTCCGGTGGGCACGTCGCGCACGTAGCGGGCGGACACGAGGACCTCACGCCCGCCGGGAAGCAGCAGATTGCGCTCGGGCTGCCCGACCCGGGTGGCGAGTCCGCCGTACGGATCGGTGAGCGTCCACCAGCGGCGGCCCTTGAGGTCCTCCAGCGGCAGGGCGCGCTCCAGCGGGGCACCGATGGCGTCGGCCTTGGACACGGCGGTGATGCGTACGGCTGCCTCGTTGAAACAGACGACGCGGCCGGTCTCGTCGGCGACGACCAGCCCGTCGGGCAGGTCGTCGGGGTCGATGGCGGACACGGCCCCGGACGTCTCGGGACCGCCGGTGCAGCACAGGAAGGCCTCCGGCGTCCGGTCCGGCCTGCTGGTCCCGACGGTCATGTCCCCGTACCCCACCTCTCCGCTGCCGAGTGGGCCCCCGAGCCCGTCACCCTACTAGCTGAATGTGACGTGGCGGACCCCCTGAGCGAGTGTCCCTCAGCGGGCGGCGTCCCGGGCCCCGGCCCGCTGGGCGCGCGCCGAGGCGTACAGACATACGGCCGCGGCGGTGGCCAGGTTCAGACTCTCCGCCTTGCCGTGGATCGGGACGCGCACAACGGCGTCGGCGAGCGCGCGGGTCTCCTCCGGCAGGCCCCACGCCTCGTTGCCGAAGATCCAGGCGGTGGGGCCGCCCATGGTCCCGGCGTCGAGCTCGTCGTCGAGGTCGTCGTCGCCCGCGCCGTCGGCGGCGAGCACGCGCACGCCGGCCTCCTTCAGGCCCCGGACGGCCTGCTCGACGGGGACGCCCACGGCGACCGGCAGGTGGAAGTGCGAACCGACCGAGGCGCGCACGGACTTGGGGTTGTACAGGTCGACGGACGCGTCGGTGAGGACGACGGCGTCGGCGCCCGCGGCGTCGGCGCAGCGCAGCACGGTGCCCGCGTTGCCGGGATCGCGGACGTGGGCGAGGACGGCGACGAGCTTGGGACGTGCGGCGAGGATGTCCTCGAACGGCGAGTCCAGGAACCGGCAGACCCCGACCAGCCCCTGCGGGGTGACGGTCTGGGAGACCTCGGCGAGCACGGTGTCGGCGGCGTGGTGCACCCGGGCGCCCGCGGCGCGGGCGGCGTCGACGATGTCGGCGTACCGCTCGGCGGCCTCGACGGTGGTGAACAGCTCGACGAGGGTGGGTTCGCCGCCGGGGCCCCGGTGTGCGACGGCCTCACGGACGGCCTGCGGCCCCTCGGCGATGAACAGCCGGTCCTTCCCCCGGAAGTTCCGCTTGGCGAGCCGCCGGGCGGCGGCGACCCGCGGGGAACGCGGGGAGATCAGCTCGGGGGTGGGCATGTGCGCCTGTGGCTCTCTTCCTCGGTCGGCTGGGGTTCGGTCGGGCTGCGGGTCTGCCCGGCTGCGGGAGTCGGTCAAACACACCGGACCCGCAGGCCCAAGGGGCCTGCGGGTCCGGTCGGCAGATGCAGCCGTCAGGCAGCCTTGGGCGCGTTGACGTCGCTCGGCAGCGCCTTCTGAGCAACCTCGACGAGCGCGGCGAACGCGCCGGCGTCGTTGACCGCGAGCTCGGCCAGGATCTTGCGGTCCACCTCGATGTTGGCGGCCTTCAGACCCTGGATGAAGCGGTTGTAGGTGATGCCGTTGGCGCGGGCAGCGGCGTTGATGCGCTGGATCCACAGCTGACGGAAGTCGCCCTTGCGCTTCTTGCGGTCGTTGTAGTTGTAGACCAGAGAGTGGGTGACCTGCTCCTTGGCCTTGCGGTACAGGCGCGAACGCTGGCCGCGGTAACCGCTGGCCTGCTCGAGGATCGCCCGGCGCTTCTTGTGGGCGTTGACTGCCCGCTTGACGCGTGCCACTTGTTAACTCCTTGTAGCGGGGCCGTGGTCGGTGATCACACGGCCCGGAAACGAATAGGTCCCGGTCCCGGCGTCCCGTCCCCTGCGTCGGGGACGGCGGACGTCACTTGCCGAGAAGCTTCTTGATCTTCGCGGCGTCGCCCGGGGCCATCTCGGCGTTGCCGGTGAGGCGGCGCGTCAGACGGGACGACTTGTGCTCGAGCAGGTGGCGCTTGCCGGCGCGCTCGCGGAGCACCTTGCCGGAGCCGGTGATCTTGAAGCGCTTCTTGGAACCGCTGTGCGTCTTGTTCTTCGGCATCGCGCCGTATCTCCTCATCAGTGGCGCTCCCCCGGTGCGGGCACCGGACTGCGGGAGCGTCAGATCTTCGTTGTGGGTTCCGTGCGGGACCGGGGGCCGCCTGTCCGGCAGGCCCCGCGGGTCACCCCTCGGAGGATGTGTCGGCCGAGACGTCGGAGTCCTGGTCGTGCGAGCCCTGGCGCTCCGCCTTGCGTGCGGCCTGGGCCTCACGCGCCTCGGCCATGGCCTCGGTCTTCTTCTTGTGCGGGCCAAGAACCATGATCATGTTCCGGCCGTCCTGCTTCGGGTTCGACTCGATGAAGCCGAGGTCCTCGACGTCCGCCGCGAGACGCTGCAGAAGACGGAAGCCAAGTTCGGGGCGGGACTGCTCACGACCACGGAACATGATCGTGATCTTGACCTTGTCGCCCTGCTTGAGGAACCGGACGACGTGACCCTTCTTGGTGTCGTAGTCGTGCGGGTCGATCTTCGGCCGGAGCTTCATCTCCTTGATGACCGTGTGCGCCTGGTTCTTGCGCGCCTCACGGGCCTTCATGGCCGACTCGTACTTGAACTTCCCGTAGTCCATGAGCTTGCACACGGGCGGACGGGCGTTCGCCGCGACCTCGACCAGGTCGAGGTCGTACTCCTGCGCAAGCTCCAGGGCCTTGGCAAGCGGAACAATCCCGACCTGCTCGCCGCTGGGACCGACAAGTCGCACCTCGGGAACGCGAATCCGGTCGTTGATGCGGGGCTCGGCGCTGATGGATCCTCCTAAGTAGCACCACACGACCGCCTGGCAGACAGCCGCGTAACGTCTGTTTCGTCAGACCAACCGCGCCGGAACACGAAAAATGCCCCGGACGGGACACAGGCGGCTGCTCCAATGAATACCGGAACACCGCCGCGGTGACCGCGGGGCGTACATCGGGCGACCTCCATCGTCCGTACGGAACGATGGGCGCCGCCTGACCGGTGACCCGCCGCCCTGAGGGCGGCCAGGTGGGAGATCGGAGCCTCCACTTGTGGGCTGGGCACATAGATGTCCAGCCGGTCGTCACACAAGGCTAGCAGCTCCCAGGGGATGCGGCTAACCGGTGGCCGCGGCGGTGACCTGGGCGGCGGGGCATATCGTGTGCGTCATGAGTGACGCGACCTCCCCCCAAGAGCCCTCCCCCGCGGAGGCCCCCGACTTCGACGCCATGACCCGCGACATCGCCGAGGTCCCTGCCGTCGAGGTGATCGTCACGGTCGCCGTCAACCTGATGAGCGCCGCCGCCGTGAAGCTCGGCCTGACCGAGGACGGCGACGCCCACAAGGATCTCGACGAGGCCCGCAAGCTGGTGCACGCGCTCGCCGGTCTGCTCGACGCGAGCACGACCGAGATCAGCTCCTTCCACGCGGCTCCGCTGCGCGACGGACTGAAGTCGCTCCAGCTGGCGTTCCGCGAGGCGTCGCTGGTGCCGGACGAGCCGGGCCAGGGTCCGGGCGAGAAGTACACCGGCCCGGTCTACGGCTGACCTGTTCGGCGGCTCACTCCCTGACGTAGAAGGGCCCGCCCGGCGGGGTGGCCCCGGCCGGCAGCAGTGCCAGGTCGAGGCCCCGCACCAGGCGGGCCCTCAGTACGTCGTCGGCCGCCAGCGCCTCGGCCACCCGGCGCGCCGCCTCTGCCGGCACGGCGTCGGGCGCCAGGACGAGCGCGAGCGTGCCGTCCGCGTCCCGGCCGGGACCCAGGTGCGCCCGCAGGACGGCGGGCTGGGCGGCGAGCCTGTCGCGTACGGCGGCGGTGACGGCCGGGTCGGCGAGGGGATCGGTGCTGGTGCGGCCCTCGGCGAGCGCCAGCAGGGCGTGTCCGGTCAGCTGGTACGGGACGGGGCCGGCCAGGTCGATGACGAGCGTGTCCGCCTTCTCGTGCGCCGCGGCCTGGAGCGCCTGGTGCAGCGGGACGGCGACCGGGCGGGCCTCGGGGTTCCAGCGGGCGAGTGAGGCGATCGAGGTGAACGCGGGCAGGGCACGGCGGTCGCCGGCCGTCAGGGTCGGCACGGCCATGTCGCTGGTCTTCTCGCGGCGCAGCCCGTTCTCGTCCTCCTCGACCTCGCCGAGAACGGCGACGACGGGGACCAGGAGCCTGGCGCCCTTGAGCGCCTCCAGCACGGGCCGTTCGGCGGTGGGGTCCTCGGCCCAGCCGGCGAGCGCCGCCTCCAGGGCGGGGTCGGCGGTGCCGTCGTCGTCGGAGAAACTGGGGTCCGGGATGTTCTTGAGCGCCACGCGTCGAGCCTAACGTCCTGTTCATGGCCGCCGGCGCGCGCCTCTGGCGTCAGGACGCGGCAGATACGGCAGCGGCCTCGGCTCGGGAGCGGACCTCGCCCTGGGCCGCGTCGGCTCCGCGGCTCCTGTCAGAAGGAGCCGCCCTGGCCGCGCCGGCCGCCGCTCCACAGCACGACGGCCGCGGCCAGCGTCAGCACGCCGAGGCCGCCGGCCACAGGGGCGAGCCAGCTCGCCGGTGCGACGCCCTCCTCCTCCGGGTCGGGGCCCCGGCCGAAGTACCGCTTGTCGTAGCCGGACGCGGCCGCCTTCAGGTCGGCGGGCCGCAGCCGCGCACCTTCGCTGATCGCCGCCGCCGGGTCGACGAAGCCATAGCCTCGGGAGTCGTCGCGGCCCCCCTTGGGCGAGTTGCGGGCCGTGTCGCGCAGGAGCTTCTTGATCTGGGCAGGCGTGAGGGCCGGGTGGGCGGCGCGGACGAGTGCTACGGCGCCGGAGACGAAGGCCGCGGCGGCGCTGGTCCCCCAGCCCTGGTAGTACTTCCGGTCCGGGTCGGCGAGCACGACGTCGACGCCGGGGGCGCTGACGGTGGCGTACCAGCGGCGGGTGGAGAAGGCGGCGTGCGTCCCGAAGCGGTCGACGGCGGTCACCGCGATCACGCCCGGGTAGGCGGCGGGGTAGGAGATGTGGTCGCCCTTCTCCCCGCCGTTGCCCGCCGAGGCGACGACGACGGACCCCTTGGACAGCGCGTACTGGACGGCGGCGTCCTCGCCCGCCTCGGGGTGGGCGGACTTGCTGTCGTCGCCGAGGGAGAGGTTGATGACGTCGGCGCCCTGGTCGGCCGCCCAGCGGATGCCCTGGGCGAGGGCCGTGCCGCGGGACTTGCGGGCCCGGTCACGCGCCTTGTCGCTGCCTTCGAGGATGACGCGGACGGGCAGGATCTTCGCCTCCGGGGCGATGCCCAGCACGCCGGACTCCCGGCCGAGGCCGTGTCCGTGGGCGGCGATGATCCCGGCCATCGCGGTCCCGTGCCGGGCCCACGCGCGGTCGCCGCGCTGAGCGCCGAAGCCGATGAAGTCCTTGCCGGGCAGCACGGAACCGGCGAGGTCCGGGTGCTGGTCGTCGACACCCGTGTCGAGGACCGCGACCGTGATCCCCTCGCCCTTGGTCGTCCGCCAGGCCTGCTCGGTGTGCAGGGCGTCCAGGCCCCACTGCTGGGCGCGGATCGCGTCGGCGTGCGCGGGCGTCGCGGCGGGCAGCACGGCGACAGCGGCGGCGACGAGTGCCGCGGTGAGGCGGCGGTGGCGCAGGTGGGGGCGGCGCGGGCGGAGGCGGCGCAGGTGGAGGCTCATTCCGTCTTCTCCGTGGCGCGGCCGACGGCGATCCGCAGGCCCCGTTCGATGCGGTCGGCGATGCCGGCGGCGTCGTGGCCGAGCCCGGACTGCGCCGGGGCGGTCGTCGCGCCGTCGACCTTGGCCTCGTCGGCGGGCTGCGGGTCGGGCACGGGCCGGCCGTCGGCGAAGCCGGACACGGCGTAGACGACGACGGGCGCCTCGGTCACCACGTCGACCGTCCAGCTGGCCCGCTGCTCGTCGCCGAAACCGGCCGCGACGGTGCCCGCGGCGGGGAGAGTGCGGGGCATCAGGTCCGTGCGCTCGCCGAGCCCTTCGGTGGTGAACCGGTTGTGCAGCGCGAGCATGCCGTCGCGCTCGGCCTCGGTGAAGACCAGGCCGACCGTGGTGACGCTGCTCGCGGTCGCGTCGGTGTACGTGGCGCGCAGGACGCGGGCGCAGCCGACCGGCTCCAGGGTCTTGACGAGCAACGGGTCGAGCGCCGGTCCGCAGGCGCTGTCCGGCGCGACGGCGATCCGCGTCCAGACCCGGTCGGCGCCGCCGGGGCCGGCGTCGTCACCCTTGATGGTGCGCGGGAACAGCGTGTCCACGGGAACGCTGTGCCACATCGTGCGCACCTTGGCGTACGTGTCGTGCTCGGCGGTGTCGGCGCTGGAGTCGCCGGTGAGCCACAGGCCGGTCACGGCGCCGCCGATGAGTCCGAGTCCGAGGACGACGCAGGCGATGGCGCCGACGGTCCGCGCGGGGTGCCGGGTGCGCACGGGCCGCAGCCGCGTGGTCATCTCGGTGGGCGTCTCGGGCGGGGCCCAGTGGTTGACGGGCGGCCGGGGCGCGCCGGGCCGCGGCGTCATGTCGACGTGCCCGACGGGCCGCCGCCGCGGCGCGGGCGGCACGGGCGCCGACGACGGGGGCGTGGGCGGCACGGGCGTGCGCTGCGGGGGCGTCCGCTGCGGGGGCGTCGGTTGCGCGGTGGGGGCAGGCGCGGGCCCGCCGATGGACGCGGGGCCGGGTGGGGCCGCGGGTCCGGCGGCAGATGCGGGGCGGCTGGGTGCGGGCGCAGGCCCGCCAGCGGACGCTGGGCCCGGCCGCGTGGGCCGCAGGCGGGTGGTGGTCTCGACGTCCGGGATGCTCCCGTCCCCGGGCCGGGCCACCGGGGCCTTGTGCGCGGCGGGCGGCGTGGTCCGCTGGGGGGTCACGGTGGGGCCGGACGCGCCGGGATCGGGCGTACCGGCCACGGACGTGACGGCATCGCGCACGACGGGCGGCGTCGTCCGCTGGGGGGCCACGGTGGGGCGCGGCGGGGTCCCCGGAGCGGGCGTACCCGTCGGGGGCGCGACGGCATCGCGCGCGGCAGGCGGCGTCGTCCGCTGAGGAGCCACGGTGGGGCCGGACGCGCCGGGCCGGTCCGGGACGGGCGTGCCGGGCGCGGGGGCCGCGGCCCCGGGCTCGGACGGCTCGGGAGGGAGGATCGCGTCGGCGATACGGGAGCGGTGCGGGGGCTGGGCGCCGGAAGGGCGTTGCGCCTCCGTGCTCATTCCGCCCCCCGTTGCTCGACACGTGCCACGGACGGATCACCGTCCGGGGCAGGCCTGTTCGCCACCTCGTGCAGGCCACTGTGCCTGTCACTCTAACGGGCTGCGCTGTGCCGGACCGCCATGCGTCCGGGGCTCCGGGGGATCTGCCCAGAACATCCCCTACCCCGGGGTAATCGAGTCTGGCAAGCTCGGGCCATGACTCCCCGTGCCGCAGACCGGGCCCGCTACGACAAGGCCACCGCGCATCTGGACGCCCCTGTCGCGATCGTCGATCTCGAGGCTTTCGACGCCAACGCCGACGACCTCGTCCGCCGGGCCGGGGGCAAGCCGATCCGGGTGGCGAGCAAATCGGTCCGGTGCCGCGCCCTGTTGGAGCGCGTCCTGGCGCGCGACGGGTTCGCCGGGATCATGTCGTTCACCCTGGACGAGTCCCTGTGGCTCGCGCGGGCCGGGTTCGACGACGTGCTCCTCGCGTATCCGTCCGCCGACCGGTCGGGTTTCGCGGAGCTCGCGGGGGATCCCAAGCTCGCCGGGGCCGTGACGGTGATGGTCGACGACCTCGCCCAGCTGGAACTCATCGACCGCTCCCGGGGCGGCGGCAAGGAGGAGATCCGGGTCTGCCTGGAGCTGGACACGGCCCTGCACCTGCTCGGCGGCCGGCTGCGGATCGGCGCCCGCCGCTCACCGCTCCGCGAGCCGGCCCAACTGGCCGAGATCGCCCGGTCCATAGCGCGACGGCCCGGCTTCCGGCTGGTGGGACTGATGGCGTACGAGGGGCACATCGCCGGAGTGGGTGACGCGGTCGCCGGTTCACCGCTGCGGTCGCGGGCCGTACGGCTCATGCAGCGCGCCGCGCGCGCGGAGCTGGCAGCACGGCGGGCGGCCGTGGTGCGGGCGGTACGCGCGGTGGAACCCGACCTGGAGTTCGTCAACGGCGGCGGGACAGGGAGCGTCCAGCACACCGCGGCCGAGGACGCGGTCACGGAGATCGCGGCCGGCTCGGGACTCTATGTGCCACGGCTGTTCGACAACTACACCTCCTTCACAGGGCGTCCGGCCGCGCTGTTCGCGCAGCCCGTGGTCCGCAGGCCGGGGGTCGGAGTCGTGACGGTGCTCGGCGGGGGCTACCCCGCGTCGGGCGCGGCGGGCCCCGACCGGCTGCCGGTCCCCCACCTCCCGGAGGGCCTGCGCTACGACCCGCGGGAGGGGGCGGGCGAGGTGCAGACGCCGCTGATCGGGCACGCCGCCGATGACCTGCTGATCGGCGACAAGGTGTGGTTCCGCCACGCGAAGGCCGGAGAGCTGTGCGAGCGCTTCGACACCTTGCACCTGGTCGATGGGGACCGGGTGACGGCCACCGCGCCGACCTACCGAGGCGAGGGCCGCACCTTCCTGTAGCGGGCCTTCGACAGGCGGCATCCCGGCGATCAGTACGCCACGGTGAACCGGGTCCGCCGGTGGCGGGGGCGCTCGGCCTCCTCCAGCAGGGCCACCGCGAAGTCCTCCATGGATATGAAGGACCGGCCCTCGCCGTCGACAAGCAGCTCGTCGCCGCCCAGCCGGTAACCGCCGGTGCGTACGCCCGGCTCGAGGAGGGCCGGCGGGCTCAGATACGTCCAGTCCGCCCCGGCTCCCGCCGCCCGGCAGACATCGAGCTGCGCGGTACAGGCGGCAGCGATCGCCCCCAACTCGACCGGGAAGTCCGGGCCTTCGGCCAGGGTGAGCGCCCCCTTGCCGGGGAGCGTGAGCGACGCGGCGCCGCCGACGAGCAGGAGCCGTACACCGGTGCGGGCGACTCCGGCGAGCAACGCCTCGGTGGTCGCCACCAGCTCCCTTTCACGGCCGGGCGCCGGTCTCGTCGCGCCGATGACCAGGTCCTGCCCGGCACTCGCGCGGGCGACGGCGTCCGGGTCGGCGGCGTCGGCCACATGAGGGCGGGCCCGGCGGGGCAGTTCGGCGAAGCGGGCCGGGTCCCTGACGACGGCCGTGACCTCATGGCCCCGGGAGAGGGCCTCGGTGACGGTCCTGCGTCCGACGTTCCCGGCGGCTCCGAAGACCGTCATGCGCACGGGTGGACTCCTTGCTGTCGTGATCCGTGACCGGTGGCGGTCGGGGCGGTGCCGGGGTCGGTGGCCCGGGCGGAACGCGGGGCGGGCGGCGGCGACGCTGCGCCGGGGACAGCTGCCAGGGGTGGGGTCTTCTTGTGCGTCTGCGCGGCTATGAGGGCGGCGATGACCACGACCCCGCCGAGGGCCTGGAGTCCGTTGAGCCGCTCACCGGCGACGAGGAGTCCGAGCACGGTCGCTACGAGCGGACTGAGGAGGCCGAGGAAGGAGACCGCGGTCGGTGGCAGCGCGCGGATCCCCCGGAACCAGAGCGCGTACGCCACGGCCGCGCCCACGAACGACAGGTAGGCGTAACCCAGCAGGTTCTGCGCGGTCAGATCGGCAGGCGGCGGGCCTTCGACGAGCAGGGCGACCG
The DNA here is from genome assembly GCF_043080095.1 of Streptomyces sp. NPDC015127. Lineage (NCBI taxonomy): Bacteria > Bacillati > Actinomycetota > Actinomycetes > Kitasatosporales > Streptomycetaceae > Streptomyces > Streptomyces sp. NPDC015127. The sequence continues at coordinate 139,024 of NZ_JBIBVE010000013.1, forward strand.
GGAGGAGCAGGAGGCCGCCTCCGACCAGCTGCCATCCGGTCGTGGCGAGCAGCGGTGCGGGAGAGGTCCACCGCTTGGCGAGCACCACGCCGGTGGCCATGACCAGCGCACCGCCGAGTGCGGCGCCGACGCCGAGCGCGTCCAGCCGGGCGTCGGCCCGCAGGACGAGCAGGCTCACGCCGGCGATGCCCGCGACGCCCGCGAGGGCGGTGCGCCGGGTGAGCCGGTCCCCGAGGAGGGCGGCCGACAGTCCTGCGGCGAGCAGGGGCTGGACGGCGCCGACGGTGGCGGCGACCCCGCCTGGCAGCCGGTAGGCGGCGACGAAGAGGAGCGCGAGGAACACGCCTATGTTCAGCGCGCCGAGGACGAGCGCCCGCCACCACCAGATGCCCTGCGGAAGCCGCCGGGTGACGGCAAGGAGCAGCAGGCCCGCGGGCAGGGCACGGAGCAGCGCGGCGAGCAGCGGACCGCCCGGCGGCAGCAGCTCGGTCGTGACGAGATAAGTGGTGCCCCAGATGGCAGGTGCCAGCGCGGTCAGCACCACGATCCCGAGCCGGCTGCTTCTCAATTGGTTGCTTAGCACTAAGCCAAAGTAACTCATCACTAAGAGATTTGCTAGAGTCTTCTCATGGCAGACCACGTGGATCTCGTAGTGAGGCAGTGGGGAGCCCAGCGCCCCGACCTCGATGTGTCGCCCATGGCGGTGATCGGGCGCCTGGGGCGTGTCTCCCGGCTGATCGCGTCGGAGCTCGCGGAGACCTTCGCCGCGCACGGCCTCGACCGGGCCTCCTTCGACGTGCTCGCCACGCTGCGGCGCAGCGGGCCGGAGCACCGCCTCACCCCGGCGGCCCTGATGCGGTCGGCCATGGTCACCTCAGGGGCCATCAGCCAGCGGCTCGACCGCCTGCAGGCGCGCGGCCTGGTGACCCGCACCCCGAGCGCCTCGGACGGGCGCGTCGTGCACGTGTCGCTCACCGACGAGGGCCTGGCGCTCGTGGACCGGGTGCTCCCCGACCACCTGGCCACCGAGAACCGCGTGCTGGGGGCGCTGGACGAGACCCGTCGCGCCACCCTCGCCGGCCTGCTCCGCGACCTGCTGGAGTCCCTGGGCGACACCGTCCCCGAGGACGCCCTCGGGTACACGGATACTCTTGGTTATGAGAAAGAGTTCTGCGAAAACCCGTCGCAGGACTTCGGTGGTGGACCTCTCCGGATCGAGTACGCGGGCCACGGGGGCGAGCAGCCGCGACGCGGCGGCGGGCGCCCGAAGGTGATCGACGACGAGATGCTGGCCACGGCCCGCGCGCTGCGCGACCAGGGTGTGCCGGTCTCCGAGATCGCCGGACGGCTCACCATCCGGACGGGGAAGAACGCCGGCCGCCACCCCTCCGTCGCCTCGCTCTACCGCGCGCTCGCCGAGTGACAGCCATGCGCGCTCGCCGACGGACCGCCCCACGGGGACGCCGACTGACCGTCCCGCGGGAGCGCCGCTTGGCCGTCACGCTGGGCCCGGTGCGCCGGTGAGACGCGTCAGCCGGGTCCGATGGTGCTGCCGACCCCGCCGCTCGTGGCGTCGCCGATGGGACGGATGCTCGACGTGATGCTGTCCATCTGGGCGAGCGAGGGCCCGTCCGGTCCCGCGTCGAAGGCGAAGCGCACGACGACCAGCGCCTCCGTTCCCGTGGGGGACGAGAAGACGAGCGACTGCACATAACCGCCGGGGCCGGCTCCGGTGACGACCCGCCAGCGCACGAGGTATCCCGAGCGCCCGGCGACGGCGACGTTCTGCGATTTCACGACGGTGTGCGACGTGATGCCGCCGTGGATGCGGTTGCCGAGCGCGTCCTCGTCGTACGCCTCCTCGGCCGCCTTCTCGATGTCCTGCTCGGCCGCGGCCTTCGGTGTGGTGGCACCGCCGGTCTGGGTGGCCGTCATGGAGGTCACCCGGCCGTGACGGCAGAGCGAGGAGCCGCCGCCGGGACAGTCGTAGGTCTCGTCGGTGTACATCGTCGTGCCGGTGCCGATACCGCTGGTGGACTTCTCCCAGCCGTCGGGGATGGGCAGGGTGATGCCGTTGAGCTGGTCGACGAGTTCCGTGGCGTCCTCGTCGGCGGTGGCGGTGGGCGACGCGCTCTGCTCGGGGCCGGACGTCGCCGAGGCGGAAGCGGCCGTGGTGGTCGGCGCGGCCTCGGGCGTGCCGGGGTCGTCGTCGTTGCCGAGGAGCACGGCTCCGGTCGCGACCGCGGCGACGAGCACGACACCGGCGGCGGCCAGCGCCACGACGCGGCGCCTGCCCCCGCCCGGGCCACCGGCCGCGGCGTGCTGCATGGGCACGGTGTGCGGCCCGAATCCGGCGACGGGCCCCTGGGCCGCGCCGCCCGCGCCGCCGCCGTACACAGGCTGTCCGGGACCGGGACCGTACGCCGGCTGCCCGGGACCGGGACCCTGCGCCGGCTGCCCGGCGCCGTACGCCTGCGCCCCGGAGTCCGACGGTGCCTGGGCCGCGCGCGCGTGCGCGGTCCAGGCCGAGCCGTCCCACCAGCGGTCGGTGCCGGGCGCCTGAGGGTCCGGATACCAGCCGGGAGGGGTCGTCATGCTCATCCGGACACCCTATGCGGGGCCACCAACAGGGCTACACAGGGGTGACGTACGCCCCCGCGATACCGCCGTCGACCAGGAAGTCGGTGGCGTTGACGAACGAGGCGTCGTCGCTCGCGAGGAAGGCGACGGCGGCGGCGATCTCCTCCGCTTCCGCGAACCGTCCGACCGGGATGTGCACGAGGCGCCGGGCCGCCCGCTCCGGGTCCTTGGCGAACAGCTCCTGGAGCAAGGGGGTGTTGACGGGCCCGGGACACAGGGCGTTGACGCGGATGCCTTCGCGGGCGAACTGCACGCCGAGCTCGCGCGACATCGCGAGCACGCCGCCCTTGGACGCGGTGTACGAGATCTGCGAGGTCGCGGCCCCCATCCGGGCCACGAACGACGCGGTGTTGATGATCGAGCCCTTCCCCTGCTGCCGCATGTACGGGATGGCGGCCTTGCAGCACAGGTAGACCGAGGTCAGGTTGACCTCCTGGACGCGCTTCCACGCCTCCAGACCGGTCTCCAGGATCGAGTCGTCGTCGGGAGGCGAGATGCCCGCGTTGTTGAACGCGATGTCGACGCTGCCGTAGGTGTCGTACGCCGTCTTGAACAGCGCCTCGACCTGCTCCGCGTCCGTGACGTCGACGCGTACGAACAGCCCGCCGACCTCGTCGGCCGCCGCCTTCCCGGCGGTCTCGTCGATGTCGCCGCAGACGACGTTCGCACCCTCGGAGGCGAGCCTGCGCGCAGCCGCGAGGCCGATGCCGCTGCCGGCTCCGGTGACGACGGCGGTACGGCCCACGAGGCGGCGGCAGATGGGGGTGTCAACGGTCATGGGTGCTCAGGCCTCCGTGCTGATGAAGACGTTCTTGGTCTCGGTGAAAGCGGTGAGGGCGTCCGGGCCCAGTTCCCGGCCGAGGCCGGACTGCTTGTACCCCCCGAACGGCGTCCAGTAGCGCACGCTGGAGTGGGAGTTGACGGACAGGTTGCCCGCCCGGACCGCTCGTGAGACACGCAGCGCGCGCCCCACATCGCGGGTCCAGATGGAGCCGGACAGTCCGTACTCGGTGGCGTTGGCGAGCCGCACGGCGTCGGCCTCGTCCTCGAAGGGGAGGACGACGGCGACCGGGCCGAAGACCTCCTCGCAGGCGGCGGGCGCGTCGGGCGCGAGGTCGGTGAGGACCGTCGGCGGGAACCAGAAGCCGGGGCCCTCGGGCGCCGTGCCGCGGATCGCCTTCGCGTCGTCGGGGACGTAGGACCGCACCCGGTCCCGCTGGATCCGGGAGATCAGGGGCCCCATCCGGGTCTTCTCGTCCGACGGGTCGCCGACGACGACGGACTCGATCGCGGGCGCCAGCAGATCGAGGAAGCGGTCGTACACGGAGCGCTGGACGAGGATGCGGGTACGGGCGCAGCAGTCCTGGCCGGAGTTGTCGAGGAACGACATCGGGGTGGCGGCCACGGCGGCGTCGAGGTCGCTGTCGGCGAAGACGATGTTGGGGCTCTTGCCGCCGAGTTCGAGGGTCACGCGCTTCACGCGGTCCGCGCACGTGGCCATGATCTGCTTGCCGACCCGGGTCGATCCGGTGAACACGATCTTGGCGACGCCGGGGTGCTCGACCAGCGCGTTGCCCGCGACGTCACCTGCTCCCGGCAGGACCTGGAACAGGTGCTCGGGAAGGCCCGCCTCCAGGGCCAGTTCCGCCAGGCGCAGGGCGGTGAGCGGGGTCGTCTCGGCGGGCTTGAGCAGCACGGCGTTGCCGGCGGCGAGCGCGGGGGCGGTGCCCCAGGCGGCGATCGGCATGGGGAAGTTCCACGGCGCGATGACGCCGACGACACCGAGGGGTTCGAGGACGGTGATGTCCAGGCCGCCGGTCACGGGAATCTGACGGCCGTTCAGGCGCTCCACTCCCCCCGCCGCGTAGTCGAGCAGGTCGCGGACGTTGCCCGCTTCCCAGCGCGCGTTGCCGATGGTGTGGCCGGCTTCGAGGACCTCGAGGCGGGCCAGCTCCTCGATGTGGTCGTCGACGACCGCGGCGAAGCGGCGCAGCAGCCGGGCCCGGTCGCCGGGGGCGACGGCCGCCCAGCCCTGCTGGGCCTTCACCGCGCGGGCGACGGCGGCGTCGACCTCGGCTGCCGTGGTGGCCGGGACGGTGCGGACGAGCTCTTCGGTGGCGGGATTCAGTACGTGGTGCTCGACGGTCAAGGAGGGCCTCACATGCGTTCGAAGGAGCGGCGGAGCTCCCAGTCGGTGACCGCTGCGTCGAAGGCTTCGAGTTCGACGCGCGCCATGTTCCGGTAGTGGGCGACGACCTCGTCGCCGAAGGCGGCCTTGGCGATGGGGCTGTTCTCCCACAGCTCCGCGGCCTCGCGCAGCGTGGTCGGGACGTGCGCGTAGTCGGCGCTGTAGGCGTTGCCCGCACAGGGGTCGGGCAGTTCGAGCCGCTGCTCGATGCCGTGGAGGCCCGCGGCGACGAGACCGGCGACGGCGAGGTGCGGATTCACGTCGCCGCCGGGCAGCCGGTTCTCGAAGCGCATCGAGCGGCCGTGACCGACGACGCGGAGCGCGCAGGTGCGGTTGTCGTATCCCCAGGCGACCGCTGTCGGGGCGAAGGAGCCGGGCTGGAAGCGCTTGTAGGAGTTGATGTTCGGCGCGTAGAGCAGGGAGAAGTCGCGCAGGGCGGCGAGCTGGCCGGCGAGGAAGTGGCGCATCACGGGTGACATGCCGCCCGGGCCGTCGCCGGCCATGACGTTGGTGCCGGCCTCGTCGATGGACTGCAGCGACATGTGGATGTGGCAGGAGTTGCCCTCGCGCTCGTTGTACTTGGCCATGAAGGTGAGGGAGACGCCCTCCTGCGCGGCGATCTCCTTGGCGCCCGTCTTGTAGACGGCGTGCTGGTCGCAGGTGACCAGGGCCTCGTCGTACTTGAAGGCGATCTCGTGCTGGCCGGGGTTGCACTCCCCCTTGGCGGACTCGACGGTCAGTCCGGCCGCCGCCATCTCGTTGCGGATCCGGCGCAGCAGGGGCTCGATGCGGCCGGTGCCGAGGACGGAGTAGTCGATGTTGTACTGGTTGGCCGGGGTGAGGCCGCGGTAGTCGCGGTCCCAGGCCTGTTCGTAGGTGTCCTTGAAGACGATGAACTCCAGCTCCGTGCCCACGTGCGCGGTGAATCCGTGCTCGGCCAGGCGCTCCAGCTGGCGGCGCAGGATCTGGCGGGGCGCGGCCACGACGGGCGATCCGTCGTTCCAGGCCAGGTCGGCGACGAGCAGTGCGGTGCCCTCGTTCCACGGGACGCGGCGGAGCGTGGTGAGATCGGGGTGCATGGCGAAGTCGCCGTACCCCCGCTCCCAGGAGGACATCTCGTAGCCGTCGACGGTGTTCATCTCCGTGTCGACGGCGAGGAGGTAGTTGCAGCCCTCCGTGCCGTGTTCGACGACCTCGTCGAGGAAGAAGGGTGCGGCGAACCGCTTGCCCTGGAGCCGTCCCTGCATATCGGGGAAGGCCAGGACGACTGTGTCGATCTCGCCGCTCGCGACGAGGACGCGCAGCTCCTCGAGGGTGAGCGGTGGTGTGCGGTCTGCCACGGGGTTACTCCTCCTTTGGCCAGCCGGGAGTCATAAGGTATTGCTGAGGACCTTTGCTTGGGAAGGGGAAACGGCGAGGTGGCGAAGACAAGCGGGACGACGGACGGGCCGACCGACCGGCTGACCCCCGTGCTGCGCCCCGTGCGCGCGGGCAACGGCTTCGAGGAGGCCCTGGAGCAGATCCTCCAGCTGCTGCGACTGGGGCTGGTCTCGGGCGGGGAGCGGCTGCCGGCGGAGCGGGAGCTGGCCGAGCGCATGGGGATCAGCCGGGTCACGCTGCGCGAGGTGCTCAAGGTGCTGACCGATCAGGGCCTGGTGGAGAGCAGGCGCGGCCGCTACGGCGGAACGTTCGTGCTGCACCGGCCGGACAGTCACGGCGAGGACGAGCTGCGCCGGCGGCTCGCGGGCGTGGACGTGGACGACACACTGCGCTTCCGCGAGGTGCTGGAGGTGGGCGCGGCCGGGCTGTGCGCGGCGCACGGACTGACCGACGAGGGCGCCGAACGGCTGCGCACGGCGCTGGCGGCGACGAACGACGCGCCGCTGGCCGACTACCGCAGGCAGGACACGCTGCTGCATCTGACGCTGGCCGAGCTGTCGGGCTCTCCGACGCTGACCGCCCAGTACGCCGCGGTGCGGGCCACGCTGAACGATCTGCTCGACTGCATCCCGCTGCTCGTGCGGAACCTGGAGCACTCCCAGCACCAGCACGCCGCGCTCGTCGAGGCGGTCCTGGACGGGGACGCGGACGCGGCGCGGGAGGTCATGCGGGAGCACTGCGAGGGTACGGCGGCGCTGCTGCGCGGCTTCCTGTCCTGAGGGGACGGCCGCACAGGGCGGCGGACGGCCGATCCGTAACCCCGGCTTTACGCAGAGGGCTTGCGCTGCCGCCGGAGTGCCGCAAAGGTGTCGGGACAAACCTTTGACCTGAGCGACCTGAGCCAGGAGCGACCCATGGCTGAAGGCACCACCTCGCGCACCCCCTCCCCCGCGCCCTCCTCGGCCGAGTCCGCGGGGGACGCCTATCTGAACCGCCGTACGCTGCGCAGAGGCAGCGCCGGCTGGCTGCTCCTGACCGGTCTCGGCGTCGCGTACGTCGTCTCCGGTGACTTCTCCGGCTGGAACATCGGTCTGTCCAAGGGCGGCTTCGGCGGGCTGGCCGTCGCCACCCTGCTGATGGGCGCGATGTACGCCTGCCTCGTCTTCGCCCTCGCCGAGCTGTCGGCGATCCTGCCCACGGCGGGCGGCGGTTACGGATTCGCCCGCCGCGCGCTGGGCACATGGGGCGGTTTCCTCACCGGCACGGCGATCCTCATCGAGTACATCCTCGCGCCCGCCGCGATCTCGATCTTCATCGGCGACTACGTCGAATCCCTCGGCCTGTTCGGCCTGGAGTCCGGCTGGCCCGTCCATCTCGCCTGCTTCGCCATCTTCATCGGCATCCACCTGTGGGGGGTTGGGGAGGCCCTGCGCTTCAGCCTCGTGGTGACCGCCATCGCCGTCGCCGCCCTGCTGATCTTCGCCGTCGGCGCGTTCACCGACTTCCACGCGGGCGGCCTGGACGACATCCCCGTCGACACGGACGCCTTCGGCGCGAACTCGTGGCTGCCGTTCGGTCTGCTGGGCATCTGGGCCGCGTTCCCGTTCGGGATGTGGTTCTTCCTCGGCGTCGAAGGGGTGCCGCTCGCGGCGGAGGAGGCCAAGGACCCGGTGCGCTCGATGCCGCGGGCGCTGGCGATCTCCATGGGCATCCTGGTCCTGCTCGCGGTGCTGACCTTCTTCGCCTCCACCGGGGCGCGCGGCTCCGCCGCCATCCAGGAAGCGGGCAACCCGCTGGTCGTGGCGCTCCAGGGGGACGGCGACCCGACACCGCTCAGCCGCTTCGTCAACTACGCCGGTCTCGCCGGCCTCGTCGCCTCCTTCTTCTCGCTGATCTACGCCGGCTCCCGGCAGCTCTTCGCCCTGTCCCGGGCCGGGTACCTGCCGCGCTTCCTGTCGCTGACCAGCCGGCGCAAGTCCCCCTACCTCGGGCTGCTCATCCCCGGCGCGATCGGCTTCGCGCTGGCGGCGGGTACCGGGAACGGCGCGCGGATGCTGAACATCGCGGTCTTCGGCGCCACGATCAGCTACGCGCTGATGGCCCTCTCCCACATCGTGCTGCGCCGCCGCGAGCCCGAGCTCCCCCGCCCCTACCGGACCCCCGGCGGTGTCGTCACCTCGTCCGTCGCGTTCGTGCTGGCGCTGTCCGCGCTGGTGGCGACGTTCCTGGTGGACAAGGACGCCGCCTTCACGGCGCTCGCCGTCTACGCCGTGGCCCTCGCCTACTTCGCGTTCTACAGTCGGCACCGGCTGGTGGCGCAGGCGCCCGAGGAGGAGTTCGCCGCGCTGGCGGCGGCCGAGGCGGAACTCGAACGGAAGTGAACGACGTGCACGTGTCCAAGCCGCTCATCGGCATCAGCACCTACCTGGAGACGTCCGCGCGGTGGGGCGTGTGGGACCTTCCCGCCGCGCTGCTGCCGGCCGCCTACCCCCGGCTGGTCCAGGCGGCCGGGGGCCTGGCCGCGATGCTGCCGCCCGACGACCCGGCGGCCGCGGAGTCGGTGGTCGCACGCCTCGACGGCCTGGTCGTGGCCGGCGGCCCCGACGTCGATCCGGAGCGCTACGGCGCCGCCCGCTCGCCCCGCACGGGACCGCCGGCCCGCGAGCGCGATGCCTGGGAGCTGGCCCTGATCCGGGCCGCGCTCGCGACCGGGACACCGCTGCTGGGCATCTGCCGCGGCATGCAGCTGCTGAACGTGGCGCTCGGCGGGACACTGGTCCAGCACCTGGACGGCCACACCGGTCCGGACGGAGCGGCGGGCGTGTTCGGCGAGCACGCGGTGAAGCCCGTGCCTGGGTCGCTGTACGCCGAGATCGTCCCGGAGGAGTCACCGGTGCCGACGTACCACCACCAGTCGCTGGACCGCCTGGGTGAGGGCCTCGTCCCGTGCGCGTACGCGGAGGACGGGACGGTGGAGGCGGTGGAGAGGCCGGGTGACGCCTGGGTGCTGGGGGTCCAGTGGCATCCGGAGATGGGGACGGACGTCCGGGTGATGTCGGCGCTGGTGGGAGCGGCGAGGGGGTAGCGCGGCGCTTTCCGTAACCGGGGGCTCCGCCCCCGCACCCCCGCGCCTCAAACACCGGCGGGCTGGGTATGCGCGGTGCGCTCGTGGGGCTCCGCCCCCAACCCCACGCCTCAAACGCCGGCGGGCCTGAGTGTGCGCCGCGCCGCTGATTTCGCGGAGCGAAATCCAGCCCGTCTGGGGGCACTCCCCCTACGCCTGGCGGCGTGGAGGTACCCCCACCCACGGCCGCCAGGCCGTAGGGGGAGTTTGAGGACACCCCGCGAAGCGCGGTACCAGGGGCCTGGGGCGGAGCCCCAGTTACGGGATGGGGCGGGGTGGGGAAACACCCCCGCACCCCTACCGTGGCCCCCGCGTCAAGGAGAGCAGGTCGCGGGCCGGGCCGGCCGGGCGTTGGCCGTGGGGCCAGACCGCTCGCAGGTCGCGGTCCAGGCGGACGCCCTCCACCGGGATCCGGACCAGGCGGTGCGACGCCAGTTCCTCCGTCACCGCCAGCTCGCTCAGTACCGCCGGCCCCGCCCCGCTCACCGCCGCCGCCTTCACCGCGGTCGTCGAGGCGAGCTCCAGGAGCGGGTCGGCCAGCCCGCCGTGACGGGACAGCGCGGAGTCGAGCACCTGCCGCGTACCGGAGCCGCGTTCGCGCAGGACGAGCGGGGAAGCGGCCAGTTCCTCGGGGGTGAGGGCGGCGCGCCGCCGCCGCGCCCAGGCGTGGGCGGGCGCGGCGACCACGAACAGGCGGTCGTGGCCGATGACCGCCCCGTCCAGCCCCTCCGGGACGGCCAGGCCCTCGACGAAGCCCAGATCCGCCTCCCCCGCGAGCAGCCGCTCGGCGACCGCCGCGGAGTTCCCGGCGAGCAGCGACACGGCCGTCCCGGGGCGCTCGTTGCGCAGCGCGATCAGCCAGCCGGGCAGCAGGTACTCGGCGATCGTCATGCTCGCGGCGACCCGCAGCCGGGAATCGCGACGCCCTCGCAGCGCCTGGGCCCCCGCGTCGAACGCCTCGGCGGCCTCGACGATCCGCCGCGCCCAGTCGGTGACGAGCGCCCCGGCCTCGGTGAGCCTGGAGCCGCGTGGCGAGCGGTCGACGAGGGCGACGCCGAGCTGGCGTTCCATGGAGCGGATGCGGCTGCTGGCCGCGGGCTGGGTGATGCCCATCTCGCGGGCGGCGCGCCCCAGGCTGCCGTGCCGGGCGACGGCGAGCAGCAGTTCGAGCGCCCCCAGGTCGGGGACGCGATGGGCGAGCGGCACACGCTCCTCGTCACTCATAAGACCAGTTTATGAGGTGATAGAGGAATGCTCCCTGGCCGAGGGAGGCGGAGGGCATCAAGGTGACGTCATGGTCACCGTCGCCCAGCCCCGCAGCCGCCTCGCCGACTCCTCCCGCCGCCCGCTCGCGGTCAGGCTGCCGTCCGTGAGAGAGCTCGGGCCGAACTGGTACGCCGCGGTCATGGGGACCGCGATCGTCGGCACGGCCGGCGACGCGTTCCCGGCGCGCGTACCGGGGCTGCACACCGTGTGCGCCGCCGTCTGGGCCCTGTCCGCGGTGCTGCTGACGGTCCTGCTGACGGCCCGTGCCGCGCACTGGGCCCGCCATCGCGACCAGGCCCGCGCGCATCTGCTGGACCCGGCCGTCGCGCCGTTCTACGGCTGTCTGTCAATGGCGCTGCTGGCGGTCGGCGCGGGCACGCTGACGGCCGGCCGTGACCTGGTCGGCGGCGACAGAGCGGTGACGGTCGCCGCGCTGCTCTTCGCCGCGGGCACGGCCGTGGGCCTGGTGGTGGCCGTGGCGGTGCCGTATCTGATGGTCGTACGCCACAAGGTGACGCCGGGCAGCGCCTCGCCCGTGTGGCTGCTGCCGGTCGTCGCCCCGATGGTCTCCGCGTCCTTCGGTCCCCTGCTGGTGCCGCATCTGCCCGCCGGCCAGTGGCGCGAGGCGCTGCTGCTGGCGAGCTACGCGATGTTCGGGATCAGCCTGCTGGCGACTCTGCTGATCCTGCCGGTCGTCTTCGCACGGCTGGTGCACCACGGCCCGCTGCCCCTGGCGCTGACGCCTGCCCTGTTCCTGGTCCTCGGTCCGCTCGGCCAGTCCACGACGGCGGTGAACAAGCTGGCCGACGTGGCCCCGGGCGCCGTCGAGGCGTCGTACGCGCACGGCCTCGGGGCGCTCGCCGTCGTCTACGGCGTGCCGGTGATGGGCTTCGCGCTGCTGTGGCTGGCGCTCGCCGGTGCGATGGTGGTGCGCGCCGCCCGTGCGGGTCTGCCGTTCACGATGAGCTGGTGGGCGTTCACCTTCCCGGTCGGCACGTGCGTGACGGGCGCGCAGACGCTGGCGCGCCATACGGGACTGGTGGCGTACGAGTGGCTCGCGGTGGCCCTGTACGTCTTCCTCGCCGTGGCCTGGGCCGTGGCGGGCGTCCTCACCGTGCGGGGTGTCCTGCGCGGAGAGCTGCTCGCAGCGCGGCACTGAGCACGTCGGCGGCCTCGACGAGGGAGGGCCCGTACCAGGTCAGGGACCGTCCGTCGACGAGGGCCGCGGGCAGGGCGGGAAAGGCCTCGGGGCCGTCGTCGGGGCCGAAGGCGTACGGCTCGTCGGGCAGGACGACCAGGTCCGCGCCGCTCCCGCGCAGCTCGTCGAGCGGGATCCGCGGATAGCGGTCGGCGTGGCCGGCGTAGACGTTCTCGACACCCAGCCGGGCGAGCAGGTCCCCGGCGAAGGTGTCCCGGCCGAGCACCATCCAGGGCCTGCGCCAGATCGGCACGACCGCCCTCATGCCCTCCATGGGCACAACGGACGACCAGACCCTCCGGGCCTCGTCGAGCCAGGCCGGCCGCGCCAGGCCGCAGCCGTCGACGAGGACCCGCTCCAGCTCGCTCAGTGCCGCCTCCAGGCCGCGCACCTCGGTGACCATGACCTCGATCCCGGCCCCACGCAGCGCCGCGAGATCGGGCTCCCGGTTCTCCTCCTCGTTGGCGATCACGAGGTCGGGCCGCAGCGCCACGACCGCCGCCACGTCGGGGTTCTTGGTGCCGCCCACGCGGACGACGTCCAGGCCGGCGGGCCGGGTGCACCAGTCGGTGGCGCCGACCAGCAGGCCGGGCGCGGTCGCGGCGACGGCCTCGGTCAGCGAGGGCACCAGGGAGACGACGCGCACGGTCAGCCCCGCGGGTCGTTGTTCGCCGCGATGTGGTCGGCGACGGCGACGACGAGGATGCGGGTGTCGGCGGTGGTGGCCCGCCAGCGGTGGCGTACGCCGCCGGACAGGAAGAGCGAGTCGCCGCGGCCGAGCCGGTGGGCGCGGCCCTCGGCCTCCACCTCGACGGCCCCCTCGGCCACGTACATCAGCTCGTCGTTGCGGTGCTGGAACTCTCCCTGGGTCTCCCGCTCGCCGCTGTACTCCGTGGCATGCAGTTGGTGGCGGCCGCGCACCAGGGAGCGCACTCCCGGCGGCGGGGAGCCCGGGTGCGCGCTGTCACCGGCGCGCATGAGGCCGATGGTGCGGGCCGAGTCGGAGGCGGCGAGCAGTGCCTCGGCCGTGGTGTCGAGGGCGTCGGCGACCCGCTGGAGGGAGCCGATGCTGGGGCGGGCGCGCTCGTTCTCGATCTGGCTGAGGAAGGGCACGGACAGGCCGCTGCGGCCTGCGACGGCGGCCAGGGTGAGACGCAGTGCGCGGCGCCGTTTGCGCACGGCCGCGCCCACCCGGAGAGGCTCTTCCCTCTCCTTGGCGTCCTTCGCGTCCTTCGCGTTCATCGGCCGGGCTCCCCTCCCCTGGGTCCTGTATCACCATACGCAGCATCGGCCCATCCGTACTCATCAAGCGCGGGAGTAGCGCGATCACAGCGGTCGCGGCCGAAAGGGGTGGGTCCCCCCGGGCCGACGGTGCAGGCTCGGCGGGGACCCACCCCTTTGCGCGGGCGAGGCGCGGGTGCGGCGCGGTTACCTCGGGGCGATCCGGTCGGCGATGCCCGGGTTCTCGTCCATCCAGGCCTTCACCGCTTCCTCCTCGTGCCCGGTGCCGTGCTTCTGGATCTCGTTCTCCAGGCCGGCGAGCTGCTTCTCGTCGAGCCGGAAGTTCTTGAACCACTCGGTCAGCTGCGGGTACTGCGAGGGGAAGTCCTTCGAGGCGACGGTGTGGATCTCGTCGCCCTCGCCGAAGGACTTCTTCGGGTCGGCGAGCTTGGTGAGGTCGTACTCGTTGTAGGCCCAGTGCGGGGTCCAGAGCATGACCGCGATGGGCTCCTTCTTGGCGTACGCGCGCTTCAGCTCGGCGAGCATGCCGGGCGTGGAGCTGTCGACGACCTCGAACTCCCCGTCGATGCCGTAGTCCGGCAGCACCTTGTTCTTGAGGATGTTCATCGTCTCGGTGCCGGGCTCGATGCCGACGATGCGGCCCTTGAACTCGTCACCACGGCCCTTGAGGTCGTCGAGGGAGTCCACTCCTTCGACGTACGAGGGCACGGCGAGCTCCAGCGACGTCGGCCCGTACCAGGAGCCGAGGTCGGTGAGCTTGTCGCCGTACTTGTCCCAGTACTTCTTCTGCGTGCTCGGCAGCCAGCCGTCGAACTGGACGTCGATCTGGCCGCGGGAGAGCGCGGTGTACATGGGCCCGACCTCGAACTGCTTGAGGTTCATCGTGTAGCCGCGCTCCTCCAGGACCGCCTTCCACAAGTAGGTGGCGGCGATGTCCTCCTCCCAGGGGAACCAGGCCACGTTCAGGGCGCGGTCGCGCTCGTCCTTGCCATCCTTGGTCTTGCCCGCCTTGCCGACGGGGGTCCACTTGTCGGCGAGGCCGGGGTTGTCCTTCAGCCAGGCGCGGACGGCCTCCTGCTCGTTGCCCTTGCCGGTCTCCTGGATCTTCGCCTCCAGGTCCGTGAGCTGCTTCTCGGTCATCTCGAAGTTCTTCAGCCACTCGCCGACCTGCGGGTTGTCGGCGCTGAAGCCCTTGCGCGCGAGCGTGTGCACACCGTCGCCCTTGCCCCAGGAGCCCTTGGGGTCCTTGAGCTTCTTCAGGTCGTAGGTGCTGTACGCCCAATGCGGCGACCACAGGGTGGTGACGACGGGCTCCTTCTTGTCGTACGCCCGCTTCAGCTCGGCGAGCATGCCGGGCGTGGAGCCGTCGACGACCTCGTACTCGCCCTCGAGGCCGTAGTCCCCCAGGACCTTGTCCTTGAGGATGCCCATCATTCCGGCGCTGGGCTCGATGCCGATGATGCGGCCCTTGAACTGGCCCGACTTGCCCTTGAGGTCGTCCAGGGAGTCGATGCCCTTCATGTACGCGGGGACGGACAGCTCCAGCGACGTGGGGCCGTACCAGGAGCCCATGTCCTCCAGCTTGTCCTGGTACTTCTCCCAGTACGAGGCGTGAGTGACCGGGAGCCAGGCGTCGGTCTGGAAGTCGATCTGGCCGCCGGCGAGGCCGGTGTAGAGCGAACCGGCCTCCAGCTGCTTGGTGTCGACCTCGAAGCCGCGCTGCTCCAGCAGCTCCTTCCACAGGAACGTGGAGGCGATGCCCTCGTCCCAGGGGATGTAGCCCATGGAGATCTTCTTGCCCTGGCCGACGTTCGCCGCGTCCGTGGTGTTCTGCGTCTTCGCGCCGCCGAACATGCCCATGCCGCCGGCGACGAGCGCCAGGACGACGATCCCGACGACGGCCACGGCGGGCTGGGGGCGGTAGTTCCAGATCCTGGCGCCGCCGGCCACGGCACGCGCCTTGGCGAGCGCGCGGCGGCCGAGCGGGGAGACCTGGCGGCCCAGCGCACCCGTGATCCGGTCCAGGTACATGGCGAGGATGACGATGGAGATGCCGGCCTCGAAGCCGAGACCGATGTCGACGTTGCCGATGGCGCGGTAGACCGCGCCGCCGAGCCCGCCGCCGCCGACCATGCCGGCGATGACCACCATCGACAGGCCCAGCATGATGACCTGGTTGATGCCGGCCATGATCGTCGGCAGGGCGAGCGGCAGCTGGACGCGCAGCAGCGTGTTGCGCCGCGTCGTGCCGAACGCCTCGGCCGCCTCGACGAGTTCGCCGTCGACCTGCCGGATGCCGAGCTCGGTCATGCGGACGCCGGGCGGCAGGGCGAAGACGATGGTGGCGATGATGCCGGGGACGACGCCGACGCCGAAGAAGATGATGCCGGGGATGAGGTAGACCATCGCCGGCATGGTCTGCATGAAGTCCAGTACCGGCCGGGTGACGGCGCTGACGGCCTTGGAACGCGAGGCCCAGATGCCGAGCGGTACGGAGATCACCAGGGTCACGATGGTCGCGACGAGCACCAGCGAGAGGGTCGACATCGCGTCGTTCCACAGCTCGATGGAGTCGATCAGCGCGAAGCCCGCGAAGGCGAGCACACCGGCGAGCAGACCGCGCAGCCACCAGGCGGCGACGGCGAGGACACCGGCGAAGAGCAGCGGCTCGGGCGCCGACAGGGCCGCGTCGATGCCGTCGTACATCCCGGTGACGAGCGAGCTGATCGCGTCGAACAGCCAGGACAGATGGCGCTGGAGCCAGTCGACACCGCTGTCGACCCAGTCGCCGAGGTGGAGCCTAGGCACTGGCCACCGCCTTGTCCGCCGCGGCGGCCCGGTCCGTGGGGGCGGCGGGCTTCACGGTGGCGGGCGTGGCCTGCACGGGCACGTCGAGGGGCGTGCCCGGGTTCATGGGCTCGCCGAGGACGGCGAGCAGGCGGGCCCTCGGTACGACCCCGATGAGTGCGCCCTCGTCGTCCGTGACGGCGACAGCGACGCCGCTGGTGGAGCAGGGGGTGAACAGCTCGATGATCGGGGTGTCGGCGCCGACCGTGGCGGGGGCCGCGGCCAGCACGTCCTTCGCGTCCCGTATCTCCTCGCCGCCGTCCGTCAGCGTGCCGTACACGGTGTCCGCGTCGGCCATGATCGCGCCGGCGGTGAGCACGCGGGAGCGGTCGACGTCCTGGGTGAAGGAGGCCACGTAGTCGTTGGCGGGCGTGACGAGGATGTCCTCGGCGGTGCCGAGCTGGACGATCCGGCCGTCGCGCATCACCGCGATCGAGTCGCCGAGGCGCATGGCCTCGTTGAGGTCGTGGGTGATGAAGACGATGGTCTTCTTCAGTCGCTTCTGGAGTTCCAGCAGCTGGTCCTGCATGTCGCGGCGGATCAGCGGGTCGAGCGCGCTGAAGGACTCGTCCATGAGCAGCAGGTCGGCGTCGGTGGCCAGCGCGCGGGCGAGGCCCACCCGCTGCTGCATGCCGCCGGAGAGCTCGTCGGGCCAGGAGTCCTCCCAGCCGGCGAGGCCGACCAGCTCCAGCGCCTCGGCGGCCCGCTCGGCGCGCTCGGCGCGGGGGACGCCCTGCACCTCGAGACCGTAGGCGGCGTTCTCCAGCACGCTGCGGTGCGGGAAGAGCGCGAAGTGCTGGAACACCATGCTGATCTTGGTGGAGCGCACGGTGCGCAGCTCGCGGGGGCTGAGGGCGGTCAGGTCCTGACCGTCGAAGAGCACACGTCCGGCGGTGGGTTCCAGCAGTCCGTTGAGCATGCGCAGCAGCGTGGACTTGCCGGATCCCGACAGACCCATGACGACGAAGATCTGACCGGGCTCGACGGTGAACGAGGCGTCGATGACCGCCGCGGTCGTTCCGTCGGCGCGCAGCTCGCCTCGGTCGGCGCCGCCCTGGAGCCGGGTCACCGCTTCGTCGGGTCGTCTGCCGAACACTTTGTACAAGTGCTCGGCCTGCAGCCTGGACACATACACCTCACGCGTAGAACCGAGAACGGCCTGCCACCCCCGCGAGCAGGCCGTGGAGCGCGGCGGGGTCCGCCCGCTTGACCGGTGCAATGGTTGAAATTGCGACAGGCTTCGCTCCGGTCCCGCGCCTGCCCCCGGCCGCACCGGACAAACGCCCAGGTGACCCATGTCACGGCACTGGCGCCTTGCGGGGTGCGACGGTCCGTGAGTGGCCCGGCCGGGGGCGTCGGTTGGTTGCCGCCCGTGGTGGGTTCCTGGGTGGCGACCGGGTGCGACGGGTCCGTGAGTGGCCCGGCCGGGGGCGTCGGTTGGTTGCCGCCCGTGGTGGGTTCCTGAGTGGCGACCGGGTGCGGCGGATCGCTGTCAGTGGGGTACGGCATCATCGTCGGTGTGACGCGACGCCTGATGCTCCTCGACACGGCTTCCCTGTACTTCCGCGCCTATTACGGGGTTCCCGACTCCGTCCGGGCCCCCGACGGCACCCCGGTCAACGCGGTGCGCGGGCTGCTGGACTTCATCGCACGGCTGGTGCAGGACCACCGCCCCGACGACCTGGTCGCCTGCTGGGACAACGACTGGCGGCCGCAGTGGCGGGTGGACCTCATCCCCTCGTACAAGGCGCACCGGGTGGCCGAGGAGCACGAGCTCGGCCCGGACGTCGAGGAGACGCCGGACACGCTCGACCCGCAGGTCCCGGTGATCGAGGAGGTGCTGGCGGCGGTCGGCATCGCCCGCGTCGGCGCCGACGGATACGAGGCGGACGACGTGATCGGCACCCTGACGGCCCAGGCCGAGGGGCCGGTCGACATCGTCACCGGTGACCGGGACTTGTTCCAGCTGGTCGACGACGCCCGCGAGCGGCGGGTGCTCTATCCGCTCAAGGGCGTCGGGACGCTTCAGGTGACGGACGAGGCGTGGCTGCGCGAGAAGTACGGGGTGGACGGGCCCGGCTATGTCGACCTCGCGCTGCTGCGCGGGGATCCGAGCGACGGGCTGCCTGGCGTGCCGGGCATCGGCGAGAAGACGGCGGCGAAGCTGCTCGCCACGTACGGCGACCTGGCCGGGATCATGGCGGCGGTCGACGACCGCACTTCGAAGCTGACGCCCTCGCAGCGCAAGCGGCTGGACGAGGCACGGGCATACGTCGCCGTGGCGCCGAAGGTCGTCCGGGTCGCCTCAGACGTGCCGCTGCCCGCCTTCGACGCCTCCTTGCCGAGCGCGCCGCGCGACCCGGGCGCGCTGAAGGAGCTGGCGGAGCGGTGGGGCCTGGGCGGGGCGGTGGTGCGGCTGCTGTCGGCACTGGAGCGCTGAGGTGCCCGGCCCGCGGAAGTGTTAACTTAGGCAAGCCTAAGCACGTACACGTCCAGGGAGAGCACCGTGGCAGAGCGACCGGCCCGCAAGGCACCGAAGGTCCACGAGGCGAAGGTCCTGCGCACCGAGCGGCTGACGCCGCACATGGTGCGGGTGGTGCTGGGGCTCGACGCGTCGTCCTCGTTCGGGATCGGCGAGTACACCGACCACTACGTGAAGCTCGTCTTCGCGGCGCCGGGCGTCCGTTACCCCGAGCCGTTCGACATGGAGCGGATCCGCGAGGAGTTCCCGCGCGAACAGTGGCCGACGACGCGTACGTACACGGTGCGCCACTGGGACGCCGCGCACCGCGAGCTGACGATCGACTTCGTGGTGCACGGCGACGAGGGCCTGGCCGGACCGTGGGCGGCACGCGCCCAGGCCGGCGAGACGGTGCGCTTCCTGGGCCCGGGCGGCGCCTACGCCCCCGCACCCACGGCCGACTGGTACCTGCTCGTGGGCGACGAGAGCGCGCTCCCGGCTATCGCCGCGGCGCTCGAGCAGATGCCGGCGGGCGCGGTGGTGCACGCCCTCGTGGAGGTGGCCGGCCCGGAGGACGAGCAGAAGATCGTCACGCCCGACGGCGTGGAGGTCACCTGGCTGCACCGCGGCGACCGCCCGGCGGGCGAGGCGCTGGTGGCCGCGGTGGCGGCGCTGGACTTCCCGGAGGGCGAGGTCAGCGCGTTCGTGCACGGCGAGGCGGGCTGCGTGAAGGAACTGCGCCGCCAGCTGCGCGTCGAACGCGCGGTCCCGCGCGAGCACTTGTCGATCTCGGGCTACTGGCGCCTGGGCAAGTCGGACGAGGCGTGGCGCGCGATCAAGCGCGAGTGGAACGAGCAGGTGGAGCGCGAGCAGGAGCCCGCCGCGTAGGCACGCACGTCCCGCGCGGGGGCGGTGACCGGGGGGCGGTGACCGGGGGCCGGGCCCGGAGGACCGGCGCATCCGCAGCCCGGCGCACGCCCCGGCCAGAATCCGCCGGACACCCCGGGTCGGTGACCGGGGGCCGGGCACGAGGGACGGCCCGGCGCATCCGCCGGACCGGACACCCCCTAGCCCTCGTACATCGTCGACGAGCGGTGCGTCTGGGCCAGGCGGCGCAGCGACGCCAGCATCGCGTCGCCCAGGACCGTCCCGATCACCACCCCCTCGACCAGATCGTCGAGGCCCGCCTTGCGGGCCACGTACGCCAGGTCCGCGTCGGCCACCCGGTCGGCCGCGTCGGCGTAGTCGTCCAGAACCTCCGCGAACTCCCCGTGGCCCACGCGGTCCAGTGCCGCCAGCGTCTCGGACAGGGCCGTGGCCGCCGGGTTGCAGGCGTCGACCTGCCAGCCGCGCCGGGCAATCAACTGCCGGACCTGGTCGCGCGCGCTCGCGAGTGACGCGTCGTCACCACCCTCCGCGTAACGCGGAGTCATCCGGCGCGCCGCCTCCCCCAGCACCTTGTGCACCGACCTGTCCGGGTCGTCGACCGCCGCGAGCACCTCCCGGATCGCCGCCACTGACAGCCCTCCGATGTCGAGAAGCGCCCGGATCAGGCGCAGTCTGCGCTCGTGCCGGTCGCCGTAACTCGCCTGGTTCGGACTGCTCAACTCCCCCGACGGCAGTAGCCCTTCCCGCACGTAGTACTTGATCGTCGGGACCGACACCCCGGTCCTGCGGCTCAACTCACCGATACGCACCGCGCGTTCACCTTTCCGCCCTTGCCATCACCGCACCCATCATAGATAGTCTCCCTATCGGATAGCAGACAGCGCCGCTATCCATATTCAACGGGGGTGTCCCATGTCCACATGGAAGTCATGGCACAGGCCGCTGCTCGCGTTCGCCGCGTCGATGGCCGTTGTCGCCGTCGTCTCGGCCGTGGGCCTGGCCGTCGACGACCGGGTCGTCGCCGGCGCGCCGGCCTGGTTCAAGCCGTTCAAGTTCTCTGTGTCGTTCGTCGCCTACGCGCTGTCCCTCGCCTGGATGCTGTCCCTGCTGCCCCGCTTCCGACGGGCCGGCTGGTGGGGCGGCACCCTCGTCGCGGTGACGAGCGCGATCGAGATGATCCTGATCACCGGCCAGGCGGCCCGCGGCAGGCGCAGCCACTTCAACAACGAAACTCCTTTCGACGAGGCTGTGTTCGGCGCGATGGCGGTGACGGTCGTCGTCCTGTGGGCCGCCACGCTGCTCATCGCCGCCCTGTTGTTCCGCGCGAGGCTCGCGGACCGCGCGTCCGCCTGGGCGATGCGGTGCGGCGCGGTCCTCGCGCTGACCGGCGCCGCCCTCGGCTTCGTGATGGCCCAGCCCACCCCGGAGCAGCGGATCCGCGCCGAGCAGGGCACCGCCGACGTCGTCGGCGCCCACGGCGTCGGCGTCACGGACGGCGGCCCCTCGATGCCGCTGACGGGCTGGGAGACGACGGGCGGCGATCTTCGCGTCCCGCACTTCGTGGGGCTGCACGCTCTCCAGGGGCTGCCGTTCGTGCTGTTCCTGCTCGTCGTCCTCGCCCCGCGCTTCACCCGCCTCGCCGACGAACGCGTCCGCCTCCGCCTCGTTCTCGTCGCCTCCGCGACCTATGCCGGCGTGTTCGCCCTGGTGACCTGGCAGGCGCTGCGCGGTCAGGCCCTGATCCACCCGGACGGGGCGACACTCGGCGCGGCCGCCGCGATCCTCGCCGCCGCCGTCGTCGGCACCTGGGCCGCTCTGCGCACCCCGCCCTCGGCGGCCGCCCGTCCCGGACAGCACGATTCCGCGCACGACGGCAAGGAGCTCGTCGCATGACCGGCTTCCTCTTCGAGCTCTCCTTCTGGCTGGCGAGCCCGGTGTGGCTGCTGATGATCCTCGCTCCCGGGCTGCGGCTCACCGAACGGGTCGCCGCATCGCCGCTCACTGTCGTTCCGGTCCTGCTGGTGTACCTCGCCCTGGCGGTCCCCGTCCTCCCCGAACTGTGGTCGGCGGTACGCAGCCCCGACATCGACACCTTCCGCGACCTCGTCGCCCTGGCGAACGGTGCGGGCGCGATCTGGGCCCAGGTCATCGCCTGGGACCTGCTGCTCGGCCAGTGGATGTACCGGGAGGGCCGACGGCTGGGCATCCACCCGCTGGCGATGAGCCCCCTGCTGGTGCTCACCGTCCTGCTGTCCCCGGTCGGTCTGCTCGCCTTCCTGGCCCTGCGCGCGACCCGCCCGGCGCCCGGTGCGCACAGCCGCACCGACAGCCCGGCCACCGCCACGCCCTGACCACGGCATCGCCCTCCACAGCGCCTCCTATGCTGGCGCGGTGGAGCAGCCCATCGCCATATCGCGCCTGGACCGTGCCGTCGGCGCCGTCGTCGGTTCGGCCGTCGGCGACGCCCTGGGCGCGCCCTTCGAGTTCGGTGAACCGGGCGTGTACCGCGCCCACTTCGGGGACGGCCCGGGCGAGATGTGCGGGGGCGGCGGATGGGATCCGGGCGAGGCGACGGACGACACGCAGATGGCCGTGCTCGTCGGCGAGTCGCTGCTCGGGCACGGCGGGATCGACGGAGCGGACGTCTTCGCACGGTTCCAGCGGTGGGCCGCGGGCCATCCCAAGGACATCGGGCTCCAGACGGAGCAGGTCCTCACCGGCGGGGACCCGTGGGACACGGCGGCGGCCCTGCATTTCCGGATGACGGGCCGCGCCGCCGGCAACGGCTGCCTGATGCGCGCCTCGACCTCGGCGGTCTTCTTCGCCGGGGCGGGCCGCGCGGCGACGATGGCCGCGGCACGCGAGCTCGCGGCGCTCACGCACGGCGACCGCGCCGCCTGGGAGGGCACGGCCGTGCTGCACGAGCTGATCCGGGTCGCCCTTGAGGGCGCGGACCCGCTGGCCGCTGTGCCCGACGCCCTTGCGCGGGTGCACCCGGACCACCGCGCCCGCTGGGCCGCGGTCCTCGCCCCCGACTGGCACCCGGACCGGGCCACGGAGTTCAACGGCGCGGTGTGGCCCTGTCTCGGCTCTGCGGTGTGGGCGCTGCGTACGACGTCGTCGTTCGAGGCGTCGCTGGCCGCCGCGATCGATCTGGGCGGCGACACCGACACGGTCGCGGCGGTGACCGGCGCGCTCGCCGGCGCGGCCCACGGGATCGGCACCGTACCGGCGCGCTGGACGCGGGCCCTGCACGTGCCGCTTCCGGGCTTCGGAGACCGGGTTCTGCGGCTGGCCGAGCTCACCGAACTGGCCGTTTCCCTGGCCGTGGACAGCCCTTCAGGCCCGGCGGATGATTGAACCAACAGGACGAAAGAGGCATGAAAGGTGTGATTCGCCATGTCCGAGCACCCCGACTGCGCCCTGGTCCGCAAGGGTTACGTAGCGTTCAGCGAAGGCGACATGGAGACGCTGACCTCCCTGATGACGGCCGATGCGGTCTACCACATCCCCGGCAACCACATCCTCTCCGGGCACCACAAGGGACGCGACACCATCCTCGACGTCTTCCGCCGCCTGGGCGAGGAGACCAACGGAACCATGCAGGTCCAGCTGGACGCGGTGCTCACCGACGGGCGCGGACATGTCATGTCCTTCCACACGTCCCGTGCCGATCGCGGCGACCACGGCCTCGAGATCCGCCAGGGGCTGTTCTTCACGATCGTCGGCGGCAAGGTCACCGACATCGACGAGTGCACCGAGGACATCGACGAGGAGAACCGGTTCTGGGCCTGAGGGCGTGACCGGGCCCGACCGTACGGTCGGGCCCGGTCCGCGGTCTCAGCCGACCGAACTGTAGGCCACGACGCCCCGCAGCAGCGCGTCGACCGCCTTGCGGGCGTTCTTCGCAACGGTGCTGTTCTCCCGGGGCGCGGCCGCCGCGATCTGGCCGAGCACGTCGATGACCTGCTTGCACCAGCGCACGAAGTCTCCCGCGGGCATCTCCGCCTCGCGCAGCACCTCGTCGAGCCCCCTGTCCGACGCCCACTGGTGCGCGGCCCACGCGAAGCCGAGGTCCGGCTCGCGCTGCCCGACCCCCTCCGCCTGGTTGATCTTGAACTCCTCCTCCAGGGCGTCCAGCCGGCCCCAGATGCGGACCATCTCGGCCAGCGCGGTCTTCGCACGGCCCGTCGGCACCTTGGGCGCCACCGCGTCGTCCGCCTGCCGCGCCTCGTAGACCAACGCCGAGACGCACGCGGCCAGTTCGGCGGGGTTGAGCCCTTCCCAGACCCGGTCGCGCAGGCATTCGCTCGCCAGCAGGTCCAGTTCGCCGTACAGCCGGGCGAGCCGCTTGCCGTGCTCCGTGACCTCGTTGCCCCGCAGGTAGTCCATCTCGGTCAGCAGGGCGACGATCCGGTCGAAGGTCCGCGCGATCGTGTTCGTACGTCCCTCGATCCGGCGCTCCAACTGGCGGGTGTCGCGCTGGAGGCGGTGGTAGCGCTCGGCCCAGCGGGCATGGTCCTCGCGCTCGTCGCAGCCGTGGCAGGGGTGCGCGCGCAACTCGGCGCGCAGGCGCGTGATCTCGCGGTCGTCCGCCGCGGCCGACCGCTGCTTGCGGTGCCGGTCGGGCACGATGTGACCGGCCTTGGTGCGCAGGGCGGAGGCCAGATCGCGCCGGGACTGCGGGGAGCGGGCGTTGAACGACCGCGGGATGCGCATCCGCTCCAACGCCTCGACGGGCACCGGGAAATCCATGGAGGCCAGCCGCTTGACCTGGCGCTCGGCGGTGAGCACGAGCGGGCGCGGGCCGTCGTTGTACTCGAACCCGCCGCGGTGTCCGTTGGTCCGGCCCGCGGGCAGCCCCGGGTCCAGCACCAGCGCCAGACCGGCGAACTTGCCGGTCGGGACGTGGATGACGTCTCCGGGCTTGAGCTTCTCCAGCGACGCGGCGGCAGCCGCCCTGCGCTGTGCGGCGCCCTGCTTGGCCAGCTCCGTCTCGCGGTCCTTGAGGTCGCGGCGCAGCCGCGCGTACTCCTCGAAGTCGCCGAGGTGGCAGGTCATGCCCTCCCGGTAGCCCTGGAGTCCCTCCTCGTTCCGCTGGACCTGGCGGGAGATGCCGACGACCGACTTGTCGGCCTGGAACTGCGCGAACGACGTCTCCAGCAGCTCGCGCGAGCGGTGCCGGCCGAACTGCTGCACCAGGTTGACCGCCATGTTGTACGACGGCTTGAAGCTGGAACGCAGCGGATACGTACGGGTGCCGGCGAGTCCGGCGAGCGCCTCCGGGTCCATGGCGCGCTGCCACAGGACGACGGCGTGCCCCTCGACGTCGATGCCGCGCCGCCCGGCCCGACCCGTCAACTGGGTGTACTCGCCGGGGGTGATGTCCGCGTGCTGCTCGCCGTTCCACTTGACGAGCTTCTCCAACACCACCGACCGTGCGGGCATGTTGATGCCGAGCGCCAGCGTCTCGGTGGCGAACACCGCCTTCACCAGGCCCCGTACGAACAGCTCCTCCACGACCTCCTTGAAGGTCGGCAGCATGCCCGCGTGGTGGGCGGCGATGCCGCGCTCGAGTCCTTCGAGCCACTCGTAGTAGCCGAGGACGTGCAGATCCTCGGTGGGGATGGCGGCGGTGCGCTGCTCGACGATCTCGCGCACCTTGGCGCGTGCCTCGTCGTCGTTGAGCCTCAGGCCCGCGTAGAGGCACTGCTGCACGGCGGCCTCGCAGGCCGCGCGGCTGAAGATGAACGTGATGGCCGGCAGCAGCCCTTCGGCGTCCAGCCGGTCGATGACCTCGGGCCTGCCCGGGGTCCAGATGCGGCTGCGCTGACGCCGCTCGCGCTCGCGGTCGGCCTCGCGCACCATCTTTCCGCGGCGCCGGTCGCCGGGGTTGTACGTGCGCTGGTTCTCCATGCGGGCCAGGCGGACCAGGTCGGGATTGACCTCGCGGCGGCCGCGGCCGCGGCCGCCGTGGTCGGTGCCCTCCTCGAAGAGGTCGTACATCCGGCGGCCTGCCATGACGTGCTGCCACAGCGGGACGGGCCGCTCCTCGGAGACGATCACCTCGGTGTCGCCGCGCACGGTGTCCAGCCAGTCGCCGAACTCCTCCGCGTTGGACACGGTCGCGGACAGTGACACCAGCGTCACGGATTCGGGGAGGTGGATGATCACTTCCTCCCAGACGGCACCGCGGAAGCGGTCGGAGAGGTAGTGGACCTCGTCCATGACCACGTAGCCGAGGCCGATGAGCGACTGGGATCCCGCGTACAGCATGTTCCTGAGGACCTCGGTGGTCATGACGACCACGGGCGCCTCGGAGTTGACGCTGTTGTCCCCGGTGAGGAGGCCGACCTTCGCCGCGCCGTAGCGCCTGACGAGATCCGCGTACTTCTGGTTGGATAGTGCCTTGATCGGCGTGGTGTAGAAGCATTTGCGGCCCTGGGCGAGGGCCAGGTGGACGGCGAACTCGCCGACGATGGTCTTGCCGGAGCCGGTGGGCGCGGCGACGAGCACGCCCTTGCCCGCCTCCAGGGCCTGGCATGCCTCGATCTGGAACGGGTCGAGGTCGAAGTCGTACAACGCGCGGAAGGGGGCCAGTGCGGTGGCCTCCTCAGCAGCGCGGACGCGTGCGGCGGCATAGCGCTCAGCGGGAGAGAGATCCTCGGTCATCTTGCTCACGAGCCTACCCGCCCCCTCTGACAGTGAGCGGATCTTTATATGACAGGCGCACCCACCTCATGTGGGTACCCGCGCCTGGGACCGCTTGCACACGAAGAGGGGCCGGAGATTCCTCTCCGGCCCCTCACTGGCTGTGCGTCGGCGACTACGGATCAGGTGATGTCGTCGTACCCGTTGAGCCGGTTCGCGCGTCCGTCGTCGGCGTCACCGGTGGCCTGCTCGGGCAACGCGCGGGAGGCGGAGACCGTCTCGACCTCGCCGATCGGCGCGGGCGTCAGATCGAGGTCGGACGCCTCGTCGTCGTCGAGCCCGGCGTCGGGGTCGTTGCGTCGCCTGCGGCGGTCGTTGAGGAGCGAGAAGCCGACGGCGAGGAAGTAGAGGAAGATGATCGGCCCGGACAGCGCCACCATGCCCAGCGGGTCGGTGGAGGGGGTGGCGATCGCGCCGAAGACGAAGATGCCCATGACGGCGCCCCGCCACCAGCCGAGCATCCGTCGTCCGGTCACCATGCCCGTCAGGTTCAGCATGATCAGAAGGAGCGGCAGCTCGAAGGAGAAGCCGAAGATCAGCACCATCCGGACGGTGAAGTCCAGGATCTTGTCGACGCTCAGCAGGTTCTCCGCCGGCGACGGGGTGATGGAGAGCAGGACCTTCATGCTCACCGGCATGATCAGGTAGGCGAAGTACACGCCCGCGGCGAACAGCGGGGCCGCCGCGGCGGCGAAGTAGTAGCTGTACTTCTTCTCGCTCTTGTGCAGACCCGGGGCGACGAAGGCCCACAGCTGGTAGAGCCAGATCGGGCACGAGGCGACGATGCCCGCCATCAGCACCACCTTGACCGTCGTCGTGAACGGCGACAGCAGGTCGGTGTAGACGATGGTGGCGCACACCCCGCCCCTCGTCGGACCGTCCTTCACACACTCCGGCACGGGCGAGGTGAGGAAATCCATCAGCTCCTGGCTGTAGGCCACCGCGACGACCGAGGCGATGACGATCGCCAGCATGGCCTTCGCGAGCCTGTTGCGGAGCTCACGCAGATGGTCCGCGAGCGGCATCCGCCCCTCGGGGTCCTTCTCCTTCTTGTTCGAGCGGGCAGACTTGAGCAACCCACGTCCTCATCTCGTGCGGCAGGCCACGATCGGTGTGGCCTTCGATCAGCGCTGGGGGGTGTCGGTGGGCTCGGTCACAGGGCGAGCGCTGGAGACATCGCCGGGCGCGGCCTGGATCGTGCGGGGCGCGGACTGTCCCTGGGCCGGGTCCTTCGGCTCGGCAGGCGTCGCCGCCGGCTGGCCCTCGGACTTCATCGCCTTGGCCTCGCTCTTGAGGATGCGGGCGGACTTGCCCAGCGAACGCGCCATGTCGGGGAGCTTCTTGGCCCCGAACAGAAGGAGGATGAGGAGCGCGATGATGATGATCTCGGTGGGGCCGATCTGTCGGAACATAACTGTGTCTACCTTCTCACCGAGGCGGCTTGGGGCTCGTGGCTTCGGGGCCTGCGGACTGACGTCCGAAGACGACCTGGCAGCGATCGTAACTCGGGCGGGTAAACGCAGGGCAATCCCCGTGCATACACCCGTCAGCGGTCGGCGCCTCATCTCCGGTGCCGCCACCAGCAGCGTACCGCCCGCATCAGCGCCGCAGCAGGGTGCGTCAGTGATCTCTGCGGCCCGTCCGGAGGCCGGTCAGCGCAGGGTCCTGCCGGTCTCGGCCAGGGACGTCGCCGCGCGCTCCAGGTCCTCGGCCGCCCGGTCGATGCGCTGGGCGGTGCGGGCGACCTCGCGCCCCAGCCGCCGGGCCTCGACGAAGACCTTGATACCGAGCACCCCGAGGACGGCGACGCCGAGGAATCCGAGGGCGATGGCGAGCATGGGCCAGAACATGCGACGAGCCTAGACCGTCCTCAGCCGGTGGTGTGCAGGCGCAGGGTGCGCACGCCGCCGCCGGTCAGCAGCTCGACGATGCGCTCGCCGGCCGGCTTGCGGACGGCGGAGCCGCACTCGGGGCAGGTGAACGAGTAGAAGGTGGTACGGCGGCTGCCGCCGATCGCCAGCCGCAGCGCGCCCGCGGACAGCTCGAAGCGGGCGCGGCAGTCGGGGCAGGCCGCCTTGAAGAGAACCGGCCCGACGGTGGCGGGGATCTGGGGGATCACAGTCATGGGCGCCGCACTCCTTCGTCCCGTCCTTCGCCCCGTCCTTCGCCCCGTCCTTCGTCCCGTCCGCCGTCGCGGCGGTCGTCGTACGCGGCGAGCGCCTCCTGGGCCGCCGTCTGCGCGCTGGCCGCGAGCTCCGGCGGCGAGACGATCCGACCGTCGCGTCCCAGCCGCAGCGCGAGCCTGCGCAAAGAGGCGGGCGCCGGTGTACGCAGCGTGATGCGCAGCCCCCCGTCGGCGAGCTCCTCGGCGCTGTCGTGCGGGTAGTACTCGGCGACCCAGCGTCCGCCGGGGCCGACCTCGACGACCACCTCGGGATCGTCGGCGGACGGCTGCACCAGTCCTTCGGAGAGGTCGCGCAGCTCGATCTCGGGCGGTGCGGCCGGGGCGTCGAGCAGCCGGATCTCGGCGACCCGGTCCAGCCGGAAGGTCCGGCGCGCCTCGGAGAGGCGGCACCAGGCCTCCATGTAGGTGTGGCCGACGGCGAAGAGCCGGATGGGGTCGACCTCGCGCTCGGTGAGCTCGTCGCGCGCGGGCGAGTAGTAGCGCAGCCACAGGCGGCGGCGCTCGGAGATGGCCCGGTCGACGTCGGCGAAGACGCCGCCCTCGGATTCGAAGGTCACCGAGAGCCGGGAGCTGGCTCCGGCGGCCTCGCCCGCGGCGGCCTCCAGCTTGGCCGTGGCCCGCAGCAGGGCCTCCCGGTCGCCCTCGCGCAGGCCGGGCAGGGTCGCCACGGCCCGGGCGGCCACCAGCAGCGCGGTCGCCTCGTCGGCGGCCAGACGCAGCGGCTCGGCGGTGGACTCGCCGGAGGCGTCCGGGTTGCGCCACCAGATGCGCTCGCCGTCGGTGTCGATGTCCAGCAGGTCGCCGCCCCGGAAGCTCGTCCCGCACATGGGCAGGACGTCGAGGTCGGAGATCAGCTCGTCCTCGCTGATGCCGAAGGCGCGGGCGACGTCGGCGATGCGCGCGCCGGGGCGCTCCCGCAGATATGTCACCAGCGACAGCATCCGCCGGGTCTGGTCGATGGCGTTCGCGGCCATGGTCCTCGAGTCCCCCTCAGCCCTTGGCCACGGCACGCAGCCGGTCCACCACGTCGGCCCGCAGGTCCGCGGGCTCCAGCACGACGACGTCCGGGCCGAACTCGACGAGCCAGGCGTCCAGTCCGTGTCCGTACGGAATCTCCAACTCGTCCCAGCCGTCGCCCAGTTCCCGTACGGCCGTGGCCCGGGAGCGCAGCGGGTAGCCGCAGCCGGCCCGCAGGCGGATCAGCGCGGAGCGGGTCGCCGTCTCCCCCGCCCAGCTCTCGACGGTCTCCCGTACGGTGACGACGTCGGGCACGGGCACGGTGAACGCCCCGGAGCGCGAGGAGCGGACCCTGCCGGTGATCCGGGAGAGCCGGAAGACCCGCTCGGCCCCGCGCCCGCGGTCGTATCCGGCCAGGTACCAGTGGCCGCGCCAGCATTCGAGGGCCCAGGGCTCGACGTGTCGCTGCTCGGGCTGTGCCGCGTTGGCCTTGCGGTAGTCGAAGAGGACGGGGCGGCGGTCGCGGCAGGCGAGCATCAGCGGCTCGAACGCGGACTCGTGGACGGGGATGCGGGGTTCGAGGGCGCTGTGGTGCGCCTCGTAGGCGTCCTCGGTCTCGGGCATGCCGGCCGCGCGCAGCTTCTGCAGGGCGCCGCTCGCGGCACCCGCGAGGCGGGCCTGCTGCCACACCTTGGCGGCCAGGCCCAGGGCGGCGGCCTCCTCGGCGTCCAGGGTGATCGGGGGCAGACGGTTGCTGTCGCGGCGGGCGAGGTAGCCGATGTCGCCGTCGAGCGACTCCACCGTCTCGATGACCAGGCCGAGTTCGCGCAGATCGTCCTTGTCGCGCTCGAACATCCGGTTGAACGAGTCGTCGGAGCCGGCCTCCAGGTACGCCTCGATGGACCCGCGCAGCTCGCGCTTGCTGAGCGGGCGCCGGGTCCCGAGCAGACACAGCGCGAGATTCATCAGCCGCTCGGCCTTGGCAATGGCCATCGACGCCCTTCACCTCATCTGATGGAGTCCCTTACGCCCGTCGACCGTACCGCCCCGGGGTGTCCGGACAAAAGCGAGGGCCCGTGCCGGCGGCACGGGCCCTCGTCACGCTGTGCGGCGCTGCGACACGCTCCGTCAGGCGGAGACCAGGTCGCAGACGAAGATCAGCGTCTCGCCGGGGGCGATACGGCCGCCGCCGGCGCCGCGGTCGCCGTAGGCCAGGTGCGCGGGGATGGTCAGCTGGCGACGGCCGCCGACCTTCATGCCCTGCACGCCCTGGTCCCAGCCCGGGATGACCTGGCCGGCGCCGAGCTGGAACTGCAGCGGGGTGCCGCGGTTCCACGAGGCGTCGAACTCCTCGCCGGTGGAGAAGGCCACGCCCACGTAGTGGACGGAGACGGTGTCGCCCGCCTTGGCCTCCTTGCCGTCGCCCTCCCAGATGTCCTTGATCTCCAGGTCGGCCGGCGGCTCGCCGCCCGGGAAGTCGATCTCGGGCTTATCGGTGCTCACGGATGTCGCTCCTTGCGTCTTCGTGCGAGTCAACCGGG
The DNA here is from genome assembly GCF_043080095.1 of Streptomyces sp. NPDC015127. Classification (NCBI taxonomy): domain Bacteria; kingdom Bacillati; phylum Actinomycetota; class Actinomycetes; order Kitasatosporales; family Streptomycetaceae; genus Streptomyces; species Streptomyces sp. NPDC015127. The sequence goes on from NZ_JBIBVE010000013.1 coordinate 169,652, forward strand.
ACAGTCTTACAGAACTGCCAGGATGTCGACGGCGAAGACCAGCGTGGACTTGGCGGGGATGCCCTGCTGCTCCTGGTCCCCGTAGGCCATGTCCGGCGGCACGACCAGCAGGACGCGGCTGCCGGCCTTCTTGCCCTCCAGGCCCTTCTGCCAGCCCGGAATGACCTGCGCCAGCGGGAAGTTCACCGGCGCGCCGCCCCTGGCGTAGCTGCTGTCGAACTCCTTGCCGCCCTTCCACAGGACGCCCTTGTACTGCACGGCCAGCGTGTCGCTCGCCTTCACCGCGGGTCCGGTGCCCTCGATGATGTAGTTCGACACGAGCTTGGTCGGCGCGGCCTTCTTGGGCACGGTGATGGACGGCGCCTTGCCGTCGGTGTTGGTGCCGACCTTGGGCAGGTCGATGTTGTCCTGGGCGACCTCGCTGCCCTTGGCCGCGGCCGGCAGGGTGGTGCCCTTGACGATGTCCATCACGAAGACCAGCGTCGCGTTGGCCGGGATCTCGCCCTGGCCCTGGTCCCCGTAGCCGAGCTCCGGCGGGATGGAGACCTCGATACGGCTGCCGACCTTCTGGCCGTCCAGCGCCTTCTGCCAGCCCTCGATGACACCGCCGCCACCGATGGTGACCGCGAACGGCTCACCGCGGTCGAAGCTGTTGTCGAAGGGCTTGTCGCCGTCCCACAGCTGGCCGAGGTAGTCGACGCTGGCGAGGTCGCCCTTCTTGAGGGCCGGGCCGTCGCCCTCGCTGATGACATTGACCTTCAGGTCCGCCGGCGGCTTGCCCTCGCCCTTGGCAAGGGTCGGCTTCTCGCCGAACCTCTTGCCGGCGGTGATCGTGGGCAGCCCGTTCGTCATCGAGACGGCAGAGGTGGAAGCGGAATCGGAGTCCTTGTCCTCGCTGCCGCAGGCCGCTGTCGACAACAGCAGCAGGGGGACGACGAGAAGGCCGGCAAGTCGGCGCACGTGTTCCTCAGATCTCTCACGGCTCAGTAGTTGCGGACACTCTAGGGCGTGCCACGGGCCCCGTACGAGAAACGTACGGGGCCCGGGTGACGTTCCGACCGTCAGTGCTGACGCGTCCTACATGCCGGCGATGAGCTTCTCCACGCGGTCGTCCACCGAACGGAACGGGTCCTTGCACAGGACGGTGCGCTGCGCCTGGTCGTTGAGCTTGAGGTGCACCCAGTCGACCGTGAAGTCCCGCCGCTGCTCCTGCGCGCGGCGGATGAAGTCGCCGCGCAGCCGTGCCCGGGTGGTCTGCGGGGGCACCGACTTGCCCTCGAAGATCTTCAGGTCGTTGCAGATGCGGGCGGCCTGTCCCTTCTTCTCCAGCAGGTAGTAGAGCCCGCGCCGACGGTGGATGTCGTGGTACGCGAGGTCTATCTGGGCGACCCGGGGGTGCGACATGGTCATGTTGTGCTTGGCCCGGTAGCGCTCCAGGAGCTTGTACTTCATGACCCAGTCGATCTCCGTGCCGATGCGGTCGAGGTCCTCGGTCTCGATCGCGTCGAGCGTGCGGCCCCAGAGCTCGAGCACCTGGGCGACTGTGCCGGTGCGGATGCCCCGGCGGTCGACGAAGTCGACGGCCTTCTCGTAGTACTCCCGCTGGACCTCCAGGGCGGAGGCCTCACGGCCGGAGGCGAGGCGCACCTTGCGCTGGCCGGTGATGTCGTGGCTGACCTCGCGGATGGCCCGGATCGGGTTCTCCAGGGTGAGGTCGCGCATGACCGTGCCGGCCTCGATCATGCGCAGCACGAGGTCGGTGGCGCCGACCTTGAGGAGCATGGTCGTCTCGGACATGTTCGAGTCGCCCACGATGACGTGGAGGCGGCGGTAGCGCTCGGCGTCCGCGTGCGGTTCGTCGCGGGTGTTGATGATCGGCCGGGAGCGGGTCGTGGCGGAGCTGACGCCCTCCCAGATGTGCTCGGCGCGCTGGCTGACGCAGTAGACCGCGCCGCGCGGCGTCTGCAGCACCTTGCCCGCGCCGCACAGCAGCTGCCTGGTGACGAGGAAGGGAATGAGGATGTCGGCCAGCCGGGAGAACTCGCCGTGCCGGGCGACGAGGTAGTTCTCGTGGCAGCCGTAGGAGTTTCCCGCCGAGTCGGTGTTGTTCTTGAAGAGATAGACGTCGCCCGCGATTCCCTCCTCGTGCAGGCGGCGTTCGGCGTCGACGAGCAGGCCTTCCAGAATGCGCTCGCCGGCCTTGTCGTGCGTGACCAGTTCGGTCACGTTGTCGCATTCCGGCGTTGCGTATTCCGGATGCGAGCCCACGTCGAGGTACAGGCGGGCGCCGTTCCGCAGAAAGACATTGCTGCTGCGGCCCCATGACACGACACGGCGGAAGAGGTAGCGCGCCACTTCGTCAGGTGACAGTCGGCGCTGTCCCCTGAACGTGCACGTGACGCCGTACTCGTTCTCCAGCCCGAAAATGCGGCGGTCCATGTCTGAACATTACGCCTCGCGGCCTGAACTGAAACCGGGTTGGACGGCCCCGTTTCGATCATTTTCCGATGAGTGGGCTTCCGAGCCCGCAATGCCCTCGGTACGGCCCGCGACGGCGAGCACGCGCTGAGTGGCCGTCAGAACGAGCAGGGCGGCGAATCCCGCGGCGCCGGCGACCGCGAAGCTCCATGCGGTGCCGCCGATCTCGACGGCGGGGCCCGCGACGGCCGTGCCCACGGCCGCGCCGACACCGAAGGTGGTCACCAGCCACGAGAACGCCTCGGTGACCGTGCCGCGCGGGGCGTGCCGGTCCACGACGATGAATGCGCAGGCGATCGCGGGCGCGAGGAAGACGCCCGCGAGCGCGGACAGTGCGGTCATGGCGACGACACCCGGAGTGAGCACGAGCGGCAGGTAGCCGAGGGCGAGCAGAGCGACGATGGCGCGCAGCCTGGTCTCGGGCGCTCCTGCCCACTGCCGTGCGCCGTACACGGTGCCGCCGACGAGCGCGCCGAGGCCGAGTGCGGCCATCAGCCAGCCGTAGACGGCCTCGCGGCCGTGGTCGTCGGCGTAGGCGACGCCGGCGACGGTGATGGAGCCGAGCGCGAGTCCGACGAAGAAGAACGCGCCGAGCAGGGCGAGCAGCCCGGGAGAGCGCAGCGCGCCGAGCCAGTGGGCCTCTCGGGGTGCCGACCGCCAGGCGCGGGAGGGCTGGGACATCACGACGGACAGGGCGCCGACGACGCCTATCGCGTTGATGACCAGGAGCGCGGCAGCGGGTGACCAGACGGACACGAGCACCGTGACCAGCAGGGGACCGACGGTGAACATGATCTCTTGCGCGACCGCGTCCATGGCGTAGGCGCGGTGGACGCGGTCCTCCTGCCCGAGCACGCTCGGCCACAGGGCGCGCAGCCCGCCTTCCAGGGGCGGCGTGAACAGGCCCGCGACGGTCACCGCGGCGTACGCGAGGGGCAGCGAGCCCGTGCCGGCGACGGCGAGCAACAGCATGCCGAGCGCCGAGACGACCGCGGAGGGGAACTGGACCCTCGGCTGCCCGTACAGGTCGACCGCACGGCCGAGCAGTGGCTGTCCCACCGCGGTGGCCAGTCCGTACACGGCGGCGAGGGCTCCGGCGAGGGTGTAGCTGCCGCCTTCCGCGCGGGTGAACAGGACGATGGCGATGTGCGCGGTGGCGTTGGGCAGCCGGCCCACGAGGGTGCCCGTCAGCAGCCGTGCCGCGTGCGGCGCCCTGAGGATGTCTGCGTATCCGGCGGCCATCCGGGAACCCCTCTCCCCCGGACCCTGCCGAGGTTTTACGTATAACTTGGTCCTCCATACGTACCATGTCGGCAGTCCGCGGGTCCACCGAGCCGCCACCCCGGACGCTCGCGAAACAAGCAGTGCGGCCGAGGACGGCACCGCATGGCACACCCGAACCCCGAGGGCCGTCCCGTCCCGGCGGAAGGCGGGACCACCCGCCCCACCAGCAAGGACGTGGCCCGTGTTGCCGGGGTCTCGCAGGCCACGGTCTCCCTCGTCCTGGGCGACAAGTGGCGCGGCCGCGTCTCCGAGCGCACGGCGGCGCTGGTGCGCGACGCGGCGCAGGAGATCGGCTACCGGCCCAACCTCGCCGCACGCAATCTGCGCCTCGGGCGCACCCGGACGGCGCTGCTCGTGGTGCCGGCCCTCACGAACGAGTTCTTCGCCCGCGTCTACACCGGCGCGGCGACCGTCGCCGCCCGCCACGGCTTCGGCGTCGTCCTGTACCCGTCCCCCGAGGGCATCGGTCCCGCGAAGGACCCGTTCGCCTCAGCCCGCGCCGCTCTCGACGGCGTCATCGCCTCCTCCATGGCCTCCGGGACGCTCGCCGCGATCCGCGGCAGCGACCTGCCGCTCGTGATGCTGGACAGCGACCCGGCGGACACCGGTGTCGCCGCCCACGTCAATCTCGACATCGCCGACGGCATGCGGCAGGTGACGGACCATCTGCTCGGGCTGGGACACCGCCGGTTCGTCCACCTCGCATCCGCCGTCGCCTCCTGGACCTTCGACGTCCGCGCGCGGGCGCTGCACTCGGCGCTCGCGGGCGTCCCGGACGCGGAACTGACCACGGTTCCCGCCCCGCTCGACGTGGCGTCCGGCCGTGCGGCGGCCGAGCGGGCCCTCACCGCGCCCGGCCCGCGGCCCACCGCGCTGGTCTGCGACGACGACATCCTGGCCGCGGGCGCCTGCAAGGCGGTGCGCCGGCTCGGGCTGCGCGTCCCCGAGGACGTCTCGGTCACCGGATTCGACGACCTCGCGCTGGCCACCGCCGTGGAACCGGAACTCACCACGGTCCGCCTCCCCGCCGAGCGGATCGGCGAACGGGGCATGTCGGCGCTGCTCGCGGTGCTGGACAACCGGCCGCCGGAACAGGACGTCCTCCCCGTCGAACTGGCCGTACGCGGCTCCTCGGCACCCGTGCCGGACGGGGCGCCGGCGCCCCGGCACACGGCCGGAAAACGACGCCCGCCCGCCTGACCGATTCGCTCCGGCCGTCCCTGAGGCGCCGCGACCAGTGCGGCGCGCCGGATCGACGCGAGGCTGCTCGTACGAGCCCCGGGCTCGGTGCAGCCCGGGCCCGGAGGACGGCTCGGCGTCCGGTGCGAGGACCGACTGGAGCCGCACGACCGAACGGCGTTCCTCGCAGGCGCCCGTCCTTGCGGCCCAGGCCGGCGGCACGGTCGTCGTGGCCGAAACGCGCGGATCCGAGCAGCCGGCGCCGACGGCCGCACCCGCTGGGTCCTCCCCCACCCCGGCAGCCACCTGGTGCCGCGGTCGTCAGCCCCGAGGGACGTCTGGTGTGCGCCGTGGTGCCGATGCTCCGACCGGACGGCCGGCAGGCCGCTCATGACCCACAGAACGGCGACGCAGCGACCCCTGGGCGCAGCAGTGCCCCGGACCGCACGGGCGGTCCGGGGCACTGCCGGCAGGTGGTGTCCTGGGCGGGCTACGCCTCGCCCTCCTCCGTGTCCTCGATGTCCGACGGGGCGTCCGTGGGAGCCGTGGCGGCCTCCTCGGCCTCCAGCAGCCGCGACAGCTGCCGCCCGACGATCCGCTTGAACTTCCGCGCCTGCGGCCTCGTACGGTCCAGGACGGCGACCTCCAGGCGCTCTGCGGGGATCTCCCGGTCCGTTCCGTTGGCCTGGCTGGAAAGAGCCTGCACCGCGAGCTTCAGCGCCTCGGCCAGCGACATCCCGTCCCGGTGCCGCTGATCCAGGAAGCTGCTGATCTGCTCCGCGTTGCCACCGACCGCGACCGAGCCGTGCTCGTCCACGATCGAACCGTCGTGCGGGAGGCGGTAGATCTGGTCGCCCTCGGGGGACGCGCCCACCTCGGCGACGACCAGCTCCACCTCGTACGGCTTCTCACCGGCGCTGGAGAAGATGGTGCCGAGCGTCTGCGCGTACACGTTGGCGAGGCCGCGGGCCGTGACGTCGTCACGGTCGTAGGTGTATCCCCGCAGGTCCGCGTAGCGCACGCCGCCGATGCGCAGGTTCTCGTACTCGTTGTACTTGCCGGCCGCGGCGAAGGCGATCCGGTCGTAGATCTCGCTGAACTTGTGGAGGGCGCGGGACGGGTTCTCGCCGACGAAGACGATGCCGTCGGCATACTGCAGGACGACGAGGCTGCGACCACGGGCGATGCCCTTGCGGGCGTATTCCGCCCGGTCCGCCATGGCCTGCTGAGGTGAGACATAGAACGGCGTCGACACCGGCTATCCGTCCCTTTCTGTCAAGAGCGAGTACATGGGTCAGAGCAGCGCGGCGCGCGGGCCGTCGGGGTGGGCGAGGCGGCCCTCGAGGATCGACCGGGCGATCTCGGAGGTCTCGGCCTCGGTGAGCCTGCGGAAGCCCTCGTCCGTGATGACCGTGACGATGGGGTAGATCCGCCGGGCCACGTCCGGGCCACCCGTCGCCGAGTCGTCGTCGGCGGCGTCGTAGAGCGCCTGGACGACCAGCGTGGTGGCCTGCTGCTCGGTCTGGTCCTCGCGGTAGAGCTTCTTCATGGCACCGCGCGCGAAGATCGAGCCGGAGCCGGTGGCCGCGTAGCCCTGTTCCTCGGAGCGGCCGCCCGTGACGTCGTACGAGAAGATGCGGCCCTTGTCCCGGTCGATGTCGTAACCGGCGAACAGCGGCACCACGGCCAGTCCCTGCATGGCCATGCCGAGGTTGCTGCGGATCATCGTGGAGAGGCGGTTGGCCTTGCCCTCCAGGGAGAGCTGCACGCCCTCCACCTTCTCGAAGTGCTCCAGCTCCAGCTGGAACAGCTTCACCATCTCCACGGCCAGACCGGCGGTGCCGGCGATGCCCACGGCCGAGTACTCGTCGGCGGGGAAGACCTTCTGCATGTCGCGCTGGGCGATCATGTTGCCCATGGTGGCGCGACGGTCACCGGCGAGGACCACACCGCCGGCGAACGTCGTCGCGACGATGGTCGTGCCGTGCGGGGCCTCGAAGGCTCCCTGGACGGGCGGCAGGGTGCGGTTGCCGGGGAGCAGCTCCGGTGAGTGCTCGCCGAGGAAGTCCATGAAGGACGAGGAGCCCGGCGTCAGGAAGGCTGCCGGCAGACGCCCGGTGCTACGAGGGTTGGCTTCCACGCGTTTCCTTCCGGATAGGCGGCGGCCCGCCTTCGTCGCGCGCGGGCCGATCTTTCGAACTGTGCACGGACCTTACCCGCGCCGTGGCCGGTCATCCGTCCCGGTCCCCCCGGCTTTCGCCGGCGGGAGCCGGGACGGACAACGGCCGCTACTGACCGCCCTTTTGGACGAAGGACCTCACGAAGTCCTCCGCGTTCTCCTCGAGGACGTCGTCGATCTCGTCCAGTACGGAGTCGACGTCGTCCGACAGCTTCTCCTGGCGCTCCTTGAGGTCTTCGGCCGCCTGCGCTTCCTGCGCCTGCTCCTCGACCTCCTCCGTGGAACGCGTGGCCTTCTGCTGACCGCCGCCGGTGTCCTTGGTCGCCATGTCCCTCACCCCGCTCGGTTTGCCCTGACGTGAGTTCGTTCGGTCAAGATCAGACCCTACAAGCCGGGTCCGACATCGGCCCCGTACTTTCGCTCAACGTCCGGGGACCACCTCCATGATTCCCGGACGGGAGGACTTTCAGCCCCGGATCAGCCGCCGGACAGCACGCGGACCAGCTCTTCGGCCGTGCGGCAGCGGTCCAGGAGTTCCTTGACATGGTTACGTGTACCACGCAGCGGTTCAAGCGTGGGCACTCGTTGCAGAGAGTCACGGCCGGGCAGGTCGAAGATGACCGAGTCCCAGGAGGCCGCCGCCACGTCGTCCGCGTACTGCTCCAGGCAGCGGCCGCGGAAATAGGCCCTCGTGTCCTCTGGAGGGCTGGCCTGGGCCCGCTCGACCGCCTGGTCGTCCAACAGGCGCTTCATCTTCCCCCGGGCCGCCAGGCGGTTGTACAGGCCCTTGTCGGGCCGGACGTCCGCGTACTGCAGGTCCACGAGGTGCAGCCGGGCCGCGTCCCAGTCCAGGCTGTCGCGCCGCCGGTAGCCCTCCATGAGCTCGCGCTTGGCCACCCAGTCCAGCTCGCCGGACAGGCTCATGGGGTCGTTCTCGAGGCGGTTGAGCGTGTCCTCCCAGCGCGTGAGGACGTCCTTGGTCTGCACGTCGGCGTCGGCTCCGAAGCGCTCCTCGACGTACTTGCGCGCGAGCTCGAAGTACTCCATCTGCAATTGGACGGCGGTCAGTGTCCGACCGCTACGGAGGGTGACGAGATGCTGAAGGCCCGGGTCGTGCGAGACCTGGTGCAGCGTGCGCACCGGCTGCTCGACGGCGAGGTCCACCGCGATGAATCCGTCCTCGATCATCGAGAGGACCAGGGCCGTGGTGCCCAGCTTGAGGTAGGTGGAGATCTCCGACAGGTTCGCGTCGCCGATGATCACATGCAGCCGGCGGTACTTCTCGGCGTCCGAGTGCGGTTCGTCGCGGGTGTTGATGATCGGGCGCTTGAGGGTGGTCTCGAGGCCGACCTCGACCTCGAAATAATCCGCGCGCTGGCTGATCTGGAAGCCGTGCTCGTGGCCGTCCTGGCCGATTCCCACCCGTCCCGCGCCCGTGATGACCTGCCTGGAGACGAAGAAGGGTGTCAGATGGCGCACGATGTCCGAGAAGGGGGTCTCCCGCTTCATCAGGTAGTTCTCGTGCGTGCCATAGGACGCGCCCTTGTTGTCGGTGTTGTTCTTGTACAGGTGGATGGGCTGTGCGCCGGGCAGCTGGGCCGCGCGCTCGGCGGCCTCCGCCATGATCCGTTCGCCGGCCTTGTCCCAGAGCACGGCGTCGCGCGGGTTGGTCACCTCGGGCGAGCTGTACTCGGGGTGGGCATGGTCGACGTAGAGCCGTGCGCCGTTGGTGAGGATCACATTGGCCAGGCCGATGTCCTCGTCGGTGAGCTGACTGGAGTCGGCGGCCTCGCGGGCGAGGTCGAAGCCGCGGGCGTCCCGCAGCGGATTCTCCTCCTCGAAGTCCCAGCGGGCGCGGCGCGCCCTGTGCATCGCCGCCGCGTAGGCATTGACGATCTGGGACGAGGTGAGCATGGCATTGGCGTTCGGGTGGCCGGGGACGGAGATGCCGTACTCCGTCTCGATGCCCATTACTCGCCGTACGGTCATGCGGCCCTCCTTGCCCGGCGGCGCTCCCCGCTGGGAGCGGCGCTCAGATACCGCTGGCTCTCCGGTGCGCGTGCGGTGCCCGTCCCCGCACTCCGCGACTCGGCGGTACCGAAGAAGCCTAGAACGCCGCCGCGCGGGTGGGGAGATCAATTCCGTCATTGCTGGGGTGTGGTCTCACCTGTCCGGAAAGCATCCGGCTGCGGATGCCCGCCCCCGCCGTCGCGGGGACCGCGGCATCCGCAGCCGGTACGCCTGCTTACAGGTACTGACCGGTGTTCGCCACCGTGTCGATGGACCGGCCGGTGTCGGCGCCCTGCTTTCCGGTGACCAGGGTGCGGATGAAGACGATCCGCTCGCCCTTCTTTCCGGAGATCCGGGCCCAGTCGTCCGGGTTGGTGGTGTTGGGCAGGTCCTCGTTCTCCTTGAACTCGTCCACGCATGCCTGGAGGAGGTGGGAGACGCGGATGCCCTTCTGGTTGTGCTCGAGGAAGGCCTTGATGGCCATCTTCTTGGCCCGGTCGACGATGTTCTGGATCATCGCGCCGGAGTTGAAGTCCTTGAAGTAGAGGACTTCCTTGTCACCGTTGGCGTACGTGACCTCGAGGAAGCGGTTCTCCTCGGACTCCGCGTACATCTGCTCCACGACCGACTGGATCATGGCGTGTGCCGCGGCTGCCTTCGATCCGCTGTGCTCGCCGAGGTCGTCGGCGTGCAGCGGGAGCGAGGGGGTCAGGTACTTGGCGAAGATGTCCTTCGCCGCCTCCGCGTCCGGACGCTCGATCTTGATCTTGACGTCGAGCCGGCCGGGCCGCAGGATCGCGGGGTCGATCATGTCCTCGCGGTTGGAGGCGCCGATGACGATGACGTTCTCCAGGCCCTCGACGCCGTCGATCTCGGCGAGCAGCTGCGGGACGATGGTGTTCTCCACGTCCGAGCTGACGCCTGATCCACGCGTGCGGAAGAGGGACTCCATCTCGTCGAAGAAGACGATGACGGGAGTGCCCTCGCCCGCCTTCTCCCGGGCACGCTGGAAGACCAGGCGGATGTGCCGCTCGGTCTCGCCGACGTACTTGTTGAGGAGCTCGGGGCCCTTGATGTTGAGGAAGTAGCTCTTCCCCGCGGGCTGCCCGGTCACCTCGGCGACCTTCTTGGCAAGGGAGTTGGCGACGGCCTTGGCGATGAGCGTCTTGCCGCAGCCGGGCGGGCCGTAGAGCAGGATGCCCTTCGGCGGCCGCAGTTCGTGCTCCTTGAAGAGGTCGGGGTAGAGGTACGGCAGCTCGACCGCGTCGCGGATCATCTCGATCTGGCCGCCGAGGCCGCCGATCTTGTCGTAGTCGACGTCCGGGACCTCTTCGAGGACGAGCTCCTCGACCTCGCTCTTCGGGATCACCTCGTACACGTAGCCGGAGCGCGGCTCGAGCAGCAGCGCGTCACCGGGGCGGACATTGATGTCCAGGAGCGGCTCGGCGAGCCGCACCACCCGCTCCTCGTCGGTGTGCCCGATCACCAGGGCGCGCTCGCCGTCCTCGAGGATCTCCTTGAGGGTGACGATGTCCCCGGCGCGCTCGAATTCCATGGCGTCGACCACATTGAGCGCCTCGTTGAGCATGACCTCCTGGCCGCGCCGGAGCTCGTCGAGCTCGACGCTGGGGCTCACGTTCACCCGGAGCTTGCGGCCCCCGGTGAAGATGTCGCACGTGCCGTCCTCGTTCGCCTGCAGGAAGACACCGAAGCCGGCCGGCGGCTGCGCGAGCCGGTCGACCTCCTCCTTGAGGGCCACGATCTGGTCGCGGGCCTCACGGAGCGTGTTGGCGAGCCGCTCGTTCTGTGCGGACACGCCGGCCAGGTTGGTCTGCAGCTCGACGATCCGCTCTTCGAGAATCCTCGTATGACGCGGAGAGTCGGCGAGCTTGCGGCGCAGGACGGCGATTTCCTGCTCGAGATAGGCAACCTGGCCGGCTGGGTCTTCAGACCCCCGCCCCGGCCGGATGCCGCGGTTGATGTCGTCGTCGTGGGCTGCCACGGTCCTCACCTCCTCCAAGGGGAGCTGGACGCTTCCTGACCCTACCTGTGTGGGTGGTGATTGAAACCCCTAGATCACAAAGACGGAAGGGGTGTGTCCGATCTTCACCCTTGCGCTCTCCCTCGTGCCAGGGGAATACCCAGCAGATACCCACCCGGCAACATCGGAAAGCGGTCGGTTGTATCGTCGAAGCGTTCAACACCCGTCAGGGCTGGCGCGACTTGTATCACTTGCTGCGCCCGACGAAGGAAACGGCAGGAGATATGACCGTGCAGCACGAGGTTCCCACCGAAGGTGCCGCCGAAGCGCTCGAGGTCTGGATCGACCAGGACCTCTGCACCGGTGACGGAATCTGTGCGCAGTACGCCCCGGAGGTCTTCGAGCTCGACATCGACGGACTCGCCTATGTGAAGTCCGTGGACGACGAACTGCTCCAGGACCCGGGCGCCACAACGCCCGTTCCGCTGCCGCTGCTGAACGACGTGGTGGATTCGGCCAAGGAGTGCCCGGGTGACTGCATTCACGTACGTCGGGTTTCGGACAGGGTAGAGGTCTACGGCCCCGACGCGGAGTGAGCGGTCACATACTGCGCGCTGCCGGCTGGGCGGAGCGCACGAACTTGCCGCCCTGCCACCGCCATTCGACGCTTTCCCGCTTGTCCGGGCAGCAGCTCGGCACGTCCGGCGACGAGTAGCCGAGCAGGGTTGCCGTGATCGCTCCGTCACGTACGGCGAGCGAGCCGACGCTGAGTTTCTCTGCGGGCTGAACCAGGGTCGCCACGACGCGTGCCGCGGTGTCGCGGCCGGCCGCGAGGACGTACACGCCGCTGGGCGGTGTGCCCGACCCGGCGTCGCACCGGGCGGCCACCACCGTCTCCGGGCTGCCGTCGCCGTCGAGGTCGCCGGTGGCCCGCCGGGTGACGACGCTCTCGACGGCCCCGCACTCCAGGGGCAGCTCGACGCCCGCCGGGTCGGGGGCGGGTGCGGGCGCTGTCACGGTGCGTGATTCCGAGCCCTGCTGGGACGCCGTTGCGGCGTCGGGCTGTACGAAGCCGGCGGCGGCCACGACCGCGGCCATCGCCGTCGCGGTCGCCAGCCAGTGCACCGGGCGGGCGTGGGTGTGCGCGAGGTCCGGGACGGCTGCGGAGTTCTGCACGCGGGGAGTCTCCTGAGAGGCCAGGGCTGGTGGGGGTGGCCAGCATCGTGCCATACGTCACACGGGACCGGAACAGCGGGGTCCGTAAGCCTCGGGTAAAGAGCGCGCCCGCCGACGCGAGGTCAATACGACGGCGCCGCCGCCGAGTTCCGCGTGGGGCACGGGAACTCGGTGGCGGCGCCGTCGTGTTGTACGGGGTCAGCCCTTGTTGGGGCCCTCGTAGTCCTCGCCGTACGCGCCCTTGGCGGGACGGCGGCGGCGCATCGGGGGCTCCACGCCGTCGGCGAGACGGCGGGCGGTGACCAGGAAGCCGGTGTGGCCGATCATCCGATGGTCGGGGCGCACGGCCAGTCCCTCGACGTGCCAGTTGCGGATCATCGACTCCCAGGGCTGCGGCTCGGCGAAGCAGCCGATCTCCCGGATCGACTCGACGGTGCGCGCGAGCTGGGTGGTCGTCGCGACGTAGCAGCACAGGATGCCGCCGGGCACGAGCGCCTTGGAGACGGCCTCCAGGCACTCCCAGGGCGCGAGCATGTCCAGGATGACGCGGTCGACGTCGGAGTCGGTCAGGTTGTCCTGGAGGTCGCCGACGGTGAGCTGCCAGGCGGGGTGGGGGCCGCCGAAGTAGCGCTCCACGTTCTGCTGGGCAATCTCGGCGAAGTCCGCGCGGCGCTCGTAGGAGTGGAGCATGCCGTGGTCGCCGATGGCGCGCAGGAGGAAGCTGCTCAGCGAGCCCGATCCCACGCCGGCCTCCACGACGCGTGCGCCGGGGAAGATGTCGGCGAAGGCCAGGATCTGCCCCGCGTCCTTGGGGTAGACCACGGCGGCGCCGCGGGGCATGGACAGGACGTAGTCGGGGAGCAGGGGGCGCAGCGCGAGGTAGGCGACGTTTCCCGTGGTACGGACAACACTGCCCTCGGGAGCGCCGATCAGCTCGTCGTGCGGGAAGGAACCCTTGTGGGTGTGAAAGTTCTTCCCGGCCTCGAGCGTGAACGTGTAGTGGCGTCCCTTGGGGTCGGTGAGCTGGACCTGGTCCCCGACCTTGAAGGGCCCGCGACGGCGGGCGGCACCGGTCGGTTCGGACATGTGACCAGCCTACCGGGCCCCGGCCCCACCCCCGACCACGCCCGTCCGGGCGGGGCGGCGGCGCGGTGGGGGCGGGGGCGCCGTCCGACCCGTCGGCCCGCCCCGACCGCGCTCCTGCCGGGGAGGCGCGAGCGGGTCGTGCCGACGGCGGCGCGGCGGGCGGGGGCCGGCCTCGAAACGAGCACGTCCCGGAAGGGCGACGGGGTGGCCGGCAGGGCTGCGGCTTCGCGACCGGGCCCGGACAGAGAGCGGCTACGGACCGCCGACCGGGCCGCGCACGTGGCGAGTGAGCCGAAGGGGCGCGCGGGTGTCGAAAGGGAGTGGGGGCACCTCCCGCCGCAGGCAGGGGGAGCGCGGAGGTCCCGAGGAACGAGGGACCGAGCACGATCGACCGTCGACACACGCTTAAAGCGCCCCGTGGGGGTCCCCCCGGCGAAGCCAGGGGGAGAACCGAGCCCTAAGAAGAAGACGCAGGCCGGGCCATTGCCGCGACGAAGGCGCGTTCGACGTCCGCCGTGGACAGGACGCCGTAGATCTCGCCGGTCTCCTCCACCACCAGGTACTCGGTCGCCGGTGCGGCGCGGAGTCTGTCGAGCAGGGCCTCGCCCGCGAGCTCGGCCGGGACCTTCATTTCTTCGGTGAGCTCCTGTGCCAGGCCGCTGACGGCGACCCACGGGCGGCGGTGCTCGGGGACTCCGGCGATGGCGGCCTCGCGCACCAGGGCCATGGGGTCGCCGTGGCCGTCGACGACGACGAGGGCGCGGGCTCCTGCCTCGTTGGCGCGGCGCAGCGCCTCGGAGAGCGGGGTGTGCGCCTCGACCGGGACGGCGCGGCGGGTGAGTGCGCGGGCCGCGAGCTCGGGCAGGTGCTCGCGAAGGCGGGCCATGCGCAGGCTGTTGCCGGCGCCGGTCCAGATGATGGCCGCGAGGATGGCCGCGAGCAGCGCGTCGGTGACGGTCTCCATGCCGCCGATGTCCTCGGTCGCGTTGCCGAGGGCGCCGGTGTGGGTGAGCAGCGGGAGGCCGATGAGGACGGCCACGGCGAGCGCGCGGCCGACCCAGGCGGCAGCGATGGTACCCGTCATGGGTTTGCCGCTGATCTTCCAGACGATGGCGCGCAGCATCCGGCCGCCGTCGAGGGGCAGTCCGGGCAACAGGTTGAACGCGGCGACGATCAGGTTGGAGACCATCAGTCCGGCGAGCAGCACTCCGGGCACGGTGCCGGGCTCGACGGCCGTCATGCCGAGGTAGAACAGCCCGGCCAGGACGAGGGAGAGGAGGGGGCCGACGAAGGCGAGGACGAACTCGCGGCCGGGAGTCTCGGTCTCCTTCTCGATCTCGGAGACCCCGCCGAAGAACTGGAGCTGGATGCGGCGTACCGGCAGTTTGAAGCGGAGCGCGGCGACGGTGTGGGCGAGTTCGTGGACGAGGACGGAGGCGTAGAAGGCGACGGCGAAGAACAGCGACACCAGATAGCGGGCGCCGCCGAGTTCGGGCAGGACGCGGTCGAGCTGGCCGCCGAAGACCCAGGTGATCAGGGCGGCGACGACGAACCAGCTGGGGGCGACGTATACGGGCACACCGAAGGGGCGGCCCATGAGAATGCCGCCGCCCGGTCCGCCCGAGCCGCGCTTCCCGCCGCCGTCCGGCCCTGCCTTGCCCGCATCGGACCGCGGCCGTTCACGCTTGCCGCTCGTGTCGTCCTCGTTCACGGGGTCCCTTCGTCGCCAAGGCTCTCAGCAGAGGTGTGGCTCGCTCGATCATGCATGGGCGAGGTCCTGTCGTCGATGGTATGCCGCTCGCTGTCAGTGGCGGGCCGTAGGGTCTGAGCCATGAGTACGAGCCAGCAGCCCGTCGTGCCTGTCGTCGGGGCGCCCGCCGCTGCCCCGGAGTCCGTGTCCTCCTCGGAGGCGGACACTGCGCCGACCGCTGCCCCGGAGCCGAGGCCGGCCATGGAGCCGATGTCCCTGTCTCCTTCCCGGGCCAGTGACTTCATGCAGTGCCCCCTGCTGTACCGGTTCCGGGTGATCGACCGGCTGCCGGAGAAGCCGAGCGAGGCGGCGACCCGCGGGACGCTGGTGCATGCGGTGCTGGAGCGCCTCTTCGACGATCCGGCCCTCCAGCGCACGGCTCCGCGGGCGAAGGCGATGATTCCCGGCCAGTGGAGCAGGCTGCTGGAGACGAAGCCGGAGCTGGGCGAGCTGTTCGCCGAGGACACCGGAGGCGAGCGGCTGGCGCGCTGGCTCAGTGAGGCGGAGCAGCTGGTGGAGCGCTGGTTCTCGCTGGAGGACCCGACCCGGCTGGAGCCCGCCGAGCGGGAGATGTTCGTCGAGACGGAGCTGGAGTCGGGGCTGCGGCTGCGCGGCGTGATCGACCGGGTGGACATCGCGCCGACGGGCGAGGTGCGGATCGTCGACTACAAGACGGGCAAGGCCCCCCGCCCGGAGTACAGCGAGGGCGCGCTGTTCCAGATGAAGTTCTACGCGCTGGTGATCTGGCGCCTGAAGGGGGTGCTCCCCCGCCGGCTCCAGCTGGTGTATCTGGGCAGCGGCGACGTGTTGACGTACGACCCGGTGATGGACGACCTGGCGCGGATGGAGCGCAAGCTGCTGGCCCTGTGGGACGCGATCCGGCAGGCGACGCGGTCCGGTGACTGGCGGCCGCGGCCGACGAAGCTCTGCGGCTGGTGCGACCACCAGGCGTTCTGTCCGGAGTTCGGCGGCACTCCCCCGGTTTATCCGCTGAGCGTTTCCCCGGGCGCCTCGGCCCAGGATGGTCAGGGCACAATGGGCCCGGTCTAAAGAAGGAGTACCCGTGGCGATCCGCGTCCTACTGGTCGACGACCAGCCGCTGCTGCGCACCGGCTTCCGGATGATCCTCGAGGCGGAGCAGGACATCGCGGTGGTGGGCGAGGCCGGGGACGGCCTCCAGGCCCTCGATCAGGTGCGGGCGCTGCAGCCCGATGTGGTGCTGATGGACATCCGGATGCCCCGGATGGACGGTGTCGAGGCGACCCGGCAGATCACGGGCCCCGGCCGGGACGGTCCGGCGAAGGTGCTGGTGCTGACGACGTTCGACCTCGACGAGTACGTGGTGGAGGCGCTGCGCGCCGGGGCCAGCGGCTTCCTGCTGAAGGACGCGCCGGCCAATGAGCTGGTGCAGGCGATCCGCGTGGTCGCGGCGGGCGAGGCGATGCTGGCTCCGAGCATCACCCGGCGGCTTCTCGACAAGTACGCCGACCATCTGCCCTCGGGCGAGGAGCCCCTTCCGGACGCCTTGCACACGCTGACCGACCGTGAGGTCGAGGTGCTGAAGCTGGTCGCGCGGGGCCTGTCGAACGCGGAGATCGCCGCGGATCTGTTCGTGAGCGAGACGACCGTGAAGACCCATGTCGGCCATGTGCTCACCAAGCTCGGCCTGCGTGACCGTGTCCAGGCCGCGGTGTACGCGTACGAGAGCGGTCTGGTGCGCCCCGGCGCGCAGTGAGCGCGGCGGCCGCCACGACGGGGACGGCCGGTGTCCGGCGGCGGCTTTCGCCACTGCCGGACACCGGCCGTCTGTGTCTGTGCGGGGGGCGCCGGATCAGGCGTCGTTGCCCCGGGCCAGCTCCCACAGCTGAAGGTCGGAGCTGGCGTTGAGCGCCCATTCGACGCCCGTGACGTCGTCGCGGGCGGCGACGTACTGCTTGCCCTGCCACAGCGGCAGCACCGGCACGTCGTCGGCGACGATCTCCTGGATCCGCTTGAAGGCCGGGGAGGCCGCGGTGCGGTCCGCCTCACGGCGGGACTGCGGGATGAGGCCCCGCGCCTCTTCGTTCACGTAGGGCGAGTTGAGGAAGTTGCCCTTGTCGAGGAACGGGGCGACGTAGTTGTCCGGGTCCGGGAAGTCGGGGAACCAGCCGAGGCCGTAGACCGCGTAGTCGCCGCGCTTCTGGGCGGGGCGGAACTTGGCCCATTCGGTGCCCTTGACGGTGACGTCGAAGAGCTGGGTGGCGTTCAGCTGGTCGCGGATCGCCTCGAACTCCTTGGCCGTGCCGTCACCGTACTTGTCGGTGGTGTAGTTCAACTCCAGCTTGACGGGAGTGTCGATGCCCGCGTCGCTCAGGATGGCCGCGGCCTTCTTGCGGCTCGGCTCGCCGTACTTGTTGTAGAACGAGTTGGTGTGCGCGGCGATGCTCGTCGGGATGAGCGAGTAGAGCGGCTCGGCGGTGGAGCCGTACACCTGGCCGGCGATCTGGCCGCGGTCGATGACGGCCGCCATCGCCTGACGCACCGCCTTGTTCTTCACCGACGGGTCGTTGGTGTTGAAGGCGAGGTAGCGGATCTCGAGGCCGGGGACCTCGGTGAGCTTGATGCCCTGCTTGGGGGCGGTGGAGAGCTTCACGATCTGCTCGGGGGACATCGTGCGGGTCATCATGTCGATGTCACCGGACTCGAGCGCCTTGCCCATGGCCTCGGCGTCGGCGAACGACCGCAGTTCGACCCGGTCGTTGCGGAGCTTGATGTCCCCCTTGTAGTGGGGGTTCTTGGTGAAGACGACCTTGGAGACGCGGTCCCCGTCCATCTCGGTCTTCATGGTGTACGGGCCGCTGCCGTCGGCCTGGACGCCCTCGCGGAGCTTCTTCCCGTCGTACTGCTCACGGCTGACGATCGCGGCGACCGGCGTCGAGAGCTTGTACGGGAAGGTGGCGTCGGGGGTGGCGAGGTGGAAGATGACCTCGTCGTCGCCCTTGGTCTCGATGGTGTCGATGTTCGCGAGGAGGGCGGCGGTGCCGTTGTCCGCGTCGATGTCGAGGACGCGCTCGATGGAGAACTTGACGTCCTCGGCGGTCACCGGGGTGCCGTCGGCGAACTGCAGTCCGCTGCGCAGCTTGCAGCGGTAGCTCTCGCTCGCGGTGTCCGTGAAGACGCAGGACTCGGCGGCGTCCGGGACGGGCTCGCCGCCGCCGCGCGGTGTGTGCATCAGCGTCTGGACGGTCTGGCGCAGGATGTTCCACGCGCCGGTGTCGTAGGCGTAGGCCGGGTCGAGCGGCGCGGGAGCGTCGGCGTTGGCGACGAACTGGTCCGTGGTGCCCACGACTATGGCGTCACCGCCGTCCGACCCGCCGTCCGTGCTGCCGCACGCGACCAGCACGGGCGCGAGCAGGCCGATCATGGCCAGCGGCACCAAAGTCTTACGGTTCATCCTGGACGTACTCCCTTATCCATCCGGCACTGGGATACAGCGTGGTGTGCAGGTCACTCCGCCGCTTCCACCCGGTCGGGGCGGCGCGATCGGGCCGGGGATACAGAGCGATCGGTCCTGTGTTTCCGACGGCATGGTGGCCGGCGGGACACGACGGTGAGGCGGCGAAGTTTCTCGCGATGAGATTAGTCGGCGGCGCCAGGAAAGCGTGAACGGGCCCGAGTTGGGGCGTAATCGCTGAGTGATCACGAACGTCCGCAGGGAGGCGGCCTGGAGGTGGAGGATTCATGCGCTCCCGAGGCAAACCGGACAGGACACGGCGTCCGATCCCCCCCGAAGGGGACATCGGGCGCCGGCCGACTCAGCGGAAGGCAGCACTCACAGTGACGAACGTCACGCTTGGGAACGCATTGTCGATTACTGACCGGTAAACCCAAAGGTCACCGAAAAGGCACGAGCGACTGCTCTGAGTCCCCGCCTATTTCGAGAAACACGGATCGTACATGTATCAGTGCGGCGACCTGATGAGTGTGCGCAGGAAAAGCAGGTCGACTTCTTCGAGGGACTGAACGACGATTCGGCCCGCCGCGGCCGCGATCGGCGCCACCGACGGCACCGCGACGACCCGGCAGCCGGCCGCCTCGGCGGCGGCCACCCCGGTCGCAGTGTCCTCGACGACCGCGCATCTCATGGGGTCGGCGCCGAGCCCCCGGGCGGCCAGCAGGTACGGGTCCGGGTGCGGCTTGGTGCGCGGCACCTCGTCCCCCGCGACCGACAGGGCGAAGTACTGGGGCCCGAGGGAGGCGAGGACGCGGTCGATGATGCGCCGGTGGGACGCAGAGACCAGTGCGGTGGGCACATTGTGCGCGGCGAGCTCGGCGAGCAGCCGCTCCGCCCCCGGCATCAGCGGCACACCGCGTCCGATCCGGTCCTCGAACTTGTCGTTGAGCAGCACGGTCAGCTCGGCGAGGGTGATGTCCGCGCCGGTGGCCTCGATCAGGTAGCCGGCGCTGCGGGTCATGGGTCCGCCGACCACGACGTCCCGCCATGCCTCGTCCAGCTGGTGTCCGAGGTCCGCGAAGACCTCCACCTCGGCGTCCCACCAGAATCCCTCGGTGTCGACCAGAGTGCCGTCCATGTCGAGGAAGACGGCTTGGAGCGCCGCCCCGTCGGCCGAACGGGTCAGGGACGCGGGGACCGTGCTGGTCATAGGCACACCTCCGGAAGGGACGAGAAGGCCGGCCACCTCACCCTGCGGCTTTCCCGCAAGATCTGGTGACCGGCCTGCACTGGACCGACCAGTGTACGACTCGTCCGATCAGCGTGCGTTGAAATACTTTGCCTCGGGGTGGTGAATCACGATCGCGTCCGTGGACTGCTCCGGATGGAGCTGGAACTCCTCGGACAGCTTCACGCCGATCCGCTCGGGCCGCAGCAGCTCCGCGATCTTGGCGCGGTCCTCCAGATCGGGGCACGCGCCGTAGCCCAGCGAGAACCGGGCGCCGCGGTACTTGAGCGCGAACATGTCCTCGACGTCCGCCGGGTCCTCACCGCCGAAGCCCAGCTCGGCGCGGACGCGCGCGTGCCAGTACTCGGCGAGGGCCTCCGCCAACTGGACGGACAGCCCGTGCAGTTCGAGGTAGTCCCGGTAGGAGTCGGCCTCGAAGAGCTTGGCGGTCTCCTCACCGATCCTGGACCCGACGGTGACGACCTGGAGGCCGACGACATCGGTCTCGCCGGACTCCTCGGGGCGGAAGAAGTCCGCCAGGCACAGCCTGCGGCCACGGCGCTGGCGCGGGAAGGAGAAGCGGGTGCGCTCGGAGCCGTCCTCGTTCAGGAGGATCAGGTCGTCGCCCTTGGACACGCAGGGGAAGTAGCCGTAGACGACGGCCGCCTCCAGCATGTTCTGCGTGTGCAGCTGGTCCAGCCAGCCGCGCAGTCGCGGCCGGCCCTCGGTCTCCACCAGCTCCTCGTACGAGGGCCCGTCGCCGGTACGGGCCTGCTTGAGTCCCCACTGACCCTTGAAGAGGGCGCCCTCGTCGAGCCAGGAGGCGTACTCCTTGAGCGGGATGCCCTTGACGACGCGGGTGCCCCAGAACGGCGGCTCCGGCACCCGGTTGTCCGTGGCGACGTCGGAGCGGACCGCGCCCTCGGCGGGAGCCTCCTCCACGACCGCGGCCGTCGTGGCGCGCACCCGGCGCTGCTTGAGCTCGGGCAGGGCGGCACCGGGCACGCCGCGCTTGACGGCGATGAGGGCGTCCATCAGGCGCAGGCCCTCGAAGGCGTCGCGGGCGTAGCGGACCTCGCCCTCGTAGATCTCGTGGAGGTCCTGCTCCACGTAGGCGCGGGTGAGGGCCGCGCCACCGAGGATGACGGGGTAGTCCGCGGCCATCTTGCGCTGGTTGAGCTCCTCCAGGTTCTCCTTCATGATCACCGTGGACTTGACGAGGAGGCCGGACATGCCGATGACGTCGGCCCTGTGCTCCTGCGCCGCGTCCAGGATCGCGGAGACGGGCTGCTTGATGCCCAGGTTGACGACGTTGTAGCCGTTGTTGGACAGGATGATGTCGACGAGGTTCTTGCCGATGTCGTGCACGTCGCCGCGGACGGTGGCCAGGACGATGGTGCCCTTGCCCTCGTCGTCCGTCTTCTCCATGTGCGGTTCCAGGTAGGCGACCGCCGTCTTCATCACCTCGGCCGACTGGAGCACGAACGGCAGCTGCATCTGGCCCGAGCCGAACAGCTCGCCGACGACCTTCATGCCGTCGAGCAGGGTCTCGTTGACGATGTCGAGGGCGGGCCGGTCCCGCAGCGCCTCGTCCAGGTCCGCCTCGAGGCCGTTCTTCTCACCGTCGATGATGCGGCGCTTGAGGCGCTCGTCCAGCGGCAGGGCGAGCAGCTCCTCCGCCTTGCCGGCCTTCATCGACTTGGTGTTGACGCCCTCGAACAACGCCATCAGCTTCTGCAGCGGGTCGTAGCCCTCGGCGCGCCGGTCGTAGATCAGGTCGAGCGCCGTGGTGACCTGCTCCTCGTCGAAGCGGGCGATCGGCAGGATCTTGGAGGCGTGCACGATCGCGGAGTCCAGGCCCGCCTTCACGCACTCGTCGAGGAAGACGGAGTTGAGCAGGATGCGGGCGGCGGGGTTGAGGCCGAAGGAGATGTTCGACAGACCGAGGGTGGTCTGTACCTCGGGGTGCCGCTTCTTCAGCTCGCGGATCGCCTCGATGGTGTTGACGCCGTCCTTGCGGGACTCCTCCTGGCCCGTGCAGATGGTGAACGTCAGCGTGTCGATGAGGATGTCGCACTCGCGGATGCCCCAGTTGCCGGTCAGGTCGGCGATGATCCGCTCCGCGACCGCCACCTTGTGCTCGACGCTGCGGGCCTGGCCCTCCTCGTCGATCGTCAGCGCGATCAGCGCGGCACCGTGCTCCTGGGCCAGGCGGGTGACCTTGGCGAAACGGGACTCGGGACCGTCGCCGTCCTCGTAGTTCACCGAGTTGATGACGGCGCGGCCGCCGAGCTTCTCCAGCCCGGCCCGGATGACGTCGACCTCGGTCGAGTCCAGCACGATCGGCAGCGTCGACGCGGTGGCGAACCGGCCGGCCAGCTCCTCCATGTCCGCCACTCCGTCGCGGCCGACGTAGTCGACGCACAGGTCGAGCATGTGGGCGCCCTCGCGGATCTGGTCGCGGGCCATCTCCACACAGTCGTCCCAGCGGCCCTCCAGCATGGCCTCGCGGAACTTCTTCGAGCCGTTCGCGTTCGTCCGCTCGCCGATCGCCATGTAGGCGGTGTCCTGCCGGAACGGCACCGACTGGTACAGCGACGCGGCGCCCGGCTCGGGGCGCGGCTCGCGGACCGTCGGCTCCATGCCGCGCACGCGCTCCACGACCTGGCGCAGGTGCTCCGGCGTCGTACCGCAGCAGCCGCCGACGAGGGAGAGGCCGTACTCGCGCACGAACGTCTCCTGCGCGTCGGCGAGCTCGGGCGCGGTCAGCGGGTAGTGGGCACCGTTCTTGCCGAGGACCGGCAGGCCCGCGTTCGGCATGCAGGACAGCGGGACGCGGGAGTGGCGGGCCAGGTAGCGCAGGTGCTCGCTCATCTCGGCCGGGCCGGTCGCGCAGTTCAGACCGATCATGTCGATGCCCAGCGGCTCCAGCGCGGTCAGGGCCGCGCCGATCTCCGAGCCGAGCAGCATCGTGCCGGTCGTCTCGACCGTCACTGAGCAGATGATCGGCAGCCTGGTGCCGGAGGCGTCCAGCGCGCGGTGGGCTCCGAGGATGGCGGCCTTCGTCTGGAGCAGGTCCTGGGTGGTCTCGACGAGCAGCGCGTCGGCGCCGCCGGCGATCATGCCCTCGGCGTTCTGCTGGTAGGCGTCGCGCAGGGCCGTGTAGGGGGCGTGGCCCAGCGTCGGCAGCTTGGTGCCCGGTCCCATGGAGCCCAGCACCCAGCGCTGCTGCCCCGTGGAGGCCGTGAACGCGTCGGCGACCTCGCGGGCGATGCGCGCGCCCGCCTCGGACAGCTCGAAGACGCGCTCGGCGATGTCGTACTCGCCGAGCGCCGCGAGGTTCGCGCCGAAGGTATTGGTCTCGACGCAGTCGACGCCGACCTCGAAGTAGGCCTCGTGGACCGTACGGACGATGTCGGGGCGCGTGACGTTGAGGATCTCGTTGCAACCCTCGAGGTTCTCGAAGTCCTCCAGGCTCGGATCCTGGGCCTGGAGCATCGTGCCCATGGCACCGTCGGCCACCACCACCCGGGTGGCGAGGGCTTCGCGCAGTGCGTCGATTCGGGTCCGGCTGTCAGCGGAGGGGGTCGGCAGCGAGGCCATGGAATGTGCTCCCTGGGATGCGACGGCTGTCGGCTTTGCGTCTTCCGGTGGAAGGCGCACGCAGCCAGAGTAGCCGGGCGGGCCGTCGGGGGGCGGAGGCGTCCCACGGGGCGGACGTCCGCATACTGAGCGGCTTTTTCGACGGGCCCTCCGCGCGAGATACTCGCTCCGTCGTGACCGAGGTCGGCATCGACCGATAGTGTTCAGCATTGTCGAACCGTGTGTGGAGAAGGGCCGATCCGATGGCTAAGAACATCCAGTCACTTGAGCGGGCGGCGGCGATGCTGCGGTTGCTCGCGGGCGGGGAGCGCCGGCTGGGCCTGTCGGACATTGCGTCCTCACTGGATCTGGCCAAGGGTACGGCCCACGGCATCCTGCGCACCCTTCAGTCCGAGGGATTCGTCGAACAGGACAGCGTCTCCGGCCGCTACCAGCTGGGTGCGGAGCTGCTCCGGCTCGGCAACAGCTATCTGGACGTGCACGAGCTGCGTGCCCGCGCCCTGGTGTGGACGGACGACCTGGCCCGTTCGAGCGGCGAGAGCGTGCACCTCGGTGTGCTGCACCAGCACGGCGTACTGATCGTGCACCACGTCTTCCGGCCCGACGACAGCCGGCAGGTCCTGGAGGTGGGGGCCATGCAGCCGCTGCACTCCACGGCTCTCGGCAAGGTCCTCTCCGCCTACGACCCGGTCGCCCACAGCGAGGTGCTGGAGGTCGACCGCAAGGCGTTCACGCCGAGGACGGTGACGGATCTCGAGGAGTTCGAGGCGGTGCTCGACCACACCAGGGCGCGCGGCTGGGCGGCCGATGTGGAGGAGACGTGGGAGGGCGTGGCCGCGGTGGCGGCGCCGATCCACGACCGGCGCCGGATGCCGGTGGGGGCGGTGGCCATCACGGGCGCCGTGGAGCGGGTGTGCGACGCAGGCGAGCTGCGCTCCGAGCTGGTGGCGGCGGTGCGGGACTGCGCCCGCGCCGTGTCGAGGGACCTCGGCGCCGGGCGGTTCTGATCGCACTGGCGCATCATCGGTAACGATCCGGTTTTCGGCCGGCACAACCCTTGACGTCATGTTTAACGGGGGCAAAACTGCCGTTCACCGGTCGGCATTGTCGAACACCAAACGGCACTACACGCTAGAGTGTGACAACGCCAGGCCGGAAAACGCCCTCAGCTGAGGGCGCGGACCACCGGAGGGACCCGGGGTTCGCCTTCCCCCTGGACGAAGGACAAAGGAGTCGCGGGTGTCCAACTCCGACATCTTCATCGGCGAGGTCATCGGTACCGCCGTACTCATCCTGCTCGGTGGCGGCGTGGTCGCCGCCGTCGTGCTCAAGCGCTCGAAGGCGCAGAACGCCGGCTGGCTGGCCATCACCTTCGGGTGGGGCTTCGCGGTCCTGACCGCGGTCTACATGACGGGGGCCCTGTCCGGCGCCCATCTCAACCCGGCCGTCACCTTCGGCATCGCGATCAAGGACAACGACTGGGGCAGCGTCCCGGTCTACCTCGCCGGCCAGCTGCTCGGCGCCATGATCGGTGCCGCCCTGGTCTGGATCGCCTACTACGGCCAGTTCCGGGCGCACCTGACCGACCCCGAGATCGTGGGCGACCCCGAGGAGAAGGCCATCGAGGGCCCGCACGACGGAAGCGCCGCCAACGCCGGCCCGGTCCTCGGCGTCTTCTCCACCGGCCCCGAGATCCGCAACGTCTGGCAGAACCTCGCGACCGAGATCATCGGCACGGCCGTGCTGGTCCTGGCCGTGCTCACCCAGGGCCTCAACGACAGCGGCAAGGGCCTCGGCCCGCTCGGCGGACTCATGGTCGCGCTCGTCGTCGTCGGCATCGGTCTCTCCCTCGGCGGCCCCACCGGCTACGCCATCAACCCGGCCCGTGACCTCGGCCCGCGCATCGTGCACGCCCTGCTCCCGCTGCCGAACAAGGGCGGCTCCGACTGGGGCTACGCCTGGATCCCCGTCGCCGGTCCCCTGATCGGTGCGGCCGTCGCCGCGGGTATCTACAACATCGCGTTCGCCTGAGCCGTATCAGCACCTCGAGCCGTATCTCCAGAGACCTGAGCAGGAGCACACCGTGACCGACGCACACACCACCGGGCCGTTCATCGCGGCCATCGACCAGGGCACCACCTCCAGCCGCTGCATCGTCTTCGACAAGGACGGCCGGATCGTCTCCGTCGACCAGAAGGAGCACGAGCAGATCTTCCCCAGGCCGGGCTGGGTGGAGCACAACGCCGCCGAGATCTGGGCCAACGTCCAGGAGGTCGTGGCCGGAGCCATCGACAAGGCCGGCATCACCGCGGCCGACGTCAAGGCCATCGGCATCACCAACCAGCGCGAGACGACGCTGCTGTGGGACAAGAACACCGGCGAGCCCGTCCACAACGCCATCGTCTGGCAGGACACCCGTACCGACGCCCTGTGCAAGGAACTCGGCCGCAATGTGGGCCAGGACCGCTTCCGCCGCGAGACGGGCCTGCCGCTCGCCTCGTACTTCGCCGGGCCCAAGGCCCGCTGGCTGCTCGACAACGTCGAGGGCCTGCGTGAGCGCGCCGAGCGCGGCGACATCCTCTTCGGCACCATGGACTCCTGGGTCATCTGGAACCTGACGGGCGGAGTCGACGGCGGTGTGCACGTCACCGACGTCACCAACGCCTCCCGCACGATGCTGATGAACCTGCACACCATGGAGTGGGACGACAAGATCCTGCAGTCCATGGAGGTCCCGGCCGCGATCCTCCCCGAGATCCGGTCCTCCGCCGAGGTGTACGGCCTCGCCAAGGGCGGTGCCCTCGACGGCATCCCGGTCGCCTCCGCGCTGGGCGACCAGCAGGCGGCCCTGTTCGGCCAGACCTGTTTCGCCAAGGGCGAGGCCAAGTCCACGTACGGCACCGGCACCTTCATGCTGATGAACACCGGTGACGAGCCCGTCAACTCCTACAACGGCCTGCTGACCACCGTCGGCTACCGCATCGGCGACCAGAAGGCGGTCTACGCCCTGGAGGGCTCGATCGCCGTCACCGGCTCGCTGGTGCAGTGGATGCGCGACCAGATGGGCCTGATCAACTCTGCCGCCGAGATCGAGACCCTCGCGCTCTCGGTCGAGGACAACGGCGGCGCGTACTTCGTGCCGGCCTTCTCCGGCCTGTTCGCCCCGTACTGGCGCTCCGACGCCCGCGGAGTGATCGCCGGCCTGACCCGGTACGTCACCAAGGCGCACATCGCGCGCGCCGTTCTCGAGGCCACCGCCTGGCAGACCCGCGAGATCACCGACGCCATGACGAAGGACTCCGGCGTCGAGCTGACCGCGCTCAAGGTCGACGGCGGCATGACCTCCAACAACCTGCTGATGCAGACGCTCTCGGACTTCCTGGACGCGCCGGTCGTGCGTCCGATGGTCGCCGAGACCACCTGCCTCGGCGCCGCCTACGCCGCCGGTCTGGCCGTCGGCTTCTGGCCGGACACCGACGCGCTGCGCGCCAACTGGCGCCGGGCCGCCGAGTGGACCCCCCGCATGGACGCTGACAAGCGTGATGCCGAGTACAAGAACTGGCTCAAGGCCGTGGAGCGGACCATGGGCTGGCTCGACGAGGAAAACTGACGAGGAGCAATGATGACCACCCTGCAGAGCGTCCCGGACCACGGGACGCGCCCGGCCGCCGGCTCGACTGTGTCCTCCTTCAAGGCAGCGAGCCGCGCCGAGACTCGGGAGCAGCTCTCCACGGCGACATACGACCTCCTGGTGATCGGCGGCGGCATCCTGGGCATCTCCACCGCCTGGCATGCGGCGCAGTCCGGGCTGCGGGTGGCGCTGGTGGACGCCGGTGACTTCGCCGGCGCCACCTCCTCCGCCTCCTCCAAGCTCCTCCACGGCGGTCTGCGCTACCTGCAGACCGGCGCGGTGAAGCTGGTCGCGGAGAACCACTTCGAGCGGCGTGCCGTCTCCCGCCAGGTGGCGCCGCACCTGGCGAACCCGCTCACCTTCTACCTGCCGGTCTACAAGGGCGGCCCGCACGGTGCCGCCAAGCTCGGCGCGGGCGTCTTCGCCTACTCCGCCCTCTCCGCCTTCGGCGACGGGGTCGGCCACCTGCTCAGCCCGGCGAAGGCCGCTGCCGACGTGCCCGAGCTGCGCACCGACAACCTGAAGGCCGTCGCGGTCTACGGCGACGACCAGATGAACGACGCGCGCATGGCGCTGATGACGGTGCGCGCGGCCGTCGAGGCCGGTGCGACCGTCCTCAACCACGCCGAGGTCACGGGGCTGCGCTTCACCCGCGGCCGGGTCACCGGCGCCGAGCTCAAGGACCGCACCGACGGCACCGAGTTCGGGGTCGACGCCCGCCTGGTGCTCAACGCCACCGGTCCGTGGGTCGACCACCTGCGCCGGATGGAGGACCCGGACGCGGCTCCCTCCATCCGCCTGTCGAAGGGCGCGCACCTCGTCCTCAAGCGCACATCCCCGTGGAAGGCCGCGCTCGCGACGCCGATCGACAAGTACCGCATCACGTTCGCCCTGCCCTGGGAGGACATGCTGCTGCTCGGTACGACGGACGAGGAGTTCGAGGGCGACCCGGCGGACGTCGCGGTCACGGAGAAGGACACCACGCAGATCCTGGACGAGGCCGCGTTCTCGATCCGCGACCAGCAGCTGTCGCGCGATCTGATCACGTACTCCTTCGCCGGTCTGCGCGTCCTGCCCGGTGGTCCGGGCGACACGTCCAAGGCCAAGCGGGAGACGGTCGTCACCGAGGGCCGCGGCGGCATGCTGTCGGTGGCCGGCGGAAAGTGGACGACCTTCCGCCACATCGGCCGCACGGTGATGAACAAGCTGGCCGCGCTGCCGGGCCGGCCGCTCGCGGAGGACATGGAGCCGATCGCACGGCTGCCGAAGAAGCTGCCGCTGCCGGGCATCGCCAACCCGAACGCGGTCGCGCACCGCCTCCTCGTCGACGGCGGCACGCCCGGCCCGCGCATGGCGGCCGACACCGCCCGCCACCTCGCCACGCACTACGGCTCGCTGTCGTTCGACATAGCCCGCCTGGCGAGCGAGGACCCGGCGCTGGCCCAGCGCATCCACCCGGACGCGCCGGAGATCTGGGCGCAGGTCGTGTACGCGCGCGACCACGAGTGGGCCGAGACGGCGGACGACGTGCTGCGCCGCCGTACGACGCTGACGATCCGCGGTCTCGCGACGGACGAGATCCGCGGCAAGGTCGAGGACATGCTCGGCGGCAAGTAGGCACCGGCACAGGGCGAGGGGGCGGCACACATCGGTGTGCCGCCCCCTCGTCATGCGTTGAGCTCCTCCAGCGTCCTGCCCTTCGTCTCGACGGCGAACAGGGCGACGACGGCGCCCACCGCCGCCACCGCGGCGAACTGCGCGAAGACCACGGCCAGGCTGCCGCCCGCGCCGAGGATCGCGCCCAGGGTGACCGGCCCGAGGATGACCCCGAGCCGGTTGCACAGGCCGCCGAACGCGGCGCCCTTGGCACGGTTGCGGGTCGGGTAGAGCTCGGGCGAGTACAGGTAGAGCCCGGCGTTGACCGTGTAGAGGAAGAAGGTCGTGCAGGAGGCGAAGACCGCGACCTGGAGGCCGGAGGTCGCACCGGCCAGAGCCAGCATGCCGAGGGTGACCGTGGTGCCGCCGAGAGCGGCGACGAGGGCCGGTCTGCGGCCCACCCGGTCGATCACCAGCGCGACGACGAAGGTGCCGAGCAGTCCGGTGACGTTGCCGAGCAGGGTGTAGCCGAGCGCGGTGCTCAGATCGAGGCCGAAGTTCTTGGTGTAGAGCGACGGCAGCCAGGTGGAGATGCCGTGGTTGACGTAGTAGGCGACGAACCAGAGCGCGGAGACGATCGCCGTACGGCGCAGGTAGCGGCCCGAGAACAGCTCCCGCAGCCGCCCCTGCGACGAGTCCTCCTCGGACCGCACGGACGGCACCGGGTCGGGCAGCGGCGTGCGCGTGGCCTCGGCGACCTCGGCCTCGATCCGCGCGATGACCTGCTCGGCCTCCTGGGTGCGGCCGCGGGCCAGCAGCCAGCGCGGGGACTCCGCCACGTGGCGCGGCAGCAGGGCGGCGAACAGGACGGGCACGGCGCCGATGACGAACATCGCGCGCCAGCCGAGGTGGGGGACCACCCACACGGCCGTGAGACTGGCCGCCGCCATGCCGGCCGGGAAGATCATCTCGTAGAGGAGTACCAGGCGGCCGCGGTTGTCCGAGCGGGCGATCTCGTTGATGTACGTGGCGGCCACGGGGACGACGCCGCCGATGCCGATGCCCTGGACGAATCGGAGCAGCGCGAAGGTCTCGATGCCGTTCGAGAGGGCGACGGCGAGCGAGGCGAGACCCGTCACGGCGACACCGAGCGCGACCGTGCGCACCCGGCCGATCCGGTCGCCGAGCCAGCCGGCCGCGAGAGCCCCCAGGAGCATGCCGATCGACGCCGACGTCAGGGCGAGAGTCGCCCCGGCCGTCGTCAGGTTCCACTCCTTGCGCAGGACGGGCAGCGCGGAGGCGGCCAGCAGCTGGTCGAACGCCTCGAAGAAGGTGACGGCACCGATCAGGAAACGGACCTTGACGTGCCAGCGGGAGTGGGGAAGCCGCTCGAGGCGCGCGGCTATCGAGTAATGGACAGGCGGTTTGGCCACAGTCGTCATGGGGGTTCCTCGCGCAGACAGAGATCCGCGGAAACAGGGAGACAGCAGACTGCGTCAACTTACGCCAGGATGCCGGGGAGCCGGCGGGCGGACGGAAGGCCGTGACCATGGACGGTCGCAGGCGGCATAATCATCGATACATCGGATGTATGGAGGTCGCCCGTGGCTGTCACCGACGAGGCCATCGAGAAGATCAAGGGAATGATCGTCTCCGGCGCGCTGCGCCCGGGCGACCGGCTCCCCAAGGAAAGCGAACTGGCCGCGGAGCTGGGCCTGTCGCGGAACTCGCTGCGCGAGGCGGTACGGGCCCTGTCCCTGATCCGCATCCTCGATGTGCGGCAGGGCGACGGCACGTATGTGACCAGCCTGGACCCGCAGTTGCTCCTGGAGGCGCTGAGCTTCGTCGTCGACTTCCACCGGGACGACACGGTGCTGGAGTTCCTGGCGGTGCGGCGGATTCTGGAGCCGGCGGCCACGGCGATGGCGGCGATGCGGATCAGCGATGCCGAACTGGATTCGCTCGGGGAGCAGTTGGACGCGCTGGGGGCGCAGCCGTCGGTGGAGGAACTGGTCGCGGCCGACCTGGAGTTCCACCGCGGCATTGTGCAGTCGTCGGGGAACTCGGTGCTCTGCTCCCTCATCGACGGCCTGTCCGGCCCGACGACCCGGGCCCGCATCTGGCGCGGCCTGACCCAGGAGGACGCGGTGAGCCGCACGCTCCACGAACACCGCGCGATCCTGTCGGCGCTACGGGACCGCGACGCGGAGGCGGCGCGGTCGTGGGCGACGGTGCATGTGGCGAGCGTGGAGCAGTGGCTGCGGTCGACGCTGTGACGGGTGCTTGTTCCCCTACCCTCAAACGCCGGAGGGGCTGGAAAATCCAGCCCCGCCGACGATTGAGGCGCTGGGGGTCCCCCCACGCCCGCAGGGCGTAGGGGGCGGGGTCCGGGGGCCGAGCCCCCGGTTCGGGAAGGGGCGGGGTGGGGAAACGGCCCCTGCCTCAGTCCTGGCGCTCCCCGCTCGCGAAGCGCGAGATCACCAGCGCCACGATGATGATCGCTCCGTTCAGGAACTGGTTCCACAGCGCCGGCACCCCGCCCAGCGTCATCACGTTCACCACCAGCTGCAGCGTCAGCACACCCGTCAGCGCCCCGAACAGCGTGCCCCGCCCGCCCTTCAGGCTGATGCCGCCGATCACCGCCGCCGCAAAGACCTGGAAGATCCAGCCGTTGCCCTGCGTCGCCGCCACCGAGCCGTAGTGGCCCGTGTACAGCACACCGGCGAACGCCGCCAGCAGGCCGCCGACGGCCAGCACGATCCAGGTGATGCGGTCCACGCGGATGCCCGCCGCCCTGGCCGCCTCCGGGTTGCCGCCGATCGCGTACAGTGCGCGTCCGTGGCGCAGGTACGCCAGCGCCGCCCCGCCCGCCGCGAAGAGCGCGAGGCAGATCCACACCGCGGCCGGCGCTCCGAGCCAGTCCGTCTTGCCGAGGTAACGGAAGGACTCCGGCACGTCCGTGATGGACTTGCCCTCGGTGATGCCGATGTGCAGGCCGCGCAGCATCGTCAGCATCCCGAGCGTCGCGATGAAGCCGTTGACGCGCAGCTTCAGCATCAGGAAGCCGTTGGCCACGCCGATCACCGTGCCGGCCAGCAGGCAGAGGGGGACGGCCGTCCACACGGGCAGCAGCTCCAGACCCGCGAACCGGCCCCCCTCCACCGGCAGGACGAGCCACATCGCGACGACGGGCGCGATCCCGATCGTCGACTCCAGCGACAGGTCCATCCGTCCGCAGATGAGGATGAGCGCCTGGCCCAGCACCAGCAGGCTCAGCTCGGAGGACTGCTGGACCACGCTGATGAGATTGCCGGCGGTGAGGAACACCGGCGACACGATGAAGCCGATCACCATCAGCACCAGGATCACCGGCACGAGCGAGAAGTCGCTCCAGCGGATCAGCCGCAGTGTGCCGCGCGCGCCGCCGCCGACGGTGACCGGCTCGTCGCCGGTCAGCGGCCGTATCGTCCCTGTCATCGCTGCTCTCCCACGCCTTCCATCGCCGCCACCAGCTCCCGGTCCGTCCACCCGCTGCCGAACGTCGCCACGACCCGCCCGTGGAACAGTGCGAGCACCCGGTCGCACACCCGCAGGTCGTCCAGCTCGTCCGAGATGATCACGGCCGCGCGCCCTTCGTCGGCCACCTTCCGTACGACGCCGAGAAGCGCGTCCTTGGACTTCACGTCGACGCCCGCGGTGGGGCGCACCGCCACGAGGGCGCCGGGGTCGCGGGCCAGCGCACGGGCCACGACGACCTTCTGCTGGTTGCCGCCGGACAGCCCGGACACCGGCTGCGACGGCCCCTGCGTCTTGATGTCCAGCGCGCTGATCATGGACGTGGCGAATGCCCGGGTCCGCGAGGGCAGGACGGTTCCGCAGGGACCGAGCTGGTCCGTGACCGTCAGCGTGGCGTTCTCGGCGACACTGCGCCCGGGCACCAGGCCCTGGATGTGCCGGTCCTCGGGGATGTAGCCGATTCCGGCGTCCAGGGCGTGCGGCACGCTGCCGGATCTCACCGGCCTGCCGCGTACGGTGAGGCGGCCCGTGCTCGCCTTGCGCAGCCCGGCCAGTGTCTCCCCGAGCGCGGTGCTGCCGCTCGCAGCGGCCCCCGCGATACCGAGCACCTCACCCGCCCTCACCTCGATGTCGAGCGGTTCGAACCGGCCCTCCAGCCCGAGCCCTTCCGCACGCAGCACCGTCTCGGCCTCGCCCAGCGCGCCGACGGGCGCGTGCCAGGCGGAGGCGCTGCTCGTGGCATCGCCCGTCATCGCGGCGACCAGGTCCTCCTTGGGCAGACCCGCGACGGGTGCCGTGAGGACATGGCGGGCGTCACGGTAGACGGTGACCGTGGCGCACAGCTCGTACACCTCCTGGAGGTGGTGCGAGATGAACAGGAAGGCGACGCCCTGGTCCTGCAGTTCCCGCAGCTTGCCGAACAGGCACTGGATGCCCCGGGCGTCGAGCTGCGCGGTGGGCTCGTCGAGGATGACCAGCCGGGCGCCGAAGGAGAGGGCGCGGGCGATCTCGACGAACTGGCGCTGTTCGACGCCGATGTCCTTGGCCCGCGCGCCGGGGTCGACGTCCACGCCGTACGCGCCGAGCAGTTCGGCCGCGCGCTGCCGCAGCCGCCGCCAGCCGATGAAGCGGCTGCCTTCCTCGAACCGGTTCAGGAAGAGGTTCTCGGCCACGGTCAGGTCCGGGACGACCATCGACTTCTGGTAGACGCAGGCGACCTTGGACTGCCAGGCAGCCGTGTCGCCGAAGGCGGGCGCGGGTGCACCGTCGAAGGTCACCGTGCCCGCGTCCGGCCGGTGCAGGCCGGTCAGGACGCTGACGAGCGTGGATTTGCCCGCGCCGTTGCGCCCGACGAGTGCGTGGGACTCGCCGGGGGCCACGGTGAGGCGGACACCGTCGAGCGCGAGGGTGGGACCGAAGCGTTTGACGATGCCTTCGGCGTGAACCGCCGCTGCTGCGGGAGCCGTTCGCATGGTCACTTCTCCAGCTGGTTGGCCCACAGCTCGGGGTCGTCCACGTTCTGCCGGGTCACCAGCGGAGCGGGGAGCTGGTCCTCCAAGCCGTTCGGGAGCTTGACAATCACTGAGCCGTGGTCGGTCGGCCCTTCTTTGAACGTCTTGCCTTCCAGCGCCGCCCTGGCGTAGTACAGCGCGTACTTGGCGTACAGGTCGGCGGGCTGGGAGACCGTCGCGTCGATCTTCCCGGCGCGGATGGCGTCCAGTTCCTCGGGGATGCCGTCGTTGGAGATGATCGTGATGTGACCCGGCTGCCCCGGCGCCTTGAGGAGCTTCTTCTGCTCCAGGAGGGCGAGGGTGGGCTGCAGGAAGACACCGCCGGCCTGCATGTAGATGCCGTTGATGTCGGGGTGCGCGGCGAGGGTGGACTGGAGCTTGGCGGAGGCGACGTCGCCCTTCCACTCGGTGGCGAGCTCGAAGACCCGGATGCCTGGATAGTTCTTGTCCATGCACGACTTGAACGCCTCGGAGCGGTCCCGGCCGTTGATGGAGGACAGGTCACCCTGGAACTCGACGACCTTGCCCTTCCCCTTCAGCTGCTCGCCGAGGTACTTGCAGGCCTTCTCGCCGTACGCGCGGTTGTCGGCGCGCACCACCATGTAGACGTTGCCCTTGTCCGGCCGGGTGTCGACACTGACGACCGGGATCTTCTTCTCCTCCAGCGTGCCGAGGGTCTCGGCTATCGCGCCGGTGTCCTGCGGGGCCATGACGACGGCCTTGGCGCCCTGGTCGGTGAAGACCTGCACGTTGGAGACGAGCTTGCCGATGTCGTTCTGGGAGTTGGTCAGGGACAGCGCGTCGACCTCTCCGCCCTTGACGCCCTTCTCGATGTAGCTCTGGTAGGAGTTCCAGAAGTCGCTGTCGCTGCGCGGCAGGTCGATGCCCACCTTGCCGGCGCCGGAGGCGCTGTCGGTGCCCCGGTTGCAGCCGGCCAGGGCCGTGACGGCCAGAAGCACGGCGCAGGCCGCGGCACTTGTCGTACGCACTCTCATGGTCCCGTCCTTCGTTGGGTGTCGGCGGCGATGGGGTGTCCGGCGGATCAGGGCCGGACAGGACGCGGCGTCTGGTGCATGGGGTCTCCTCAGGTACGCACTGCCGAGGGTTTCCCAGGCCCGCAGGGCCGAGGGGGTGGGGTCTCCCCAGGCCCCAGGGGCCGAGGGGAAGCATCGCAAGGCGCCGGAGTGCCCTGGTAGCGGAGCCGTTCGGGCATTTCGGCAACGCGGCGAGGTGCCATTGCCTGGGGTGCCACCAGGCGACGCCCTGGGGGAGCGTCCTGGCCCCGGCCGAGATCCACCGGACGCCCCCTAGGTGGCGGGCCGCAGGCGCAGTCCCTGCATTCCGCCGTCGACCGCGAGTGCCGTACCGGTGACGGCCGCCGCGGCGGGGCTTGCGAGATAGGCGACGGCCGCGGCGACCTCGCCGGCCGCGACCAGCCGGCCCGTGGGCTGGCGGGCCTCCAGCGCGGCGCGTTCGGCGTCGGGGTCGTCGGCCCGGTCGAGCAGCCGGCCGATCCACGGGGTGTCGGCGGTGCCCGGATTGACGCAGTTGACGCGGATGCCCTCGCGGACGTGGTCCGCGGCCATGGCGAGGGTCAGTGACAGGACGGCGCCCTTGCTCGCGCTGTAGAGGGCGCGCTGCGGCAGTCCGGCGGTGGCGGCGATGGAACAGGTGTGGGTGACGGAGACGCAGCCGGGACGCGCGGCGGCCGAGGCACGCAGGTGGGGAAGGGCGTGCCGGGCGACGCGGACCATGCCCAGCACATTGATGTCCAGGACGTGGCGCCATTCGTCGTCGGAGTTGTCCGCGACGGTGCCGACGGCGCCGATGCCCGCGTTGGACACGATCGTGTGCAGGGCTGCGAACTCGGCGGCCGCCGCGTCGACGGCCGTGCGCACGGCGTCGTCGTCGGTGACGTCGGCCTTCAGTGCGAGGACCCCGTCCGGCGCTCCGGACGTGTCGCGGTCCAGGACGGCGACGCGTGCGCCCCGGTCCCGCAGGAGCGTGGCGACCGCCGCTCCGATGCCGGACGCTCCCCCGGTCACCAGGGCACCCAGCCCTTCGAAGTCCCGTGCGCAGTCCCGTCCTGCGGTGTTCATCGGCTGACCTCCGGTGCGGTACGGCGGGCCTGCCAGACGGGCCCGTGCGGATAGCTGTGGGCGGCGATCGACGCGGGCAGCATGCGTGCGGAGAACCCGGGCGCGCGCGGCGCGGTGTACCGGCCGCCGACGACCACGGCCGGGTCGGTGAAGTGCTCGTGGAGGTGGTCGACGTATTCGATGACGCGGTCCTCCCAGCTGCCGGAGACGGCGACGTAGTCGAACATGGCGAGGTGCTGGACGAGTTCGCACAGGCCGACCCCGCCCGCGTGCGGGCAGACGGGGACGCCGTACTTGGCGGCGAGCAGCAGGATGGCGACGTTCTCGTTGACGCCCGCCACGCGGGCCGCGTCGATCTGCACGAAGTCGACGGCCCCGGCCTGGAGGAGCTGCTTGAACACGACGCGGTTGGCGACGTGTTCACCGGTGGCGACCTTGACGGGCTGGCCCGCGCGGACGGCGGCGTGGCCGAGCACGTCGTCGGGGCTGGTCGGCTCCTCGATCCAGTGCGGCTCGTACGGTGCGAGGGCGGTCATCCAGCGGACGGCGTCGTCGACGTCCCAGCGCTGGTTGGCGTCGACGGCGATGCGTACGGAGGGGCCGACGGCGGCGCGGGCCAGCTTCATGCGCCGGACGTCGTCGTCGATGTCGCCGCCGACCTTCAGCTTGATCTGGCCGAATCCGTCGGCGACGGCCTCCTTGGCGAGCCGGACGAGCTTCTCGTCGGGGTAGCCGAGCCAGCCGGGCGACGTGGTGTAGGCGGGGTAGCCGCGCTCGCGCAGCCGCGCGGCGCGCTCGGCTCTGCCCGGCTCGGCGGCGCGCAGGATGGCGAGTGCCTCGTCGCGGGTGAGGACGTCGGTCAGGTAGCGGAAGTCGACGAGCCCGACCAGCTCCTCGGGCGTCATGGCCGCCAGGAACTCCCATACGGGCAGCCCGGCGCGGGTGGCGGCGAGGTCCCAGGCGGCGTTGACGACCGCGCCGGCCGCCATGTGCATCACCCCCTTTTCCGGGCCCAGCCAGCGCAGTTGGGAGTCGTGGGTGAGGTCGGTGTGCAGGGTGGCGAGTCCGGCGGCGGTGAGGGGGGCGGGGCGGCCGATGACGTAGGGCCGCAGCGCCTCCATGGCGGCGGCGACGACTTCGTTGCCGCGTCCGATGGTGAAGCAGAAGCCATGGCCTTCGCTTCCGTCGTCGAGGCGCAGGACGAGATAGGCCGCGGAGTAGTCGGGGTCCGGGTTCATGGCGTCGGAGCCGTCGAGCTGTTCCGAGGTGGGGAAGCGGATGTCGTGGACCTCGAACTCCGTGACGGTCTGACTCATGCACGCACCCCCGGTGACCGGAACATCGGACCTCTGTCGTGGACATCCGATGTATAGCGCCGCCAGAACGCGGCAGTCCAGGGCCGGGACAAAAATTTCCCCCTACAGCTCGGATGAATGAGCCGATCGCTGCTTCCGTCTCTCGACGTATGCCCGAGGCCGGGAAGTTCACCCGGGCGTGCAAGGGGGCTGCGGCGGGGCACCCGGTAAGCCGTAAGGTTGGGACGTACTAAAGGGAACTTCGGAAGGAGGCCTGGGTGATCGAGCTCGAGGGGGTACCCGAGCTGATCGACCCGGTCATGGTGGCCGCGTTCGAGGGCTGGAACGACGCCGGCGACGCCGCCTCCACCGCGGTCGCTCACCTGGACCGGGAATGGAAGGGCGAAGTGTTCGCGGCGCTCGACGCCGAGGACTACTACGACTTCCAGGTCAACCGGCCCACGGTGTGGCTGGACGGCGGTGTACGGAAGATCACCTGGCCCACCACCCGGCTCTCCGTGGTCCGCGTCGGCGGCGACAAGCCGCGCGACCTCGTCCTGGTCCGTGGCATCGAGCCGTCGATGCGCTGGCGTTCGTTCTGCAACGAGATCCTCGGCTTCGCCCACGAGCTGGGCGTCGAGATGGTCGTGATTCTGGGAGCGCTGCTCGGCGACACCCCGCACACGCGGCCGGTGCCGGTCAGCGGCATCACCTCCGACCCGGATCTCGCGCGGACGATGGACTTGGAGGAGACGCGGTACGAGGGACCGACCGGCATCGTCGGCATCCTCCAGGAGGCGTGCACCCACGCCGGGGTGCCCGCCGTGAGCCTGTGGGCCGCGGTCCCGCACTACGTGTCCCAGCCGCCCAACCCCAAGGCCACGCTGGCGCTGCTGAACCGCCTCGAGGATCTGATCGACCTGCGCATCCCGCTCGGCGAACTCCCCGAGGACGCCCGGGCCTGGCAGCTGGGCGTAGACCAACTGGCCGCCGAGGACAGCGAAGTGGCGGAGTACGTGCAGACGCTGGAGGAGGCGCGGGACACCGCCGAGCTGCCCGAGGCGTCCGGCGAGGCGATCGCCCGCGAGTTCGAGCGCTACCTGCGGCGCCGCGACGGCGGGCACGGCGGCCACGCGACCGACGGCGGCGAGGGCAGCTCGTACCTGCGCGACACCTCCAGCGGGCGCACGCGCCCGCCGACGCCGCCCCGGCCGGAGCCGGGCGCGACGGAGCCGGGCGCAACGGAGCCGGGCGCAACGGAGCCGGGCGCGACGGAGCCGGGTGGCGAACCAGGCGCCGAGCGGGAGCCGGGCCGCGAAGACGACGACGGCGAGGCGACCGGGTCGTCCGAGGCCTGAGGGACACGACGAGCGGGGTGGTGCCGGAGGCCGGCACCACCCCGCCGCGCGTACGACCGCTCACACCCGGTCGACGGCGACCACGTCGTAGTCGGTGTCGGGCTTCGGCTCCACGTCGAAGCGCGCGTTGGGCAGATAGATCCGCCGGCCCCACGCGGCGGCTGTGGTGGGGATACGGAAACGCGGATCGGTGATCCGCGCGATCGGTGCGCCCTCGGTGCCCGCGTCGTTCAGCCGGACCACTTCGACCCGGTTGAGCTGCTGCTGGACGATGTACAGATCGCGGCCGAGCAGCAGGAGTCCATCCCCGTGCGGGATCTTGAGGTCGCCCAGTCCGACTCTCCGCGCCACGCCCGTGCGCGGGTCGACGCGCATCAGGGAGCCGCCCTCCACGACGGAGTTCACCACGAGCAGCGCACGCCCGTCCGGCGTCCGCGTGATGCCGTTGGCGGTGAAGTCTCTGCCCTGCTCCCACTCCCCGCCGAGCGCGATAGTGGCCACCTCGCGCCCCGGCTCGCCGTCCCGGCCGACGGGGAGCCGGTAGAGCTGGGGACGGAAGGAGTCCGTGAACCAGGCCGCCCCGGGCGTGAGGATCACGTCGTTCACCATCGAGCCGGAGCCGCCGACGGAGAAGTTGCGGACGATCTCCCTCGAGCGAATGTCGGCGACCCTGATCTCCCGGCTGAATCCGCCGCTGAGGTAGAGCCGCCGCTCGGGCCGGTCGATCTTGAGGCCGACGACGGAGCGGTCCCGCCCCAGCCCCTCGATCACGACGCGGCCGCGGCCGGTGGCCAGCTCGGCCCGGTACACGTCGCCGTCGGCGAGGGACCCGAACCAGGCGAACGGTGTGCGGCCGATGGTGATGCCCTCCGGCTGGAAGCCGTTCGGAAGGGCGAAGCGGGTGGGCCAGGCCTGCTCGGGGGCGGCGGCCGGTACGGCCGCCCGTGCGGGCCCCGTCAGGGGGCCGAACAGCGTGGCTCCGCCCAGTGCGGCGGCGGAGCCGAGCAGTGTTCTGCGACTGAAGGAACGTTCCACGATGCGTCCTTCCGGCAACTGGTCGACGACATGCCTCTCAGGGCCTCTCGTGCCAGCTCACCACACGCCGGTCGCTCACGCCGCGCGAAAGCGCAAGCACAGGCAGGCCGGGCGGGTGATCGCCCGCCCGGCACCACCGGATCCGTCCCTAGAGCGCCACGCCCAGCAGCGCGTCGACCGCGCGGGACACCAGCCCCGGAGCGCCCTCGTCCGTGCCGCCCTCGGACTGCTGCAGCGCCGCCCAGCGGTCCACCGCTGCGAGCGCCGCGGGCGCGTCGAGGTCGTTGGCGAGGGCCTCGCGGATCTCCTCAACCAGCGCGTCGGCGGACGGGCCGTCGGGGCGGGAGACGGCCGCGCGCCAGCGCCCGAGCCGCTCAACGGCGTCGCGCAGCACCGTGTCCGTCCACTCCCAGTCGGCCCGGTA
This sequence comes from Streptomyces sp. NPDC015127, assembly GCF_043080095.1. Lineage (NCBI taxonomy): Bacteria > Bacillati > Actinomycetota > Actinomycetes > Kitasatosporales > Streptomycetaceae > Streptomyces > Streptomyces sp. NPDC015127. The sequence continues at coordinate 209,504 of NZ_JBIBVE010000013.1, forward strand.
GTGGTGCGAGAGCAGGGAGAGCCGGATCGCGGCGGGGTCCACGCCGTCACGGCGCAGTTTGGAGACGAAGACGAGGTTGCCCTTGGACTTGGACATCTTCGCGCCGTCGAGAGCGACCATGCCCGCGTGGACGTACGCCTTGGCGAAGGGGTGCTCGCCGGTGAGCACCTGGGCGTGCGAGGCACCCATCTCGTGGTGCGGGAAGGCGAGGTCGGAGCCTCCGCCCTGCACGTCGAAGCCCATGCCGAGGTGGTCGAGGGCGATGGCCACGCACTCGATGTGCCAGCCGGGCCGGCCGCGGCCGAGGGTGCCGCCGTCCCAGCTGGGCTCGCCCTCACGGGCGGCCATCCACAGCATCGGGTCGAGGGGGTTCTTCTTGCCCGGGCGCTCGGGGTCGCCGCCGCGCTCCGCGGACAGCAGCCGCATCGCCTCGGCGTCGAGGCGGGAGACCTCGCCGAAGTGCGGGTCCGTCTCCACGGAGAAGTAGATGTCGCCCTCGAGCTCGTAGGCGGCGCCCGCGTCCCGGAGCCGTTCCACGAGCGGAACGATGCCCGGTATCGCCTCGACGGCGCCGATGTAGTGCTGCGGGGGAAGCATCCGCAGGGCGGTCATGTCCTCGCGGAACAGGGCCGTTTCGCGCTCGGCGAGCTCGGTCCAGTCATGCCCGTCGCGGATCGCGCGCTCGAGCAGCGGATCGTCCACGTCCGTCACGTTCTGGACGTAGTGAACCTGCCGCTTGGTGTCGAGCCACACGCGCTGCACGAGGTCGAACGCGTTGTAGGTCGCCGCGTGACCCATGTGGGTCGCGTCGTACGGTGTGATGCCGCAGACGTAGATACGGGCGACGGGACCGGGGTCGAGGGTCACCAGACCGTCGGTCGCGGTGTCGTGGATCCGGAGGTCGCGGCCCTTGCCGGGCAGGGCGGGGACCTCAGAAGCGGGCCAGGCATGCATGCCTTGAGCCTAACCGGACGCATGTTCCGCATACGAACCGGATCACTGCTCTTGGCCGGTTGGGCACTCTTGCGGCCGGCCGCGAGATGTGCCTGACCAGCTGCTACACGGGTGGCCAGGGAATTGCAGGCCACTCGCCGGACGGGACGGGATGGGTCCCCGAGGCCAGCAGCGCCGTGACACGGTCCCGTACGGCGGCGACCTCGGCCGGGGTGAGCAATTCGGCCAGACGGGCGGCGAGCGGTGCCCCCTCCGCGAGCGCGGCGGCCACGGACGCGAGCGTCTCGGTCGCCTCCGCGGGCAGCGGCTCCCCCGCCCAGCCCCACAGCAGGGTGCGCAGCTTGTCGTCGGTGTTGAACGTGACCCCGTGATCGATGGCGTACAGGGCGCCGTCGGCCGTGGGCAGCAGATGGCCGCCCTTGCGGTCGCCGTTGTTGATCACCGCGTCGAGCACGGCCAGGCGGCGCAGCCGCTCGTCGTCGGCGTGGACCAGCAGGGCCGTGCGGCCCTCGCCGACATCGGCGAAGCCGACCGCCTTCCAGCCCTCGTCCGGCTCCTCGTCCTCGACGAGCGCGAGCAGCGCGGCCTCCGGATCGGCCTCGATCCACAGCTGGACCATGCCCTGGCCGAAGGGTCCGTCCCGCAGCACGGTGGGCGGCACGAGCCCCCAGCCGGTGGCTTCGGAGAGCTCGTACGCCGCCACCTCGCGCTGGGCGAGCGTGCCGTCCGGGAAGTCCCACAGCGGACGCTCGCCGGCGATCGGCTTGTAGACGCACATCGCCTCGTCGCCCTCGTACGCCACCGAGCAGTAGAGCACCGCGTTGGACGCCTCGCGGAGCCGCCCGCGCACGGTCAGTTCGCCCTTCGCCAGCAGCGTGAGCACGTCGACCGTGCTCACGCGCCCCGTCGGTATCCGTTCTGGCGCGGGCATACGTGTCCTTCCGGATCGAGCGGCAGGCTGCACAGCGGGCACGGCGGCCGGCCGGCGTTCACCACGTCCAGCGCGCGCTTGGCGAACGCCCTGGCCTGGGCGCCGGTGAGCCGGACGCGCAGCATCGGTGGGCCGTTCTCCTCGTCCTGCAGCAACCGCTCCTCGGCCTCCGCGAGATCCTCCTCGGAGTCCGCCTCGAGCTCGACGAGCGCCTGCGCCTCGACGATCATGCGCTGTTCCTCGCCGTCCCACGCCAGGGCCATCGTGCCGACGCGGAACTCCTCCTCGACCGGAATGTCGAGCGGCGCGGTGTCGGCGACGTCCGCGGGGGCCACGGCCGGCACGGGCGCGTTGCCCCCGGTGCGGCGCACCACCTCGTCCAGGAGCTCGTCGATCCGCTCGGCGAGCGCGGCGACCTGGGTCTTCTCCAGAGCGACGCTGGTGACGCGCCCTGCGGCGGAAGCCTGCAGGAAGAACGTACGGCGTCCAGGCAGCCCGACCGTGCCGGCCACGAAACGGTCCGGCGGGTCGTAGAGGAACACCTGACGGGACACGTCCTGTCTCCCTTGGGATCGGTCTTCGGATCGGTCTTACGGCCCGTCCACCCTACTGCGCGACGCGATCACGGTGCGCCCGCGCCGCCCCCGACAACCGCGCGCCCGCTCTCCTCGGTCCGCTCCTCCTCGTCGCTCGCACGCGGCACGAGCGAGCCGAAGTCCCCTGTGTCACCGAGGCGCAGGAGGAAGGGGCGGGTGCGGGTGTAGCGGATCGCGGTGACCGAGCACGGCTCGACGTGGATGCGCTGGAACAGATCGAGGTGCATGCCGAGGGCGTCGGCGACCAGAGCCTTGATGATGTCCCCGTGCGAGCACATCGCGTAGACGGCGCTGTCGCCGTGCTCCTGCTCGACGCGCGCATTCCAGTCGCGGACGGCGTCGACGGCGCGGGCCTGCATGGCGCGCATGGACTCGCCTGCGGGGAAGGCGGCGGCGGAGGGATGCTGCTGGACGACCTCCATCAGCGGCTCGTCGGTGAGTTCGCCGAGTTTGCGGCCCGACCAGTCGCCGTAGTCGCACTCGCCGATCCGGCCGTCGGTGTCCAGGGTCAGTCCGGGTCGCGCGTCGAGCAGCGGCTGCAGCGTCTCGCGGCAGCGCTCCAGCGGGCTGGAGACGACGGCGGCGAGCGGGACGCCTGCGAGGCGGGCGGGCAGCTGTGCGGCCTGCGCGGCCCCGCGTTCGTCGAGGTGGACGCCAGGCGTCCGGCCGGCGAGCACACCGGCGGTGTTGGCGGTGGAACGTCCGTGGCGTACGAGGATGAGCGTGGCCATGACGGCAAGCCTACGGCCGACCGCCGGCCTGCCGGGTGTCTGCCGGGTGTCTGCCGGGCGGCGCGGGCAGACAAAGACGAAGCCCCCTGCCGACGGAGGTGTCGGCAAGGGGCTTCTGCGCTCCTGCCGCATCAGCGGCTGGGGGCGGATGACAGGTATCCGCAGCGCGGAATGGTGGGCGTCGGTCCGGGACAGCCGCTCGCAGCGGCTCGCTCAGCCGTTCTCGGGGGCGGAGTCGTCGCCGGAGGCAGCGGCGGCAGCCGATGCAGCCGCGGCGGCGGAACCGTCACCGGAAGCAGCGGCGGCAGCCGCGGCGGCAGCCGCGGAACCGTCGCCGGAGGCAGCGGCCGCGGCGGCCGCAGCCGCGGCCGAGCTGCCGTTGGGCTCCTCGACGGGCTGAGTGCCCTCGTCGCCCTGCGGGACGGGAGCCTCGTCGTCCTGGGGGGCGGCGGGCGCGGTGTCCTTGTCGTCCTTGTCGGCCGGCGCGGTGTCCTTGTCGTCCTTGGCAGCGGGCGCGGTGTCCTTGTCGTCCTTGGATGCCGGCGCCGAGTCCTTGTCGTCCAGGGCCGCGGGGCCCGAAGTGCCCTGGTCGTCCCTCGTGTTGGGGGCCGCAGGCTTCGCCTCCCCGTTCGAGACGGTCACGGCACCTTCGCTGCCGGAGTTGCTGACGGCAGAGCAGCCGTTCTTGTGCAGGAGGATAACGTCACCCTGAGCGAAGGTGCAGTTGCTGCCGGTGACGACGACATCGCCGTCGTCGGCCGCCGCAACCGAAGCCGAGACTCCGACGAGGGCGGCCGCGGCGAGCGTCACGGCGGCGAGCCTGGGTATCTTGCGCATGCTTTTCTCCATTTCCTGTTCCCGCTCCACAGCGAGGAACGACGGTCGGGTCGCCACCGAGTCTTTGCGCGAGACCCGTGATGCGCCCGTGGAGAGATCCATTCGGATGACCACGTACCGTGTGCCGCGGAGCAGTTCTCCGGGCGCCCGATCACGCTGCCGGAGCGACTGCCGGCCGGGTTCGTGTCAGCCGCGGTGCCGTGGGTATGCGGCTACCGCCGGTTCGACGACGGGCCGGCGGACATGATCGTCCCCGGAGAAGTGGGACGGTGACCCGATGTCGGCCTTCTTCGGTGCGGCCAGCGACGTGGAGAAAATGCTCGGATGATCGTAGATTGCGCCATCTACCGCGACGGACGCCGCACCGAGGGTCCGGCGGACTTCTCCGACGCCCTGGACGAGGCGCGGGCCACGGGGGACGCCTTCTTGTGGATCGGCCTGCACGAGCCGACGGAGGACGAGTTCGACCACGTCTCCGAGGAGTTCGGGCTGCACCCACTGGCGGTGGAGGACGCGCTCAAGGCGCATCAGCGGCCCAAGCTGGAGGTGTACGACGACTCGCTGTTCGTGGTGCTGAAGCCGGTGGTCTACGAGCCGAGGAGCGATGCCGTCAGCACCGGCGAGCTCATGGTCTTCATAGGGGACTCGTTCGTGGTGACGGTCCGCCACGGCGAGGGCGCCCCGCTGCGCGCCGTACGCGAACGGCTGGAGGCCGAGCCCGCGGTGCTGCGGCACGGTCCGACGGCGGTGCTCTACGCGATCAGCGACGCGGTCGTCGACCACTACATCGAGGTGGCCGCCGAGTTGCAGGTGGACCTGGAGGAGATGGAGACCGAGGTCTTCGCCCCGGGCGGCAAGGACGCCAAGAACACGGCGGCGCGGATCTACACCTTCAAGCGGCAGGTGCTGGAGTTCCGCCGGGCGGCCGGGCCGCTGGCGACGCCGATGGAACGGCTCACAGGGGCCGGTGTGCCGTTCGTGCACGAGCAGTCGCAGCCCTTCTTCCGGGACGTCAGCGACCACCTGACCCGGGCGAACGAGCAGGTGGAGGGCTTGGACCGGCTGCTGTCGGACATCCTGTCCGCGCACCTCGCGCAGATGGGCGTGCGGCAGAACGACGACATGCGCAAGATCTCGGCCTGGGCCGCGATGGCCGCCGTCCCGACGATGGTCGCCGGAATCTACGGGATGAACTTCGACCACATGCCGGAGCTGCACTGGACGTGGGGGTATCCGGCTGTCGTGCTGCTGATGGCGGGCGCGGTCCTCGGGCTGCACCGGCTGTTCAAGCACCGGGGCTGGCTGTAGGACCCCCTGTCGCGGCCGGTTCAGACGGCGGGCGCGGGCGCGGGGGGTCCGTCGAGCGCTCCGCGGCGCTCCGGCATCGTGAGGGAGACCATGCGCCGCCAGCCGCCGAGCCGCTCGTACGCGTACATCCCGTGGATGCCCGCGGCGAGCGCCGCCGACTTGGCCTTCGGCCACCGCAGCAGCCGGCCCATGTGGCCCATCACGGCCAGGCTGACATCGCGGTAGACGGCGATCTCGTTCAGCGAGCTCTCGCGCAGCACCCGCTGGATCGTGCGGCCGTGTCCGGCTGCGGCGAGGCGGAGCAACTCCTCGTGGCAGTAGGCCAGGTGGTTGTCCTCGTCCGCGGAGATCATCCTGATGGCATTGCCCACCTCGGGGTGGTCGCCGAAGTACCTGACGAGCATGACCATCTGGTCGACGGCCCGCTGCTCGGTGACGCGGCTGTGCGCGAGGTAGACGACGATGTCCTCCTCGGTGAGGCGCTCGTCGCGGCGCAGCTTGTCGTGGGCGAGTCCGATGCCCCGCTTCTCCAGCAGCATCGTGTAGTCGGTCTCGGGCGGGACGGGGACGGGGTCCAGCTGCCGCTTCTTGAGCAGCGCGTTGAAGATGCGGCCGTGCTTGTCCTCGTCCGCGCCGTGCCGGGTGATCCTGGGGACCAGGTCGCGCATGCTCTCGGGGACCAGGGCCGCGATGCGCGCGTTCTCCCAGCCGCCCTGGTTCTCGCCGCTCGCCGCGATGGAGCAGAACAACTGGTAGGTGTCGTCGCTGTCGATGATTTCCTGGAAAATGCTTCGGGCCGAGAGCATGTGTGCCACCTCCGTGAAGGCATCCGCAAAGAACGAGTCAAATGCGGGGCTTCGAGGGTGGCAACAGGTGGAGCGGCCCACTCGTCCGAACGGATGAGGGAGGGCGGCACAGCGGCAGTAACCGCCGCGCCGGTCGCGCGTTGTACCGCGTGACGGCCGTGGCGGGGAAGACCCCCGAGCCCCCACCACGGCCGCAGACCTCCGCGATCTCCTCGGCCTCCTGCGCCTACTCGTCAGGCGAGGCCGGCGAGTTCCAGGGCCCCGGTGCCGGCACGCAGCGCGGCGATGCGCTCGTCGAGCGTGAAACCGGCCGGGGAGAGGGTCAGCGTGGTGACCCCGGCCGCGGCGTACGCCGTCATCCTGTCGGCGATCCGCTCCACGGGCCCGAGCAGCGCCGTCTGGTCGATCAGCTCGTGCGGCACCGCCGCGGCAGCGCCCGCCTTGTCGCCGGACAGGTACTTGTCCTGGATCTCGGCGGCCTCCTTCTCGTATCCCATGCGCTGGGCGAGCTGGTTGTAGAAGTTCTGCTTCCGGCTGCCCATGCCGCCGACGTAGAGCGCGGTGTACGGGCGGAACATGTCGGCGAGACCGGTGACGTCGTCGCCGACGGCCAACGGCAGTGTCGGGCAGACGTCGAAGCCGTCCATCGTCAGGCCCGCCTTCTCCCGGCCCGCGCGCAGGTGCTTGAGGGCGGTCTCCTCCAGGTGGTCGGCGGAGGGGAAGATCAGGAGGGCGCCGTCGGCGATCTCGCCGGTCTGCTCCAGGTTCTTCGGGCCGATCGCCGCGATGTACAGCGGGATGTGCTCGCGCTGCGGGTGGACGGTGAGCTTGATCGGCTTGCCCGGCCCGTCGGGGAGCGGGAGCGTCCAGTGCTCGCCCTCGTACGTCAGACGCTCGCGGCTCATCGCCTTGCGGACGATCTCGACGTACTCGCGGGTGCGGGCGAGCGGCTTGTCGAACCTGACGCCGTACCAGCCCTCCGACACCTGCGGCCCGGACACTCCGAGACCGAGGCGGAAGCGGCCGCCGGAGAGCGAGTCGAGCGTGGCGGCGGTCATCGCCGTCATGGCGGGCTGGCGGGCCGGGATCTGCAGGATCGCGGAACCGACGTCGATGCGCTCGGTCTGGGCGGCGACCCAGCTGAGCACGGTGGGAGCGTCGGAGCCGTACGCCTCCGCCGCCCAGCAGACGTCGTAGCCGAGCCTGTCGGCCTCCTGCGCGACGGCGAGGTTGTCGCCGTCCATCCCCGCGCCCCAGTAACCGAGGTTGATGCCGAGCCGCATAACCGCTCCCTCTTACTGATCAGTAACGTCCCTGTTCCGGGGACTCTAGCGCGGGCGCCCCTGATCCGGCAGGGGGACGTTGTCCACAGGCTCTCTCAGCGTGGGCCCCTGGCCAGTAATCTCAGCGCCCATGGAGCAGAGGCATCTCGGCCGCACCGGCCTGCGCGTGTCCCGTATCGGACTCGGCACCCTGACATGGGGCCGGGACACCGACGAGCACGATGCCGCCGGCATGTTGAAGGTCTTCTGGGAGGCGGGCGGGACGCTCGTGGACACGGCTGATGTCTACGGCGGCGGGGATGCGGAGTACGTGCTGGGCCGGCTGGTGGAGCGGCTCGTGCCGCGCCAGGACCTGGTCATAGCGACGAAGGCGGGCAGCGTGCCCGATCCGGACCGGCGCTTCGACGGCTCGCGCGGACATCTGCTCGCGGCGCTCGACGCGTCGCTGGAGCGGCTCGGGACGGATTACGTGGACCTGTGGCAGCTCCACGCCTTCGACCCCGGCACGCCGCTGGACGAGACGCTCCAGGCGCTCGACATCGCCGTTGCGAGCGGGCGGGCGCGGTACGCGGGCGTCTCCAACTTCTGCGGCTGGCAGCTGGCGAAGGCGGCGACCTGGCAGCTGTCGGCCCCAGGGGTGCGGACCCGGCTCGCGAGCACGCAGATGGAGTACTCGCTGCTGCAGCGCGGAGTGGAGCGCGAGGTGCTGCCCGCGGCGCTGGACCTCGGTGTGGGGCTGCTGCCGTCGTCGCCCCTGGGCCGCGGCGTCCTCACCGGCAAGTACCGGGCGGCCACGCCCACCGACTCCCGTGGGGCGTCGGAGCACATGGCGCCGTTCGTGGAGCCGTACCTCGACGAGGCGGCGAGCCGCATCGTGGACGCGGTGGCGACGGCGGCGGACGGTCTGGCGGCGACGCCGCTGGAGGTTGCGCTGGCGTGGGTACGGGACCGGCCGGGCGTGGTGGCCCCGATCGTGGGCGCGCGCACCGCGCAGCAGCTCACGGCGGCGTTGTCGGTGGAGGCGCTTAGTCTTCCTGACGAGATCTGCCAGGCGCTGGACGATGTTTCGGCGCCCGTGCACCGCTATCCCGACCAGGACTGGAGCACGCTGTGACCGCGCCCACCCCCGACCCCACCCCCGCCGACGCCGCCGACGGCGGCGAGCGACGGGAGTCCCCTGTGGCGGACGGCAGCGCCGGCCTCGCAGGCGCCGAGTCGGGGGTGCAGGCCCCTGACCCGTCGGACGACGCCCCGGCGGCGGGCGACGCAGCCGCCGAAGGCGACGCGGGCGCGGCGGCAGCCGCCGAAGGCGAGGGCGGCGGGGCGCAAGACGCCGGACCGGCGGGCGGCAGTGAGGTCGAAGCCGAGATCGCCGCGCAGCGGGAGCTGCGGGCGCGGATCGAGCAGCGGAAGGCCGAGCGGGGCGGCACCATCGAGAGCGGGGCCAAGCTCAGCGGGAAGGCCGCCGACCTGCTCGCCGCTGTACGGGCCGTGGAGAGCGGCGACGCCGCGGGCTCGGAGTTCTTCGACGCGGCGCCGCCCGTTCCCCGGCGACCTGCGCCGGCGCCCGCACCCACGCCCCCCGCGCCCGTCCGCGCGCCGGAGCGCGCGCCGGAGGCGTCACCCGAGACCGTGGCCGCCGTGCGGGCCGTGCTCGTCAGGGGCGGCGCGCCCGAGGCGCTCGCCCTCCAGGTCGCCGAGACCCTCGGCGAATCCGCCGCGGATCTGCTGGCCGACGACCCCTGGCAGCTGCTGTCCGTGCCGGGCGTCCGGCCCGAGCAGGCGGACGGTTTCGCGCGGGCGCTGCTCGGTGACGCGTGCGGCCCCGGTGACGAGCGGCGCGCCGCGGCCCTCGTGACCTGGCTGCTGGAGCGCGCGGCGCTCCAGGGGCACACCGCGCAGGACGCCTCCGCCGTGCGCGCCGCGCTCGCCGAGCGCAAGGTGCCCGATCCCGACGAGGCCGTCCAGCAGGCCGTCGCCTACGGTGCCGTCCTGGTCTTCCAGGAGGGCGTGGAGGACGAGCAGCCGGTGACCGTCCTTCTGGGACTCGACCGCTACGCCATGGCCGAGGAGAGCCTGGCCGACAGGCTCGCCCGGCTCGTCAGGACCGCCACCTCCCAGGACTGGGAGGGCCCCGAGCTGGTCCGGGCCACCGGTGCGCACGGACTCGTGGTGCACACCGGCGGCGAGGCGGCCCGCGCCGAGGCGGTCGCACTCGCGGTGCGGGCCCGGGAGACCGGCCTGCGGGCCGTCGTGGCCACGCACGGGGAGCAGGGCAGCCGCAGGCTGGGGGCCGAGGCCGGTGCCGTCACGGTCCCGGCGCTGCTCTCGGGTGCGGCCGGGCCCGGCCGGGACGAGGACGGTGCGCTGGCCCTCGACGTCCTGGTCGTCCTCGACGCACCCCAGCTGGACGTGGAGACCGCCGCGATGCTCGTCGAGTCGATGCCCGACGGCAGCCGCCTGGTGCTCAGCGGCGACCCCGGCGTGCTGGGGTCGGCCGGGGCGGGCCACGTGTTCGGCGACGTGATCGCCGCCCGGGTGTGCCCGCAGATCGCGTCGCGCACGCCCGACCCGGGTCCGCTCGGCGAGCTGGTGTCCGGCATCGGCATCGGTGAGCTGAACCAGGTGCCGGCGCCCGGCAAGGAGATCGTGATCGTCCCGGTGCGGGACGCCGGGGAGGCCGTTCACCGTACGGTGCAGCTCGTCGCCGACTCGGTGCCGCGGGCGATCGGCGTACCGGCCGAGCAGACGCAGGTGATCACGGTCGGTCACGGCGGCTCGGCGGGCACCCGCGCGCTCAACGCGGCGCTCAAGCAGCGGCTGAACCCGGGCCCCGGCCGGTTCGGCGGCTTCGACCCGGGTGACCGCGTCGCGTACACCCCGGCTCCCGGCCGGACCCTGACCGGCACCGTCGTATCGGCGGACGCGGAGGGCCTGCGTCTGGACTGCGAGGGGACCGGCACGGTCGTCCCCAGGGAGCGGGTCGAGTCGGCGGTCCGCCATGGCTGGGCGCTGACGGCGCACCAGGCCGCGGGCATGCGCTGGCCGGCCGTCGTCGTGGTCCTGCCGGGCGACGCCGCCCAGATGCTGAGCCGGCCGTGGGTGTACACGGCGTTCGGCCGCGCCGAGCGTCACCTGTCCGTCGTGCACGGCGTCGACCAGGCGCTGGCCCGTGCGGTGGCCGAGGTGCCGGGCGCGGAGCGCACCACCCGGCTGCGCCCGCTGCTGGAAGCTCTGCTGGCACCCGCGCCCTAGGCCCGGGCACGGCCGCGGCCCGTGACGACGGCATCGCGTCGTCACGGGCCGCGGCAGCGAGCCGGAGCAGCGTCACGGGGTGGGGCGGCCGCCGGACAGCGTCATGGAGCCGTGGCGGCAGCACGAGGCCCGGCCGTCGCGGCCGCCCTCACTCCTCCTGGTCGAGATCCTCCAGGTCCTCCGCCAGATCCTCCTCGTCGAAGACCGAGCTGACGTCGAAGCGGCAGACGACCCGCTCGGGGTCTGCCTGGTCGAAGGGGACGCTGAGCCACTCCCCCGGTTCGGGCAGCTCGTCCACGGCGGACACCCAGAGCGTGGAGTCCCCCTCCTCGAGACCGAACTCCTTGTGCCGCGAGGCGATTTCGTCCGGTTCGTACTCCCCGAAGAGCACACCGAGCGCCGCGTGCACGCTCGCGCCGACGACCGGCGCGTTCGCGGGCCGGTCCGCCGCGTCCGGATCGAGGTCGGCGATGCGCTGTGCCTGGGCGAGCAGCCGCTGCGGTTCCACCACCGCGTAGTCGCGGCGGATCAGCACGGTGAGAGCGTTCGGCTCCTCGGGACCCGCGTACGGCGGCAGCGAGTCGTCGGCACCCGGGATCTCGAAAGGTGTCACCTCGTCGTACCGGTCGTAGAGCCTCTCGTCGTACGCCTCCGCCGCCGCGGCGAGCGCGTTGAAGGCGTCGTAGACGGCCGGGTCGTCCTCACCCGTGCGGTTCTCGACCGCCTCGAGGTGGCGGTCCAGTGCGGCTTTGACCGCCTCGGCGGCGGCACGTACCTCGGCAGCGGTGGGCTGCGCAGCATCAGACATAGTGCAGACGCTATCCGTACCTGGCCGCTGCCCGCACAATAGATGCGATGCCGGAATACGAATTTGTCGACGTGTACGTCCCGCGCGGGGTCTCCCGCGGGGAGGCGACCCGTCTGCTGACCGACCATGCCGAGTACGGACACTGGGAGTTGGACCGACTGACCCTGCACCGGGACGGCAGCCGCCGCGTGCGGCTGCGCCGGCGCATCATCCGACAGGTACGCGCCACCTGGTGAGCGCACCGGCGGCTGTCCGGCCCGGATCCACGGGCGCAGACGCTCGCCGGGCGCAGACGTAAGGAGCGGGCCGGCGGGCCCGCTCCTTCGTTACTGCTTCAGCGGGGCCCGGTCACGCGGACGCGCGGGCCCGCCGGTAGAGCACTGCGCCCGCGAGCAGCAGGCCGACGCCAGCCGGGGCGAGCACGTCGAGCGCGTCCACACCGGTCTCTGCCAGCTGGTCGCCGCCGCCCTTGGGCTGGGTGACGGTCTGCGCACCCGGGATGTTCCGCTCGTTCGGATTCGACGGCGTGTGGGGGGTGGTGGGCGTCGTGGGCGTTGTGGGGGTGCCCGGGGTGCCCGGCTGCTCCGGCTCCTGCGGGTTGCCCGGCTTCCCGGGCGGCGTCGAGCCGTCGGAGTCGTTCTCGCAGTCGTTGCCGAACGCGGGGTTGAGGGCACCGATGATCGTGACGCTGTTTCCGCAGGCATTGACGGGCACGTCGACCGGCGCCTGTACCTGATTGCCCGAGCCGACGCCCGGTGAGTCGCTCGCTCCGCCGTCGGCGTGGGAGCCGCCGCCCGTGTGGGAGCCGCCGCCCGTGTGGGAACCGCCGCCCGTCTGCGAGCCGCCGCCCGTGTGGGAACCGCCGCCCGTGTGGGAACCGCCGCCCGTGTGGGAGCCGCCGCCGTTGCTGCCCGGACCGGATGTACCGTCCGACTCGTTGGCGCACTTGTTTCCCATGGCGGGATTCAGAAGTCCGATGACGTTCACGGTGTTCCCGCAGACGTTCACCGGCACGTGCACCGGCACCTGGACCGAATTCCCGGACCCCACGCCCGGCGAATTCGACGCTCCGCCGCCCGCCCCCGAATCCGCCTGTGCGTAACCCCCGCCGAGCGCGAGTACGCCACCCGCGGCCGCCACGGAGATCAGACCTTTGCGCGTGACCTGTCGCATGTCTTGTTGCCTGCCTTCCAGCTGTCAGGATGCCCCCGGTGTGCTTCCCGAGGACCGAAGAACCGGGCGGCTCCGGAGTGCATGGCACGCACTCCGGAGCCGCCCGGAATCAGACCCGGACCCCTGCGGGTCGAGTCACAACGCTCAGACGTTGGCGCATTCGTTGCCGAAGGTGGGGTTCAGCGCACCGATGACGCTGACCGTGTTGCCGCACACGTTCACCGGCACGTGGACGGGCACCTGGACAAGGTTGCCCGAGAGCACGCCGGGGGACTTCACGGCGGCACCGTAGGCGCCGGAGTCGGCCATGGCCACGCCCGCGCCCGCGAGCACCAGACCACCGGTGGCAGCCGCAGCAGCGACGACCTTCTTGATCATTGTTCCTCCTTGTTGGCAATACGGCCCCAGCCGCGGACCGCATCACCTGTAACGAGGAGGGCGCATGCGAGCTACGAGGCCAAACCCCCATTCACTCGTTTCGGTCAAGGATGGACATGCGGACGAATACGGGAGCGCCGGTTCGTCACTCCGGTGCCCTTCGGCAGGCAGCGGCAGGTCAGCAGTGGTCGAGGAATCGGTCGAGCACGCGGACGCCGAACTTCAGGCCGTCGACCGGGACCCGCTCGTCGACACCGTGGAACATGCCCGCGAAGTCCAGCTCCGGGGGCAGCTTCAGCGGCGCGAAGCCGAAGCAGCGGATACCGAGGTCGTCGAAGGACTTGGCGTCGGTGCCGCCGGAGAGCATGTACGGCACGGCACGGGCGATCGGGTCCTCCGCCTTGAGCGCCACCTGCATCGCGTCCACGAGAGCACCGTCGAAGCTGGTCTCCAGCGCCTTGTCGCCGTGCACGTCCTCGCGCCGGACCCGGGGACCGAGCAGCCGGTCCAGGTCCGCGAGGAACTCCTCCTCGTAGCCGGGCAGGAAGCGGCCGTCGACGTGTGCCGTCGCCTGGCCGGGGATCACGTTCACCTTGTAGCCGGCGCCGAGCATGGTGGGGGCGGCCGAGTTGCGCAGGGTGGCGCCGACCATCTTGGCGATGCCGCCGAGCTTGGCGAGCGTGGCGTCCATGTCCTCGGGGTCGAGCGGGGTGCCGAGCGCGTCGGAGAGCTCGTCGAGGAAGGAGCGGACGGTCTTGGTCACCCTCACCGGCCACTGGTGACGGCCGAGGCGGCCGACGGCCTCGCACAGCTCGGTGATGGCGTTGTCGTTGTTGGTCATGGAGCCGTGGCCGGCCGTGCCCTCGACGGTCAGGCGCATCCAGTGCATGCCCTTCTGCGCTGTCTCGACCAGGTAGAGGCGCAGATTCTCGTTCACGGTGAAGGAGAAGCCGCCGACCTCGCCGATCGCCTCGGTGACGCCCTCGAACAGGTCGGGGTGGTTGTCGACCAGGTGGCGGGCGCCGTACGTGCCGCCGGCCTCCTCGTCGGCGAGGAACGCCAGCACGACGTCGCGCGGCGGCTTGCGACCGCTGCGCAGCCTGTCGCGTACGACCGCCAGCGTCATGGCGTCCATGTCCTTCATGTCGACCGCGCCCCGGCCCCAGACGCAGCCGTCCGCGATCTCGCCCGAGAACGGGTGGTGCGTCCAGTCGGCGGCGTTCGCCGGGACCACGTCGGTGTGGCCGTGGATGAGCAGCGCGGGCCGGGACGGGTCCTCGCCCTCGATGCGGGCCACGGTGGAGGCCCTGCCCTTGTGCGACTCGAAGATCTGCGGCTCCAGCCCCACCTCGGCGAGCTTCTCGGCGACGTACTCGGCCGCGGCGCGCTCGCCGGGGCCGGTGTGGTCGCCGTAGTTGCTGGTGTCGATCCGGATCAGCTCACGACAGAGGTCGACGACCTCGTCCTCACCCGATGCGGTCCGGGTCGTGTTCGACTCGCTCACGCTGATTCCTCCCACTGTCGCTGCTGGTGGCCAGCCCTCATCCTCCCGCCATGGCGGCCGTTGCCCAAGGGCGGCCTCCGGACGTCACGGGGCGTTCACGGAACCGGGGGTGTGATCGAGCGGGGCCGAATGTTTGCTATGGTTTTCCACGTCGGAACGGCCCAGGGCCGCGAGACAGACACCTTGTCCGGGTGGCGGAATGGCAGACGCGCTAGCTTGAGGTGCTAGTGCCCTTTATCGGGCGTGGGGGTTCAAGTCCCCCCTCGGACACCAGTGAGATCCCCACGGTACTGCCGTGGGGATCTTCGTTTTTCCGGCGCCTCGGAGCGCGGCCGGTGGGACCGTGTCGCGGGCGAGGGGTGGGCATACAGTCTCGTCGGTGAGACGCAGACAAAGGGCTCCCCGGTCGCCGCTCCCCCAGCGCGACGGCATCGACCCGGTGCGGTTGCGGCTGCCCGCCGATCCGGACGGGCTGTGGGCGACCGTACGGGACCATCTCGTGGAGCGGTACGCGAACGCCATCGGTGCCGAGCAGGTCGACGCCATGCTCGACGAGGGCCGTATCGTCTCGGCGGACGGGCCGGTCACGGCCGACGAGCCGTACGAGGCCGGGCGGTACCTGTTCTTCCACCGGGACTTCGCCGCCGAGGAGCGGGTGCCCTTCGAGGTGGGCGTCGTGCACCGCGACGAACGCCTCGTGATCGCCGACAAGCCGCATTTCCTCGCCACCGTCCCGCGCGGCAGCCACATCACCGAGACGGCGCTGGCCCGGCTGCGCCGCGATCTGGGCCTGCCGGAGCTCCAGCCCGCACACCGGCTGGACCGGCTCACGGCGGGGCTGGTGCTGTTCGTCGTACGGCCCGCGGACCGGGGCGCCTACCAGACGCTGTTCCGGGACCGGCGGGTGCGCAAAGAGTACGAGGCGATCGCACCGTACGACCCGGGGGTCGACCTGCCCCGTACCGTACGCAGCCGGATCGAGAAGGAGCGCGGGGTGATCGCCGCCCGGGAGGTGCCGGGTGAGCCGAACAGCGAGAGCCGGATCGAGCTGGTGGAGGCGCGCGGCGCGTTGGGCCGCTACCGGCTGCTGCCGGCCACCGGCCGAACGCATCAGCTGCGGGTGCACATGAACTCCCTGGGGCTGCCGATCCTGAACGACCCGGTCTATCCGGTGGTACGGGAACCCGGCCCCGAGGACTACGGACGGCCCCTGCAACTGCTCGCGCGCTCGCTGGAGTTCACCGATCCGGTGACGGATGGGGCGTGCCGTTTCGAGAGCCGGCTGCGGCTCGGGGCGTGGTGATCCTCGGCGCACTGCCCGCGGCGACGCGGCGGCTGTCACGGCGGCGCGCCGCGATGGCTCGAACGGTGGGGCGATCATGCCGTTCAGGAGGGGCATTTCGGCCAGAGGACACGGACAGGGCAACTGCCGAGGACGGGACCGAGTCCTCACGGGTGCAGGAGAGGTTCCGGGCAGGAAGAGCTGTACGGGGGAGAGAGAACCTTGACCGAGATCATCGACCGCACACCTGTGGAGAGCGCGGAGACCGCGGAGACGGCCGCGCGCCGCCCGGGGCGACCCGGCGGACTGACGCCGTACGCCGATCCGCTGACGATCCCGCCGGTGCTCCGGCCGGACGTGGCCGACGTCCGCCAGGAGATCGAGATCGCGCTGCGGCCCACCTGGGTGCGGATGCACTCGCAGCTGCCGCCGACGCTGATGTGGGGGTACGACGGCAGCGTCCCGGGCCCGACCGTCGAGGTGCGGCGCGGGCAGCGGATCCGGGTCGCCTGGACCAACCGCATTCCGCCGGGCAGCGAGTACCCGGTCACCGCGGTGGAGGTCGGGCCGGTGCCGGCCGGGCAGCCGCTGCCGCACAACCGGCCGGGGCGCGAGGGCGTGAAGCCGGACGAGAACGTCGCGGCGCTGCCGGCCTGGTCGGTCACGCACCTGCACGGCGCGCAGACCGGCGGCGGGAACGACGGCTGGGCGGACAACGCGGTCGCCTACGGGGACGCGCAACTGTCCGAGTACCCGAACGACCACCATGCGGTGCAGTGGTGGTACCACGACCACGCCATGAACATCACCCGGTGGAACGTGTACGCGGGTCTGGTGGGCACGTATCTCGTCCGTGACGACGAGGAGGACGCGCTGGGGCTTCCGTCGGGGGCGCGTGAGGTGCCGCTGATCCTCGCCGACCGCAATCTCGACACGGACGAGGACGGGCGGCTGAACGGCCGGCTGCTGCACAAGACGTCCGTGCTGATCCCGAGCCATCCGGAGACGGGCAAGCCGGTGTCGCTGCCGTTCTTCGGGCCGTACTCCACGGTCAACGGGACGATCTGGCCGCACTTCGACGTGGACGACGCCTGGTACCGCTTCCGGCTGGTGAACGCGTCCAACGCCCGGATCTACAACCTGGTCCTGGTGGACGAGGACGACCGTCCGGTTCCCGGTGTGGTGCGGCAGATCGGCAGCGACGGCGGGCTGCTGCCGCGTCCGGTGCCGGTGGACTTCACGGACGGGCTGCCGCTGACCGTCGCCCCGGCCGAGCGGTTCGACCTGCTGATCGACTTCCGTGCGCTGGCCGGGCGCCGGGTGCGGCTGGTGAACAAGGGGCGCAACGCGCCGGCGGGCGTGCCGGACCTGGCCGACAGCGTGCCCTATCCGCAGGTGATGGAGTTCCGGGTGCGTGAGACGTGCGAGCCGGACCCGTTCGTACTGCCGCCGGTGCTGTCCGGGTCGTTCCGCGCGTACAACCACGACCTGGTCGACCACGGCCACCGGCTGATCGTGCTGACACCGCCGCAGACGGTGGGCGGGGGCGGTCATCCGGAGATCTGGGAGATGACCGAGGTGAAGGATGACGCCGGCGTCCAGGCGCCGGCGGAGGGCGTGATCCGGCTCCAGGGCCACGACGGCCGGATGCGGACCTACCGGCGAACGTCCCGCACCTTCAACGACGGGCTCGGTTTCACGATCGGCGAGGGCTCGTACGAGCAGTGGTCGTTCCTCAACCTGGGGGCGCCGGCGCATCCGATGCACATCCATCTCGCGGACTTCCAGGTGATGAGCCGGGAGGCGTACCGGGTGGACGGCTTCGACCCGAAGCTCGGCGGGACGCGCGCGCCGGTCGTGCCCGACCCCGACCGCAAGCTGTCGGTGCCGGCGAACGAGCGGGGCTGGAAGGACGTCTTCCTGGTCACACAGGCCGAGCTGGTGAAGGTGATGGGCCGCTTCGACGGTGCGCACGGGCGGTTCATGTACCACTGCCACCTGTTGGAGCACGAGGACATGGGGATGATGCGGCCGTTCGTGGTCATGCCCAGGGAAGTGCTGAAGTTCGACCACGGCGGGGGGCACGGCGGCCACCACGGCTGAGGCAGGCCGGACACGGCGAAGGCCGGGCTCCGCGGGATGTCCCGCGAGGCCCGGCCTTCACTGCGATCAGGCGCGGACGTCCTGGCGCTCGGCCTCGATGCGACCGACCCGCTTGCGGACGACGTACCAGCCGCCGACCAGCGCGGCCGCGATGAGCGGCAGGCAGTTGACGGTGGTGCGGCCGATTCCGCCGTCCATCCACATCAGGACGAGGACGGAGGCGAGGAAGAACAGCGTGACGAGCTGGGTGTAGGGGGCCCAGGGCAGCTGGTACCCGGGGCGGGTGACCCGGCCGTCCTTGGAGCGGTGCCAGAACAGCAGCGAACAGACCATGATCATGGCCCAGGTGCCGATGATGCCGATGGAGGCGAAGTTCAGCACGAGCTCGAATGCCTCGCCCGGCATGACGTAGTTCAGGAAGACGCCGAGCACGCCGAAGGCGGCGGTGAGCAGGATGCCGCCGTAGGGCACGCCGCCCCTGTTCATCACCCCGGTGAACTTGGGCGCGGAGCCGGACATCGACATGGAGCGCAGGATGCGGCCGGTCGAGTAGAGGCCGGAGTTCAGGCTGGACAGGGCCGCGGTGAGAACGACGAGGTTCATGACGCCGGCCGCGCCGGGGATGCCGAGCTTGTCGAAGACGGTGACGAAGGGGCTCTGGTCGCCGGAGTAGGCGGTGTACGGCAGCAGCAGGGCGAGCAGCACGACCGAGCCGACGTAGAAGAGGCCGACGCGCCACATGATCGAGTTGATCGCCTTCGGCATGATCTTCTCGGGGTTCTCGGTCTCGCCCGCGGCGACGCCGCACAGCTCGACGGAGGCGTAGGCGAAGACGACGCCCTGGATCAGCAGCAGCATGGGCATGACGCCGCTCGGGAAGATGCCGCCGTTGTCGGTGATGGTCGAGAGGCCCGGGGTGTGGCCGCCGATGTCGTGCGAGGTCACGACGAGGAAGATGCCGACAAGCATGAACAGGACGAGCGCGGCGACCTTGATGATCGCGAACCAGAACTCCATCTCGCCGAAGTACTTCACCGAGATGAGGTTGGCGGTCAGGACGACGGCCAGGGCGATCAGCGCGAGGACCCACTGCGGGATGTCGCTGAACATGGCCCAGAAGTGGGCGTAGGTCGCGGCGGCGGTGATGTCGGCGATCGCGGTGGTCGACCAGTTGAGGAAGTACAGCCAGCCGGCCGTGTAGGCGCCCTTCTCGCCCATGAACTCACGGGCGTAGGAGACGAAGGCACCGGAGGAGGGGCGGTAGAGCACCAGCTCGCCGAGCGCACGGACAACGAAGAAGGCGAAGACACCGCAGACGGCGTACGCGATGAACAGGGACGGCCCCGCGTTGGCCATCCGGCCACCGGCGCCGAGGAAGAGCCCCGTACCGATGGCGCCGCCGATGGCGATCATGTTGATGTGACGTGACTTGAGGTCCTTGCGGTACCCGGCGTCACCGGCGTCTGTGTGGGGGGCGCCCGTCGCGGCGGCGACAGGCGTATCGGCCGCAGCCATGGTGCGGTCACTCATTGAGGTGTTCGCCTTCGTGAGGGGGTGTGCGGTACCCGGCCTTGTGCGCCGGCGGCTCTGTGCGGTGTGCCGCGGCACGGCATGGGTGCCCAGAGAGCCTCACGGCTCATACTCAGGGCAACCCTGGGATTTTGGCAGTGGCCAACCTCACTCAGAAATAGATCTGAGGTATTTCAGAGGTTTCGCCAATGTGAAGCAAGGATGCCATGCATCTCAGGGTGCGAGGACATCCAGCTCTTCCAGGGCCCCGGCAGCGATCTCCCGGGTGAGCCTCTCCGCGCGGGCGCCGTCGCCTTCGCGAACGGCTTCGGCGAGCTGCACATGGAGCGTCACGGCCGCCGGATCGGGGTCGTCGAACATCACGTGGTGGTGTGTCCGGCCGGCGAGGACCTCGGCGACGACATCGCCGAGCCGGGCGAACATCTCGTTGCCCGAGGCATTGAGCACGATCCGGTGGAAAGCGATGTCGTGCTCCAGGTAGCCCTCCAGCTGCTGGCCCCGGGAGGTGGCGACCATGCCGATGGCCTCCCGGGTGAGGGCGGCGCACTGCTCCGGGGTGGCGTTCACCGCGGCGAGGGAGGCCGCGACCGGCTCGATCGCGGAGCGCAGCACGGTCAGGGAGCGCAGCTGGCGCGGACGGTCGGAGCCCGCGAGGCGCCAGCGGATGACCCGCGGGTCGTAGACGTTCCACTCCTCGGTGGGCCGGACGGTCACGCCGACACGGCGCCGTGACTCCACGAGGTGCATGGACTCCAGGACCCGGACCACTTCGCGGACGACGGTGCGGGAGACGTCGAAGCGCTGGGCGACCTCGTCGGTGCGCAGGACGCTGCCCGCGGGGTAGTCGCCCGCGGTGATCGCCAGGCCGAGGGTGTCGAGCACATGCGTGTGAAGCCCTCGGCCTTCTGTGGTCATGGGCAAAGCCTACGGTCCCGGCCTGGGCGGGCGTCGGGTGGATCCGGGAACAAAAAGTATGACGTTTATGTCTCAGCCTCTTGAATACGTCGTACCTAATGGGTTTCAGTAGCGCGACGGACCGATGTCGGATGTCGACGAAGACAGCGAGGCACGTAATGAGCACCCCTCACGTCGTTGTGGTGATGGGCGTGGCAGGCACAGGGAAGACCACGATCGGTCCCCTGCTCGCCGCCACCCTGGGCGTCCCGTACGCCGAGGGCGACGACTTCCATCCCCCGGCCAACATCGCCAAGATGTCGGCCGGCATCCCGCTGGACGACGACGACCGCCGGCCGTGGCTGGACGCCATCGGCGCCTGGGCCCATGACCGGGCGGGCCACGGCGGGGTGGTCTCCAGCTCGGCGCTCAAGCGCATGTACCGCGACCGGCTGCGGGCCGCGGCGCCCGGGATCGTCTTCCTCCATCTGACCGGCGACCGCGCGCTCATCGAGCGGCGCATGACGGAGCGCAAGGGGCACTTCATGCCGACCGCGCTGCTCGACTCGCAGTTCGCCACCCTGCAGCCGCTGGGCGACGACGAGGCGGGGGTCGCCGTCGACGTGTCCGGAAGCCCCGAGGAGATCACCGAGCGGGCCGTCGCCGCGCTGCGCCGGCTCGGTTCCTGACCCACCCCTGTCCCCCGCGTTTCCCCCTACCCCCGTCCCCCTTCCCTTTCCGTGACAAGGAATCACCGTGACCAGTCTCAGCGTCGAGATGCTGGCAGCGGACACCGTCGAGCCGATCACCTCGGCGGGTAACGCTCAGCTGGGTATCGCCGTTCTGGCGGGTATCGCCGTCATCGTCCTGCTCATCACCAGGTTCAAGCTGCATGCGTTCCTGGCCCTGACCATCGGTTCGCTCGCGCTCGGCGCGTTCGCCGGGGCACCGCTCGAGGCGGCCATCGCCTCCTTCAGCACCGGCCTCGGCAACACCGTCGCCGGCGTCGGCGTCCTCATCGCACTGGGCGCGATCCTCGGCAAACTGCTCGCCGACTCGGGCGGCGCCGACCAGATCGTCGACACGATCCTGGCCAAGGCGGGCGGGCGCGCGATGCCCTGGGCGATGGTGCTGATCGCCTCGATCATCGGGCTCCCGCTGTTCTTCGAGGTCGGCATCGTCCTGCTGATCCCGGTCGTGCTGATGGTGGCCAAGCGCGGCAACTACTCGCTGATGCGGATCGGTATCCCGGCCCTCGCCGGTCTGTCCGTCATGCATGGCCTGATCCCGCCGCACCCCGGCCCGCTGGTCGCGATCGACGCCATCGGTGCGAACCTGGGCGTCACCCTCGCCCTCGGCCTGGTCGTCGCCGTACCGACGGTGATCGTCGCGGGTCCGGTGTTCTCGAAGGTCGCGGCCCGCTGGGTGGACATCCCCGCGCCCGAGAAGATGATTCCTCAGCGCGCGTCCGACGACCTGGACAAGCGGCCCAGCTTCGCCGCCACCGTCTCCACCGTGCTACTGCCGGTCGTCCTGATGATGGCCAAGGCGCTCGTCGACATCATCGTGGACGACCCCGAGAACGGCCTCCAGCGCGTCACGGATGTCATCGGCTCGCCGCTGATCGCCCTGCTCGCCGCGGTACTGGTCGGCATCTTCACCCTGGGCCGGGCCGCCGGGTTCACCAAGGAGCGGATCGGCTCGACCGTCGAGAAGTCGCTCGCCCCGATCGCGGGCGTCCTGCTGATCGTCGGCGCGGGCGGCGGCTTCAAGCAGACGCTGATCGACATCGGCGTCGGCCAGATGATCCTGGACTTCTCGAAGGACTGGGCCATACCGACCCTGCTGCTCGCCTGGCTGATCGCGGTGGCGATCCGGCTGGCGACCGGTTCGGCGACGGTGGCGACCATCTCGGCGGCCGGGCTGGTCGCGCCGCTCGCGGCCGACATGTCGACGTCGCACGCGGCGCTGCTGGTCCTGGCGATCGGTGCCGGTTCGCTGTTCTTCAGCCACGTCAACGACGCCGGTTTCTGGCTCGTGAAGGAGTACTTCGGCATGAACGTCGGCCAGACAATCAAGACCTGGTCGGTGATGGAGACCATCATCTCGGTCGTCGGCATCGTCTTCGTGCTGCTGCTGTCACTCGTCCTGTAGCCACTCTGAGTGGTGGTCACGGGCCCACTGGCGCTCGACCGACCCGGTGCGCATGCCACGGCGTGCCTCCGGGTCGGCGAGCGCCATTCCGATGTGTCCGGCCAGCACGATCCCGACGGCCAGTGACAGCCAGTCGTGCACGAACGTCGCGCTGGTGCGCCACACCAGCGGGGTGAGGTCCGTGAACCACATCAGCAGGCCGGTGCCGAGCATGACCAGGGCCGCGCCCGCGATCCAGGCTGCGTAGATCTTCTGCCCGGCGTTGAACTTCCCTGCCGGGCGGGACGGGAGCCGGTGGTCGCGGCGGCGTACGGCGCGCAGCCAGGTGCGGTCGTGCGGGGCGAAGCGGTTGAGCCGGCGCAGGTCCGCGCGGAAGGCGCGGGAGGCGAGGCCGAGCAGGAACGGCAGCGGCAGCAGGACGCCCGACCACTGGTGAACGGTGACCACGAGGTGGCGGCGGCCGACGAGTTCGGCGATCTGCGGTACGTACAGGGCGGCGGCGGTCGCGACACAGGTGAGCATCAGCGCGGCGGTGGTGCGGTGCACCCAGCGCTCGGGCCGGCTGAACCGGCGTACGCGGGCGGGCGGTTCAGCCGGTGGGGGTGTCGCTGCGGCCGTTGGACCGGCCGACCCAGGCGTCGACGTCATAGCCGCGCTCCTCCCAGTAGCCGGGCCGTACACGGGAGGTGACGGTGATCCCGGAGAGCCATTTCGCCGACTTGTAGAAGTACATCGGGGCGACGTACAGCCGGGCCGGGCCGCCGTGGGCGTGGCTGAGCGGCTTGTCCTGCATGCGCAGGGCGACCAGGACGTCGTCACGGCGGGCCTGCCGGAGCGTGAGACTCTCGCTGTACGTGCCGTCGAAGCAGGTGAACCGGACGGCCCTGCCCTCGGGGCGCACCCCGGCCGCGTCCAGCAGCAGCGAGAGCGGTACGCCTTCGAACGGGGTGTCCGGCACGCGCCAGCCGGTCACGCACTGCACGTCGCGCACGATGCGGGTCTGCGGGAGGGCACGCAGGGCGGCGAGGGTGTAGGTGCCGGGGCGGTCGACGAGGCCGTCGACGGTGAGGCGGTAGTCGGTCGCGTTGCGGTGCGGGACGGAGGAGGCGACGGAGTAGTAGCGGAAGCCGCCGCCGTTGGGCAGCAGCCCGGTGAGGCCGGTCGGGTCCTTGTCGGCGGCGGAGCCGAGGAACGCTTCGAGCCCGCGCTGGAGTTGGGGAGCGGCGGCGACCGTCGCGGCTCCGACGCCGAGCATGCCGAGGACCAGGCGCCGGCCGAGGGGCGTGCCGGCCGTCCCGTCGTCGCGCTCGGGGGGCCCGGTGTACTCGGCGGGCCCGGTGCGCTCGGCGGGCCCGGTGCGCTCGGCGGGCTCGGTGCGCTCGGCGGGCCCGGTGCGCTCGGTGCGCTCGGTGCCCTCCGGGCCACCGTCGTGTGTGCTCACTCTTCGATTCGAGCACGTGACCGGCGGCGGGGCCAGGGAGCCGGGTGGTACGTCAGATTTCCGTCACACTTCCCCGGCGGACGGAGCGTGGGGTCGTCGCCTGCCGGAGCCGCCCGGAGCAGCAACTTCCGTTTCCCCTCTCCGACCTCTCGTGTACATGCCACCGCCTCTGCTACGTTCCGGTCTGCCTCCCCCCACCACGGATCGGGCAATGCCCTGGCGAGACCGCGCGCCCCACCCGGGCAAGCCCGGCTCACCGGGGCAGAGCTCCTCTCGACAGGAGTTCGCGTGGACGTTTCCCTTCCACGGTCCCGCAGGCGCACTGTGATCGCCTGCGCACTGGTCGCCGCTGCGGCGGGCGGGCTGCTGCCCCTCGCCACAGCCCCTTCCGCCGGAGCTGCGGAAGAATTCCGGCCCCAGCTCGTGACGGTGGACACCCCCACCAGAGCGGCCAGAAACGAACTGGCCGCCCTCGGCCTCGATCTGACCGAGCACGCGGGGCACGGCTACACCGAGGTCGTCCTGCACAACCTGGGCGACGCCCTCGCGCTCACAGGGGCCGGCTTCACCTGGAAGGTCCGCATACCGGACCTCGTCCAGCGGGAGTCGGAGATCAACGCGGCCAACCGCGCCTACGCGGCAGCGACCGCCACCTCGCCCCTGCCCTCGGGCCGCGACAGCTACCGCAGCCTGAGCGACTACAACGCCGATCTCGACCGGCTCGCCGCCGCACGCCCGGACCTCGTCAAGAAGGTCACGCTCCCGCACAGGAGCCTGGAGGGCAAACCCGTGCACGGCGTGGAGATCTCGGAGGACGTCCATGCCGCGCAGGACGGCCGGCCGGTCTTCCTGATGATGGGCCTGCACCACGCCCGTGAGTGGCCCTCGGGCGAGCACACCGTCGAGTTCGCCCACGACCTCGTCAAGAACCACGGCAGCGACCCGCGCATCACCGCGCTGCTGAAGAAGGCCCGCGTGCTGATCGTGCCCGTCGTCAACGTCGACGGCTTCGAGAAGTCCTTCAACGACGGGCAGTTGATCGATCTGCGCCCCGTCGACGAGGGCGGCACCGGATCGATCCTCGCCACACCGGGGAACGCGTACAAGCGCAAGAACTGCCGGATCGTCGACGGCCTCACCCCGCTGGCCGGCGAGTGCGGCCTCGCGAGCAGCCCCGGCGGCTTCGGCGCGGGGGTCGACCTCAACCGCAACTACGGCGGGTTCTGGGGCGGTCCGGGCGCGGCGGCCGAGCCCGTCCAGGCCACCTACCGGGGCGCGGCGCCGTTCTCGGAGCCCGAGACGCAGAACATCCGGGAGCTGATCAGCACCCGGCAGGTGACCGGCCTGATCACCAACCACACATTCTCGAACCTGGTGCTGAGCCCCGGCGGGGTGGCGCCCGACACCCTCCGTCCGGACGGGCAGCCCGTCGGGAACCCGCCCGACGACGCCGCGCTGACGGAACTCGGCGACCGGATGGCGGCCCAGAACGGCTACACGAGCCAGCACAGCTGGGAGCTGTACGACACCACGGGCACCACGGAGGACTGGTCGTACTACGCGACCGGCGGCTACGGCTACACCTTCGAGATCGGCCCCGACGAGTTCCATCCGCCGTTCCCGGAGGTCATCGACGAGTACCTGGGCGCCGGCGAATTCGCCGGAAAGGGCAACCGCGAGGCGTACCTCCTCGCGCTGGAGAGCGCGGTCGACCCCGAGACGCACTCCGTGATCAGCGGCAGGGCCCCCGCGGGCGCGACCCTGCGGCTGAAGAAGACCTTCCCCACGCCGACGTGGTCGGGCAGCATCCAGGACACCCTGGACACCACCATGACCGTCGGCCGGGGCGGCGCCTACACCTGGCACGTGAACCCCTCCACCAGGCCGGTCGTCAAGGCACGCCAGATCGAGGTGATCTCCTCCGAGCCGCTGAAGCGGCAGACCTACACCGGCACGACGGCACCGGCGCAGCGGACGGAACAGGAGTTCACCGTCGACCGGGCCGCCGACGTCCTGGAGGTGACGCTCGACTGGCCCACGCCGGACGATCTCGACCTGTACGTCCTGCGCAGGAACGCCGACGGCAGCCTCACCCAGGTCGGCAGCTCCGCCGGGTCGGTGGGCGAGAAGGAACGCGTCCTGCTCCAGGACCCGCAGCAGGGCACCTATGTGCTGCGGGTGGAGAACTGGGCCTCCGTGACGCCGTCGTGGACCCTGACGGCCTCCCTCTACGACGCCACCGAGCAGCAGACGGGGGGCCTGATCGAGAACTGGACCCTGACCTGCGAGAAGAACGGGCAGGTCCTGGAACGGGTGCCCGTCGTCGTCGACCGGGGCCGGCAGGTCAAGGCCGACCTGAAGACCTGCGCGCAGAAGTGGGGCAAGGGCTGATGCCGCGCAGCTTCCACAGGTCCCGGCTGCTCCGCCGCACGGCCGTCGCCGCCGTGCTCGCGACGGCCGCCGCCCTGCTCCCAGCCACCGCCGCCACCGCGGCGGACGGCTCCGACGTGACGGTCACCTCGGTCGACGGCCGGCAGGTCGTCGACGGAGCCGTGCGCGGCGCCCTCAGCGGCACGGTCGGTGTGGCGGGTACGGCACGCACGGGTGCGCCCGGCACGCCCGCTCCCGCTCCGCTGCACGCCGACGCGGGCGACAGCTCCTTCGTCGCCGCCGGCGAGAAGGCCGTGGTGCTCGGCAGCGCCTACGGCGGCACCGCGCCGTACACCTGGGCCTGGTCCGCCGAGCACGGCACCGTTTCCGGGGCGGACTCGGCGAGCGCGGCCTACGACACCGCCGGGCTCGCCCCGGGCACGTACGAGCTGCGGCTCACCGTCACGGACGCGGCCGGTGCCAGGACGGACGACACGGTCAGGGTCGTCGTGGTCGAGGAGACCGCGGCCACCCTCCTCGACGAGACGAAGTCCGACCCGACGCCCGGCGCGTTCCCCGCCGGCCAGACCGTGGAGTTCCCCTTCGACGTCCCGCCCGGCGTGAGCTCCCTGGACGTCACGCTGTCGTGGGGGACGACGGCCCAGGACTACGACCTGCGCGTCACCGATCCGTCCGGCGAAGTCGTGGCCAGGTCGGAGTCGGGCGAGCACCCGGAGAGGACGTCGGTGGCCGCCCCTGCCGCCGGCACCTGGAAGATCGTCGCCGTCAAGTGGGCCACCGTCACCGACGACGTGACGGCGCGGGTCGTCGCCCACCAGCGCCCCGCCGACCCGCGGCCCAGGGTCGCGGCCGGCGGCCCGTACGCCTTCGAGACCGGCGCGGAGCAGCGGCTCAGCGGCACGGTCACCGGCGGCACGGCTCCCGTCGCCACCGCCTGGGACCTCGATGCGGACGGGCGGTTCGACGACGGGACGGACACCTCCGTCACCCCGGTCCTGCCCGAGGGGCGCCACCTGGTCACCCTGAAGGCGACCGACGCCAGCGGCCTGGAGCGGCGCGAGACGACGTCCGTGCTGGTCGGCAGCGCCGACCGGCTCGCCGCGGGGCCGCCGGTCACGGTGATCGGCATCGCCGACACCGGGATCAATCCGTACCACCTGGAGTTCTCCGCCCGCACCTATCCGGACCCCGATGTCCTCGCGCTGACGAAGGACTTCACCCGGCATCCGTCGGAGTACATCCCGGGCTACCCGGCATCCGCCCCGGCCATCCCCGTGACCCTCGGCAAGGGCTATCTCCCCGAGGAGGACAGGCAGTTGTGGACGGGTGAGCGGGTGCCCGGCGGCACACTGCACTGGATCCCCGGCACGAAGATCATCGGGGCCTACTCGTCCAGCGTGGACGGCGCCCACCCGGTCCTCGACGACCACGGGCACGGCACCGGCTCCGCCTCGGTGTCGGCCGGCAACCGCTACGGCTACTGCCCGACCTGCCTGCTCGTCATGGTGGAGGGCCTCGACGAGACGGTCGCCACGACGTATCCGTGGGTCGACATCACCTCGCACTCCTTCGGCTACATCGGCGGCGCCCCCGTCGGGCCCGTGCTCAGCGGTGAGGAGGTCACCAAGGAGGCGGCCGAACGCGGCCAGACCGTACTGTTCGCCGCCGGCAACGGCGTCGGCAACGCCTTCGACGTGCCCGTCAGCACCTGGCACTCCGACCAGACGGGACCCGACTGGAACATCACCGTCGGCGCACTGCGCCGTGACAACCAGCGGGCCGTCGTCGGCGACGGCATCCCCGTGCACCTGTCGTCGTGGGGCATCGGCAGCCTGCCGTCGGCCTGCCACACCGGGGTGCACTGCCAGGACCAGTTCAGCGGCACCTCGGCGGCCACCCCGTACACGGCGGGCGTCTTCGGCACCACCCTCCAGCGGGTGCGGGACGCCGTCGGCGACCCGCACTCCGGGCAGAAGCGCGGGCAGGTGGTGGCCGAGGGCACCGCCGTCCCCGAGAGCGTGTACCTCCACGACGGCCGGCTCACGCGCGCCGAACTGCGCGAGGCCGTGCTGAAGAACGCCTTCCCGCTCGGGGAGGACGACCTGCCGTCCGCGGGCTGGCCGCTCGCCTCGCCGCACACCGCCGGCAACGTCCTCTTCGAGGGCTACGGCGCCGCGACGCCGGAGACCGCGCGCCGCGCCGCCGACGTGCTGCTCGGCCGGTCCCTGCTGCCCGAGCGCCCGGTCGAGGACGACTTCTTCGCCGCCGACCGGGCCGTCCGGGACAGCATCTGGGGCGGCTACGACCGGGACGGGGACGGCACCGCCGACCCCGCGGCGATGCCCACGGGCCTGACCGCCGGCCTCGACGACGTGGCCACGCTCGACGGCGCGCTCGGCGTGCTGCGCCGCACGCTCGACGCCCGGCACGAGGACCCGGAGCCCCAAGGCGCCTATTCGGCACAGGCGTTCAGCTACTACCTCCACCAGGGTCCGGACTGCTCCGGCGAGCGCACCATGGACCGCACCGACCGCGGCGACGACGCGGACGGCTGCCCGGTGGGCGACACCCTGTCGTCCGCGGCGCCGTACCTGCCGACCGCCGCCCATCCCGCGACCGACACCCTCGGCGAACCGCTCGCCGCCGGATCGCGGGTGCGGGCGGAGCTGTATGTGCGGACCCGTGCGCCGGCCGCCCTGGTCGCCCCGACTGTCGTGCTCCTCGCGACCGACCGGGAGATCGGCCGCGGCACGGCGTCGAGCCGGCCGGTCACCGGCGGCTGGACGCAGTTCACGATCGAGTGGGAGACGGCGCGGCACGCCTTCACGGGCGAGCAGCTGACCGTGCAGCTGCTGTCCGACACGACCGCGCTCGCCGAGGTGGGGTACGAGGACGGCCATGCCTCGAAGGTGACGCTCGACCCCGCCCCGCTGCCGCCCTCGGGACTCGACTTCGGCGCCACGATCCTGTCCCCCGAGGACGGCTCCGAGGCCACCGAGGGGACGACCGTCGTCGCGGGCGGCCGGTACGTGTTCCCGGACCTCGGCTCCGACCCGGAGGGCGTCGGCGGCAGGCCGGAGACGCGGCGGGTCCAGCTCTCGGTCGACGACGAGACCTTCGCCTCGCCCGTCTCCGCGGAGCTCGACGAGGCCACGGGCAGCTGGCGGGCGGAACTCGGCCGGCTCGGCGCCGGCGGGCATGTGCTGTACGCCCGCGCGGTGCGTGACGGCACGCCGTCGCAGGTGGCCGCCTCGGCGTTCCGGGTGGTGCCGGACGCGCGGGTCGAGTGGCAGGTCGTGCCGCGCAACGCGCCCGTGGACCCGGCTGCCTGGCGGCCGGCCGAGGGACGGACCGACTGGTCGTTCCCGCTCGCCACCGCCTCGTACGGCAGCGGTCACCGGACGATCGTGGTCCGCCTCGTCGAGCACGGTACGCAGACCGCCCGGGACACGGTGCGGGCCACCTTCCGCTGACGTCCCCGCGAGGCCGCACCGGGGCACCGGTGCGGCCTCGCGCAGTGCTTGTATGGCTGCCATGACTCCGGCAGACCGTCCCGCAGAAGAGATCCTCGACATCGTCGACGAACAGGACCGCGTCATCGGACAGGCCCCGCGCGGGGAGGCGTACGCGCGGGGCCTGCGGCACCGGTGCGTGTTCGTCCTCGCACGGGACGCGGAAGGGCGCGTCTTCGTGCACCGGCGCACGGCGACCAAGCTCGTCTTCCCCTCGCTGTACGACATGTTCGTCGGCGGTGTCGTCGGCGCGGGCGAGTCGTACGACGACGCCGCGCTGCGCGAGGCCGAGGAGGAGCTCGGGGTGAGCGGACTGCCGCGCCCCGTACCGCTGTTCACGTTCCTGTACGAGGGTGCGGGCGACCCCGCGCAGACCTGGTGGTCGTCCGTCTACGAGGTGCGCTGCACGCTCCCGGTGAATCCGCAGGTCGAGGAGGTCGCCTGGTACGGCTTCCTCACGGACGCCGAGCTGGAGGAGCGGCTTCGCGAGTGGGAGTGGGTGCCGGACGGCCTCGCCGCGTACGAGCGGCTCAGGGCCCACCGGGCGGTGTGAGGCGCGGGTATGGTGCCCGGCGTGAGCGACTTCGTACAGAGCCTGCGGCTGTGGTTCGCGCCCCGGCGGATCCGGGAGGAGGGCGAGACCCCCGACTACCGTTTCTCGCTCGCCAACGAGCGGACGTTCCTGGCGTGGATCCGCACGGCGCTCGCGCTCATCGGCGGCGGCTTCGCCGTCGACCAGTTCCTGCCGGACCTGCGCTGGGGCGTGCGGGCGGGGCTCGCGCTCGCGCTGATCGGGGCGGGCGCGCTGTGCGCCGTGCGCGCCGTGAACCACTGGGTGCGGTGCGAGCGGGCGATGCGCCTGGGCGAGGACCTGCCGGTGTCCCGTTTCCCGGCGCTGCTGGCGCTTGTGGTCGCGATCGTGTCCCTCGCCATGGTGGTGGTCGTGACCTGGGGCGACCTGTGACGGCCCCCGAGCGGGATCCGGGGCTCCAGCCCGAGCGCACCCGCCTGGCGTGGCGGCGGACCACCCTGGCCTGCACCGTGGTGGCGGTGCTCGCCGCCCGGCAGGCCACGGGGGACGCATGGCAGGCGGCCGGGCTGTGCCTGGCCGCGTGGCTGGGCTTCCTGGCGGTGGCGCACCGCCGCATCGCGGCGATGGAGGCGGCCCGGCCGCCGGCGCTGTCGCTGGGTGGCGCCGTCGCGGCGGTGGCGTGCGTTCTGGCGCTGGCGGCGTTCGCCGTGGCGATCGTGACCTGAGGTTCCGCGCGCAGTGGCGGCGGCGCTCGCCCGGGCTGCGTTTCGGGGCGGCACGGCCCGGTACCGGGACCGGGTGCGGAGCGGCCACTAGCCTGGAACGCACAGACCACCGCAAACCGGACTTCAAGGGGAGTGTCATGACTGTCCTCCACCAGGAGCACACCGCCCACGAGCACACACACGGACCGTCCTGCGGACACACCGAGGTCCCGCACGGCGACCACGTCGACTACGCGCACGACGGGCACCTCCACCGCGAGCACTCCGGACACTGGGACGAATGCGAGCCCGGCGAGCACGTCTCGCACAGCGGCCACACCCATGAACACGGCACCGGATGCGGGCATCCCGCCGTGGTGCACGGCGACCACGTCGACTACATCCACGACGGACACCGCCACGCCCAGCACGACGGCCACTGGGACGACCACTGACCGACGCCGCACTGTTCCCCCGGACGGGAGCCGACTGGCAGGCTCGGAGCGTCACTTCGACCTGACCAGCCCGACCGGGGGGGAGCAGCGTGCCTGGCATGCACTGCTCGCGACCGGCTCACGATCCACGTCGGGGACGTCGAGGTACGACTGATCCACTCCGACGGCACCCGTTCATCCCGAGGGGGTCGCCGAGCGGCACCTCTTGCGCGCTCGATGCACTGCGCCCCCTCGGTGCCGCGGCCGACTTGCGTGTGTGATCCACACATCGGTTTCGTAAGCGCACTGGACGACATACCGACTGGTCGGTCATCATGAACGCGTTCGCCAGGACGACGACGACCAGGACCGCCTCCGGAGGTGCGCACCCATGAGCCCAGCCCCACAGGGCCTCGATCCCGAGCAGCTGCGCGGACATCTCGACCGCGAGCGGCCGGGACTGGTGAGCGGACCGCTCAGCGCGCGGCTGATCCAGGGCGGCCGGTCCAACCTCACGTACGCGGTCACCGACGGCACGAACCGGTGGGTCGTCCGCAGGCCCCCGCTCGGCCACGTCCTGGCGACCGCCCACGACATGAAGCGCGAACACCGGGTGATCAGCGCGCTCGCACCCACCGAAGTGCCGGTCCCCCGGCCGGTGCTGCTGTGCGAGGACGAGTCGGTGATCGGATCGCCGTTCTACGTCATGGAGTTCGTCGACGGCACGCCCTACCGCACCGCCGAACAGCTCGCCGCCCTCGGTCCCGCACGGACCCGTGACGCGGTGCTCTCCCTCGTCGACACGCTCGTCGACCTGCACGCCGTGGACCCCGAGTCGGTCGGACTCGGCGACTTCGGACGCCCCGAGGGCTTCCTCGACCGGCAGCTGCGCCGCTGGGGCAAGCAGCTGGACGCCTCGCGCAACCGGGAACTGCCCGGCGTCGACGAGCTGCACGCCGCGCTCGGGCGCGCGCTGCCCGCCTCTGCCGCGCCGACCGTCGTCCACGGCGACTACCGCCTCGACAACGTCCTGATCGGCGAGGACGACCGGATCACGGCCGTACTGGACTGGGAGATGTCCACACTCGGCGATCCACTGACCGACCTCGGACTGCTGGTGATGTACAGCCGCAGGCTGGAACTGCCCGGCTCCCCCATCAGCACCACCGCCGGCGCCCCCGGCCACCCCTCCCCCGAGGAGCTGATCGAGCGGTACGCCGGGCGCTCCGGCCGGGACACCTCGGCGATCTCCTGGTACACGGCGTTCGCCTGGTTCAAGCTCGCCGTGATCCTCGAGGGCATCCACTACCGCTACACCCTCGGCCAGACCGTCGGCGCCGGCTTCGACCGCATCGGCGACCTCGTCCCCGTCTTCATCGAGCACGGCCTCACCACCCTCCAGGAAGGCTGAGAACCTGATGGACTTCGCATTCGACGCCCGCACGGAAGAACTCCGCGCCAAGCTGCTCGCGTTCATGGACGAGCACGTCTACCCGGCCGAGCGGATAGAGCACGAGCAGCGCGCACGGCTGGCGTCACCGTGGGACACCCCGGCGATCGTCGAGGAGTTGAAGGCCGAGGCACGCAAGCAGGGCCTGTGGAACCTCTTCCTGCCCGACGCGGAGTACGGCGCGGGCCTGACGAACCTCCAGTACGCGCCGCTCGCCGAGATCACCGGCCGCAGCCCGCACCTGGCACCGACGGCACTGAACTGCGCGGCCCCGGACACGGGGAACATGGAGGTCCTCGCGCAGTTCGGCAACGACGAGCAGAAGAAGCAGTGGCTGGAGCCGCTGCTCGCCGGTGAGATCCGCTCGGCGTTCGCCATGACCGAGCCCGAGGTCGCCTCGTCGGACGCGACGAACATCCGGACCCGGATCGACCGCGACGGCGACGACTATGTCGTCAACGGCCGCAAGTGGTACATCTCGGGTGCGATGAACCCGAACTGCCGGATCTTCATCGTGATGGGCAAGACCGACCCGGACGGCGACGACATCCGCCGCCAGCAGTCGATGATCCTCGTCCCGCGCGACACCCCGGGCGTCGAGGTCCGGCGCGCCATGCAGGTCTACGGCTACGAGGACCACTCGCACGGCGGCCACGCCGAGGTCGTCTTCACCGACGTCCGAGTGCCCGCGTCGCACCTGATCGACGGGGTGGGCAGCGGCTTCGCCATCGCCCAGGCGCGGCTCGGGCCGGGCCGCATCCACCACTGCATGCGGCTGATCGGCATGGCCGAGCGCGCGATCGAGCTGATGTGCCGCCGGGCGGTGTCCCGCGAGGCGTTCGGCAAGGCGATCGCCCAGCAGGGCGTCGTGCAGAACTGGATCGCGGACGCGCGGGTGACGGTGGAGCAGCTGCGGCTGCTGGTGCTGAAGACGGCGTGGCTGATGGACACGGTCGGCAACCGGGGCGCGCACACCGAGATCCAGGCGATCAAGATCGCGACGCCGCGGGCGGTGGTGGACATCCTGGACAAGGCGGTGCAGGTGCACGGCGCGGGCGGCGTGAGCCAGGACTTCCCGCTGGCGGAACTGTGGGCGGCGGCGCGCACGCTGAAACTGGCGGACGGCCCGGACGAGGTGCATCAGCGGTCGCTGGCGAGGCGGGAGCTGAAGCGGTACGTGTGAGTCGGGCGTGGGGTGGGTTTTCCCCACCCCGCCCCTTCCCGTAACTGGGGGCTCCGCCCCCAGCCCCCGTCTCCCCTACGGCCTGGCGGCCGTGGGCAACACCCGCCCCGCCCCCGCCGTGGCGCCCGGCTCCGCCGGCGCCTGAGGGACAGGGAGCACAAGCAGCCCCGCCACCACTTCAGGCCCGGGGGCACAACGAGCCCCGCCGGCGCCCAGGCCCGGGGGCATAACCAGCCCCGGCGATTGAGGCGCGGGGTTCGGGGCGGAGCCCCGACGGGTGCGTCCGGCACACGCAGCCCCGCCGGCGGGGCACAACCAGCCCCGCCACCGCTCCAGGCACGGGGCCACAACCAGCCCCGCCGGCGATTGAGGCGCGGGGCTCGGGGCGGAGCCCCGACAGGAGCCTCCGGCCCCGCCACCGCTCCAGGCCCGGGGGCATAGCCAGCCCCGCCGGCGATTGAGGCGCGGGGGTCGGGGCGGAGCCGACAGGAGCCTCCGGTGCAAGAAGCCCCCGGCTCCTACGGGCGCAGCGCCCGCAGGAGCAGGTCCGCCAAGTGGTCCGCGACCTGCTGCTTCGTCAGGGGGCCGTCGGGGCGGTACCACGTCGACAGGTGGTGGACCGACCCGAAGTGGTAGTCCACCACCAGGTCCGCCGGCGTCGCCGACGAGAAGACGCCGCTCTCCTGCCCCTCCTCCACCAGCGCCCGGAACCGCTCGTGGTAGCGGCGCCGCTCGGCGCGCACCTGCTTGAGCTTCTCCGGGCTGAGGTGGTGCATGGAGCGGAAGAAGATCGCCGCGTCGTCCAGGTTGTCGATGGTCGTCACGACGACGTCCGCCGCGGCCCCGCGCAGCCGGTCCTCCACGGGCTCGTCCGCGTCCGCGAAGGCGTCGAGCCGCTCCTGCTGGACGCGCAGCATCCGGGCGTAGATCTCGTGAAGGAGGTCCTCCTTCGACCCGAAGTAGTGGTAGAGCGCCCCCTTGGTGACGCCCGCCGCCTCCACGATCTCCTGGACCGAGGTCCGGTCGTAACCCTGCTCGGCGAACAGGCGGGTGGCGGCGGCCAGCAGCCTGTGCGGTACGGGGGTCGCCTCCCCGTCCGTCGTCCTGGCCATCGCCGCCACCTGCCTTTCCTGCCGAAGCATCCGAAGCATCCGAAATATCCGAGACGTCCGAGACGTCCGTGTCCTACACCCGGGAACGCAGTTCCCGTCTGAGGATCTTCCCACTTGTGGTCTTCGGGAGCTCCGGCAGGATCACTACTTCCCGGGGGTATTTGTACGCGGCCAGCCGCTGCTCGCAGTACGCGGACAGCTCGTCGTGCCCGACGGCCGTCCCCGGGCGGAGGCTGACGTACGCCTTGACCGTCTCGCCGCGGTAGGAGTCCGGTACGCCGACGACCGCCGCCTCGCGGACCGCCGGGTGCGTGTAGAGGACGTCCTCGACCTCGCGGGGCCAGACCTTGAACCCGGAGGCGTTGATCATGTCCTTCTTGCGGTCGACGACGTACAGCCAGCCGTCGGTGTCCATGAAGCCGATGTCGCCGGTGCGAAGCTCGCCCTCCGGGAACGTCTCCGCGGTGGCCTGCGGAAGGTGCCAGTAGCCCGGCACGACCTGGGGGCCGCGTACGGCGATCTCGCCCTGTTCGCCGAGCGGCACCTCGTCGCCGTGGTCGTCGAGGATCCGTACGACGGTGTCGGGGCCGGGCACGCCCACGGAGAGGGTGCCGGAGGCCGGGTCGACCGGTGCCTCCTTCTCCGGCGGCACGGACGCGCAGGGCGCGGTGCACTCGGTGAGGCCGTAGCCGTTGCGTATGTACGGGCCGAACCCCGCGCGGAAGGCCTCCACCAGCGCCGGCGGCAGGGGCGCTCCGCCCGAGGAGATCACCCCGAAGGAGTCGAAGTGCTCGCGGGTGGCCGAGGGGTGGGCGGCCAGGGCCATGAACGCGGTCGAGGGACCGACCGTGTACGCCGGCCGGTGCTCGGCGAAGGCGTCGAGGACGACACCCGCCTCGAAGCGGTAGGCGAGCGCGAGCGTCCCCGCGTTGGCGATGCAGGCGGCGAGCTGGCAGACCATGCCGGTGATGTGGAAGAGCGGCGCGAGGGCGAAGTAGCAGGCGCCTTCGGGGACGGGGTGGCCGGTGCGCTGGCGTTCGGCGTTGTAGGTGATGCCGCCGTGGAGGTTCATGGCCCCCTTGGGAGTGCCGCTGGTGCCCGAGGTGTAGCTGATCAACGCGACGTCGGCGGCGCCGGGTTCGCGTCCCTCGGGGGCCGCGAGGCCGCGGCGGGCGACGGCGAGCAGGTCGTCGGCGTCCTCGGCCCGCGGCGCCCGCTCGAAGGAGAGGACCCGTTCGTCGTGCCGCGTCTGGAGGTCGAGTTCGCAGGCGGTGAGGGCGACGTGCACGGACGAGGCGGCGGCGCAGTCGCGCAGATACGCCTCCCATGCACGGTCGGAGCAGATCAGCGCGGTGGCCCCGGAGTCGGCGAGGACGTGGGAGACCTCGCCCGCCTTGTACATCGGGTTGAGCGGGACGACGGTCGCGCCGGCCTTCCAGGCGCCGAGCAGCGCGATGACGAAGTGCGGGCTGTTCTGGAGCATGAGGGCGACGCGGTCCCCGCGGGCGACACCGCGGTCCGCGAGGTGCGCGGCGACGGAGTCGGAGAGCCGGTCGGTCTCCCGGTAGCTCAGCCGGCCGTCGAAGTAGGCGAGCGCGGGGTGCTCGGGGGCGCGGGCCGCGGCCGCGCGGAAGGAGTGCACGACGGTCGCGGGCGGGGCGACGGGGGCCCGCTGGGCGTCGGTCAGCTGCCCGAGCCATGGCTGTGCGGCGTACACGGAGCTCATCGGCCCGTCTCCTCCCACTTCTGCTGGAGGTGGTTCATGCCGGTGAGCCAGCGGTCGGGCTCGGTGGCGCGTGCCGCGTAGTAGCCGGCGACCTCGGGGTGCGGGAGCACGAGGAAGCGGTCCTCGTCCATCGCGTCGAAGAGGGCGTCGGCGACGTCCTCGGGCTCGATCGCGGTCGGCTTGAGGACGATGTCGCCGGCCGATCCGGTGGCGGCGAGCATGTCGGTCCGTACGCCCTGCGGGCAGATGGCGTGGACCTTGAGGCCGCGGTGGCGGTAGGTGAGGGAGAGCCACTCGGCATAGGCGAGCGCTCCGTGCTTGGTGACGCTGTAGGGAGCGGCGCCGATCATGGTGAGCAGTCCGGCGGCGGAGACGGTGGAGACGAAGCGGCCGCTGCCGCGCTCCAGCCAGTCGGGCAGCAGGGTGCGGCTCGCGCGGACGTGCGCCATGACGTTGACGTCCCAGGCCGCGGCCCATACGTCCTCGTCCGCGAAGGCGTCGCCGCCCGAGCCGAGGCCGGCGTTGGCGCAGTAGACGTCGACGACGCCGTCGAGCGCGTCCCGCGCCTCGTCGACGACGGCCGAGGCGTCCCCGGGCACGGCGGTGCCGCCGATCTCATCGGCGACGGCCTTGGCCTTGTCGGCGTCGATGTCGTTGACCACGACCCGGGCGCCCTCCGCGGCGAACCGGCGGGCCAGCGCGGCACCGATTCCGCCGCCCGCGCCCGTGACAACAACTCCCGCGCCCTGCACCGTACTCATCACATCCGCCTTTCGCAGCGTCCCGGCCGTCCCGGCAGACTAACCGGTCGGTATGTCCTCGGGGAAGGGGCGGCTCGACGGCCCGTGCCCGGGTCGTTCCCCCACGGCGTCAGGAGCGCTAGCGTGCGTGGCCATGACAGACAGCGATCACGGAGGTAGCTCGATGAGCCTTTCCAGACGGGGTTTGCTGGCCGCAGGCGGTGCGGTGGGGGCACTGGCCGCGACATCCGCGACGCCCGCCGCCGCCCATGCGGGCCGTGGCCGGGTGCGCACCGGCTTCGAGCGGCTGGCCGCCGACGGGTACGCGCTCCTGGCCGGCGAGCGGGTCGGTGTGGTCACCAACCCGACCGGCATCACGCGCGACGTCCGGCACATCGTGGACGTCATGCACGCCGACGACCGCGTGAACCTGGTCGCGGTCTTCGGACCCGAGCACGGCTTCCGCGGCACGGCGCAGGCGGGCGGCTCCGAGGGGCGCTACGACGACCCGGCGACCGGGCTGCCGGTCTACGACACGTACCTCAAGAGCGGCCGGCCGCTCGCCGACATCTTCACCGCGTCCGGCGTGGACACGGTCGTCTTCGACATCCAGGACGCCGGGGCCCGCTTCTACACCTACATCTGGACCCTCTTCGACTGCATGCAGGCCGCCGAACTCGCGGGCAAGCGGTTCGTGGTGCTGGACCGGCCGAATCCGGTGACGGGCCGGGCGGCTCTGGGGCCGGTGCTCGACAAGGCGTTCGCGACCTTCGTGGGCCGCGAGCCGATCTCCCAGGCGCACGGCATGACCGTCGCCGAGCTGGCGCTGCTCTTCAACGGGGAGTTCCTCGCGCGACCGGTCGAGCTGGAGACCGTGACGATGACGGGGTGGCACCGCTCCGACTTCTACGACGCGACGGGGCTGCCGTGGGTCCCGCCGAGCCCGAACATGCCCACTCCGGACACCGCCCTCGTCTACTCCGGCACGTGCCTGTTCGAGGGCACGAACCTGTCCGAGGGCCGGGGCACGACCCGCCCCTTCGAACTGCTGGGCGCGGAGGGCGTCGACCGCCGCTGGGCCGAGGCCGCGAACGCACAGGGCCTGCCGGGCGTCCGCTTCCGGGAGGCGTACTTCGCGCCGACGTTCTCCAAGTTCCAGGGAAAGACGATCGGCGGCGTCCAACTCCACGTCCACGACCGGGAGTCCTACGACCCCGTCCGCACCGGCATCGCCCTGCTGGTGACGGCGAAGCGCAGTTGGAGCGGCTTCGCGTGGCGCACCGACCGCTGGATCGACAAGCTGACGGGCTCCACCAAGGTGCGCACGCTCATCGACGCGGGCGCGGACACCGACGAGGTGGTGGGCGCGTGGCGGGACGAACTGGCCGCATTCCGCGCGGTACGCCGCCGGTATCTGCGCTACTGACCGCACCCCCGAGGGTGGGGACCGCCCCACCGGGAAGCGGGGGCCGGCCGGCTGGCCGTGCCCCCCGCGCCCGGACAGGCTCGGTCCATGACTGTGATCCGACGCCTTCCCTTACGCCATGTGCTGCTGCTCGCCCTGGCGCTCACCGCCATCGCGGTCAGCGCGCCCGCGCGGGCCGAGCAGCGCACCGACGACCCGGTCCGTGCGCTGGCACGGGCCGCCGAACCGCTCACGGATCTGCGCCCGCTGGAGCGGATG
Source organism: Streptomyces sp. NPDC015127 (assembly GCF_043080095.1). Classification (NCBI taxonomy): domain Bacteria; kingdom Bacillati; phylum Actinomycetota; class Actinomycetes; order Kitasatosporales; family Streptomycetaceae; genus Streptomyces; species Streptomyces sp. NPDC015127. The sequence goes on from NZ_JBIBVE010000013.1 coordinate 248,940, forward strand.
GTGGGCTCCGCGACCATCGTCGGCGCGGGCGAGGCCACCCACGGCTCCTCGGAGTTCTTCACCACCAAGCACCGGATGTTCCGCCACCTCGTCGAGCACAAGGGCTTCACCACCTACGCACTGGAGGCCAACTGGAGCACCGGCCTGCGGCTCAACGACTATGTCCTGCACGGCAAGGGCGACCCGCGGACGATCATGCGGGAGGAGTTCCAGGAGTCGTACCTGATCTGGCACACCCGCGAGTATCTGGATCTGATCCGCTGGATGCGGCAGTACAACGTCCGTCATCCGCACCGCCCCGTCCAGTTCATGGGCAACGACCTCGCCTACGCGGGGCCCCGGCTCTTCGACGAGGTGACCGGCTACGTCGGCGAGCACTACCCGCGGCTGCTGCCGGAGTTCGAGCGGCTGTACCGGGCGTCCCGCCCCACCGGCAGCGTCCACGAGGCCATCAGGAGGTATCTGTTCCGGCCGCTGCCCGAGCGCAGGGCCATGGCCGAAGACGTACGGCGTGCGCTGGCGCTCCTGGAACAGCAGCGGCCCGGTCCCGACCGCGAGCGGCACGCCTGGGTGGTGCAGCACGCCCGGGCGATCGCCCAGACCGGCACCGAGTTCTCCTACGACCTGTTCGACCCGGCGCAGGTCGGTGCGGCCATGCGCTACCGGGACCAGGTCATGGCGGAGAACACCGTGTGGTGGCAGCGGCACACGGGGCACCGGATGCTGGTGTCGGCCCACAACGGGCACGTCCGGCTCGTGACGACCAGCCCGGAGCAGTACCCGAAGGTCCAGGGCACGTTCCTGCGGGAGATGGTCGGCGACGCCTACGTCAGCGTCGGCTTCACCTTCGGCCGGGGGGCGTTCAACGCGCTCGACACCACCGACCCCGCCGAGCCACTGCGCACCTTCTCGGTCGGCGCGCCGAAGCCGGGGAGCAACGAGGACACACTGCGGCGCGTGGCGCGGGAGGACTACTACCTGGACATGCGCACCGCGCCACGGGCTGCCCGGGAGTGGCTGGGAGTGACCCGTCCGACGCGCGACATCGGCAACGCCTGGCCTGCGGAGCCCGAGCCCGTGCGGCTGGTCACGTCGTACGACGTGCTGATCCATCTGCACCGGGTCGGGGCGGCCGACCGGCTCTGATCGCTTCCGGGGTATGGCCGTTTCTCCCCTTGCGCAGGATCCTGTGGTGAGGGGCCAAGGGGAGGGGCGGGCCATGTCGGGGACAGGTGTGCGGCCGTACCGGGAGATCACTTTCGACGCGGACGGCGATGTGGTGGGGCCGTACGGCGCGCTCATGGACGAGGACGTCACCGACCTGGTGATGTTCGCCCACGGGTGGAACAACTCTCCGGTGACGGCCCGGCGGCTCTACGCGTCGTTCTTCGCGCCGTTCCCCAAGCTGGTGGCGCAGACCCCGCAGGCACGGCTGGGGTACGCGGGCGTCGTCTGGCCCTCGATGCGGTTCTCCGACGAGCCGATCCCCGACGTCGAGCCGCCCGCCGCCGGGGCCCAGCCGTCGGGACCGGGCCTGGACGGGGCGACGCGCGCGGTGCTCGCCGAGCTGTTCCCCGGGCATCGCGACACCGTGGAGCGGCTCGCCCTGCTGCTGGACGAGCAGCCGGAGTCACGCGCCGCGTTCGCCGAGTTCGGCATGCTGGCACGGCAGTTGGCGGCCGTGCCGCCGGGCGGTCTGGAGGCGGGCTTCGCCGAGGACCTGCCGCACGACGAGCAGAGCCCGCCCGCGGTGCTGTACGAGGACACGCTCACCCTGTGCCGCAGGCTGGCCGCGGCCCTGGACGCGGAGAACGGATCGCTGTACGGCGCGATGCCGTTCGGCGGAGGGCTGCGCTCCGCGTGGCGGGGCGCGAAGGAGTTGCTGCGGCAGACGACGTACTACGCGATGAAGCGCCGCGCGGGCACGGTCGGCGAGCTGGGGCTCGGGCCGCTGCTCGGCCGGCTGGCCCGCTCGGCGCCCCGGCTGCGGGTGCACCTCGTCGGGCACAGCCAGGGCGCGCGGCTGGTGGCGTTCGCGCTGCGGGGGCTGCCGGAGGGCGCGGACAACGTGAAGTCCGTGACGCTGCTCCAAGGCGGGCTGTCGCACTACGCGTTCGCGTGCGGCCTGCCGCACGCGCCGCACAGCGCGGGCGCGCTCGCCGCCGTGCAGGAGCGCATCGACGGGCCGGTGGTCGCCTGCTACTCGCGGCACGACAGCGCGCTCGGCGTGTTCTACCCGCTGGCCTCGGCCCTGGCCGGGGACTCGGCGTCGGCGGCCGGCGGCGACCGGCGCTGGTGGGCGATGGGCCACGACGGCATCCAGGCCGTCCCCGGCACGGCGCGGCTGACGCTGGAGGAGGCGCTGCGCGACGGCCTGCCCAAGTCGGGATGCGTCAGCGTGGACGCGGCGCAGGTGGTGCGCAGGGGCGGCCCGCCGGCGGGCGCGCACAGCGACATCTGCCACGAGGAGCTGGCCCGGGTGGTGCTGTCCGCGGGGCGTGTCGGCCGCTGAAACGGGGGCGTGATCCGGTCGACATGACGCGTCCCGATTTTCGATGGAGCCGAAACGGGCACTCCTACGTCCATTCTTCAACGCCGATGTACCAGCGACGGAGGTGTCGACGCGATGGCCGGTTTCCGGAGTCTTGCGAGACAGGTGCGTGACGTGCGGTGTGACCTGGCGCTGCGGCGCTACTCACTGCGCAAGTGCCTGGAGAGGTTCGCCCCTTATGGGCACCGGGCCACCTGGGATCATCTGTGCGCGAGGCACAGCATCGAACCCGAGGACAGGGCCCCTGATCCGGCGCGGCTGGTGGCCGCGCTCGAGGAGTTGGAGCAGGCGCGGGCGGTGTGGCTCGCCTACGAGGAGAACTTCGCGGACCGCCGCAAACGGGAGAAGCACGAGGGGCTGCGGCGGCCCGGTCACATCGACGACTGGCACCGCAGGACGTGGGGCGGGAACGGGGTCGCGCGCTGCGACAGCCCCCGGACGCATCCGTCGGAGCCGCTGGACGAGGTGCTGCGCAGGCTGATCGGCGCGCTGGAGACGGAGCCCGGGGCGGCCTGCCCGGTGTGCAGGGGAACGCACATCGTGTGGCGCCAGGACCTGGAGCACGAGCCGTGGTTCGGCCCGGTCTGCACCGGCTGCGGGATCGTGGTGCCGCAGCCCGTCCTGACGCCGGAGGCGGTGGCCGCGGCGAAGCGCGCGGGGTGCCGGGAGCTCGCCTCGGTCGCGTGAGGGACACGGGTCCCGGGTCGGGGGCCCGGGACCCTCGTCGCGAACACGGCGAGGGGCTCTGCGCTCGAAGGTCGCGACGCTACCAGAGGCGAAATCCCCTGGCCCAGCGGGATTTCCGGGCCGAGAGTGGGGCGTCGAGAACCACGACCGAGGAGCCCCGATGTCGACGCTGCGCGTCACCGCCGAAGTTCTGACCGTGCACGAGCACCCGAACGCCGACGCACTGGAACTGGCCCAGGTGGGCCTGTACCGCGCCGTCGTCGCCAAGGGCGCCTACCGCACGGGTGACGCCGCGGTCTACATCCCCGAGCAGGCGGTGCTCCCGGCCGGACTGATCGACGAACTCGGTCTGACCGGACGGCTCGCGGGCGGCGAGGCCAACCGGGTCAAGGCGGTCCGGCTGCGCGGCGAGCTGTCGCAGGGCATCGTGTGCCGGCCGCGCGCGCTCGCGGACCTCGACCTGGCCCAGGCGGCCGCGGCCGGCACGGACTTCGCGGAGCGGCTCGGGATCACCAAGTGGGCGCCGCCGATCCCGCCCCGGATGAACGGCGACGTGGAGGCGGCACCGGATCTGCTGCCGTGGGTGGACATCGAGAACCTGCAGCGCTACCCCGGCATCTTCGAGCCCGGCGAGCCGGTCGTCCTGACCGAGAAGCTGCACGGCTCCGCCTGCCTGCTGACGTACACCGCGGCGGACGGCGGCCGGGTGCAGGTCTCGTCCAAGGGCTTCGGCGCGAAGGGGCTCGCCATCAAGCGGGACGAGAGGAACCTGTACTGGCGGGCCGTCCTGGCCCACGACGTCCCGTCGGCCGCGGCGCGGCTGGCGGAGAAGCTGGGCGCGAGCCGGGTCGGCGTCTTCGGCGAGGTGTACGGGGCGGGGGTGCAGGACCTGGCGTACGGGGCGAACGCCCGCGCGGAGGACGACCTCGGCTACGCCGTGTTCGACGTGTCGGCGGAGATCGACGGCCAGGTCCGCTGGCTGGACGCGGCGGCGCTGCTGGCGGGTGAACTGCCGCTGGTGCCCTGCCTGTACGAGGGCCCGTACGACCCGGACGAGGTACTGCGTCTGGCGACGGGCCACGAGACGGTCTCCGGCCGCCGACTCCACCTGCGCGAGGGCGTGGTGGTCCGCCCGGCGACGGAACGCTACAGCCCGGTGACCGCCGGCCGCGCGATCGCCAAGGCGGTGAGCCCGGCGTACTTGACCCGCAAGGGCGGCACGGAGTTCGAGTAACAGGCCGCCCCGGTCCCGCCCGGGTACAGCCCGCCGCCGAGGGCAACGGGCACGGGCCCGCGCGCCGTTCGGCTGGGGCGGTCAGCCCCGGCCGCCGCCAGGCGGACGCGCCCAGCCGGGCGCCCCCGCGGGCTGGCGGTCGCTTCAGGTGCCGTGGGGCTTCGGGCGGCGGCGTTCCGGGAGGAGGCGGGAGCCTGTCAGGCGGTCGCCGAAGACGTCGTCCGGGTTCGAGAGCACGCAGGTCTCCAACGAGAGGCAGCCGCAGCCGATGCAGTCGGTCAGGTGGTCCCTGAGGCGGCCCAACTGGCTGATTCTCTCGTCGAGTTCACTGCGCCACGCCGCCGACAGGCGGGCCCAGTCCTCTCGGTCCGGCGTGCGCTCCTCGGGCAGTTCGGCGAGCGCGTCGCGGATCGTGGCGAGCGGGATGCCCACCCGCTGCGCCGCCCGCACGAAGGCGACGCGGCGCAGCGCGTCCCTGCTGTAGCGGCGCTGGTTGCCCGCGGTGCGGCGGCTGGTGATGAGGCCCTTGGACTCGTAGAAGTGCAGGGCGGACACGGCCGCGCCGCTGCGCGCGGAGAGCTGGCCGACCGTGAGCTCGTGGATCTTCTCGGGAATCTGTGGCACCCCTCGAAGCCTAATGGCCGTCCGTTGACAAGCCCGCCACTCCCCCACCATGCTGAGCAAGCGCTTAGACATGGGCGTTCGACGGACGTGAGAGGCAGGGACATGGCAGAGCCGAGGATCTTCACCTCCCCCGAGGAGCTGCGCGCCGGGGTCGGCGAGCAGCTCGGACACAGCGACTGGCTGGAGATCGACCAGAAGCGGATCGACCTCTTCGCCGACGCCACCGGCGACCACCAGTGGATTCACGTCGACGCCGAGCGCGCGGCGAACGGCCCCTTCGGCACGACGATCGCCCACGGCTATCTGACGCTGTCGCTGCTGCCGGCCCTGGTGCCGCAGGTGCTGCGGGTCGAGGGCATGAAGATGGGCATCAACTACGGCACCAACAAGGTGCGCTTCCCCGCCCCCGTCCCGGTCGGCTCGCGCCTGCGCGCCACGGCCGTGCTGCAGAACGTCGAGGACGCGGGCGGCGGCGTGCAGGTGACCGCCCTCGTCACGATCGAGCGCGAGGGCGGCGACAAGCCGGTGTGCGTGGCGGAGTCCGTGTCACGCTACTTCTTCTGAGCGCCCACCATGCGCAGGACGAGGTCTGCGTAGAACACGCCGACCTCGTCCGGCGTCCGCCGCCCCTGGGTGTTGAACCAGCGGGCCACGTCGATGCAGAGCGACAGTACGGCGACGGCGGTACCGGGCACGTCCGGCACGTCGAACTCGCCCGCAGCCACGCCCTCTTCGAGGAGGCGGCGCACCACCGCGTCGGTCTCGCGGCGCAGTTCGATGATCTCCGCGCGATGGGCGTCGCCGAGCGCGTCCAGCTCGTACTGCACGACCCGCGCCGTGGTGTGCCGGCCGGCGTGCCAGCGGACGAAGGACCGTACGGCGTCGGCGAGGCGCTCGGAGGGCGTGCCCTCGCCCGCGTACGCCGCCGAGAGGATCTCCAGGGCCTTGTCGTGGCCGATCCGGCTGATCCGGTGGAGCAGCTCTTCCTTGGTCTTGTAGTGGATGTAGAGGGCGGCCGGGCTCATGCCGGCGCGGCCCGCGATGTCACGCGTCGTGGTCGCGTGGTAGCCGCGCTCCGCGAACGCCTCGACCGCGGCGACCAGCAACTTCCGGGCCGCCTCCGGGGTGACCTCGTCCCACGGCTTCTCCTCGTCGGCCGTCTGGTCCGCCGCACTCATCGCTCGCCCCTTCCCTGGTCAGGCGAACACCATACCGTGACGGTGAGCGGGCGCTTAGAGCTTCTGGAACGGGTCGTGCTCGGCGAGCAGCTTCTCCAGCCTGGCCTGGTCGACCCGGCTGACGATCTGCCCGGCCTCCTGCCGGTCCCTGACCACCTTGGCGAGCGTGAATGCGGAGGTGGTCAGGTACAGGACGGCGACGCCGAGGAAGGCGCGCACCCAGGCGTCCGCCTCCAGATTGACGATACCGACGGCGACCGCTCCGAGCGCGACGGCGAAGGAGGCGACGGCCTGGCCGTAGTACGCCGCGGTGTTCTGCTGCTTGACCGGTGTCTCACTCATGGGCACAGCGTCGCGCCCGCGCGACCCGGCCGCATGGGCGCTCGTACTCAGCTTGCGTACTCACCACCCTCCGCGGCCCGGCTCAGAACGCGGAGACCCCGGTGAGCGCGCGGCCGATGATCAGCTTCTGGATCTGGCTGGTGCCCTCGTAGAGGGTCATCACCCGGGCGTCCCGCAGCAGCTTCCCGACCGGATACTCGTCGATGTAGCCGTATCCGCCGAAGACCTGGAGAGCGTTGCTGGCGGCCCGCACGGCGGCCTCGGAGGCGAAGAGCTTGGCCTTGGACGCGGCGGTGGCGAAGTCCTCGCCGCGGTCGACGAGACCGGCGACCCGCCAGGTCAGCAGCCGGGCGGCGTCCACGTCGACGGCGATGTCGCTGATCAGCTCCTGGACCAGCTGGTGACGGGCGATGGGCTTGCCGAACTGCTCGCGCTCGCCCGCGTACCCGACTGCCGCGTCCAGCGCGGCCTGCGCGATGCCGACGCAGCCCGCGGCGACCGACATCCGGCCCTTGGCGAGCGCGGACATGGCGAGGGAGAAGCCCTTGCCCTCGCGCCCGAGCAGGGCGTCGGCCGGCACCCGCACGTCCTCGAGGGCCAGCTCGGCGGTGGCCTGGCCGCGCAGCCCGAGCTTTCCGTGGATCGTGCGGCGGGTCAGTCCGGGCGTGTCCGTGGGGACCAGGAAGGCGGACACGCCCCGGTGGCCGGGGGCGTCGCCGGTGCGGGCGAAGAGCAGCACCACGTCGGCCCAGGTGCCGTTGGTGATGAACATCTTGGCGCCGTTGATCACGTAGTCGCCGCCGTCGCGTACGGCCCTGGTGGTCAGGCTCCCGGCGTCGGAGCCGGTGCCGGGCTCGGTGAGACCGAAGCAGCCGACGGCCTCGCCCGAGGTCAGACCGGGCAGCCACCGGCGCTTCTGCTCCTCGGTGCCGTAGGCGGCGACGGACTTGGCGACCAGTCCGAGCGAGACCGAGACGATGCCGCGCACCGAGGAGTCACCACGGCCCAGTTCCTCGGTGACCAGGCAGTACGCGAGGTGGTCGCCGCCGGAGCCGCCGTACTCCTCGTCGATCGTGAGCCCGAGGAAGCCGAGCGCGCCGAGCTTCTTCACGATGCCCCGGTCGACGCTCTCGGCCCGGTCCCAGGCGACGACGTGCGGGGTGATCTCGCGGGCGACGAAGTCCCTGGCGAGCTGCCGTACGGCCGTCCGGTCCTCGTCGAGCTCCAGGTTCATGTGCGGCCACCCCACTTTAACTATCACTGCTAGTTTCTTTTCGGCAGGCCCTACTATGTGCCGCATGGCCCGACCGCGCAAGCCCCTCCTCAGCAGAGAACGCATCGTCGAGACGGCGAGCGCGCTCGTGGACGCCGAGGGACTCGACGCGGTCTCCACCCGGCGCCTCGCCGCCGAACTCGGCGTCAGCGGCCCGTCGCTCTACAACCACTTCCGCAACAAGGACGAGATCCTCGACGCCGTCGCCGACGCGGTCAGCGCCCAGGTCGACCTGTCGATGTTCCGCGAGGACGACCCCCGCGACTGGCGCACCGCCCTGCACGACTACGCGGTCTCCTACCGGGCCGCGCTGACCGCCCACCCCAACACCGTGCCCGTGCTGGCCCACGGCCCCGGCCGCCGCCCGGCGGGCCTGAAGGTGGCCGACGCGGTCTTCGGCGCGATGGTCCGCGCGGGCTGGCCCCCGGCCCAGGCCACCCACATCGGCGCCCTGATGCGCTACTTCATCACCGGCTCGGCGCTGGGCTCCTTCGCCCGCGGCTTCGTCGACGACGCGACGGCGTACGACCCGGCCGACTACCCGCACCTGGGCCAGGCCCACCTGCTGGCCGACCGCCAGGAGAAGGTCGACGAGGGGGCGTTCGAGACGGGGCTGCGGGCGCTGCTCGACGGCCTCACGATCCAGTACGAGACACTTCGGCCTCCGCCGAACGGTGACGGCCGCATCCTGGAGGCATGACCTCCTCCCGGGACCTCGCCGCCTTCGCCGCACTGCTCGCCGACGAGACCCGCGCCTGTTTCGCGCTCGCCCTGCTCGACGGGCGTGCGTGGACGGCCGGGGAGCTCGCGCGCCATGCGGGGGTGGCGGCGTCGACCGCCAGCGAGCACCTGGGCAAGCTGGTCGCGGGCGGGGTGCTGGCACAGGAGCGGCAGGGCAGGCACCGGTACGTACGGCTCGCCGACGACCGTGTGGCGCATCTCGTCGAGGAGCTCGCCGCGTACGCGGCGCCCGGCGCCGCCCCCGCCCCGCGCACCCTGCGCGAGTCGACCGTCGCCGCCGCCATGGCGCGCGGCCGCACCTGCTACGACCACCTCGCCGGGAGGCTCGGCATCACGATCACGCAGGCGATGACCACGCGGGGACTGCTCGGCCAGGACACCGGGTTCGCGCTCACCGAGCGGGGCGCGCGGTGGTTCGACGACCTCGGCATCGATCTCGCGGCCAGGGGCCGCCGGCCGCTCGTGCGCGGCTGCCTCGACTGGACCGAACGCCGGCCGCATCTCGCGGGCGTCGCCGGGGCACGGCTGTGCTCGCACGCCCTGGAGGCGGGGTGGTGTGTACGCATCGGCTCGGAGCGGGCCGTGAAGGTCACGGACGCCGGGGAACGGGCGCTGCACGCCCTGCTCGGCATCGAGCCCGGGATATTGCGGTGAGCGCCGAAGGGTCCGGGCCGTACGGTCGGCCCATGACGAACCCCGCCCGCCCTGCCCAGTGGCCCGCCCTGACCGCCGCCGCCGTGACTGTCGTGCTGTGGGCCTCCGCCTTCGTGTCCATCCGCAGCGCCGGCGAGGCGTACTCCCCCGGCGCCCTCGCCCTCGGCCGGCTGCTGGCCGGGGCCCTCGCGCTGGGCTGCGTCCTGCTGGTCCGCCGCGAGGGGCTGCCGCCACGGGCCGCCTGGCCCGGCATCGCGGTGTCCGGACTGCTCTGGTTCGGCGTCTACATGGTGGTGCTGAACTGGGGCGAGCAGCAGGTCGACGCGGGCACGGCCGCGATGGTGGTGAACATCGGTCCGATTCTCATCGCGCTGCTCGGGGCGCGCCTGCTCGGCGAGGGCCTGCCGCCGCGGCTGGTGGCAGGCATGGCGGTCTCGTTCGCGGGCGCGGTCGTCGTCGGGCTGTCGATGTCGGGCGAGGGCGGATCGTCCACCCTGGGCGTGCTGTTGTGTCTGCTGGCCGCGGTGGGGTACGCCGGCGGGGTGGTGGCGCAGAAACCGGCGCTCGCGCACGCGAGCGCGTTGCAGGTGACGACGTTCGGCTGCCTGGTGGGTGCGGTGGCGTGCCTGCCGTTCGCGGGGCAGCTGGTGTCGGAGGCGTCGCGGGCCCCGGTCCCGGCGACGCTGAACATGGTGTACCTGGGCGTGTTCCCGACGGCGCTGGCGTTCACGACGTGGGCGTACGCCCTGGCCCGTACGACGGCCGGCCGCATGGGCGCGACCACGTACGCCGTCCCGGCCCTTGTGGTGCTGATGTCCTGGCTGGCGCTGGACGAGGTGCCGGCGCTGCTGACGCTGGCGGGCGGTGCGCTGTGCCTGGCGGGGGTGGCGGTGTCGCGGTCCCGGCCGCGGAAGGGGTCCGCGGCCGGGACCGGGGCCCCTGTCACTCCGCAGCAGCCGGCTGCTTCACCTCCGGCGACGGAGGGCCAGCCGCCGTTGCGGCCCGGGAGGCGAGAATCCTGATCGAGATCAGGGCGATCACGGCGAGACCGATGATGTAGGCCGAGACGGCCATCGACGTGCCGGTGGCCTCCAGCAGCAGCACCATCATGAACGGCGCCAGGCCGCCGCCGAACACCGCGGCGATCTGGTAGCCGAGCGAGGCACCGGTGTAGCGCATCTCGGCGGTGAACAGCTCGGCGAACAGGGCGGCCTGGGGCCCGTACATGATGCTGAGGAAGCAGCTCGTGACGAACGTGCCGACGCCGAGCCACAGCAGCGAGGCCGTGTCGATGAGCAGGAACATCGGCACCGCCCACAGCAGCAGGCCCACCGCGCCGGCCGCGTAGATGCGCAGCCGTCCGATGCGGTCGGACAGCGACGCCGCCGCGGGTATCAGCACGAGCTGGGTGAGGCTGACGCACAGGGAGACGGCGAGCACCGCGCTGCGCTTCATCTCGAGCTCGCGGGTCGCGTAGTCGAGCACGCCGGTGATGATGATGTAGAACGTCGCGGTGTTGACGGCGAAGGAGCCGCCGGCCAGGAAGACGGTGCCGAGGTGGCTGCGCAGGATGGTGCGCAGCGGCGAGCGCCGTTCGGTCTTCTCCTGTGCGGCGAGGGCCCGTTCGGCCTCGCGGAACTCGGGCGTCTCCTCGACCCGGGTGTGGATGTACCAGGCGAGGCCGAGGACGAGGAAGCCGACGAAGAACGGGACGCGCCAGCCCCAGGAGGCGAACGCGGACTCACTGGTGAGCGAACCGGCCACGAGGAACACGGTGTTGGCGGTGACGACGCCGATGGGCACGCCGAGCTGGACGAGACTGCCGTACAGACCGCGCTTGCCCTCGGGGGCGTACTCGGTCGCCATCAGCATGGCGCCGCCCCACTGCGCGCCGACGGCGATGCCCTGGACGACGCGGAGCAGCACCAGGACGACGGGGGCGGCGATGCCGATGGTCTCGTACGTGGGGAGCAGCCCGATTCCCGCCGTGGCGACGCCCATCAGGGTCAGCGCGAGGACCAGCATGGGCTTGCGGCCGTGCTTGTCGCCGAGCTGCCCGGCGATGATGCCGCCGACGGGGCGCGCGAGGAAGCCCACCGCGAAGGTGGCGAAGGCGGCGAGGACGCCGGCGGAGGAGCTGCCCGCGGGGAAGTACAGGTCGCCGAGTACGAGGGCGGCGGCGATGCCGAAGACGAAGTAGTCGTACCACTCGACGGCGGAGGCGAGCGCCGCGGCGGTGGCGACGCGCCGGCGGTTCGGGGAGGAGCCGGGGGTGACGGGGCCGGAGGGGGACGGGGGTGCGGTGTCCATGTGTGCACTCCATGGGTGCGGGGACGAGGAGTGCGGGGAACGTACCGACCGGTGGGTATGGAGTCAACGGGTTGCGCAGACGTGGATTTCCCGTGGGTGGGGGCGGTGCGAGGCGGGAGCGGGCAGCGCGAAGCGCCCGGGGGCGCGGTGGCCCTCCGGGCGGCTGCTCCCACTCCGCCCTCCCCCTACGACCCAGCGGCCGTGGGAGGGACCCCCATCCCGAACCGGGGGCTCCGTCCCCGGGCCCCGTACCGCGCTTCGCGCGGTGTCCTCAACTGCCGGACGGGCTGGATTTCGCTCCGCGAAATGGCGGGGAGGGGGAAGGTCAGAACACCACCAGCGCCCGCCCGCCCCGGCCCTCGCGCATCGCGGCGAACGCCGACGGGATGTCCTCCAGGCCGATGCGGTCCGTCACCAGCGCCTCCAGGTCGAGCCCGCCGTCGCGGATGCGGTCCGCGAGGACCGGCAGGTCCCGCTCCGGGTCGGAGTTGCCGTAGACGCAGCCCGACAGCGTGCGGCCCCAGTGGAAGATCTCCAGGGCGTTGAACGTGACCTGCTGGTCCTTGCCGCCGATGCCGACGACCGTGGTGCGCCCGCCGCGGCGGGTCGAGTCCCAGGCGGCCCGGATGGTGGCCGCACGGCCGACGCACTCGATCGCGACGTCCGCGCCCCGCCCGCCGGTCAGCCGACGGACCTCCTTCGCCGTGGTGTCGGACGCGACGACGTACTCGGTGGCGCCGGCCCGGCGGGCCAGTTCCTCCTTCTCGGGGGAGACGTCGACCGCGACGATCGTGCCCGCGCCCGCGATCCGGGCGGACTGGAGCGTGGCGAGGCCGACGCCGCCGACGCCGTAGACGACGACGGATTCGCCCTCGCGTACGCGGGCGGAGTGGTGGACCGCCCCGTACCCGGTGAGCACCGCGCATCCGAGGAGTGCCGCGTCGGTCAGGGACACGCCGTCGGGCGCGGGGAGCACGCAGTTCGCGGGGACGACGGTCTCCTCGGCGAACGCGGCCACGTTCAGCCCGGGATGCAGTGCGGTGCCGTCCGAGGTGACGGCGTGGACACGCCCCGCGCCGGTCAGGGCGTCGGCGCAGAGCCAGACCTCCCCGATCGCGCAGGCGTGACAGCTCCCGCAGGACGGCGCCCAGTTGAGGACGACGCCGTCGCCGGGGGCGATGTGGGTGACGTCCTCGGCGACGGAGACGACGGTGCCGGCGCCCTCGTGGCCGAGGACGGCCGGGACCGGCACGCGCATGGTGCCGTTGGACAGGGACAGGTCGGAGTGGCACACCCCGGCGGCGGCGAGGCGGACCCGGACCTGGCCGGGGCCGGGCTCGGGCAGCGAGATCTCGGCGACCTCCAGGGGAGAGCCGACGGCGGGCAGGACTGCGGCGCGGACCACGATGGTGTCTCCCGGCTCAGAACTGGAGGGACTTGGTCTGGAGGTACTCGGCGAGGCCGTGCGGACCGAGCTCGCGGCCGACGCCCGACTGCTTGTAACCGCCGAACGGGGCCAGCGGGTTGAACCGGCCGCCGTTGATGTCGACCTGCCCGGTGTCCATGCGGCGGGCGAAGGCGACCGCCTGGGCCTCGTCCCCCGCCCAGACGGCGCCGGCCAGACCGTAGACGGTGCCGTTGGCGAGGGCGAGCGCGTCGTCCTCGTCCTCGTACTTCATCAGGCAGACGACCGGGCCGAAGATCTCCTCCTGGGCGATGGTCATGCCGGGCGTCACGTCGGCGAAGACGGTGGGGCTGACGTAGTAGCCGGTCTCCAGGGGCGCGTCGGGGCCGCCGGCGACGAGGCGGGCGCCCTCGGCGATGCCCTTCTCGATGTAGCCGCGGACCCGCCGCCGCTGCTCGGCGTTGACGAGCGGACCGACCCGGTCGCCGGGCACGTACTTGGCGACCGCGGCGACGGCCAGCGCGACGGCCTCGTCGTAGTGGTCCTTGTGGACGAGCATCCGGGTCCATGCGCTGCATGTCTGGCCGGAGTTGGACATCACGTTGGCGATGCCGACGTTCACGGCCTTCGCCAGGTCGGCGCCGGGCAGGACGACGTTGGCGGACTTGCCGCCGAGCTCCAGGGCGACGCGCTTGATCGCGGCGCCGGCGGTCGCGCCGATCCGCTTGCCCACGGCGGTGGAGCCGGTGAAGGACACGAGGTCGACGTCCTCGTGGGCGGCGAGCGCCTGGCCCGCGACCGGTCCCAATCCGGTGACCAGGTTGAACACACCGGCGGGCACGCCCGCGTCGTGGACGGCCTCGGCGAAGAGCTGTGCGGTCAGCGGGGTGTCCTCGGCGGGCTTGAGGACGACGGTGCACCCGGCGGCGAGCGCGGGGGCGACCTTGGCGACGACCTGGTGCAGCGGATAGTTCCAGGGCGTGATCGCGGCGACGACGCCGACGGGCTCCATGAGGACGGTGGAGTTGCCGATGCTCTCCTCGAAGGCGTAGTCGGCGGCGAGTTCGGCGTACGAGCCGGCGACCAGCAGCGGCATGCCGGTGTGCACGGCCCGCGCGAGAGCGGGCGGGGCGCCGAGTTCGGCGGTGACGGTCTCGGCGATCAGGTCCTGGCGGCGTGCCAGCTCGTCGCGCAGGGCCGTGAGCCGGGCGGCGCGCTCGGCGGGCGGAGTGGCCGCCCAGGCGGGGAACGCGGCGCGGGCCGCCCGTACGGCGGCGTCGACGTCCTCGGCGGTGCCGGCCGGCACATGGGCGATGACCTGCTCGTCCGCGGGGTTCACCACCGCGATGGTGTCGGTCGTGGCGGCGGGCCGCCACTGGCCGCCTATGTACATGCCGTCGTGGGCCTTCATCGCTCTCCTCCAGGCTCGCGGTCGGGTCCCGGCCTAAACTAGCGCTGTTAGTTTTTGCGCGCCAGGGCCCTTCCGGCACCGTAGCCGGTGGGGGTGTCGAGGAGATCGGGGCCGAGCGTCATGACCGCGACGAACGGGGACGCGCCGGACGCGGGGCCGGCCGTCTGCCGGTCCCCGCGGCGGTCACACCTTCCGGATGTCCGTGAGATGGGCGAAGACGACCACGTTCGCGGAGTAGCCCTTCTTGTGGTCGAAGCTCCCTCCACAGGTCAGCAGCCGCAGTTCCGGGCGGCCGGTCTCGCCGTACACCTCGGCGTCCGGGAAGGCTTCCTTCTTGTAGGTACGCACCTTGTCCACGGTGAACACCGCGGTCCGGCGGTCCTTCCGTACGACGTTGACCTTGTCGCCGGGACGCAGTGCGTTCAGATTGACGAAGACGGCGGGCCCCGTCCTGGTGTCCCGGTGTCCGACGGCCACCGCCGTGCCCTTCTCGCCCGGCGCGGGGCCGTCGCTGTACCAGCCGACCAGCTTCGGGTTGTCCACCGGCGGGACGGCCAGCCGTCCGTGCTTGTCGAGACCGAGCCCCATGACGGGCGACTCGACGGTGAGGCTGGGAATCGCCAGCCGTACGGCGGCCGAAGGCGGCAGGGACGCGGGCGAGACCCCGCGCGCCTTGCCGTCCTTCGACACCGCCTGCGCCGGCTTCGGCGTCTCGGGTGTCCGTGCGGCAGGCCGCACGGTCGGCTGCGGAGGGCTCTCGGTACGCGTGGTCAGCGGGGGCAGATCGATCGTGGCCGGTGCGCCGGCCGCCATGGTGACTGTCGACTCGCCCGGGGGCAGGAACTGACACCCCCGGACGATGCCGGTCACCAGGGTCACCGTCACGGTGAGCGTGATGGTCAGGCGGCAGGCGCGGCTCGGTCCACGTCGTCGGTAGCGACGGCAGCGGCGGCAGGGGGCGTTACGCTGCGCCATGGGCGCGGCGGCGGGCCCGTCGGACGAGCATCAGTCCGGCGATACCGGCGGCCCCGGCGGCCAGCACCGGAGTCGTGCCGATCGAGGAGCCGTCGCCCTCGTCGCCCTCGCCACCCCCGGTGCCGGTGCCGGACGCGCCTCCGCCACCGGCGTGCACGTAGCCCGACGGCCTGTCCTTCTTGTCGCCGTGATCCTCCTTGTCGGCGTAACCCTCCTCGTCACTCTTGTCGCCGTGCTCCTGGTCGCCCTTCTCGCCGTAGCCCTGGTCGTCGCCCTTGGAGTCGTGCTCTTCGCGTTCCTTCGAGCAGTCCACCTTGAAGACCTTCTGCTTGCCGACACCGCCCGTGAAGTTCCAGGTGAGCAGGTATTCGCCGTCGGGAAGCGCGTACTCGGACGTGTGGCCGCGGCCGGCGATCAGCGTGAGTTGGCCGGAGAGGGTCGGCCCGGCGGGGTTGGGCGGCTGGGCAGCGATGTTCCACGTGAGCAGCGGCACCGTCTCGAAGTTGAAGGCGGAGAGGCTGAACTTGCAGACCTTGAGGTCGTCCCGGGTGTCCCAGTGCGGGACCCCTGCCCGGTGGATCTTCAGGTCTCCGCTGTCACCGGGAGCGGCGACGGCCGCCGGTGCACCCGCCAGGGACACACCGGCGACGGCGAGCGCCGCGAGGGCGGCGGCGGCTGGACGGACGCGGAGGGAGCGGAACGTTGCGGTCGAGGTCATGCGAGGCTCCTTCAAGCCGATGCGATTGTCATACTGATCACGCGATCGCCTGACTAAATGTCACAAAAGGGGCCGCGCATAGCGTCGAATCGCTGAGCAAGCGTCAGATATGCCCTGTCTGGCGGACACGGGGTGTATGCCGACCGTGTACCGAGGCCCGCCCGCACCCTCGCCGGAGGCCCACCGCGTGCGCCTGCAACGGGCAGCGTGTGCTCCACCGCGACACGCCCCCAACGCCGGCGCTTGGTCCGTGCGGAGCAGCCCCCGGTGCGGCACCACGTGGCTGACCGGACGATCTGACTGACGGCTGGATCACGATCAGCCGGGCGCCGCCCGGCGGCTCCGGCCGTCAGGTTCTTGGGTGCCTGGATACGGGCCCGTTCAGGAGACGCAATTGACACCGATCCCGTCATGAAACGCCCCGCCCCGGATCGGCGCGGCCGTCAGAAGGTCGCGGCGAGACCGCAGCCCGAGAAGCGTATGGCCGCTGACTGCCATGGCTGCGCTGAGCACCGCGCTGCTGCCTGCCCTCTCGCTGCACCCCGGCCCAGACGCCCGAGCGCGCCCCAAGGTCGGCCGCACCACGCCGGTTTCCGACGCCGGACGACACCGCCGTCCCTACGAGCGGTGCCGTACCCCGGCCCTGCCCGTGCGGAGAGGCCGGGGCGGCACCGTCGGCCGGCCGCTACGCGCCCCGGTCGCCGCCCTCGGCCGGGGCCCGGTCCGGGGTCCGGCGGGGCGAGCGCGCAGGGGGCTGGGGCGGGGACGGGTGGGGGCGGCGGATCGCCGCCGCGGAGGACAGGACCAGTAGCGCCCCGGTCAGGACGAACGGCGTCGCGGCGCCCGCGAGCCCCGCGACCAGGCCCGCGCCCGCCGGCGCGGCCACCTGGCCGAGGCGGTTGCCGGTCAGGCGCAGGGCGAGCGCGGTCGACCGCGCCTCCGCCGGCGCCGCCTGCACCACCGTCGTCATCGACAGCGGCTGCCCGACGCCGAGGCAGAAGCCCAGCAGGACCAGCATCGAGGCGAGCGCCCACAGCGGAACGGGCAGCGCGATGGCGCCGCACAGCAGCCCGCCGAGGAGGCAGGTCGTGGTGAGCAGGGCGGTACGGCCCATGAGCCGGATCATCGGGCTCATCACCAGCCGGCAGGCGATGGTGGCCGCGGCCCGCAGGCTGAGCAGCACACCGACGACGGCGGGCGCGATGCCCCGGTGTTCGCCGATCACGGGCAGGTACGCGGTGAGGATGTCGGTCGCGGAGAGCACCGCGAGGCTGATGAAGATCCCGGCGGGTACGCCGCGGGTGCGCAGGATGCTCCGTACCGGCACCGTCGTGCGCTCCGACGCGCGTGCCGGGCGCGGCGCGCGGTGCTCGATGCGCCACAACGAGGTGAGGGACGCGGCGGCCACGGCCGCCGCGGCCAGCAGCGCGTAGCCGCTCGTACGGGCCAGGTCCGCGCCGATCACGGCACCCGCGGCGACCGGTCCGACGAGCTGGCCCAGCGACGCGCCGATCGTGAAGTGGCCGAAGTTGCGGTCCTGTTCGGCCGGCGCGGACTGCCGGGCGACGATCGACTGTGCGCCGATGACGAAGCAGAGGTGGCCGAGCCCCATCACGCCGCTCCATGCGGCCATCGCCGTGAGGGAGTCCGCCGTACCGCTGAGGGCGCATCCGCCGGAGATGAGAACGACGCCGACGGGCAGCAGGGGTGCGCACCGCCCGTGGTCCGTCCTGCGCCCCAGCGGTACGGCGGCGAACAGGGGCAGCAGCGCGTACACACCGGCGATGACGCCGATGGCGCGCTCGTCCGCGCCCAGGGACAGGGCGCGGTAGGAGACCGCGGGCCGCGCCATCGACACCGCGCCCTGGGCGAAGGAGAACGCGATGACGAGGCGCAGCAGCCAGCTCCGGGATTCCGTCACGTCAGATGATCCCGAAGAGGATCCCCGCGCCGAGGACCACCAGGGAGGTGAGCGCGGCCCACTTGACGGTGAAGCGGGTGTGGTCGCCGAACTCGACCTTGGCCATGCCGACCAGGACGTACACCGCGGGCACCAGCGGGCTGGACATGTGCAGGGCCTGGCCGACGAGCGAGGCACGCGCGATCTCCAGCGGGGAGACGCCGTGGGCGGCGCCGGCCTCGGCGAGGACGGGCAGGACGCCGAAGTAGAAGCCGTCGTTGGACATGAAGTACGTGAGCGGGAGGCTCAGCAGTCCGGTGACGAGGGCCATGTGCGGGCCCATGCCCTCGGGGATCGCGCTGACGAGCCAGTCGGCCATGTGCTCGACCATGCCGGTGCCGGTGAGGACGCCGGTGAAGACGGCGGCAGCGAAGACCATGCCGGCGACGTTGAGGACGTTGTCGGCGTGGGCGGCGATCCGGGCCTTCTGGTCGGTCATCTTGGGGAAGTTGACGGTGAGGGCGAGGGCCGCACCGAGCAGGAAGAGGACCGGGATGGGCAGCAGCTCCATGATCATGGAGGCGAGCAGGGCGACGGTGAGCCCGGCGTTGAACCAGTAGAGCTTGGGGCGCAGGGTGGCGCGGTGCGGGTCGAGCCCCTGAAAGCCCTCGTCGTCGTCCCCGGCGGCGTCCTTGCCGGCGGGAGAGTCGCCCCCCGCGTCCACGGCACCGGCTCCGGAGCCGGTGCCCGCGGCCGCCTTCGTACCGTCGCCGCCGCCCGTCTTCACGAGCACGGTCTCGGTCTGCGGCTCCAGGACCTCGTCGAGGGAGAGGTAGCCGAGGCGCTTGCGCTCGCGCCGGCCCAGGACGTAGGCGAGGACCATCACGAACAGGAGGCCGACGCCGAGCGCCGGGATCATCGGGACGAAGATGTCGCCCGCGTCCAGTTTGAGCGCGGTCGCCGCGCGGGCAGTGGGGCCGCCCCAGGGCAGCGTGTTCATGACGCCGTTGGCGGTGGCCGCGATGCCGGTCAAGACGACCAGGCTCATCTTGAGGCGCTTGTAGAGCGGATACATCGCCGAGACCGTGATCATGAAGGTCGTCGAGCCGTCACCGTCCAGCGAGACGATGGCGGCCAGGAGCGCCGTACCGATCACGATGCGCAGCGGGTCCGCCTTGCAGAAGCGCAGGATGCCCCGGACGATCGGGTCGAACAGGCCGACGTCGATCATGACGCCGAAGTAGACGATCGCGAACATCAGCATCGCGGCCGTGGGCGCGAGATTGCCGACGCCTTCGAGGACGTAGTCCCCGAGGTGCGCACCCTTTCCCACGATGACGCAGAAGAGTGCGGGGATGAGGACCAGCGCCGCTATCGGCGACATCTTCTTCATCATGATCAGGACCAGGAAGGTCGCGATCATGGCGAAGCCGAGGATTGTCAGCATGGGGGACACCTAACGTTCATCCTTGAACTCCACCAGGGGCGGCGGTGCGGATGACGTTAGGTGTCGTCAAATGCCGTTAACAAGGTGTTGACACGTGAGCAATACGCGCAAAAGCCCAGGTCAGTCGATGGGCGCCACGGCGACGGGGAAACCGTTGAGCACCGCCGTGCCCGACAGGGGGTCCAGCCGGGAGCCGTCGAGCAGCTGGTTGACGTTGACGCCGGGCCGTGCGGAGGCCACCGAGAGCCGGGTGCCCGGCCGGTCGTGACCCCAGCCGTGCGGCAGGCTCACGACACCCGGGCGAATGTCGTCGGTGATCTCCACGGGCGCCTCCACACGGCCGCCGTGCGCGGTGATCGCGACCGTCGCGCCGTCCCTCAGACCCAGGCGGGCCGCGTCGTCGGGGTGGACGTGGAGGGTGCAGCGGTTGGACCCGCCGCCCAGTGCCGGCACGTTGTGCAGCCAGCTGTTGTTGGAGCGCAGATGGCGGCGGCCGACGAGGACCAGAGCGTCGGGGCGCCGACCGAGGGCGCTGCGGAGCCTCGGCAGATCGGTGGCGATCGGCTCGGGCAGCAGCTCGATGCGCCCGCTGCGGGTCCTGAGCACCTGCGGGACGCGCGGCTGGAGAGGGCCGAGGTCGATGCCGTGCGGGTTCTCCAGGAGCTTGGCGAGGGTCAGCTCGTACGGGCCGAGGCGCAGCATCAGGTCGAGGCGGCGCTCGGCCCCGCTGCTGCCGGTGAGTTCCGCGGCGAGCTCGGCCGCGTCCTGGCCGTGGACGGGTGAGTGCGGGTCGGCGACGGCCTTGGCGAGGGACTGCTGGACGACCATGTCGTCGACGGCAGACGGATCGGCGCCGTGCATGCCGCCGACCGCGAGGACGAGCCGGGCGTGGATCTCGCACTCGTCCATCAGCCCGTCCTCCAGGGGGACGGCGGCGGGCGTGTAGCGGACCTGGTTGCGTACGGCGAGGGCGTTGAAGGCGAAGTCGAAATGGGCGCTCTGCGACGGGGGCGGCGGGGGCAGCACCACGTCGGCGTGGCGTGACGTCTCGTTCAGGTACGGGTCGACGCTGACCATGAAATCGAGGCCGCTCAGCGCCCGGTCGAGGCGGTCGCCGTCGGGGGCGGAGAGGACCGGGTTGGCGGCGACGGCGATGACGGCGCGGATCCGCCCGTCGCCGGGCGTCTCGATCTCCTCGGCGAGTGCGGCGATGGGGAGTTCGCCCTTGGCCTCGGGGTGTTTGCCGACGCGGCTCGACCAGCGGCCGAGGGCGAAGCCCTTGCCGGGGCCGGCCGGGCGCGGGGCTTTGTCGGTGGCGGCGAGGGGGAAGAGGGCGCCGCCGGGCCGGTCGAGGTTGCCGGTGAGGATGTTGAGGACATCGACGAGCCAGCTGGCGAGGGTGCCGTGTGCCACGGTGCAGCTGCCGATGCGTCCGTAGACGGCGGCGGACGGGGCGGCGGCGAGTTCGCGGGCGATCGTACGGATCTCCTCGGCGTCCATGTCGCAGGCGGCGGCCACGGCTTCGGGGGCGAAGTCCCGTACCTCCGCCTCGACTTCGGCGACGTGTTCCACATGCCCGGCGAGGGCGCCGAGGTCGGTCAGCTTCTCCTCGAACAGGACGTGGACGAGGGCGGCGAGCAGCAGGGCGTCGGTGCCGGGTCGGATCGCGACGTGCCGGTCGGCGAGCCGGGCGGTGCGGGTGCGGCGCGGGTCGACGACGGTGAGCGTGCCGCCGCGGCGGCGCAGCGCCTTGAGCTTGCCGGGGAAGTCGGGGGCGGTGCACAGGCTGCCGTTGGACTCCAGCGGGTTGGCACCGAGGAGGAGCAGATGGGCGGTGCGGTCCAGGTCGGGGACGGGAATGGCGACGGCGTTGCCGTAGAGCAGTCCGCTGGAGACATGCTTGGGCATCTGGTCGAGGGTGGAGGCGGTGAAGACGTTGCGGGTGCGCAGGGTGGACAGCAGGACCGGCGGGTAGAGGCCGCCGGCCATGGTGTGCACGTTGGGGTTGCCGAGGACGACACCGACGGCGTCGGGTCCGTGCTGCTCGATCACCGCTCGCATGCGGGCGGCGACAAGGTCGAACGCCTCCCCCCAACTCACCTCCCGCAGACGGCCGTTCTCGCGTACGAGCGGGGTGCGCAGCCGGTCGGGGTCGGCGTCGAGCTCCCCGAACGAGGCACCCTTGGGGCAGATGAAGCCCTCACTGAAGATGTCGTCGCGGTCACCACGCGCACCGGTGACCCGGGTGCCCTCGATGGTGAGGGTGAGACCGCAGGTGGCCTCGCACAGGGGGCAGATGCGCGGCGCGGTGCGGGCGCCTCGGGTGTCGGGCGGCGAGGTCGTCGTCGTACGGGCGGCGGGTGCGGTGCGGGACACGGGTCCTCCCCCGGAGGCGGGCGGCAGCGGAGACGGGCTGTCGGCACCGAGCATACCGACCGGTATGCATGTGCGGGAGGGTGTTTCCCCGCCGTTCACGCACTCGCCTGCGGCGCCCGGGGCGGGTCCAGCACGTCCGCGAGGTACGCCCGCAGCAGGCGCCGGGTCTCCGCCACGATCCCCTCGTCGCCCGACTCCCGCACCCGGAAGGCCAGTTGCAGCAGCGCGTCCGCCGCCTCGACCGCGACGAGGACCGCGCGCCGCAGCTCCGCGTCCGGCTCGCGGCCCTGATGGGCGGCGAACAGACGGGCGAGCCGGTCCGCGACCTCGTCGTTGGGACCGGTGGCGGGCGCGCCGACCGGGACCTGCGCACCGAAGTCGATCAGCGCGAAACCGGGGACCGTGCGCTTCATCGCCAGGTACTCGTCGAGCATCACGTCGACGACGCCCCGCCAGTCCCCCGCCGGCAGCGGCACGAGCCGGCCGGTGACCCGCTCGGCGTAGCGGTCGAGGTTGCGGTGCCCGAGCGCATCCACGAGCGCCCGTTTGTTGCCGAAGAAGCGGTAGACGGAGCCGATCGGCACCCCCGCCCTGACCGCCACCGCCCGCGTGGACAACTCCTCGTACCCGCAGGTGTCGAGGAGTTCGGCGCAGGCGTCCAGGATGCGCGCGAGCCGGTCGGCGCTGCGCTGCTGCACGGGTGTACGGCGCAGAGGAGGCTGGGGCACGCGGTCCATGATGCCGTCCCGTTGCCGTTGACGGGACGGTCCTGCAATCCTACGGTTGTCCATAGGAATGGATACGGGAACGGAATCCGACGGCACCAGGAGCGGCGATGAGCGGTAGCGACCAGAGGCGCAAACTCGTGGAGGCACTCGGCGACGAGTCCTTCCTGTCCGGCTTCGGCAACGAGCACAGCTCGGAGGCGGTCGCCGGCGCCCTTCCGCACGGGCGGAACTCACCGCAGCGCGCCCCGCTCGGCCTCTACGCGGAGCAGCTCAGCGGCACCGCCTTCACCGAGCCCCGCGCCCACAACCGCCGCTCCTGGCTGTACCGCATCCGCCCCTCGGCCGCGCACCCGGCGTTCGTCCGCGCGGACAACGGCCGCATCCGCACCGCCCCGTTCACCGAGACGGTCCCCGACCCCAACCGCCTGCGGTGGAACCCGCTGCCGGACCCGGCGCCCGGCACGGACTGGCTGGCGGGCCTGTGGACCCTGGGCGGCAACGGCGACGTGACCCAGCGCACCGGCATGGCCGTGCACCTGTACCACGCCGACGCCTCCATGGAGCGGGTGTTCAGCAATGCGGACGGCGAGCTGCTCATCGTCCCCGAGCGCGGCGGTCTGCTGCTGGTGACGGAGTTCGGCCTGCTGCCCGCGCGGCCCGGCGAGGTCGCGCTGATTCCCCGCGGCGTCCGCTTCCGCGTGGAGCTGCTCGACGCCGCGTCCGATGGCGGGCAGAGCCCGACCGCCCGCGGCTACGTCTGCGAGAACTACGGGCAGCCGTTCCAGCTGCCCGACCTCGGCCCGATCGGCGCCAACGGCCTCGCGAACGCCCGCGACTTCCTGGCGCCGGCCGCCGCCTACGAGGACGTCGAGGGCCCGGTCGAGGTGGTCAACAAGTTCTGCGGGAACCTGTGGACCGCGACGTACGACCACTCGCCGCTCGACGTGGTCGCCTGGCACGGCAACCACGTCCCGTACGTCTACGACCTGCGCCGCTTCAACGTCATCGGCTCCATCTCGTACGACCACCCCGACCCGTCCCTCTTCACGGTGCTGACCTCGCCGTCCGACACCCCCGGTCTCGCCGGCGTCGACTTCGTGGTCTTCGCGCCGCGCTGGCTGGTCGGCGAGGACACGTTCCGCCCGCCGTACTTCCACCGCAATGTGATGAGCGAGTACATGGGCCTGATCGAGGGCGCGTACGACGCGAAAGCCGAAGGCTTTGTCCCCGGCGGCGGCTCGCTGCACAACATGATGTCGGCGCACGGCCCCGACCGGGAGACCTTCGACCGGGCGAGCTCGGCCGAGCTGAAGCCGCAGAAGGTCGACAACGGCCTGGCCTTCATGTTCGAGACCCGCTGGCCGGTGATCGCGACCGGGCAGGCGGCGAACGCGGACCACCTGCAGAAGGGCTACGACACCGTGTGGCAGGGTCTTGAGCGCCACTTCGGGCCCCAGTAAAGAGATGCCGTGTACGGAGATGCCGTGACCTCCTTCGCCCCGGACTCGCTCGTCCTGAACCGCAAGCTGCCGCTGTGGTACCAGGTCTCGCAGTCGCTGCGCGCCTCGATACTGGGCCGTGCGCCCGAGGCGTCGCTGCGGCTGCCGACCGAGGAACAGCTCGCGCAGCACTACGGCGTGAGTGTGCTCACCATGCGCCAGGCGCTGAAGGAGCTGGAGGAGGAGGGGCTGATCACCCGCCACCGGCGGCGCGGCACCTTCATCGAACCGGGGGCGCGCAGGAGCGCGCCGCGGCGGCTGCTGGGCTCGATCGACGCGATCGTCGCCCAGCAGTCGGGCGAGCGCACCACCGTCCTCGGCCACGGCCCGCAGCCGGTGCCGGGCGAGCTGGCCGAGTTCTTCCCGGACGAGGACGAGGTCGTGGTCTTCCGGCGGCTGCGCTGCGACGGCGACAGCGGTGAGCCCACCAACTGGGCGGAGAACGCCCTGCGCCCGGATCTCGCGGCGCGGGTGGAGTGCGCGGATCTGGAGCGCTGGCCGATGACCAAGGTACTGCGGGACGCCCTGGGCATCCGGATCAGCAGGATCACGGACACGGTGGAGGCGCGGCTCGCCGATCCGCCGACGGCGGAGCTGCTGCGGGTGCCGCTGCTCAGCCCGATCCTGCACTACACGGGAGTGACGTACGACGAGGACGGCCGGGTCGTCGACGTGGCTCGTATCCGCTACCGCGGGGACCGGTTCTCCTTCTCGGTGACCGTGGATGCCGCGGACTGAGCGGCTTCACCTGATTCTGCCGACGATGCCACCTCTGGTCGCCACGCGGAGCGTCGCCGCATCCGCTGTCTGCCGGACGCGGAGCGCCCCCGCATCGCTGCCCAGACGGCCAGGGAAGGCGAACAACTGCCCTACGGGTCACCGGTTGTGGTGATCACCATGGGATCGTGAACCTAGCCACCACCTCCGACGGCACCAACCACCAGGGACGGAGGCTCTCGCGCTACCGGCGCTGGCAGGCCCGCAAACGTGCCGAACTACAGGCCAGGCACACTCGCTCGGCCACCCGCCGTCTGGCCCGCCGGGCGAAGAAGGAAAAACGCCATGCCACACAGGTGAACCACCGGATCAGCAAGGAGATCGTGTCCGTCGCGCGACGCACCGGACGCGGTATCGCCGTCGAGGAACTCGGCGGCATCCGCGAGCGGGTACAGCTACGCCGCGACCAGCGGGGCACCCTCTCCTCCTGGTCCTTCCACCAGCTAGGGCAGCACTTGGCGTACAAGGCCAAGCGGGCTGGGGTGCCGTTCGTGGAGGTGGACGCGCACCATACCTCGCAGCGCTGTCCGCGCTGCGGGCACACTGAGCGGGCCAACCGGCCCGAGCGGGACCATTTCCGCTGTCGTCGGTGCGGGCTCGCTGGTCCGGCTGATGTCGTCGCCGGGGTCAACGTGCGTGATCGCGCACGCTCGGCGTGGGTGTTCGTCACCGCACCCGCACCCTCCCCCTGAACCAACACGGGCTGTGGTGGATGCGACCCGTGACCGTCCTGTCGTAGGGGGCAGTCGGGAGCGCGACGAGGTGTGAACGACCGAGAGCACAAGCTCAAGCCGTTCACGACCGAGAAGGTGACTAGCATGCGGACGGTGACTGCTCTCACCGAGGACGTGACCGAGGACGCGCCGCTGCTCGACGACCTCATGCCCTGGTCCGTGGCACCGCTGCGGCTGGGCCGGGGCTGGGTGATGGCGCCGGACGCGGCGTCCCTGCGGGCCCGCTGGGACGCTCTCGTACGGGCGGAGGGTGCCGAGCGGGACGCCCTGTTCGGGTCCACCCGGGCGCGCACACCGCACAGCGCCGTCGCACAGCTGCCGGGGCAGGCCACCGGGACCGGGCGGATCGCCCGCGAGCAGGGCCGCTGCCCGGAGCCGGTGCGCGTGCTGCACGGCGCGTTCGACGAGCAGTGGCTGCTCCCTGACCACCGGCTGATCGACGCGGCCCGGCCGGAGCTGTGGCGGGTGCGGGACGAGCGGCAGCTCTTCGTCGTCGAACAGGGCCATGTGCCGAAGGCGGCGGGTCCCGCGCTGGTCGTGTCGGCGCTGCTGCCGGACGGGCGTTCACCGGCGGGCCGACCCGGCCGGATCCGGCCCCTGTACCGCAGGCCGGGCGCGCTGGAGCCGAACGTCGCGCCGGGGCTGCTGGACCTGCTCGCGGGCCGGTACGGGCACGCGGTGGCTGCGGAGGACCTCGTCTGCTGGGCCCTGGCGTCGGCCGTCGCCGGCCCGGCGGGGTGCGCGGTCCCGCTGACGGGCGACGCCGCGGTGTGGGCGGCGGGAGTCGAGCTGGGCCGGCGGGCGCTGCGCGTCCAGGTGCGCGGGGCGCACGGCGGGGAGCGCCCCCGACTGCCGGGCGGACGGCGCCCCTATGTACGTGCGGCGCTGCCCGCGCGGCCGGACTCGGTCGCGTACGACGCCGATGAGGAGACGCTGACCATCGGTGACGCCGGCCGTGTCGCGCCGGTGCCGCGGGGGGCCTGGGAGTTCGAGGCGGGCGGCGGGCGGGTGCTGGAGCTGTGGTTCGCCCGGCGTACGGATGGTGCCGAGCCGGGCTCCCTGGAGGCGGTGCGGCCGGCGTCCTGGCCGCAGGAGTGGACGTCGGAGCTGCTGGAGCTGATCACGGTGCTGGCGCTGCTGGCGGAACTGGAGCCGGAGCGGGAGCGGCTGCGCTCGGGCGCCGAGGCGTGGATCGGGGCGGCGGAGCTGCGGGCGGCGGGTGTGCTGCCGCCGCCGGGAGCGGCACGTCGGCCGGCGTCGGTGCTGGACCACGCGGAGGAGGGTCCGGATGGCCAGTTCGCCCTGCTGTGACCGTCCCGCGCCGGGGCGGCGCGTCCGGGAATCGAGCCCCCTCGGCGCGTCAAGGGGACGCGATGGCCAAGTCGCCGGACCGTTTTCATGATCCTCGGGGGTGACAAGGATGGTGGCTACACATTAGACACGGCCTATGAGCCAACAGCCACTGCCCCTGGACGGCATCACGGTCGTCGCCGTCGAGCAGGCCGTCTCGGCGCCCTTCGCCACGCGCCAGCTCGCCGACCTCGGCGCCCGCGTGATCAAGGTCGAGCGCCCGGACGGCGGTGATTTCGCACGCGGCTACGACACCGCGGCCCGCGGGCTCGCCTCTCACTTCGTCTGGTGCAACCGCGGCAAGGAGTCCATCGCTGTCGACCTCAAGGACCCGCGCGGGCTCGACATCGTCCACCGGCTCGTCGCGGACGCCGACGTGTTCGTGCAGAACCTCGCGCAGGGCGCGGCGGCCCGGCTCGGGCTTGACGCCGCGGCCCTGTGCGCGCGGCACCCGCGACTGGTCGCCGTCGACATCTCCGGATACGGCTCGGGCGGCCCGTATGCGCACAAGCGCGCGTACGACATGCTCGTGCAGTGCGAGGCCGGTCTGGTCTCGGTGACGGGGACGGCGACCGAGCCGGTGAAGGCGGGCGTCCCCGCGGCCGACATCGCCGCGGCGATGTACGCCTTCTCGGGCGTCCTGGCAGCGCTGCTGCGGCGCGGCACGACGGGCCGCGGCGGCCCGGTCGAGATCTCGATGCTGGAGTCGCTGGCCGAGTGGATGGGCCACCCGCTCCACCACGGGATGCACGGAGGCGAAGCACCGGCGCGCACGGGCGTCGCGCACGCCGTCATCTCCCCTTACGACGCGTACGACACCGCCGACGGCGGCCAGGTGCTCCTGTCGGTGCAGAACGACCGCGAGTGGCGCCGGCTCGCCGAACAGGTGCTGGAGCGGCCGGAGTTGGCCGACCACCCGGACTTCGCGACGAACACCGCGCGCACCGCCAACCGGGCCCGGACGGACGCGGCGGTGGCCAAGGCCCTGGTGGGGCTGACGACGCGGGACGCGATCGACCGGCTGGAGGCCGCGGGCATCGCCTGCGCGCGCCTGAACACCGTGACGGACGTGGCCGGGCATCCGCAGCTCGCCGCCCGTGACCGCTGGCGCGAGGTCGACTCGCCGGCCGGGCCGCTGAGGGCGATGCTGCCCCCGATCACGCTGCCGGGCGGGGCACCGGCACGAATGGGGGCGATTCCCTCGCTCGGCGAGCACACCGACGCGCTGCTGCGGGCCCTGGGGATGACGGAAGAGGCCGCAGCGGCGCTACGCCGGGACGGTGTGGTCGCCTGAGCGCGGTCACGCAAGGGTGGGGACGGGCGGGATGGGTCAGCCGCGGCTGCCGAACAGGGAGCGCCGCAGCCTCCGCAGGGGGGCGAACAGCGAGACGCGTGCGCTCTTGCTCCCGCGGCTGTGCCGGGCGTCACGAGAGGTCAGCTCGCGCATCAGCAGGGTCGCTTCGGCGGCCTCCCGCTGCGGGACGGCGGGGCCGCCGAGCACCGAGAGGTGGCGGTCGAGCCGCGAACTGGTCGCGACGCTTCCGCAGGTGATGGCAGGCACACGGGGCCTGCTGCGAACTGTTATCTGATCCATGTCACTCCCCACCCGTACGAGACACCCGGCCCGGGCACATTAACCCTATCTCCCCTACGGGACACCCGTGTATCCCGCCTGCATGATTCACCGCACTCGTACGGGGGTTGACGGTTACTCTCCGAATACACCTGATTCCAGGGCGAGTTGGACGACGATTGGGGCGCCTTCCGTCGGGCATTCAACTGATGGCTGGTCAAGCAGTGTCATATGCCGGTGAGTTGAGTTAGATTCAGCTGGATTCAAGGGGTTGTCACCGTGTTGGAACTCTGGTTGCGGGCAGGGGGCACGGCATGAGCGCACCACCGGGAACCGGCCGGCTGATTGCGGAGCGCTACCGCCTGATCGGACCGCTCGGCGAGGGCCGTACGGGCGTGGCGTGGCTCGCGCACGACGAACTGCTGAGCCGCGACGTCGCGGTCAAGGAGATCCGCGCCCCGGCCGGGCTGGACGTCACAGCGGCCCGCGAGCTGTACGGACGACTGGAGCGGGCCGCACGGACCGCGGGTCGCGTCTCGCACCGCAACGTGGTCGCCGTGCACGACGTGGCCACCGACGACGGGCGCCCCTGGATCGTGATGGAGCTGGTGCGCGGCCTCGCCCTGTCGGACGTACTGGAGGCGGAGGGGCCGCTGCCGCCCGCGCGTGCCGCGCACATCGGGGCCGAGGCGGTCGCCGCCCTGCGCGCGGCGCACGCGGCGGGCGTGGCACACCACGACGTGAGGGCGGCCAATGTCCTCATCGCCAACGACGGCCGGGTGATGCTCACGGGCTTCGGGATGGCCTCGGCGGCCGACTCCGGGGCCCGTGCCCCGGAGTCGGCGCCGGACGTCGAGCCGGGTGCCGACGCGGATCTCTGGTCGCTCGGCGCCCTGCTGTACACGGCGGTCGAGGGCCGCTCCCCCGGCGCGGGCGAGGACGTGCGGCCCTCGGAGCGGGCGGGCGCGCTGGCGCCGGTCATCTCGGGGCTGCTGCGGCGGGACGCGGCGGAGCGGATGCCGGCGTCGGAGGCCGAGCACAGGCTGCGGCTGGCGAGCGCGGGCGGGGCCCCGCGCGCCACGGCTCCGCCGCCGTCGCGGCCCCCGGCGGGCCCGGCCGATGCCGACCGGGACGCGCCCGCCGGTGGCACGGGCAGCCCGTCGCCGTCGACCGCCGGCGCGTCCGCGCGGCCGCCCGACGAGCCGCGACGCGCGGCGACGGTGCTGGTCGCGGGGGTGGTACTGCTCCTCCTGGCGGTCGCCGCTCTGGTCTGGGCGGTACTGGGCGGTTGACGGCGCGGGCTGCCCAGGCCCCGTGGACGCGCGAGCCCTGCCGGGCCGGTGAGCAACGGGTCCGGCCGTGAAAGGAGGCCCTGCCGGGACGGCCGGGCAGGGCCTCGATGCGCGCACGGTGGGGGTCGGAGACCGTCCGGCAGCCGTGGGACGCCGGGCGGCTCCCGGATCAGGCGTGGGAGGTGAGGACGGGCAGATAGCCGCCGGACTGTCCGGACGCCGTCGGGTGGTACGACTCGCTCATGTTGAACCAGTTGACGCTGTGCAGCCAGGCCGCGCCCGAGCAGATCTCGTGCCCGGTGAACGTACCGACGACGCTCCCGAAGGTGTATCCGTGGTCGGCCGCACGCTTGGCGGTCGCCGTGTTGAGGTAGTCGGCCGCCCCGTTGATGGCCGACCGCTTGGTCTCGCTCATACCGGCCGTGCAGCTGCCGTTGAGCTTGTAGAAGCGCGGGTAGCCGAGGACGACGACCCGGGCGACGGGCGCCTTGGCCCTGATCGCCGAGTACACCTGGTCGAGCTTGCCGGGCAGGGTCGTGTCGACGTAGCGCTTGGCCTCCTCGATCCTGGCCAGGCATTCGGCGTCGGAGCTGATGACGCAGGTGGTCATCACATCGGCGAAGCCCGCGTCGTTGCCGCCGACCGAGATGGAGACGAGGTCGGTCGCCGAGCTGAGCGGCCCGAGCTGACCGGCGGTCACATCACCGGTACGGGCGCCCGAGCAGGCGGTGAAGGAGAACGAGGAGGGCGCGTTGGCGGCGGCCCAGAGCCTCGGATAGGCGCGGGTGCTGCGCTTGCAGTTGCCGCTGGAGCTGTCGTAACTGCCCGCTCCCACACCGGAGGAGTAGGAGTCGCCGAGTGCCACGTAGTCCACGCCCTGGACGGTGGAATCGGCCTGCGCCGGGCCCGCTCCGGTGAGAGCGAGAACAGCGCCGAGGAGGAGTGAGGATGAGAATGCCGCGACTCGGGACAGTTTCATGGAACCTCCCTTGAGCAGGATCTCTGCCCCAACTTTCGTAGCAGCGGACCCAGTTGACGGGAAGTGTCCATGCCAAAGATGTTACTGACGGGTCATTGGAGGTCGCCTTGCGCCGCACCGGGCAAAACACGGTGCGGTGCCCCTAGCCGTGCCGGATCATGGGCGCATGTCTGCCAACCCGTATGACGCCCTGCCGATCCGGCTCAACGTCGACGACAGCGATTCGCCGTCGGACATCGTCGACGCGCTGTTCCTCGGCCGCTTCGCGGCGGGTGCGCAGCCGTACTCGCACAGTTCGACGATCGACCGCGTCAAGCCCGGCGCGACGCTGCTGCCGTCCACGGCGTCGGTGCTGCGCTCGGCCCGTGACGACGACCGCAGCGCCACGCTCGCCGAGGGCGAGGGGTGGACGCTGCTCATCTCGCGCTGGAACCGGGGCGCGGACGTCACGGTGACCGCCGTCAGTTCCGAGCTGGCCGAGAAGGTGCTGGACGAGGCGACGGAGGGCGCGGCCGACGAGCCCGAACCGCAGCCGGAGAACGTGACCATGGGCTTCTGGTACGTCTCACCCCGGCGCGGTCCGCACCGCACGACGCGCCAGATCTCCGCCGGCACCTGGGAGGAGATCCGGCCCAACTACACGGCACCGGTGGCCGACGCGATGGACCGGCTGATGAAGGTCACCCCGGACGACATCGCGGGCCGTCTGCTCCTGCTGCACGGCCCGCCCGGCACGGGCAAGACGTCGGCTCTGCGCACGCTGGCCCGGTCGTGGCGCGACTGGTGCCAGGTGGACTGCGTGCTGGATCCGGAGCGGCTGTTCAACGACGTCGGCTACCTGATGGACATCGCCATCGGCGAGGACGAGGGCACGGCGAAGGGCCGCTGGCGGCTGCTCCTGCTGGAGGACTGCGACGAGCTGATCCGCGGGGAGGCCCGGCACACGGCGGGCCAGGCGCTGTCCCGTCTGCTCAACCTGACGGACGGTCTGCTCGGCCAGGGCCGCAACGTCCTGGTCGGCGTCACGACCAACGAGGACCTGCAGCGCCTCCACCCGGCCGTGGTCCGCCCCGGCCGCTGCCTGGCCCGCATCGAGGTGGGCCCGCTGACGCACGGCGAGGCGCTGGCGTGGCTCGGCACGGACGAGGGTGTCGGTCGCGAGGGCGCGACGCTGGCTGAGCTGTTCGCCCTGCGCCGCGGGACGTCGCCGACGGCGGTCCCGTCCCAGTCGACGGGCACGGACGCGGGGCTGTACCTGTAGCGACTGCGGAGTGTCGGCTACGGACCCCGTACCGCGCTGCGCGCGGTGCCCTCAAAGGCCGGACGGGCTGCATACGCGGCCCCGCCGGCGTTTGAGGCGCGGGGGCCCGGGGGCGGAGCCCCGGCCTCTCGACGTCACTCCGCCCCGTCGTACACCGCGCGCAACCCCTCGCGCGCCGCCTCCAGTGCCGCCGCGTGCGAGAGCCCGAGGCGGCGCACCTCCGTGGCGTACGTCGCCGCGGCCGCCGCGGCCTGGCGGGCCGCCGCGTCGCCCGCCGCCGCGACGAACGTGCCGTTGCGGCCGCGGGTCTCGATCACGCCGTCGCCCTCGAGCGCCCGGTACGCCTTGGCCACGGTGTTGGCCGCGAGGCCCAGCTGCTCGGCCAGGCCGCGGACGGTGGGCAGCCGGTAGCCCACCGGCAGCTCGCCCGAGCGGGCCTGCTCGGAGATCTGGGCGCGGACCTGCTCGTACGGCGCGTCCGCGCCTGCCGTGTCGATGGTGATGTTCAAGGTCACGGCCCGATTCTCCCCCACCGGCTCGATATTGGGAGGCGCGGCGGGCGCGGCGCGACGTAGCGTTCGGACCCATGACTGTGTTCGTCCGTGATCTCCGTGCCGGCAGTCGCGAGGACGCGGAGGCCGTGACCCGGATCCGGCGTGCGGCCCTGCCGTTCGACGTGGGCACCCCCGAGTCGGTTCTCTTCGGCGTGCGCACCGCCAACCCGGCCAAGAAGTACCGGCTGCTGGTGGCCGAGAAGGACGGCGACGTCATCGGCATGTCGCATGTCGGCATCGCCTACGACGCCGCCGAGCCGGGGCTCTCCTTCGCGAACCCGGTCGTTCACCCCGACCACCGCGGGCAGGGCGCGGGAGGGCTGCTGCTGCGCACGGCCGAGGAGCATCTCGCCTCCCAGGGGGCCGTCTCCCTGTTCTCCTGGGTCGAGGACACCCCCGCGTGCCGGTCGTTCGCCGAACATCGCGGTTTCCGTCCCAGCCGCGCGGCGCACTTCCAGCGCCTCGACCTGGCGGCCGGGACGCTGCCGGAGCTGCCGCCCCTGCCGGCCGGCGTCGAGCTGCGGACGGCCGCGGACTACGAGGACGACCCGCGCCCGATGTTCGACGCGGACGCCGAGGCGACCTCCGACGAGCCGAGCGACGTCGGTGCCGACTTCACCGACTACGCGGACTGGATCCGCCACACCTGGGAGAACCCGCTGCTCGACCGCGCCTTGTCCACGGTCGTCGTCGTGGATGGCGAGATCGCGGCCTTCACCGCCGCCATGACCGACCGCGGGACGCGCTACCTGAGCGGCATGACGGGGACGATGCGCGCCCACCGGGGCAAGGGCTTCGCGAAGCTCGCCAAGACGGATTCACTGCGCCGGGCCAGGGAGGCCGGTTTCACGGACGCGTTCACCAGCAATGACGCGGACAACGGTCCGATGCTCGCGGTCAACCGGTGGTTCGGGTACGAGGTCTGCGCCTCGGAGGTCCGGCATGTCCGTGCGCTCGGCTGAGGTCCGTCTGGTCAAGGCCGGGGCGACGAAGATCCGTTACCCGGCGGAGCTGCTCCTGGACGACGGCACGCATGTGGTGGTGCGGGCTCCCTGGGCCGCGCCGGGGGTCCGCGACTTCGGCTTCGTGCGGTTCGAGCCGGGCGATGTGTTCACCGAGCACTACTGGCGCGACCGCTGGTACGCGGTGAAGGAGGTCCGCACGGGCTCGGGTGTGCTCAAGGGCTGGTACTGCGACATCGCCCGGCCCGCCGTGGTCGACGGTGGCGAGGTGGTCGTCGAGGACCTGGACCTGGATCTGTGGGTGTCGGCGGACGGGCGGACGGTCCTGCGGCTCGACGAGGACGAGTTCGCCGAGAGCGGTCTCGCCGACCGGGACCCGCGGGCGGCGGACGCGGCCGTGCGCGCTCTCGACGAGCTCGAACTCCTCGCGCGCCGCGGCTCTTTCAGCGACCTCCTCGGCTGAGCGGCAGCACCACGGCCCGGTCCTGCCCGTCCGCGTCGTACGCGACGGAGTCGCCGTCCTCGTGCCAGTGGACGACGAACCGCTCGCCCGCGCGGTAGGCCTCCAGCCCTGCCCGGCAGTAGGCGACCATGTCGTCGGGCAGGGCGTCCAGCCGGTGCCAGGCGATCTCGGAGCACTTGTCCGGCTCGCGGTTGTACGGCTCGCCACCCGCGCCGTGGTCCGCCTCGAAGAACCAGCCGGTGCGCGGCTGTCCGCCCGGGCCGCGGTGCTGCATCACCAGGGCGGCGCGCAGGTCACCGGGCGCCAGCTCGACGCCGATCTCCTCGGCCGCCTCGCGCACCATCGCGGCGCGCACGTCCTCGCCGTCCTCGACGTGGCCCGACGGTCCGTTCCACAGGCCGTCCGCGTAGCCCGTGTTCGCGCGGCGGGCGAGCAGCACCTCGTCGCCGCGGCGCAGCACGAGATGCACGTCGACCACCTCGGCGTGCCGGCGGGGCGGAGCGGTGTGCGCCACCAGTGCGTAGCGCTCGTCGTCGACGGGCCTGCCCCACAGGGCCGGATCCCGCGACAGGGGCTCGTGGTGGACCCGGTCCGTCAGCGGTGCAAGGGCCGCGGCGAGCCGCTCTGGGGGCAGCCCGTCACCGGCCCAGACGCCCTCGACGAGGACGAGCCGGCCGCCGGGCCGCAGGAGCGAGGCCCAGTGGCGCAGGGCGGCCTCGGGGTCGGGCAGCAGCCAGACGACGTGCCGGGCGAGGACGACGTCGAACCGGCGCTCCCCGACCGGGGGCCGGTCCGCCGCGCCTTCGAGGATCTCGGCGCCGGTGCCGGCGAGCTTGGCCCGTGCTCTGGTGACCATTTCGGGCGAGAGGTCCACGCCGGTCACCCGGTGGCCCTGCTCGGCGGCGAGGAGGCAGAGGCTGCCCGTGCCGCAGCCGAGGTCGAGCACGTCGGACGGGTGGGGCGGCAGCCACTGCCGCAGCCGCTCGGCCCATGCGCGCCGGACCCCGGGGTCCGTGAGGCCGTGGTCGGGATCCTGGTCGAACGTGGCCGCCAGGGCGTTCCAGTCGATCGTCGTCATGATCCGATCGTCGCAGCCACCACTGACAACGGGCCTGCGGCGGACAGCGGTTCAGGTCACCGGCTTGCGGTAGTGGATGCGATCGTAGGGGCCGTCGACGCGCCGCTCGACGACCTCGTAGCCGTAGCGCTCGTACAGCTTCTGGTTCTCCCACATCATCGCGTTGGTCAGCAGCCGGACCTCGGGCCGGCCGAGTTCCCGTGCGCGCTGTTCCACGAAGGCGAGCAGGCGGCGGCCGAGGCCCGTGCCCTGGGCATCGGGGTGGACGGCGATGTTGTCGAGACAGAGGTGGTCGGCCTCGGTCCGCAGGACCACGAGGCCGACCACCGGATCCCCGGCCACGAACACCCTTCCCGCTGCCACGTCGGCCGCGTGGTCGGCCTCCATCGGGGCCGGTACGAGACCGATCCGCTCGATGTAGTGGTGATAGGCCGCGTCGGTCACGGCCTTCACTCGCGGAACGTCGTCGGGCAGTGCGAGCCGGATGTCCTGTGTCATACCGACACGTTACGGCGGCGGACGATCACCTTCTTCAGCGCAGGCCAGGCCAGCAGGATCGCGATCACCGCGTACACGGTCACGGAGAAGGGGGTGTTGACCAGTCCCGTGACGCTGCCTTCGCTGATCTGCAGCGCGCGGCGCAGCTGCTGTTCGGCGGCCGGGCCGAGGATGACGCCGATCACCGCGGGCAGCACGGGCAGCCCGTAGCGGCGCATGCCCAGTCCGATGAGGCCGATGACGAGCAGGATCACCAGGTCCAGTGCCTCGCCGCCGACGGCGTACGCGCCGACCGCGGCGAAGAACAGGATGCCCGCGTAGAGGTACGGCCGCGGGATGCGCAGCAGCTTCGCCCAGACAGGTGCGAGCGGCAGGTTGAGCGCGAGGAGCAGCACCATGCCGACGAAGAGGGAGGCGATCAGGCCCCACACCAGGTCGGGCTCGCGCTCGAAGAGCAGCGGGCCGGGCTGGATGCCGTACTGCTGGAAGGCGGCCAGCATCACGGCGGCGACGGCGGTCGTCGGCAGGCCGAGCGTCAGCATCGACACGAGCGTGCCCGCGGCCGACGCGGATGCCGCCGACTCGGGGCCCGCGACACCCTCGATGGCGCCGCGGCCGAACTCGTCCTTGTGCTTGGAGAGCCGCTTCTCGGTCACGTAGGACAGGAAGGTCGGGATCTCCGCGCCGCCGGCCGGGATCGCGCCGAACGGGAAGCCGATGACCGGTCCGCGCAGCCATGCCTTCCAGGTGCGCTTCACATCGGACCGGCCCAGCCACGGGCGGCCGACGGGGATGGGCTCGCCCGTCGTGCGGCGCAGGTGGGCGGCGACCCACAGGGCCTCGCCGATCGCGAAGAGTCCGACGGCGACGATGACGACGTCGATGCCGTCCGCGAGCTGGAGCGAGCCGAACGTGAGGCGCTGCTGGCCGGTCATCTGGTCCAGGCCGACGAGACCGATGGTGAGGCCGATCAGCAGGGAGGCCAGTCCGCGGATGCGGGAGGAGCCGAGCACCGAGGTGACGGCGATGAAGGCCAGCACCATGATGGCGAAGTAGTCGGGCGCGCCGATGTCGACGGCGAGGTCGGCGACCGTGGGGGCGAGCGCGACGAGCAGGATCGTGCCGATCAGGCCGCCGGCGAAGTGGCCGACGGCGGCCGCGGCGAGTGCCTGGGCGCCCCGCCCGGCCTTCGCCATGGGGTTGCCCTCCAGCGCGGCGACGACGGCCGCGCTCTCGCCGGGGGTGTTGAGGAGGATGGACGTGGTCGAGCCGCCGAACATCGCGCCGTAGTAGATGCCGGCGAACATGATGAACGCGCCGGTCGGATCCAGTCCGTACGTCACGGGCAGCAGCAGTGCCACCGCCATGGCCGGGCCGATGCCGGGCAGGACGCCGATCGCGGTGCCGAGCAGCACGCCGATCGCGGCCCACAGCAGGTTCATCGGGGTCAGCGCGGTGCCGAAGCCGTCGAGTAGGGAGTTCAGGGAATCCATCAGAGCACTCCCATCAGCGGGCCGCCGGGCAGCGGGACGCCGAGCAGGTTGTTGAACACGAAGTAGGTGACCACGGACAGGACGGCGGCGATCAGCGGGTCGCGGTCGTGGTGCCGGCTGCCGAGCGCGAACGCGGCGCCCCAGAAGAGCAGCGCTCCGGCGACGGGGAAGCCGAGCGGGCCGATGAGTGCGGCGAAGGCGAGGAAGACGCCGCCGAGGAGCAGGACCGTGCGCCAGTCGCCGGGCTCGCTCAGGTCGATGTCCTCGCCGCCCTCGGCCTCGCCCCGGCCGCCGCGCAGGACGTCGACCGCGAGGAGGAGGGCGACGACGAGCAGGCCGGTGCCGACGACGACGGGGACGGTCTTCGGTCCCACGGGTCCGCGCTGGGCGATGTCGACGTTCATGGTCAGCGCGTCGGTCAGGACGAGGACGCCGATGACGAGGAGCAGCAGGCTCACGCCGAGCTCGAAGTGCTCGCGCAGCCAGGAGCGGCGGCCCTCGGCTCCGCGGTCGGCGGTGCGGGGGATGTCGGGTGCGCCGGCGCTCACAGTCCCAGCTCCTTCAGTACCGAGTCGACCTCGTCGTCCTGCTCCTTGAGGAAGTCGCCGAAGAGATCGCCGGTGAGGAAGGCGTCGTCCCAGCCGTTCTTCTTCAGGGAGTCCTTCCACTGCTTCGACTTGTGCAGCTCGGTGACGAGGTTGATGAGCTTGTCGCGCTCCGCGTCGCTCAGTCCGGGCGGGGCGACGATGCCGCGCCAGTTGGTGAAGTCGGTGTCGAGGCCGGCCTCGCGCAGGGTGGGGGCGTCGAGTCCGGGCACGCGCAGCGGACCGGTGACGGCCAGCAGCCGCAGCTCTCCGGACTTGATCTGGTCGAGGTACTCGCCGACGCCGGAGACCCCGAAGGCGACCTTGTTGCCGAGGATGGAGGCGAGCAGTTCGCCGCCGCCGTCGAAGGGGACGTAGTTGACGGACTTGGGCTCGATCCCGGCGGCCCGGGCCATCAGCATGGGCGCGAGGTGGTCGGGGCCGCCGGGCGAGGAGCCGCCGCCGACGGCCAGCTTGCCCGGGTTCTTCCGCCACGCGTCGAGGAGCTGGTCGATCGTCTTGTACGGGGAGTCCTTGGCGACCACCACGATGTCCTGCTCCTCGGTGAGCCGGGCGATCGGTGTGGTGTCGGCGAGGGTCTTGGGCGCCTTGTTGGTGTGCACGGCGCCGACGACGCCGAGGCCCATGGACATGGCGAGCTTGCCGTTGCCGTGCTCGCCGACGAGGCGGGTGAGTCCGACGGTGCCGCCGGCTCCGGGGAGGTTGAAGACCTCGACGCCGTGGGTGAGCCCGGCGTCCTCGGCGTTCTTGGCGGCGGTGCGGGCGGTGATGTCGTAGCCGCCCCCGGGGGTGTTGGGGACCATGAACCGCAGGCCGGGGATCTGGGTGCCGGTGTCGGTGCCGTCGTCCGTGGCGATCAGCGGCGGCACGGCGAACACCAGGAGCGCGGCCCCGAGCAGGGCGATGGAGGTGCGCAATCGCACGGGCGGGCCTCTCATGAGCGGTGGGCAGGAGCTGTGAGGTGGCCCACATGTTGCCTTCGTGTTAAGAAGCTGTCTCTCTTCCGGAATCAACGGACGTTGTGGTCCTTGTGGTCGCGGCCTAGCGTGGCGGCGTGACCAAGGTGCTGGTGGTGGACGACGACTTCATGGTCGCCAAGCTGCACAGCCGCTATGTGTCCGCGACGGAGGGCTTCACGGTCGTCGGAGTGGCCCACAGCGGTGCGGAGGCGCTGCGCGCCGCCGAGCGGCTGCGGCCCGATCTCGTGCTGCTCGACGTGTATCTGCCCGACATGGACGGGATCCGTGTGCTGCGCGAGCTGCGCGCGGCGGAGGCGGGCGACCCGGACCGGGTGAGCGCGGACGCCCTGTTCATCACGGCCGCCCGGGACGCCGCGGTGGTGCGTTCCGCGCTGCGGGCGGGGGCGCTGCACTATCTGATCAAGCCCTTCAACCAGGCGGCGCTCCAGGAGCAGCTGCGGCATGTGGCGTCGCTGCGGTCCCGTCTGGAGCGGCTGGACGAGGCGCGCCAGGAGGACGTGGACCAGATCTTCGGCACCCGGCCGCCGGGGTCGCGCGAACTGCCGAAGGGGCTGGCCCCGCACACGGCGGAGCTGGTCGAGCGGATCCTGCGCGACCACCCGGGCGACCTGTCGGCCTCGGAGTGCGCCGAGGCGGGCTCCCTGTCCCGGGTGAGTGCCCGCCGCTACCTGGAGTACTTCGCGGAGACGGGCCGCGCCGAGGTGACGCTGCGCTACGGGGGGACGGGCCG
This sequence comes from Streptomyces sp. NPDC015127, assembly GCF_043080095.1. Lineage (NCBI taxonomy): Bacteria > Bacillati > Actinomycetota > Actinomycetes > Kitasatosporales > Streptomycetaceae > Streptomyces > Streptomyces sp. NPDC015127. The sequence goes on from NZ_JBIBVE010000013.1 coordinate 288,322, forward strand.
CCCGGAGCGCCGCTACCGCCGCGTGGGCTGACCGGACGTCGCCGGGGGCTGGTGCAGGCCGAAGGGGGAGCCCTGGTCGTCCTGGCAGAGCTGGAAGCGGCCGAACCGCGCGACGGACTCCTCGTCGCCGCTCAGGTCGGCGTCCTCGACCGTCCCGCCGAGCTCCCGGACCCGGGCGACCGCCGAGCGCATGTCGTCGACCCGGAAGAACACGTACGGGCTCGCGCCGAGGTCCCCGCCGTGCACCCCGCCGGGGACGCCGCCCGTGCGGATCGCGTAGCCGCCGCCCTCCGTCGTACCGGCCTCGAAGGTCCAGCCGAACAGGCCGCCGTAGAACGTCCGGGCCCGCTCGGAGTCGCCCACGCCCAGCTCGAAGAAGGAGATCTCCCCGGCCATCGCTCGCTCCCGGCATCGTGACGGACAGTGCCGGTCCCACGGTACGGCCGGGACCCGGGGGCCGCACGCGAGCGGGTGCCTTCCTGAGCGCTCTCTTAGCGTCACCTTAAAGCGAGCATAAGGATCGCCATCCCCCGCTCCCAGCAGGCGATTTCGCGGTGATCAGGGGCTAGCTTGCTGATCGCCGGGACCGGTTCGAGCAGTCGGCGCCGTAGTCCTACGGGGGGCCGCACCGCCCGCTCGAACCCGGTCCCGCCTCCCCCCACCGCCGCCATTCGAAGGAGAACGTCACCATGACCGCTCGCCGCAAGGCCGTCACGGTCGCCGCACTCGGTCTCGCGCCGGTCGCGCTGGCCGGTCTGGCCGTCGTTCCGGCCGCCGCCCACGGGTCGATGACGGATCCGGTCAGCCGGGTGTCCGCCTGTTTCGCCGAGGGACCGGAGAGTCCGGTGTCGCAGGCGTGCAAGGCGGCCGTCGCGGCGAGCGGCACGCAGGCGTTCTACGACTGGAACGAGGTCAACATCGCCAACGCCGCCGGCAACCACCGGCAGCTGATCCCGGACGGCGAGCTGTGCAGCGCGGGCCGTGACAAGTACAAGGGGCTCGACCTGCCCCGCGCCGACTGGCCGTCCTCGCCGCTCGCCTCGGGGAACCACACCTTCCGCTACAAGGCGACCGCTCCGCACAAGGGCACCTTCGAGCTGTATCTGACGAAGGACGGCTACGACCCGACGAAGCCGCTGAAGTGGTCCGACCTGGAGGAGAAGCCGTTCGCGAAGGTCACCGACCCGAAGCTGGAGAACGGCGCGTACGTCTTCGACGGCGTCGTGCCGAACCGGTCGGGGCGGCACCTGGTCTACTCGATCTGGCAGCGCTCGGACTCCCCCGAGGCCTTCTACACCTGCTCCGACGTGGTGTTCGGCAAGGAGAGCGGCGGCGCTCCGGCGCCGGCCGCCTCCGCGCCGTCGGACCAGGACATCGAGGACGGCGCGGACAGGTCGACGGTGGACCACGGCGGTCACGGCGGTGACGACCACGCGGAGGCGGCGGGTGCGGGCGCGCCCGCCGAGAAGCCCGATGAGAAGCCCGACGCGGCGCCGTCGCCCGCGCCCGCCGGCAGCGGGCCCGAGGCGAAGGGCGCCGGTACGCCGTCCGCCTCTGCCCCGCAGCCCTCGGGCGAGAACCTCGCGGAGACGGGTGGCGACAGCAGCACCGCGTACCTCACGATCGGCGGTGCGGCCGCTCTCGCGGTCGGTGCCGCGGCGCTGTTCGGTCTGGGCCGCCGCAGGCCGGCCCCGGCGGGCGGACGCCACAGCCGCTGAGACCCTCAGGCGCGAGGCTGCCGTCCGCTCGTGGGAGCGGGCGGCAGCCTTGTCCGTGGGTCAGCCGAAGACGGAGGCGCAGGTGGTGGGCTTCGCGTGTGCCGGGTCGAGCGCGTTCGCCACCTCGTGATAGGCGATCAGGTCGAACACGCCGATCGCGACGTGCTCGGACAGGTCGACGGGGCAGAGGTCCTGGAGCAGGACGTTGCGGACGTTCGGCCCGCTGAGGTACTGCGACTCGTAGGGCGTGACGACCTGGTCGTAGCGGGTGGCGATGACCGTGTAGCGCACGCCGGGGACGGTGTCGCCGCCCGCGTTGAGCTCGGTGAGGAAGGCGGATCCGGCGACCTGGTCGGCGAGTGCGGGGGTGTGCTCGCTCAGGAGGTCGCCGGCGCCGGGGAAGTAGGGCAGGAGCTTCGTGAGCCCGCCCAGGGTGGTGCCGTGGTTGCTCGGCGCGATGCCGACGAGGGCGTTCACCTTGTCGGCGCCGTCCAGGTACTTGAGGTAGTAGCGCGGCATCATGCCGCCCTGGGAGTGGCCGACGATGTCGGTCTCGGTGGCGCCGGTGGCGGCGAGGACCCGGTCGACGTAGGCGGAGAGCTGCTCCGCCGACGTGTCGACAGGGCCGAGGCCGTGGAAGAAGGGCACATCGGGCAGCTGCCCGTAGTCGAGGGAGAAGACGCAGTAGCCGCGCTTCACCAGGTACGGGGCGAGGGCGAGCCAGTTGTCGACGGAGTTGCCGAAGGTTCCGTGGACGAGGACGACGGGGCGGGGGTGGGCGGCGGAGGGCTTGCAGGTGTAGTCGTTCCAGCCACTGGTGGGGGCGGGGGCGGTGGATTCGGCGGTTGCGGTGGCGGCGGGGACGAGCGCGACGGCGACGGCCAGCATGAAGGCGGACAGTGGTCGGAGCGCACGTTTCCAAGGCAGCATCGATCGGTCTCCTTGCGGCTCAAGGGAGTTGCGATGGCTGAATGTTCTTGCCGTGCACACAACAACTTACGAACGGGTAACCGCAGGGGGAAGTGACGCGCCGGTAAAGACTGACTTTTCGTCAATACGGGGGCGGTCGCCGCTCTCTACGCGGCCAGCGACCCCGGCAGAACCGCCCTCGGACCGAACCTGGCACGGGCCCGGTCCGCCACGGCCTCGATCCGGCGCGCCCGCTCGTCGGCCGGGTCGAACGTCAGCTGCCGCGCGGCACGTTCGGCCGGCGTCAGGTCCTCGGCACGCAGCGACAGCCCGCGAACCCGCGCCCGCTGCAGACCGAGCGACGCGTGCAGGGCGTACGCGGTGCCGGCGAGTGCCGCGGAGTGGGCCGTCGGCTCGCGCAGGGTGCGGGTGCGGGTGGTCGTGGACCGGTCGGCGTAGCGCACGGTGAGGGACAGGGAACGGCACACCTGTTGCTCACCGCGCATCTGGGCACCGAGCTCCTCGGCGAGCGAGAGCAGTGCCCTGCGGTGCTGCGTCTGGTCCAACTCGTCCAGAGAGAAGCTCCGTTCGGCGGCGACCGAACGGGAGAGGGCACCCGGGACGACCGTCGTACGGTCGATGCCGCGCGCCCGCTCCCACACCTCGCGCCCCGCCCGCACGCCCAGGATCCGCTGGAGCACGGCGAGCGGCGCGCCGGCGACGCGTCCGGCGGAGTCGAGGCCGTAGGAGCCCAGGGTGCGGGCCGTCGCACGCCCCACGCCGTCGAGCGCGGCGACCGGCTTGTCCGCCAGGAAGGCGGCGGTCTCGTCCTCCGGCACCACCAGGGTCGTACCGGGAACGGCCTCCCGCGCCGCCATCCGGGCGAGCATCGGGCCGGGGCCGGCGCCGATGACGCAGTCCACCCCGCAGTGCGCCAGCGCCCTCACCCGCAGCAGCGAGGCGAGCTCGGCCGTGTCCCGGCCGAAGTACCGCTCCGCGCCCCGGACGTCGACGAGCGCGGCATCGGGCGGCAGCGCCTGGACGACGGGGCTGATGTCCCCGGCCACACCGAGCAGGGCGGGCAGCATCGCCTCGGGCCCGGCCTCTTCGGGCGCCGGGGGCAGCAGGAAACGTACGTAGAGGATCATCCGGCGCTCCCCGGGCTCTGGTGCCACAGCTTCCTTCCGGTGGCGGCCACCTCACCGGCCGGCCGCAGGTCGGCCCACGGGTTCATCTCGTAGCCCGTCGGCAGCTGGATCCGGCGGCCGCCCGCGGCGTCGTCGCCGTCGGGCTGCGCGGCCGGAGCCGCCAGCCGGGCCGCGACCGCGTCGAGGCCGCCGGTGCGGCGCAGTTCCGCCAGTTCGGCCAGGTTCCAGGCCGCCGCGCCCACCACGCTGAGGCTGCGCGGTCCGCGCCGCTGCACCACTCCGCGGACCAGCAGCAGCCAGGAGTGGAAGACGGTGTGGGCGCAGGCGGCGTGGCTGTCGTCGAAGAAGGCGAGGTCGACCAGGCCGGTGCCGTCGTCGAGCGTGGTGAAGATGACCCGCCTGCCGGACCGGATCGGCGGCGTCTGGGTGGCCGCCTTGGCACCCGCGACGAGCACCGTCTGACCGTGCCGTGCGTCGCGCAGCCGCTGCGCGGAGAGCACGCCCAGCTCGGCCAGGAAGGCGTGGTGATCCTCCATCAGGTGACGGGAGGCGTCCATGCCGAGCACGCCCAGCTCGGCACTGAGGCGTTCCGCGTCACCGAGGTCGGGCAGGCCGACGGAAGCGGTCTTCTCCCCCTGGGCGAGCGGGAGCTGGCTGCCGTACGACGCCGGTCCGCGTCCGCCGCGGTGCAGTTCGGCGAGGTGCAGCAGCAGGTCGCGGCGGTTGGCGCCGAAGGCGTCGAGGGCGCCGACCTGGGCGAGCCGTTCGGCGACGGGCCGGCCCGGGCGGGCGCGCTGCCAGAAGTCCAGGAGGGAGGAGTAGGGCTGCCCGGCCTCGATGCGGGCCTTCTCGGCCTCGCTGATGCCGTGGACGTCCGCGAGGGCGAGCCGCAGACCCCATCTCCCGGAAGCCTTGCCACCCTTCTCCCCAGACACCAGTTCGATTCGATGGGCGGCGCCCGACCGGTTCACGTCCAACGGCAGAACGGGCACCCCGCGCCGCCGCGCGTCCGCCAGCAGCAGCCGCTTCGGATACATCCCGGGGTCGTGCGTGAGCAGCCCGGCGAAGAAGGCCGCCGGGTGGTGCGCCTTGAGCCAGGCCGACTGGTACGTGGGCACCGCGAAGGCGACCGCGTGCGCCTTGCAGAAGCCGTACGAGCCGAACGCCTCGACGATCTCCCAGGTGCGGGCGATCACGTCGGGCCCGTACCCCTTCGCCCCGGCGCGCTGTGCGAACCAGACCTTGATCCTGCCCTGCGACTCGGGGTCGGAGAGCCCGCGCCGCACCCGGTCGGCCTCGTCCCGGCCGCAGCCGGTCATGATGTTCACGATCTCGATGATCTGCTCGTGGAAGACGACCACCCCGTACGTGTCCTTCAGCGGCCCCTCCAGGTCGGGATGCGGGTAGCGGACGGGCGCACGGCCGTGCCGGGCCTCGATGAACGGCCGGACCATGTCGGCCGCGACAGGCCCCGGGCGGAACAGCGAGATGTCGACGACCAGGTCGTGGAAGTTCTCCGGCTGCAGCCGTCCGACCAGGTCGCGCTGGCCCGGGGACTCGATCTGGAAGCAGCCCAGCGTCTCGGTCGACCTGATGAGCCGGTAGGTGTCCGGGTCCCCGGGCGGCAGGGAGTCGAGGTCGACCTTCTCCCCCGTCGCCCGGCGCATCTCGGCGACCGCGTGCGCCATCGCCGACTGCATCCGCACGCCGAGGACGTCGAGCTTGAGCAGCCCGAGCCTCTCCACGTCGTCCTTGTCGAACTGCGACATGGGGAAGCCCTCGCCGCTCGTGGGCACCACCGGGGTGCGGGCGAGCAGCGAGGAGTCGGAGAGCAGCACTCCGCACGGGTGCATGGCGACGCCGCGCGGCAGCGCGTCCAGCGCCTCGACCAGCTCCCACAGCCGTCCGCGCTCCTTCAGCTCCTTCGCGACGGGCTGGAGTTCGGGCAGCTCGTCGAGCGCGGCGCGGGCGTCGCGGGCCCGGATGTGCGGGAAGGACTTGGCGATCCGGTCGATCTCGGCCGGGTCCATGGACAGGGCCGCGCCCACGTCGCGTACGGCATGACGCACCCGGTAGGTCTCGGGCATGGCGACGGTCGCGACCCGCTCCTCGCCGAAGCGGCCGATGATCGCGCGGTAGACGTCGAGACGGCGGGCGGACTCGACGTCGATGTCGATGTCGGGCAGCACGCGCCGGCGCTTGGACAGGAAGCGCTCCATCAGCAGCCCGTGCTCGACCGGGTCGGCGTGCGCGATGCCGATGAGGTGGTTGACGAGGGACCCGGCCCCGGAGCCGCGCGCGGCGACCCGTACGCCCATCTTCCGTACGTCGTCGACCACCTGGGCGACCGTCAGGAAGTACGAGGCGAATCCGTGGTGGGCGATGATGTCCAGCTCGTGGTGCATGCGCTCCCAGTAGGCGCGCCGGCCGTCGTAGCCGTGCAGCACCATGCCGGCCGCGGCACGGGAGGCGAGCACCCGCTGCGCGGTGCGGTGCTCCGCGCCGACGAGGCGGGGCTCCGGGAAGTGCACACTGTCCAGCCCCAGATCGTCCTCGGGATCGACCAGGCAGGCCGCGGCCGTCTCCTCGGTCATGGCGAGCAGCCGGAGCGCGGTGTCGCGCCGGAACCCCGCGGCCTCGGCGACCCGCTCGGCGGCATGGGCCATGGCGGCCGGGCCCTTGAGCCAGCGCTCGCCGCTGTCGAGTCCTTTGCGCGGGTCCACGGGCACGAGCAGGCGGGCCGAGTCGAGGATGTCGGCGACCGGGCCCTGGCCGGGATCCGCGTACCGGACGGCATTGGTCAGGACGGCCCGTACGCCCTGGTCGGCAGCGAGGCCGAGGGTTCGGGCGGCATGCCGCAGCGAGCCGGGTCCGGTACCGGTGCGGCCGTGGTGGACGACCTCCAGGCACAGCCGGTCGCCGTACCGCTCCCGCCACGGGGCGAGCAGCCCGGCGGCGCGGTCGGGGCGGCCCGCGGCGAGCGCGCGCCCGACCTCGGAGGAGGGACCGAGGAGCACCGTCAGTCCGTCGCCGTGGTTGTCCTGCCACGGCAGCAGCGGGCTCTCCCGGTCGGCCGCATGGGCGGCGGTGATCATCCGGCACAGCTCGGCCCAGCCCTGGCGGGAGCGGGCGAGGAAGACGGTCCGGGGCGCCGATTCGTCGACGAACGCGCCTCCGCGGGCCGGTGTGCGGCGGCGCTCGGCGGGCCCCTTCCGGTGCTCGCGCTCCCCCACCGCGAGGTCCACACCGAACAGCGGCCGTACGCCGGCGCCGGAGCACGCCTCGGCGAAGCGGACCGTCCCCGCGAGGGTGTCGCGGTCCGTCAGCGCGAGGGCGTCCATGCCCCGCTCGGCAGCGCACTCGGCAAGCCGCTCCGGGTGAGAGGCCCCGTGGCGCACGGAGAACCCGGAAACGGTGTGCAGATGCGTGAAGCCCGGCATCCGCACCTCCTGGATCAGCCCGTCTCACCTCCCCTGTCCTTTCCACCATAGACCAATTTTCGAACACTCGTACGACACATGCCGGCCGTACTCGCACCCGGCCGCCGATCAGCCATTCGGCCCCGTCCCACCTGCGGGAACACGGGGTCCCGCCGAGCGTTGGGCCATGGCACAGACATACGACGGACCCCCCGGCGAGGGCTCTCCCAGCGGCGCCCGCACAGGTCTCCTCGGCGAGATCAAGGACGCGGTGAGCGTGCGGGCCGCGCTTCTGGTCATCGGGGTGCTGGCGCTCCAGGTCGCCTTCGTCACGTCGTACATCGGCGCCTTCCACAAGCCCGAGCCGCATGAGATCGCGCTGGCGGTCGTGACCCCGGCGACGCGGATCACCGACCAGGCCGTGCAGCGGCTCGATGCGCTGCCCGGCGACCCGCTCGATCCGCGGGCCGCCCGGGACGAGGCGACCGCGCGCCGGCAGATCCAGAACCGCGAGGTGGACGGGGCCCTGATCGTCGACCCGCGCGGCTCCACCGACCGGCTGCTCGTCGCGGGCGGCGCGGGCGCGTCGCTCTCCCAGGCGCTCACCGCGGTCGTCACGGCCACCGAAGGCGCAGGGGCGGGGGCTGCGGGTCGTGGACGTGGTCCCCGACTCGCCGGGCGACGCCCGCGGGCTCTCCTCGTTCTACCTGGTGGTGGGGTGGTGCCTGGGCGGCTACCTGTGCGCGGCGAGCCTCGCGATCAGCGCGGGCGCCCGGCCCGCCGACGGAACCCGCGCGTTGATCCGGCTCGGGGTCCTGCTGCTGTACGCGATCGCCGCGGGGCTGCTCGGTGCGGTGATCGCGGGCCCGGTCCTGGACGCGCTGCCGGGCAGCGTGGCGGCGCTGTGGGGCCTCGGCACGCTGCTGGTCTTCGCGGTCGGGGCGATTACTCTCGCGCTGCAGGGCCTGGCAGGGGTCGTCGGCATCGGCCTGGCGATCCTGCTGGTCGTCGTCCTCGGCAACCCGAGCGCGGGCGGCGCCTATCCGTATCCCCTGCTGCCGCCGTTCTGGCGGTCGATCGGCCCGGCACTCCCACCGGGCGCGGGCACGTTCGCCGCGCGCTCGATCGCGTACTTCCGTGGGAACGGCGCGGCGGGCCCGATGTGGGTGCTGTCGGCGTGGGCGGCGGGCGGAACGGCGGTGACGCTCGCCTGCGCGACGCTGCGCCGCCGTACGGCGCATGCGGCCTGAACGGGTCCTCTCCCCTACCCCGCCCCTTCCCGAACCCGGAGCTCCGGCCCGGACCCCATGCCCCTGCGCCCAGCCGGGCGGGGGCGCGGGGGCGGGCTTCGCCGCGGGCGGCCGCGTAGGCGGGCTGATGCCGCGCCGGCGAAATCCAGCCCCGCCGGCGCTTGAAGCGCGGGGCTCGGGGGCAGAGCCCCGACGAGCGGGCCCACGCATGGGGCCGGGGGCAGCGGCCCCGACAAGGGGGACGACGCGCAAAAGGGCCCGGGGGCAGCGCCCCCGGGCCCCTGAAAGCGCGTCAGCCGATTTCCGCGCCGAACGTCGACAGCGCCTCCGTCACCGGCTGGAAGAACGTCTCGCCGCCCGACGAGCAGTCCCCGCTGCCGCCCGACGTCAGACCGATCGCCGTGTCGCCCGCGAAGAGCGAGCCGCCGCTGTCGCCCGGCTCGGCGCAGACCGTGGTCTGGATGAGGCCCTCGACCACGTCGCCGTTGCCGTAGTTCACGGTCGCATCGAGTGCAGTGACCTCACCGTCGTGGACCTGCGTCGTGGAGCCGCTGCGCTGCACCTGCATGCCGACGGTCGCGTCACCCGCCTTGGTGATGGCCTGCGCGCTGCCGTTGTAGAGGTTGACCTCGCTCGGGTGCGGGGCGTCCCCGTCGTACTTCACCAGCGCGAAGTCGTTGCCGGGGAACTGCGAGTCGACCATCGTGCCGATGGCCGCGCCGCCCGCCGAGTCCGACCACTGGCTGCCGGACTGGCCGCAGTGTCCGGCGGTGATGAAGTGCGGCGCACCGTCCTTGACGACGTTGAAGCCGAGGGAGCAGCGCCCGCCGCCCGAGTGGATCGCGTCGCCGCCGGCGATGAACGGCTTGAACTCCCCTGCGGTCCGCTTGAGTTCGGCCTTGGCACCCAGGCCCTTGACGACCTCCTGCAGCTTGGTCAGTTCGGCGCCGCCCACCGTGCGGTCCGCCGTGACCACCAGCTTGTTGGTGACCGGGTCGGTCGCCCAGGAGGTGCCCGGGATGCGCGCCTTGTCGGCCAGCGTCTGCCGGGCGCCCGTCAGTTCGGCGAGCGTGTTCTCGACGATGCGGGCCTTGCCGCCCGCCTCGCGCACGGTCTGCGCGGCGTCCTCGGAGAGGACGTTGACCACCAGGGCCTTGGCCTCGGCGTCGTAGTAGGCCCCGGCGCTGTCGTTGCCCAGGTCCTCGGTCAGCGAGACGGCGAGCGTCCCCGCCGCCGGCGCGGTCAGGGACTTCAGGGTGAACTGCTCGGTGCTGTCGCTGGCGTTCGCACTCTGGAACGTGACACCCGCGGCGACCAGGGCGACGACCGCGCCGCCCGCCACAGCCGCTTTTCTCCTGGGTATGCGACGGTGCTTCAAGACATGACCTCCTGTGGGGGCCGCGCCCGGACAAGTGGGGTGCCCGGACACGGAGGATGGGGCGCCCACTATTCCGAGGCGTCGCACTCGCACACAAGGCCGACTCTTGGACGGGCACACGACAACTCGCGTGCGTTCACAGCCTCTTCACAGGAGCGGGACCCCGCCCACCCGCCGGCTCAGCTCACCGGCCGTGCGCGCGACCTGTTCGGCGATGCGCTCGCGCTGCTCCGCGTCCACCTCGTCGGCCGGGAACGTCACCGCAACGCCCGCGATGGGATGGGCGGTGTGGTCGAGCACGGGCGCGGCGACCGAGGAGAAGCCACGCGTGACCTCGCCCTCCTCCGTCGCGTATCCCCGGCGCCGCACCTCGACCAGGAGGGTGCGCAGCGCGGACAGGGACCTCGGGCCCGACTCGTTGCGCATCACGAAGGCGGACGGGTCGGGAAACAAGGCCCGGACCTGGGCCTGGGCCAGCCGGGCGAGCATCGCCCGGCCGCTGGCCGTCAGGTGCGCCGGGAGCCGGACGCCCACTTCGGTCACCAAGGGGGCACGGCCGGGGGCCCGTTCCTCGATGACGTAGATGACCTCGCGGCCGTGCAGGACCGCGAGGTGCGCACTGTGCCCCGTCCGGTCGACGAGCGCGGCCAGCGGTACCCGGGCCAGCCGCTGGAAGGGAGCCTGACGGCTGTAGCCGGAGCCGAGTTCGAAGGCGCTGACGCCCAGCCCGTAACGGCGTTCCTCGGCGAGGTGCACCACGAACCCCTCGCGCACGAGGGTGTCGAGGAGGTGATACGTCGTCGAACGGGGCAGCCCGACGTCCCGGCTGATGGCCGCCGCCTGCACCGGACCGGCCTGCCGGGCGAGGTAGCGCAGGACCGCCAGCACCTGCGCGGCGGCGGGAACGATCGACATGCCGCGACGCTACCGCGCCCGGCGACCGCGAAGCTCCCCCGGCCCTGGGCCCGGCCCCCACGGAGCGCTCCCGCCCCCGGCACGCCCTCGGCGGGAAACACCCCGGGACGCCCCCGGCGCGAAGCTCCCCCGGCCCCGCTCCGGTCCCTGGACCCCCGTTCCGGCCCCGGGGGCGATTCGTCCGGGTCTCCGGGCCCGATGAAACCCCTCGGACCCGTCTGGTCACCCAGACTCAATGTCTTGGATCCCAGACACACCCTCCCCGCCGGCCATGGTGGCACCGCTGCGACCTCGTGCTTCATGGAGGCATGGCAAATGTTCTCGTAGACGTCGGCGCGCTGTCCGCCGACGATGTCGTGTCCGTCGCCCGCCACGGGACCACCGTGTCCCTGTCGCCCGCGGCGCAGGACGCGATCACCCAGAGCCGCAAGGTGATCGAGTCCCTCGCCGACGACACGACCCCGCACTACGGTGTGTCGACCGGCTTCGGCGCGCTCGCCACCCGGCACATCCCCACCGAACTGCGCGCACAGCTTCAGCGCAGCCTCGTCCGCTCGCACGCCGCCGGCACCGGCGCCGAGGTCGAGCGCGAGGTCGTCCGCGCGCTGATGCTGCTCCGTCTGTCGACCCTCGCCACGGGCCGCACCGGCGTCCGGCTGGAGACCGCGCAGGCGTACGCCGCGCTGCTCAACGCCGGTATCACCCCGGTCGTGCACGAGTACGGCTCCCTCGGCTGCTCCGGCGACCTCGCTCCCCTCGCCCACTGTGCGCTCGCCGTCATGGGCGAGGGCGACGTGCGGGACGCCGACGGTGTGCTGCGCCCCGCGGCCGAGGCGCTGGCCGCGGCCGGCATCGAGCCCGTCGTGCTGCGCGAGAAGGAGGGCCTGGCGCTCATCAACGGCACGGACGGCATGCTCGGCATGCTGATCCTCGCCTGCCACGACCTGCGCCGGCTGCTCGCCACCGCGGACATCGGCGCCGCCATGAGCGTCGAGGGCCAGCTCGGCACCGACGCCGTCTTCGCCGCCGACCTCCAGGCCCTGCGCCCCCACCCCGGCCAGGCGGACAGCGCGGCCAATCTGCGGGCCCTGCTCGCCGGGTCCGCGATCGTCGCGAGCCACCGCGGCCCCGAGTGCACGCGGGTGCAGGACGCGTACTCGCTGCGCTGCTCCCCGCAAGTCCACGGCGCTGCACGCGACACCACGGCGTATGCCGCGCTCGTGGCCTCCCGCGAGCTGGCGAGCGCCGTCGACAACCCGGTGGTGACCCACGACGGGCGGGTGGAGAGCAACGGAAACTTCCACGGCGCCCCCGTCGCATGCGTCCTGGACTTCCTCGCCATCTCGGTCGCCGACGTCGCCTCGGTCGCCGAGCGGCGCACGGACCGCTTCCTCGACGTGGCGCGCAACCACGGTCTGAACGCGTTCCTCGCCGACGACCCCGGGGTGGACTCGGGCCACATGATCGCCCAGTACACGCAGGCGGCCATCGTCTCGGAGCTCAAGCGTCTTGCCGCCCCCGCGTCCGTCGACTCCATCCCCTCCAGCGCCATGCAGGAGGACCACGTCTCGATGGGGTGGTCCGCGGCCCGCAAGCTGCGCCGCGCCATCGACGGCCTCACCCGGGTCATCGCCGTGGAACTCCTCACGGCCGCCCGCGCCCTCGATCTGCGCGCCCCGCTGGCGCCCGCGCCGGCCACGGCCGCCGTCGTCGCGGAACTCCGCCGGGACGTGCCGGGACCGGGCACCGACCGCTACCTCGCCCCCGAGATCGAGGCGGCCGTCCGCTGCGTCGCCTCCGGCCGTGCGCTGGCCGCCGCCGAAGCCGTCACCGGCCCCCTCGTCTGACCACCCGTCATATCCCGCATCCACGGAAGGAACACCATGTCGGAAGGCGCACGTCCCGTCCGCTCAGCGCGCGGCAGCACTCTCACCACCCTGGGTTGGCAGCAGGAGGCCGCGTTGCGGATGCTGCAGAACAATCTGGATCCGGAGGTGGCGGAGCACCCGGACAAGCTGGTGGTGTACGGCGGTACGGGCAAGGCGGCGCGGGACTGGCGGTCGTTCGACGCGATGGTGCGCACGCTGCGCACGCTGAAGCAGGACGAGACGATGCTGGTGCAGTCGGGCCGCCCGGTGGGGGTGATGCAGACGCACGAGTGGGCGCCGCGGGTGCTGATCGCGAACTCGAACCTGGTGGGCGACTGGCGAACTGGGAGGAGTTCCGGCGTCTGGAGCAGCTGGGTCTGACCATGTACGGGCAGATGACGGCCGGTTCGTGGATCTACATCGGCACGCAGG
>NZ_JBIBVE010000014.1:0-264445 GCF_043080095.1 Streptomyces sp. NPDC015127
CCGACGACAACGCGGCGTGGGGGCACCTCCCGTGCCCGAAGGGCTACGGGGGTGGGGGTACCTCCCGCGCCGGAGGCTGCGGGGGAGCGTGCCAGACCCCGCGAGCCCGGCCTGATCCAAACGAGAGGCCCTAGTCCTGGGTGACTCCTGTCGTGGCCGCGATCGGTCGGCTTCCGTCCGGCAACTGCCGCGCGCACGGTGCCGGACCCGCCCGCGCACGGCGACCAGGCAATGCGCCGATGTCGCCGACTCCGTTCGGGGTGGGGCAGCCGCGGCCGGTCGCGGCTGGTGAGGCGCATGCGTAACCGTTGATCGGCATGCATTCCGACGGCGCCGTCCGCGCCGTGCCGAGGTTGCCGACGTAGTCGACGTAGTCGACGTAGTCGACGTATCTGCGGGCGACTCCCCCTGGAGCCCGGTGTCGCGAGGCTCGGGGACGCGGACCGCGTTCGCTGTGCCGTGGAACGGCAAGCGCTGACTGGTAGTCAGGTCGGGCGGATCAAGCGGGTGGCGGGTCAGCGGGTCAAGGGGCAAGAGGGTCAAGCGGCTTCACTCATCGCGCACTGGCCATGCGATCGTACGGCCGCATCCCGGCACGCAGGGTGGTGTGCCACACCTGCGACATGGCCGAGACGGCGCACTGACCCGCATGGTGCGCTTGTCGCACCGCGACATCGGTCGCCGAACGCGCGCTGCCCGTCCAAGCACCCCGTTCTTGGCCCGCCCGGATGCCGTCCCGCACACTGGTGCGGCGTCCGGGCCTCAGTCGCGGCCACGGTGGGTGCGCCGCGCTGGAGGCGCGACCGCGGACGGCAGAGTATCCATGATGTCCTCGCCGGCGGTCGTCCCGGCACGGTGATGGGGTCGGCGTTCCTCCCGGCCCGCGAGTGCCCGTAGGCACTCGGTCAGTCCCGAACCCGCCTGGCGTCTCACGCTACAGGCGCTTCCCTGAACGGCCGCTACGCACTTGCCCTGAACCGCCACGTCGCACTCTCCAACTGATTCCGCGGCCGCGCTCGAGGTCGAAGTTCGTATTGACAGTGCTCGACGGACAGCCATATGGTCGACAAACGACAATAGGTTGACGATTTTAAGCCGCCATAAGGTGTTTTGTCGCCGCCGTTACTCGAGAGGAGAGCCGAGTACAGATGATCAAGAATCATGAGACTTCGGCAGCGAACACCGACTCGGCTTCCGATCGGCTTCAGGCCCTGGGGCTGGCCCTTCCCGAGCTCCGGGAGAACCCGTACTACGTGCACCACCGGACGGTGGGCTCCAGCATCTACATTTCGGGCCAACTCCCTTACCGGGACGGTTGGCTGCTGGGTCAGGGCACTGTCGGCAGGGACATCGACCTCGAGACGGCGCGGTCACTCGCGCGCGATGCCGTGCTGAACTGCCTTGCAGCCGCCGTTCAGGCGGTGGGCGATCTGGACCGGGTCCGGATCGTGCAGATGCTGGTCTTCGTGGCCAGTACGCCGGACTTCGGTGAGCAGTCGCAGGTCGCCAACGCGGCCAGTGAACTGCTCATCGAGGTACTGGGCGAGAACGGACGGCACGCCCGCACCGCGATCGGTGTCGCCGGGCTCCCCCTCAACACCCCTGTCGAGATCCAGATGATCTGCACCGCTGCGTAGGGCGGCCCCGACGGCGGTGTACCCGAGTGCGCGCGATATCGCGGGGCACGCACGTTCGGCATCGAGGGGAGTCAGCACCCGCGCCCCTCGATCATTTCCCCTCGATCGTTCCAGGCAGAACCACAAGGAGGGCAGCGTGAATCAGCTGCAACGAGCACTCGACGCTCTGGTCGAGCGGATCGACACCCCCGCGCCGATCGTGCTGGTCGACGTCATGCAGGGCAACATCGACCGCATGCAGGGCTTTGCCGACCAGCACAACATCAAGGTCAGGCCGCACGTCAAGACACACAAGTGCGTGGAGATCGGTCGGCGCCAGATCGAGGCCGGCGCGGTCGGGATCACCGCGGGAAACGTCGGTGAGGCAGAGGTCTTCGCCGCGGCCGGCTTCGACGACATCTTCCTCGCCTACCCGATCTGGGCCGCGGGATCGAAGAAGCCCCGGATCCGCCGGCTCGCCGAGTCCGCCCGGCTGCGGGTCGGCGTCGACAACGTCGCAGCGATCGAGGCCCTCGCCGACGCGATGGGAGACGAACCGGACCGCCTGCAGGTCGTGATCGAGGTCGACTGCGGCGCCCGTCGTTCCGGGGCGCCGCCCGAGCTCGCGGGCGACCTCGCGCTCGCCGCCCGCAAGCGCGGTCTGGTGCCGGCAGGCGTCTTCACCTATCCCGGTCACGGCTGCGCCGGTCGCGACGCTCGCCGGCGTGCCGCGCAGGACCAGGAAGCCGCGCTCACCACCGCAGTACGCAGCCTCGAAGGCGTCGGGGTCACCGCAGAGGTGGTCAGCGCCGGCTCCACGCCCACCGTCGAGTTCTCCACCAGCAGCAGCGTGATCACCGAGATCCGTCCCGGCGAGTACGTCTTCGGCGATCTGAACAACGCCCGGCTGGGCTCCTGCACGGAGGACCAGATCGCGCTGTTCGTCGCCGGGACCGTGGTCAGCGACTGGGTCCCCGACCAGGTCATCGTCGATGTGGGCAACAAGGCCCTCAGTAAAGAAGGCAGCCCCGAGATCGGCTACGGCGGCATCGCCGGCACGAACGCGGTCCTGTCCAAGGTCAACGAGTACCACGGGTTCCTCCCGCTGCCGGACGGCGACTTCCGGCCCCGCGTCGGCAGCGTCGTACCGGTGGTGCCCAACCATGTATGCCCGGTCGTCCTCGGTTTCGAGGAGCTGATCGTCACCGACAGCAGCGGTGTGTCGCTGCAGCGGTGGCCGGTCGACGCCCGCGGATTCCTCAACTGACCGGCCCCCGAAGCCGCTCACAACCCGACCGACCTCCCCCGCAAAGGAATGCCTGACATGAGACTCAAGAACGTCACGGCCCTGGTGACAGGCGCCAGCAGCGGCATAGGGCAGGCGGTGAGTTCCCACTTCCGCCGTGAGGGCGGGCGGCTGCTGCTCACCGGCCGCAGGGAGCGGCTCGACAGTGCTGAGCCCGACGATCTGTACGTTCCGGGAGACCTCAACGACGAGGCGTTCGTCGAGCACCTGGCCAAGCAGGCCGCAGAGTCCTTCGGCACCGTCGACGTCGTCGTCCTCAACCACGGCCTGCAGGCGGACGGTCCGCTCACCGAGATGGCCTGCGACGACGCGAGGAACGTGCTGGAGAGCAACCTGCTCAGCGCGTTCCTGGTGATGAAGCACTTCGCCCCGCTGATGCCCGAGACCGGCGGCTCGTTCGTCTGCGTCAGTTCACGGCTGGGCATGGTCGGCATGTCCGGGCAGGTCCTGTATTCCGCCGCCAAGGGGGGCCTCATCATGCTCGCCAAGGGCGCCGCGATCGAATGGGCCCCGCGCAACATCCGGGTCAACGTCGTCGCTCCGGGTCTGACCGCCACCCCGGTCATCGAAGCGGCGTTCCAGCGCAGGCCCGACCCCGAGGGCTACCGCCGTCAGCGCGAGAGCCAGATCCCGCTCCAACGCCTCGCCACCCCTGAAGAGGTCGCCGACGCGGTGCTCTTCTTCGCCTCGCGGGAGTCGTCGTACGTGACCGGATCGGTCCTGACCGTCGACGGCGGGTACACCGCCGGCTGAGCACCCTGCTGGGCATCACCATCAGCAAGGAGCTGAACGACCTGTTCTCCGTCGCTCCTTCTGCCTCGGGCGTCCGCCGATTGCGGCATGAACTGTCGAACAAGCGTCGAGCGCGTGCCCCATTCGCCTGCTCCACTCGAACGGCGTCACCCTCAGTGCGCCCGTGCCGACAACCGTATCCGAGCCACCCGGCCACCTCGGCACCAGCCACGATGCCTCGTATCGGCCTCCGCACATCGGGAACGGGCCATGCCCACGAGCGTGTGTCAGATGCCGCTTGGCAGCAGCTCGTCGACCGTGGCCGCGGCCACCAACTTCTCAAGCTCCAAAAGGAAAGACATGTCGCTCCTGAAGGCCATCGACACCAATCCCTCCTTCACGCCGCGAGAGTCCGGCCCGCTCCCGGAACGCCTGATCTCCGGCGACCCTGCTTTTCGGACCTGGGCCCAGGACGTCGCCCGTGGGGAGTCGATCCATACGGGCGTCTGGGAAGCGACGCCCGGCGAGATGCGCTCGATCAAGGGCGAGACCTTCGAGTTCTGCCACATACTCTCCGGCATCGTCGAACTCACACCCGAAGGCGGCGAGCCGGTGATCTACAAGGCCGGCGACAGCTTCGTCATGAAGCCGGGCTACGTCGGCGTCTGGAAGACCATCGAAACCGTGCGCAAGATCTACGTGACCGTGACGTGATGCCGATGCCCGGCCCCGATCGCCTTCAGGGTTTACGCGAAGCTGCCTGCTGAGCAACGTCGCCGGGGCCGATGGTCCGCTCGGCCCGTCCCTCAGCCGCAGGCCAGGATCTGCTTCATCCCTCACCAGAGCCCTCATGCTCCGGCTCTGCTGAGGACCACCCACTCCGCTGGTCACCCCCTGTCCCGGCTCCGGTTTCCCCGCCGCCACCCACCCGGTCACCCAGCCGACGTCGCTCCCGCGACAAGCTCGTCGGGAACTTCGATCCACGGCGAACACGCGCCCCAAACGGCGATCGGCAAGGCAAGCGGGCGATGTTCTGTCCGCGTTCGCCGCCCCGAACGATCCCCCCGCATGCGAGGTAAAGCCCCCGCACAGCTGGTCCCACGCGTCCCCAGATGAGGAGTATTGCCATGAGTGATGCCCAGATCGGTCGTAGAGCGCTCCTGCGCGGAGCAGGCGGCCTGGCCGCCCTCGCCGCTCTTCCCTCCCTCGCCGCCTGCGGCACCGGCTCCAGCCGGACAGCCGGTGGGAGTGGTGGCAAGGGCGGCAAGACGGTGGTCGTCCGTGACAGCGGCGGTTCCTATGGTGCGGCTCTGCAGAAGGCGATCTACACGCCGTTCACGCAGGAGACCGGCATCAGCGTCAAGGTGCTGAACCTGGACGACGCCCCGCTGCTGGCCCAGATCAAGCAGGGCCGGCCGCAGTGCGACCTCATCAACAACTCGATGATGTCGCACACCAAGTACGTCAAGCAGGACGCGCTGGAGGCGCTGGACCGCGACCGGATCAAGAGCGTGAAGAGCGCGAAGATCCCCGAGGCCCAGATCACCGACCACGCCATCGGCAGCGCCTTCTACGGTCAGTGCATCGCGTACCGCACGGACGCGTTCGGGGGTAAGAAGCCGGAGTCATGGGCGGACTTCTGGGACACCAAGGCGTTCAAGGGCGCCCGGGCGATGGTCCACCCGGACGGCGACCTGCCGGAGCTGGAGTTCGCGCTGCTGGCCGACGGCGTCCCCATGGACAAGCTGTACCCGCTCGACCTGGACCGTGCGTTCAAGGCGCTGACCCGGCTGCGGGGCGACATCAAGAAGTACTGGGACAGCGGCCCGCTCCCCGGTGTGCTGCTCAGCCGCCAGGAAGTGACGATGTCCACCGTCTGGGACGGCCGAATCGCCGACCTGCAGAAGCAAGGCGTCCCGGTGGAGAGGCAGCTCAACGGCATGCGCCGCCAGTTCCAGGGCTACGCCATCGCCAAGGGCGCGGCCAACGCGGACAACGCCTACCAGCTGATGGACTTCGCGCTGCGTCCCGAGAGCCAGGCCAACCTGGCCAAGGCGTTCCCGTCGAACCCGTCGTCCCCGCTGGCTTACGCCAAGCTCACCGAGGACGAGCGCAACGCGCTCGCCGGTGCGCCGCAGTACTACGACAAGGGTTTCGACGCGGATGTCGACTGGTGGCTGAAGAACGAATCGGCCGTCACCAAGCGCTGGTTGGAGTGGGCTCGTGGCTGAATTCGGTATCGCGGCACCGTCGGTGAAGGTGGCCGGCAACAAGTCGGCCACCGCGACCGGCAAGACGCTGTCGGTGGTGGCCCTGCGCAAGACCTACGGCGATGTGGTCGCTGTCGACGAGGCGTCCATGGAGATCGCGGCCGGGGAGTTCGTCACCTTCCTCGGCTCGTCCGGGTCGGGCAAGACCACGACGCTGATGATGATCGCCGGGTTCTGCGAACCCGACTCCGGCACCATCACGGTCGGCGGCCGTGACGTCACCCGCCTGGCGCCGCAGAAACGGGGCCTTGGTTTCGTCTTCCAGCAGTACCTGCTGTTCCCGCACATGACGGTCGCGGAGAACGTCGCTTTCCCGCTGACGCTGCGCGGGGTGCCGAAGGACGAGATCCGTCGGCGGGTCGGGGAGACGCTGGAGATCGCGGGCCTGGCCGGGTTCGGCGGCCGTAAGCCGCGTGAGCTGTCCGGTGGTCAGCAGCAGCGTGTCGCCCTGTGCCGGGCGCTGGTCTACCGGCCGCCGGTCATCCTCATGGACGAGCCGCTGGGCGCCCTGGACAAGAAGCTGCGTGACCAGCTCCAGGTGGAGATCAAGACCATCCAGCAGGAACTCGGCCTGACCGTCATCTATGTGACGCACGATCAGGAAGAGGCGCTGGTCATGTCGGACCGTATCGCGGTGATGCGCAACGGCCTGATCGAGCAGTTCGACACCCCGCGGGAGCTGTTCGAGCGGCCGAGGACGCCGTTCGTGGCGGACTTCCTCGGCGCGGCCAACTTCCTGCCCGGGCGTATCGAGCAGCACGACGGCGAGCACACCCTGGTCCGCCTCGCCATCAGTGGTGGCCTGATCAAGGCCCGTCGTCACGACCTCGCCCCGGGCACCCGGGTCAAGGTCGCCGTCCAGCCCGGCCGGCTGCGGGCCTGTGCCGTCGGCGACGGGTTCTGTACCGGCACGGTCGAGAACGCCACCTACGTCGGCACCCTGGTGCGCGCCGGGGTCCGGATCGACGGTGGTGACGGGCCGCTGCTGCGCCTGGAGGTCCCCGCCGGCCGGGGCCCCGTGGCCGGCGAGCGGGTCGGGATCAGTGCGGACCCCGAGGACGTCAACCTCTTCCCCACCGACGAACAGGCGGGGTGAGTCATGGCAGCCACCCTCACCGCGGGCGCTCCGGCTCGTCCGCGCAAGCTGCTGGCTTCGCGGCGGACTCGGGTCGGGATCCTGTACGCGCTCCCCGTCGTCGTGTATCTGCTGGCGCTGTTCGTCTACCCGATCTTCTCCACGCTGCTGCTGAGTCTGAAGGACGCCGACGGATCGTTCACGCTGCACTGGTACGCCGACGCGCTGACCGGCGTGAACCTGTCGGTGCTGTTCACCACGCTGCGGATCTCCGCCGAGACGGCGGTGCTGAGCCTGGTCTTCGGGTTCGTCCTGGCCCAGGCGATCACCCGGCTCAAGCCCATCCTGGCCGGTCTGGCGATGCTGGTCGTGGTCGTCCCGCACTTCGTCAGCGCCCTGGTGCGCACCTATGGCTGGATCATCATGCTCGGTGACAAGGGCCTGGTGAACGAGTCCCTCACCGCCATGTCGGTTCCCGGTGCCCCGTTCCAACTGCTCTACAACGAACTCGGCGTGGTCATCGGTACCACCTCGATGATGCTGCCCTACACGGTGCTGCTGCTGTACGGCGTGATGCGCGGTGTGGACCGCCGCCTGCTGGCGGCCGCGTCCAGCATGGGCGCGGGACGCGTGACGATCTTCCGCCGGGTCTATCTGCCGCTGGTCGCCCCGGGACTTGCCAGTGCCGGACTGCTCAGCTTCATCCTGTCGCTGGGCTACTACATCACCCCCGCGCTGATGGGCGGACCCAACCAGTCGATGATCGCCACCCTCATCAACCAGCAGGTGACCAAGGAGAACCAGTGGAACGGGGCGGCCGCTCAGGGCGTCATCCTGCTGCTGCTCACCTTCGCCGGACTCCTGCTGGTCAAGCTCGTCAGCTCGCTGGGCGCCAGCCGTAAGAAGAGGAGTGCGTCATGATGGAATTGCGCAGCAGCCTCGTCGGACGGATCGTCCTGACCGCCATCGCCACTGTGATCCTGCTGTTTTTGGCGCTGCCGATCGTCGTCATCCTCGTCACGTCCTTCAGCGGCAACGCCTTCGCGTCGTTCCCGCCGGACGAGTGGACGCTGAACTGGTACAAGGCGCTGTTCGCCGACGGCAGCAAGTGGCCGGCCGCGCTGTCCCTGTCCGCCCTGGTCGCCGCCCTGAGCACCGTGTTCTCGCTGATCATCGCGGTGACCGCGGCGACCGCCCTGGTCCGCAGCGAACTGCCGCTGCGCTCGGCGGTCTTCGCCCTGGTGCTGGGGCCGCTGGTCATTCCGCAGATCGTCACCGCACTCGGGCTGTTCCTGCTCTTCGAGCCCGCCGCGATGCTGGGCAGCCCGCTCGCCATCGCCCTGGGGCACACCGTGCTGGCCGCGCCGATCGCGGTGCTGATCCTGATCGCGACCCTGCGCGGGATCGACGAACGCCTGGAGGACGCCGCGGCCAGCATGGGCGCCGGCCGCCTCACCATCGCCCGGCGGATCACCTTCCCCCTCGCCGCGCCGGGAATGATCGCGGCAGCGATCTTCTCCTTCATCACCAGCTTCGACGAGTTCTACATCTCCCAGTTCCTGTCCTCGGTCGACACCGTCACCCTGCCGGTGCAGGTCTACAACTCCCTCACCTTCGAGATCGACCCCAGCGTGACCGCGGTCAGCGCGATCCTCATCGCCTTCGCGATCCTCGCCCTCGGCCTGGTGGCCCTGGTGCGCTGGCTCGGCTCCGGACGACAGGACTCCCTGATCTCCGTCGAGAACACGGTCGGAGTCGCCAACCCCGGAGGCGAGGCCGTATGACCACCGCCGATCGTGCTCTCTCAACACACCATCCTGCGACCAGCGAAAGAGCCACGCGCATGACTGACACGCTCACCGCTCCCCCAGGGGAGTCGGCAGTCCTCGAATCCGTCCCCCGTGGCTTCCTCGCCCACGACTGGCAACCCGCCACCGGCGGTCGCACCTTCGAGGTGCGCAACCCCGCAACCGAGGAAGTCATCGCCACCGTCGCCGACTGCAGCGCGCAAGACGCGCTCAAAGCACTGGACGCGGCGGCCGCGGCCGCCGACCAGTGGGCCCTCACCAGCCCGCGGGACCGGGCGAACGTCCTGCACCGGATCACCGACGCCCTGACCGAGCACCGTGAGCGTCTGGCCCGGATCATCACCCTGGAGATCGGCAAGACGATCACCGAAGCCCGGGGCGAGGTCGACTACGCCGCGGCCTATTTCCGCTGGTACGCCGAGGAAGCGGTCCGCCCGCACGCGCGCAGCACCCCCTCTCCGGACGGCAGGAGCCACATCGTCACCGTCGCCGAACCGGTCGGCCCCTGCCTGCTGATCACCCCGTGGAACGTTCCGCTGGCCATGGCCGCCCGCAAGGCCGCAGCCGCCCTGGCCGCAGGCTGCACCGCCGTGCTCAAGCCGGCCGCGCTCACCCCGCTGTCCTCCCTGGTACTGGGCGAGCTGGCGCGTGAGGCCGGCGCGCCCGCGGGTGTCCTGACCGTGATCACCAGCAGCGACGCGGCAGCGGTCACCACGGCTCTGCTGGCCGACCCCCGGCTGCGCAAGCTGTCCTTCACCGGATCCACCCCAGTCGGCCGGCTGCTGCTGCAGCAGAGCGGTGCCCGGGTACTGCGCACCTCGATGGAGCTGGGCGGCAACGCGCCGTTCCTGGTCTTCGACGACGCCGACCTCGACCTCGCGGTCCGCGAAGCGGTGATCGCGAAGATGCGGCTGGGCGGCCAGTCCTGCGTCGGCGCCAACCGGTTCCTGGTCCAGGAGGGAATCGCCGACGCGTTCGCCGCTGCGCTGGCCGAACGGATGGCCGCCATTCGGGTGGGTCCCCCGGACCTGGAGGACACCGACCTCGGCCCGCTGGCCGACCACCGTGCGGTGAACAAGGTCCGCCACCTCGTCGAGGACGCCGTGGCCCGCGGTGCCGTTGTCATCGCCGAGGCGGACATCCCCGACGGGCCGGGCCACTACGCCGCCCCGACCGTGCTGGACCACGTCCCCGCCGACGCCGCGATCATGCACGAGGAAGTCTTCGGCCCCGTCGCCGCCATCCACCGGTTCTCCACCGAGGCCGAGGCCATAGCGGTGGCCAACAGCACCGAGCACGGCCTCGCGTCGTACCTGATGACGTCCCACATCGACCGCGCCCGCCGGGTCGCCGCCCGTCTGCAGGCCGGAATGGTCGGCATCAACCGCGGCTTGGTCTCCGAGGTCGCGGCACCCTTCGGCGGGATCAAGCAGTCCGGCCTGGGCCGCGAGGGCGGGCCCGAGGGCCTCCACGAGTACCAGCAGCTCAAGTACTTGTCCCTGCCCGGCTTTCACACCTGAGCGAGCCGGACGGAAGCGTCCTGCGTTTCGGTTTCGGCAGCATCCGCCAGCCGCAAGAACGGACCTGCTCGTATCCTGCCGATGCTCTGCGCCGGCCAGACCGGGGCCCCACCTCTCCGTGACCTTCGAACACACCGCAAGGCAGGGGACGTCGGGCCGCCGCACGCCATCCACACGGCACAGCCCGGCAGCTCCCGCCCTGCCCGACCGTTCCGGAAAGGACCTGCCCGACGAGGCGGACGTGGTGGTGATCGGCGGCGGCCTCACCGGCCTGTCCACCGCTTACCACACCGCCCGCAAGGGCGCCCGGGTCGTCCTCGTCGAGAAGGACAAGGTCGGCTCGGGCGCCTCCGGACGCAACGGCAGCATGTGCACCCAGGGCATCACCATCAGCCCCGCCGAAGCCCGCAAGCGCTACGGGCAGGAGCGGGCCCGTGAGCTGTGCGACGCCTTCCGGGATGCGGTCGACGTCGTCGAGGAGCTCACCCACACCGAGAACATCGACTGCGACTTCAACCGCTCCGGGCGCCTCGGCGCGGTCTGCAAGCCCGGGCACTTCGACGGCCTGCGGGCCAAACTCCATGGGTCACTGCGGCCACGGCGTCCAGATGGCCACCTACATGGGCCGTGCGGTCGCCGAGATGATGGACGGCCGCCCGGAGGCCAACCCCCTGCGTGGCCTCGGCTTCCCCAAGGTCCCGTCCCCTTCTACAACGGCACCGCCTGGTTCCTGCCGTTCGGCGGCGCCTACTACCAGGCCAAGGACAAGCTGCGCTGAGCCGATGCCGACAACGGCGACACTGCGGGGCCCTTTCGCCTCCCCATTCGCGGAAGGTCCCGGCAGTGACGGGACGCGGTGCACTCCGTCCTGGAGCAGTTCGTGGTCGGCCTGACCAGCGGCTCGGTCGCCGTCGTATCACGGACGAGACGACCACGCTCCGCGGACGCGGACACCCGACCGGAGTCGGCGCACTCGAACCATCCGGAGCGGGCCGCCGAGCCATGCCCCGCCGGCATGCGCTCCCGGGCCTTCGCCTCCGTCAGCTGAGCCCGGACCGTCAGCCGCGCCCGGCGTCCAGGGCGCGCGATCGGCAGCTCAGCGGACAACGCGCTCGCCGAGTCCTTCAACGCAACGTTCACACGCGAGACGCTCCAGGATCGCAAGCGCTGGTCCAGCGAGCGCGAAGCCCGCCTCGACGCGTTCCGCCGGCTGCACCGCTACAACACCCGACGCCGTCTCTCCCGCCTCGGACACCTCAGCCCGATCGCTTACGAGACAGCGTCCGAAACAACATCAACTACGCCGGCACCAGCCGCATAACCCGTGTCCAGGATTCGGGGTCAAGGCCCGGACGCGGCCTGGCCCGACACCGTGATCTCCCAGACCGACGGCCCGTACTTCGACACCTTGGAGGCCTGCCCTCTGCGTCGACGGCGTCGCCGTCCTGGGGCGGGTGGCGGTCCACCGGACCGGGCGGGGCTCATCCGAGCGTGATCCACCCATCCGGGATCCACCCTCCACGTAGCCTTCCAGGAAGGCGTCGAGGTCCGCGATCGCCAGGTGTGCGACCTGCTCGGCGGCCTCGCGGTAAGGGGACCACAGCAGTTGCGCGCCGTCCCACGGCGGATGCAGGTGGGCTGCCGCGATGTCCATGTCGACGCCGTCGACGGCAGTCGTGCCGTTGTGGGGCTTGCGCAGTGCGGCGGTGGGCAGGGACTGCCCGGTGCGCCGGGTCTGCGGCGTCCCGGTGGGCGCAGCAGGGGTGAGAAGTCCTGTGTGCTCAGTCACGCGCCCATTCCTGCCAGCGCTTGGCGACGGAGTCCTGGTTCTTGTCCCACCACTCGACATCGAGGTCGAAGCCGGTCTTGAGTCGCTCGGGCGACGTGGGCAGCCCGGCCCTGACGTCGTCCGGGAGGCCCTTGACGGCGGCCGGAACGACGGGGCCGTTCGGGTAGATCCTGGCGAACGCGGCCTGGACGTCGGGCCGGAGGGAGAAGTCGATCAGCCGGTGTGCGGCATCGGTCTTGTCCGTGCCCTTGGGGATGGCCCACCCGTTGGTGTGCCGACGGGCGCCGTTCCACTCATACGCGATCGGTTGGCCCGTCCGGATCAGATCATCGGCGCGGCCGGTCCACAAACTGGACATGACGACCTCCTTGCGGCCGAGGAGGACGGCCGGCAGAGCGCCGGTGTTCCACAGCTTCTTGATCTGGCCGCGCAGCCGGGACAGTGAGGCGAAGGCCCTGTCCACGTCGATGGGATACAGGTCGTCGAGTGCCACACCGTCGGCGAGCAGGGCGAATTCGAGCTCGGGGATGTCGGCGTCCAGGCCTTGCAGTGCGCGCGGGCCGCTGAAGGACTCTGTGTTCCAGAAGTCCGCCCAGCCTTTCGGCCTGCGCTGCAGGCTGTCGGTGCGGTAGGCCATCAGGCTGGCCCACACGTTCTTGCCGACGGCGTGTTCGGTGAGCAGGTGCTCGGCTATGCCGGCGCCCTTGGCGTTCGGCAGCCGGTCGTAGTCAAGGGGCTGAAGCGTGTCCGCGCGGACCATCTTCGGGAAGACCAACATGGAGTTGTCGATCAGGTCGAACTGGGGTCGGCCCTGTTTGACCTGGGCTATGAGCTGCGCGGAATCGTAGTTGACCGTGGAGATCGTGATGCCGGTCTCCTTGGTGAACGGTTCGTAGATCGCCTTCGCGAGGGCTTTGTGGTAGCTGCCACCGCTGTTTCTGACGACGAGCGACTTCTTGCCGCCCGATGGGTCGCTGCTTGCGCCTGTACCGGTGAGGCTGCCGCAGCCGGCCACTGCCGTGGCAGCGGCCAGCGCGCCCGTGGTGCGCAGCATGGTCCTGCGTCGTATCCGGTTGGTTTCCATGCGGCCTCCGTGGATCGGTGTGGATGCGGGGAATCGAGGTGCAGGGATGTGCAGGTCCGGGGACAGGGATGTTCTGCGGCATGTGTCCGCGGACGGGGCGTCAGGGACGGCGGCGCGCGGGCAGGCGGGCCTGGAGCGGATCGGGAACCGCGTGTTTCGGGCCGCGGCGGCAGCGGCCGGCGGGGGAAGCCCACGGGGTGATCCGTGGTGCCGTTGAACGCCGGATCGGCGGCGGTCTCGCCCATGGGGGCGAGAGTGTGAAGCCGCTGCCGGAGGATGGGGCCATGGCGACGATGTCGTCATGGGCGGGGAGATGACCGGCAAGCGGGATTGCGGACTCGGTGCAGCCCTGCGAACAGACCGACAGGCTTGTGGGGTCGGGGTTCAGATCGGGCATCACACGGATGAGGCGCGGAGCGTGTCGAGTTCTGCCAGGTGGACTCGTGCGGTCGAGACGTTCGGGGTCCGGGACCGGAAGACGGCGTGCAAGGGGAAGGCAGAGGTGGAGATCCGGGCCCTGTTGGTGTGAGGATCACTCTCGCCGCGGCCGGCATCGCAGGTCAACAGACACTGTGTTCCACCACAGGGCCTCCTCGGGACAGTCTGTCGCAGCGGCGGACCGCTTCCGAGCATTACCATCGACCCCCTGCCACGGATACGACTCGGTGTGAAGGTTGCCCTCGATGTCACGCAGAGCAGTGCCGCATGTGCCCCCGAAGCGCCTCTCAGCGAGGCGCTTCGTCACGATCAGGGATGTCCTGCGCCTGCCCGTGCTCGTCGAAGGGCTGCCACGCGTCCTGGCCGGTGAGTCACGGCTGGACCGTGCGGTGCGGTGGGTGCATGTCACCGAGCTGCTCAATCCGGCGGACTTCCTCGAGGGTGGCGAGCTGGTACTGACGACCGGCATGCCGTATCCCGAGGACACCTCGAAGCTGCGTGACTACGTCGACCAACTCGCTGACGTCGGCGCAGCCGGCTTGGTCGTGGAGCTCGGCCACCGCTATCGGAAGGTGCCCGACGAACTGGTCGCGGCCTGCCACGCACGCGAGGTGCCGCTGGTCGAGCTTGCCCGCGGTGTCCGGTTCATCGACGTCACCCAGTCGGTGCACGCTCTCATCCTCGACGCCCAGGGCGAACTGCTGCGCCGTGGCAGGGACATCCAGGACGTCTTCACCGCCCTGACCCTGCGCGGCGCGACTCCCGAGGAAGTGGTGCATACCGCCGCGGAGCTCACCGGGGCCCCCGTGGTGCTGGAGGATCTGACGCACCGGGTGATGATGTGTGAACTGCTCGGTCGGCCCTACGAGCCGGTGGTGTCGGCCTGGTCGCGGCGTTCCCGAGCCGCGCCGACCTTGGAGAAGGTCACGCCGAGCGGCCCGGAGGGCTGGCTGATAGCCCCGGTGGAGGACCACGACGGTCTGTGGGGGCGGCTGATCCTGCTGGACGGCCGGCTCAGCCCGGATGCAGACCCGGAACACGTCCTGGTACTTGAACGTGCGGCGGTCGCTCTGACCATGGCCCGCTTGGCCGGACAGGCGTGGTGGGAGCGCCGGGCCCACCGCTCCCTGCTGCAGGATCTGCGCGAACAGCGCTTCCGTTCTGCGGCGGATGCCCGCGCCCGCGCCGAGGCACTGGGGCTGCCTTCCTTCGGGCACCGGCTCTTCGCCGTAGTGATCCGCCACACCAGGACCGGCGGCGAGAGTGAGCATCTCGACGAACGGATCGCCAAGGAACTGGAGCGGACCGGCGTACGCGCCCTGGTCGGTGAGACGGCTCCGGGCCGGATCGGCGTACTTCTTGCGCTGGCGCGGGCCAGCGCCTGGCAGCCGGTCGCCGAGCGGATCGGCCGTCTTGCACGCGAGGAACTCGGCCAGGGCTCCGTCGTCGCTGTCGGGCCCGGCGTGACCGATCTCTCCGGGATCGCCCGGTCATGGCAGGAGGCCGAGCAGACCGCCGAGGCCATCGTGCCGGGATCCACGGGCCGGTGGTTCTACGTCTCCTCCGACATCGGGCTGCCGGAACTTCTGGGTGTGCTGCGTGACGACACCCGTCTCCAGCGGTACGCGGAACGCCAGCTGACGCGCCTCATCGAGCATGACGACCGCAACGGCGGCGACCTGCTCGCCGCGCTGCGCGCCTATGTGACAGCGCCCGGCAACAAGTCGGTCGCGGCGAAACGGGCCGGAATGTCCCGGCAGGCGTTCTACCAGCGTTTTCACACCATCGAACGTCTGCTGGGCTGTGACCTGGAATCGGGCCTGCAACGCACAAGCCTGCATGTCGCGCTGCTCATCCTGGACTCGCGCGGGACGCTGGGGCCCGGCCTGTGACGGGCGCTCCCTGCCTTCCTACCGAAGGATCGGCGGCTCACCGATGGACGCGCCTGCAGGGCCGGCCCGCGTTCCTCGTCACGGGTCGCAGGACGGGGGCGCGGCTGAAGTGCCCGACCGGCTGAGGCGGGGCAGGCGGCGTGCGAGCAGTTCGCGGTGCCGGCGCGGCACCGTGTCGGGATGCACCGGCAGCAGCCGATGCATCCCGGTCCCTCAGGAGACGGTGGCGGGAGCCTGCCCTTGAAAGTCGGCTTCCGGTCCTGGAGGAGCAGTCCGAGCAGCACCTCGGCCAGGAACGCGTCCATCACCAGGCCGAGGGACGCGGCACGCCCTCGTGGACGGGACGTGCCGCTGCGGCCGGTTCCTCGGCTGTGGGCCGGCGGTCGGCACAGATCGGTCGACCACGATCAAGCTGCCAGGGGCCCGGGACGGGCGGGGTGCCACGGCCTCCGCGCTGCGGCCGCCATGCGCCGGCACTTCCACCGCGGGGCCCGGGGCGGGACGGCCCTCGCCGAGGTCGCAGATCAGTGGCCCGCGATGGTGCCGGACAGTTCGTTCGTGCTCTTGGGCAGGGTCACCGACGCGAGCTTCTCGCCCGATGCGATGTCGACGGCGTGCAGCTTGCGCTTGCCCGGTTCGGAGACGTACGCGGTGTGGCCGCGGACGAAGAGGGTGGGTCGGGCCTGCTGCCAGTCCAGCGGCTCCTGCCACTCGTCCACGACGGGGATCTTCCTTTCCACCTTGCCCGTTTCCGGGTCGATGACGTGGAGGGTGCCGTTCGTGCCGAGGAGGAGGGCCTCGCCGTGGGGTCCGCGGCCGAGCGAGCGGAAGGAGTAGCTGGTGCCCAGGTCGACCAGGCGCAGTTTCCCGGTGTCGGTGTTGATGAGGGAGATGCGGGTGGGCCGCTCCAGTTCGGCCTCCGGGTCGGTCTTGTAGTCGCCCAGGAGGATGGGCGAGGCGTCGCTGCCGCTCTGGTTGCCGATGCGGCCGTAGTCGTCGGGCGCGTCGACCTTGGTGAACTCGCCGTCCTTGTAGATCAGCAGACCGTCCTGGCAGCCGATGCCGACGGCCTCGCCCTTGGCGGCGGCCTCGCCGTGGACGCCGGGGCAGTTCTCGTTGCGCTTGATCTCCTTGTTGTTCTTGTCCAGGACGAGGGCGCCGGTGCGCTTCTCCTCGGTGCCGAGGGTGCTGAGGAGTTCGCCGTTGCTCAGTTCGATGGCGACGCCGTGGTGGGGCTCGGCGGAGGTGTAGGTGCGGCCTTGCGGCTTCTTGCCGCCGTCGAGGTCGTCGGGGTCGAAGACGTTGACCTCGCCGGTGCCGTCGGTGAACAGGACCGTCTTGCCGGCGTGCCGTACCACGTGGCCGGGCTTGGCGCCCTGGTACTCGATGCCGGTGAAGGTCTGCTCGGCGGCGTTCAGGACGCGGAATCCGGCGTCGGTGGAGACGATGACGTGGGAGTCGTCGCCGGCGGGGTTGAGACGGTTGAAGCCGGGCAGCTCGATCGTGTCGGCCAGCTTCAGGCTCTCACCGTCCAGGACGTACAGGCCGCCGTCGAACGTGGCGACCAGCGGGTCCTTGACCGCCACGGCCTTGGTGCTCGGCGCAGCCTCGGCCTTCGCGCCGGATGAGGAGGCGTCCTGTCCTCCGCAGGCGGTCAGGACCGCGGAAGCCGCCAGGGCGAGGGCTGTGCCCGCGAAAGCCCTGTTGAGTATCGGCTTGTTCACCGGGGTGTTCCTTTCTGTGCCGCGCGAGCGCGGCGTCGGGTGAGAAGTGTGTGTGAGGGCCGTGGTCGGCCGGTGTCCAGATCAGGGGCCGCTGGTTCAGGCGCCGGTCAGGCCGTCGGTCATGGCGGTGGTGTTGGCGCGCATCATCTGCAGGTAGGTGCCGGCGCCCTTGCCCTGCTCGGTCAGCGATTCGGAGTAGAGCTCGACGACGCGTACCTGGCCGCCCAGTTCGGTGCGCAGGACCTCGGCCAGGCGCGTGGGCTGGGAGGAGTCCGCGAAGACGGTTTGCACCCCGGCCCGGCGCATGGCCTGGGTGAGCGAGCGCAGGTCGGAGGAGCTGGGCGAGGCCAGCGTCGTGCCGCTCGGGATCACCGCGCCGATCACCCGGAAGCCGAAGCGTTCGGCGAGGTAGCCGAAGACGTGGTGGTTGGTCACCAACGCGCGCCGCTGTTCGGGTATGCGGTCGAAGGACTTGTCCATCCAGGTGGTGAGGTCGGCGAGTTGTGCGTCGTAGCGGTCGGCGTTGGCGCGGATCGCTTTCTCGTCGACGCCGTCCACGTGCTCGATCACCTGGTCGGCGATCAGGCCGGCGGCCTTGCGGACGCGGTCGGGGTCGGTCCAGAAGTGCGGGTCGGGCTGCCCGGCCTGCTCCTCGGGGCCTCCGTCGTCGTGCGCTTGGAAGGTGAGGGGGTCCGCTGCTTTGCCGGCCTCGAAGGTGGCCACCCCGGACTCGCGGGCGGCGTCCACGTGCCGCAGGACGTTCTCCTCCAGGCCCAGCCCGTTGAAGACGACGAGGTCGGCGCGCTCCAGTTCGGCGGCCTGCACGGCCGACAGGCCGAAGGAGTGCGGGTCGGCGTTGGGTTTCATCAGCACGGTGACGTCGGCTTCGTCGCCGACGATCTCCTGGGTGATGTCGCCCAGGATGTTGGTCGTCACCACGACCTGGGGCCGGTCGTCGCCGCTCGTGCAGGCGGTGGCCGTACCGGCCGTGACGAGGATGAGCAGGGCCGGGAGAACGGTGCGCAGCCGCCGCGTCCCTCGCGTCTTTCCCGTCATCGTCCGGTCTCCGCCATCAGGGCCGGCTCGATGTCCAGGTCGAAGGTGCGCGCGATGCGGAGGTTGTCGTTGTAGTCGATCTCGTAGACGCGTTTGCCCTTGGGGTCGTTGAGGTAGGCGCGGCTGCGGTCGACCTCGATGACCGGCCCCGCGTTCTTGTCGGGGCCGGCCTCCGGGGCGTCTGCCAGCAGCGGCTTCGTCCGGGAGACCTGCTTGCCGGTGGCGATGTCGTAGCCGTGGAGCGCTCCGTCGGTCTCGAGGACGATCAGGACGGAGCCCTCGCCCGCGGTGTTGGCGCAGACGACGGGACCGGTCTCCACCCGTGTCCACGTGCGCTCGGTGACGTCCAGGACCCACACGGCCCGCTCCCCGGCCGGCGCCGTGAGCGTGTCGCTGCCGGGCCGGTGCCGGAAGGCCGTGGCCCGTTCCTTCCCGGGTGTGCCGCTGCTGTAGGGGATCTTCTCGGCCGTGAACGTGCCGTCAACCTCGCGGACGAGCAGGGCGCCGTCGGCGCATCCGAGGACGACTCCGCGCCGGGTGACGGCGTCGCCCCGCGGGTCCTTGCACTGCGCGTCCGGCGACGCGGCGTGCTTGCCCTCGCGGTCGTACACCGCGACCTTGGTGGAGCCCTGTCCGTTGTCCGTCAGGGCGAGCAGGTGCTCGGCGTACGGCACGACAGGTCCCGCGTGTGTCCCGGGAAGGGTGCGGGGGGAGCCGGCCGTGCCGTTCTCCAGTTCGGTCCGGCGGTAGACACTGGCCCGGCCATCGGCGTCGGTCACCGCGGTCACGGCGGCGTCGCTGCGGACGTGTGCACCCGGGCCCTGGGGCAGCCGGCCTGCGTCGCGTATCTGCGCGCGGTAGTAGTGCACGTGGTCGCCGTGGTCCACCATCCAGGCGCCGCCGTCGAGGACGTGCGTGCCGCTCGTGGTGTGGAGGTAGCCGAACCGGCCGTCCGTGGTGAGGCGCGTGGTGCCCGTCGTCCGGGGCACCTCGTGCAGCTTTCCGGTGATCAGATCGAGTACCCGGGTGTCTCCGGTCCTCGGGTCGTTGAGCAGCAGCCGGGACTGCTGCTCGGCCTTCTCCTGGGCCCCTTCGACGTACCCGTGGGGGGCGGAGGGCGAGGAAGTCGCCGTGGGGGCCGGTGCGTTGTCGCCATGGCCCGCGCAACTGGTGGTGAGCAGTGTGATGGCCGCGAGCGCGGCCGGCGCCCAGGCAGTGACGTTTCTTCGGACGAACAAGGGGATCGCCTCAGGTTTCTTTCAGTCGGTTGCCGCGGCGTGGGCGCCGGCGAGGCGCGCACGGCGGTGGTGGCGGAGACCGGATGCCAGGTGGGAGAGGAAGAACAGGGCCACCGCGAGGGCCGAGACGGTCGCGCCGGCCGCGGTGCTCAGGTGCCAGGACAGCAGCAGGCCGCCGAAGGTGGCGGTGATGCCGAGCAGCGCCGCAAGCGCCATGACGCCCCGCACACTGCGCGCCCAGGGCAGCGCGGCCGCGGGCGGAGCGATGAGCAGGCCCAGGACCAGCAGTGTCCCCACGATGTGGAAGGAGGCGACGATGGCCAGGGCCAGCAGGCCGAGCAGCACGGCGTGAGCGAGGCGGGGGCGCAGGCCGAGCGTCCGTGCCTTGCGCGGGTCGAACGTCAGGGCGAGGAAGGACCGGTGACCGAGGACCGAGACGGCCAGGGCCAGCAGCAGCGCCACACCCAGCAGCGCCAGGTCCTGTTCACGGACGGCGAGGACGTCACCGAAGAGGAAGCCGGTCAGGTCGACCGCGAAGGACTGCGAGCGCGACACGACGATGACGCCGAGGGACAGCATTCCCACGAAGAGCAGGCCGATGCCGGTGTCCTGGGACAGTCTCGGGGCGCGGCCCAGGGCGGTGACGCCGGCCGTCATGACGGCCGCGCTCAGCAGCGCCCCCAGCAGCAGGTTGCCGCCGAGCAGCGCCGCGAGCGCGACGCCGGGCAGCAACCCGTGGGACATGGCGTCACCGAGGAAGGCCATCCCCCTGAGCACCACCCAGGTGCCGGCCAGGGCGCAGATCGCCGACACCAGCATTCCGCCCCACAGGGCCCGTTGCACGAAGGTCACCTCGAAGGGGCCTGTCAACCATTCCACAACGAGCACACTACAATGAAAATCATGTCCAATACACAGGGGTCCCCTTGCGCGACCGCACGGGACGCGAAGCCTCACGTTCGCTTCACCGGACTGTCCGCCGGTTACCCCGGCCGCCCCGTCCTGCACCAACTCGACGCGGACATACCGGCGTTGGCCATCACCGCGCTCGTCGGCCCGAACGGAAGCGGGAAGTCGACCCTGCTCGGAGTCCTGGCCGGCGTGATCCAGCCCACAGCAGGCGAACTCCGCCGCGCCGGCAACCGGCCGCCGGCATTCGTCCCGCAGCGCGGCGCCGTCGGGGACGCACTGCCGCTGACGGTCAGGCAGACGGTGGAGATGGGGCGCTGGGCCGAACGCGGACCGTGGCGCCGGCTGACCCGGCAGGACCGCGCCACCGTGGACACGGCCATGGAGCGACTGGGCATCACCGACCTCGCCACCCGCCAACTCGGGGAACTGTCCGGCGGACAGAGGCAGCGCGCCCTGATCGCCCAGGGCCTCGCCCAGGAGTCGGACCTGCTGCTGCTGGACGAACCGACCACGGGACTCGACCCCGAGGCAAGGGAGCGGATCTCGGCACTGCTGACGGAACTGGTCGCCGACGGGGTGACCGTCGTCCAGGCCACGCACGACCTGGAAGCCGCGCACTCGGCGGACGCCTGCCTCCTGCTGCGCAACGGTCACCTGGCAGGACAGGGCAGCCCCGAACAGCTTCTCACCGCCTCGACGCTCGCCCGGATCTGGCAACCGGCCTGACACACCGCCCCGTCGTGGTCCGCGGAGACGGGCTCACACGACGCTGCCCGCTGTACCTGCCCGGCGCCGCCGGCGCGCACGCCGACCCGACCGGGCGATCGGCACTGTGCAGGGCCGAGTTGATCAAGCCGCTGGTACTCCAGTCCGGCTTCATGATCTTGCGTCGGGCCCGGCTGTGCAGAACACCGCCGCCAGGCCAGAAGGGACTTGACGCCCTTTCAGTCCGGACCGTGCGGACACGCAGCCACGGGGAACCGATGCCGCATGCGGACCTGGACCGTCATGCCGTGACCCGGGCTCGCTGTCCCCGGACACTTCGGCCCGCCGTGGTTCCTGCCCTTCGCAGGCGGCTGCTACAAGTTCCAGGACCTCATCAAGTAGGCGTGAGACAGGGACTGAACAGCCGGGGGCCGACGACGGCCCGCCTCACACCCCTGGCCGTACGTCCCACCGGATCCCGCTCACACCCACGAGACCCAGGCTCACCACGGCCGGCCGAGACGGTCGCCCCGGGCACAACGGACCCTGCCTGCCGGAGAATCGACCGTCCAGCCGTCACCGGCCGGCCGCCCGCCGGGGCCTTCCTGGTCCCGAAGGCGTGCCGGACACGGCGAGAACGGAGAGCAGGACGAGTGCGCAGGCCGGGCCGAGTACGGTCCAGGGCGCCAGTTCCGTGTACGGCTGGTTCTCCGACAGAAGGCGGCCCCACTCCGCGGTGGGCGGCTGCTCCCCCAGCCCGAGGAAGCCGAGGGAGGCCAGCACGAGGACCGTGGTCGGCAGGCGCAGCAGGGCGTTGCGCCCTACCGCGGGCAGTACGGCGGGCAGCAGGTGACGGCGGAGCAGATATCCCGGGCCGGCGCCCAGGGAGAGGGACGCGAGCATGTGGCCGCCGGCCCGTTCCTGTTCGAGCAGGGCCGCGGCCTGGGCGGCGTAAGGGGTCCAGCCGACCAGGCAGACCGCACACGCGGCACCCCACGCCGACGGGCCGGTCACCGCGGTCGTCAGCAGACCGGCGAGAACCGCCGGCAGCGTCGACACCACTTCCGTCAGGCCCGCTCCCACCTGTGCCGCCATGCCGAGCAACAGCCCGGCGACGGCGCAGACCGCGGTCACGGCGAGGGCCACACCCACTGTGCGCAGCGCCCCGTGCCCCAGCCTCGCCAGCAGATCACGGCCGAGCGCGTCCGTACCCAACGGGTGCGCGGCTGAGGGCGGGAGCAGCCGGGCCGCCGTGTCCACGTGCAGAGGATCGCGCAGCAGTCCGGCGACGACCAGCGTGAGCAGGGCGACGGCACAGGCTCCGGCGATCCAGCGGATGGATCGCGCGGGCGGGAGGGCCGGCGCGTGCAGGGTGGGCAGGGCCCTCTCCCGCAGGGCCGGGCCGAGCAGGGCGCGGCGCAGGGCCTGGATGAGGAGGCCGGCGGCGATGCCGAGCAGGATCAGGGACAGTGTCGCGGTCTGCAGGGGCGGCAGATCCTGAGCGATGGCGGCGTCCAGGGCGAGCCGGCCGAGCCCTGGAATGTTGAAGATCTTCTCCACCGCGACGGCACCGCCGACCAGCGCCACCACGGTCGGCAGGAGTTGCGGGAGCACCCCGGCCAGGGTGCGGCGCAGCGCGTGCCGGGCGATGAGGCCGGGCGGGAACCCATGAGCGTGCCAGGTCCGGGCCCACGGCTCGTGGAAGGCGGCGGGCAGCGACTGGTCGAGCAGGCCGCCGATCATCGCCCCGGACGGGACGCCGAGGGCGAGCGCGGGCAGCACCATCGACGGCGGTCCCTCCCACCCGCTGGAGGGGAACCAGCCGAGCCACACCCCGCACACGGTGGCGAGGAGGGAGGCGAGCAGGAACTTGGGCAGCGCGGCGAGAACGGCGGCCCCGGTGGCCGCCCTCCCCTGGCGCAGCCGTCGTCGGGAGCCGAGATACAGGGTGCGGGCGCTGACCAGCGCGGCCGTCGCGATGGTGACCACGAGCGCGGCCAGCATCAGTGTGAAGGAGACCGCGAAGGCGGCCGTCACCTGGGGCAGGACGGGCTCGCCCGATACCCATGAGGTGCCCGCGTCGCCCTGCGGCAGCCCGCCGAGCCAGTGCGCGAGGTGAGTGAACGGGCCCTCGTCCAGGTGCAGTTGTTCCCGTACGGCGGCCAGTTGCGCGGCAGTGGGGTCCTGGTCGGCGGAACGGGCCCGCAGAACCGTCAGCGCGGGATCGTTCCCGGACAGCCAGGGCAGCAGGGCCACGGCCGTCAGCAGCGCGGCCCCGGCGGCGAGGCGGCCGAGGCCCGCGCGCCACTGGGCCGGGCGGGCGTCCGCCCCGGCCGATGTCGCACTCATCTACTTCAGACGGGTGTCGACGTCGATCAGGGAGCGCTCGCGCGGGTCGAGCAGCACGCCCTCGACATCGGCGCTGACGCCCTGCACGACCCTCTCGTGCACCAGCGGCACGACGGCGTCGGTGCGCAGGATCTGCGCCTCGGCCGACATGATCCTCTGCTGTCGCTTCGTCATGTCGCTTTCCCCGGCGGCGGCCTTGATGGCCTGGTCCACCCGGAGGTCCTTCAGACGGGCGATGTTGTAGACCCCGTTGCTCGTGAAGTCGCTCGCGAGGTACGCGACGGCGTCGCCGGTGTCGAGGAGCGTCACCCGGGAGAAGACGAGCGCGTCGTACTTGCCGGCGAGGAGATCGGCCTCCATCTGGGTGTACTCGCGTACGTCCTGCTTCACGGTGAACCCGGCCTTCTCCAGCTGCTGCTGCAGGACGGTGGCGGCCTCGGGCAGTTCCGCGCGGTTGGTGATGGCGGCCAGCCGCAGGGTCCTGCCCTTCGCCTTGGACTTCACCTGTGCGGTGGTCGCGGCCTGGGCGCGGCCGGTGACGTCGACGCGCTTGCCGGCCGCCCAGGACACCGCGGGCCCGAACAGGCCCTGCGCAGGGTCGGCGTACCCGCCGAAGACCGAGTCGACGAGCGCGGAGCCGTCCACGGCCTCGCGGGCTGCCGCCCGCAGCGCCGGATCGGTGAACAGTCCGCTGCCGGTGTTGAGGACGAGGCTGTCGGTCCGTACGGACGCAACTTCGCGACGCATCTTCTCGTCCAGCAGCTTCGCCTGGGCGGTGGGGATCCACTCGGCGATGTCGACGTCGCCGCCGCGCAGGGCATTGGCACGGGCGGTGCCGTCGGCTATCCAGGTCACATCGACACCGGGCACCTTGGCCCTGCCGCCCCAGTAGCCGTCGTAACGGTCGAGTGCGGCCTTGGACTTGCCGGTGAGCTTCGTGATCTCGAAGGGGCCCGTGCCGGTGCCGACCGGGCTGACCGTGCCGTCCTTTCCGTACGCCTTCGGGGCGAGGATGCCCAGCGCCGGGCTGGCGAGCCGCAGCGGGAGCACCGGGTCGGCGGCCGCGGTGCTGATGGTGACGGTGTCGGCGTCCTCGGCCTTCGCGGTGAGGGTCACGTCACTGAGGACGCGCGGCTTGGGCTTCGCGGCCCCCGCGTGGTCGAGCGCGTTGACCACGGCCTCGGCAGTGACCTGAGTGCCGTCCTGGAAGGCGGCCTTGCGCAGCTCGAACGTCCAGGTGGTGCCGTTCTTCTGCTTCCACGACGTCGCCAGCGCGGGCGCAGCGGCGCCGTCCTCGTCCAGGGCGGTGAGCCCTTCGGCCACGGACAGCTTGCTCAGCAGGGTGGCGTCGTTGCTGTACGGGGACAGTGCCTGCACCGGCGGAATCGCGAGGGCGACCCTCAGCCGCCCTGCCGATCCGCCTGCGGCGTTTGCACCCGGGCTTCCTTCGCCGGAGACGAAACAGCCGGCGAGCAGCGGGGTGAGAGCAAGCACAGCGAAGAGACCACGGGAGGTCGTACGCATGGGAGTCCTGTCACGCGGGAGAAGAGGGATCGGCCCCTACACACCCGATGGGGAGGAGCCCGGGTCAGCATATAAGGGCAGCCTTACTTAAGCTCACCTGAGCGAGTGGGATCTCGACTGATGAGATCGATTCACCGTTAAGCCTGAAGCGCCGACCGGGTCGCCGCGCGCGGGCCGGCGGTTCGGTGCGCAAGCCGCACGCGCGTCGGGACCGGCAGGTGTTCGAGGATCGAGGCAGGAGGTGCCGGGTCCCCGCATCTGCGACCGGACGCGTCTACCATGGCATGACCGGGTTCACCGTCACCCGGCCGGCCGATCCGGCTGCCGCCTCGGCAGCGAGCGGCGGCGGCGCCACCGGAAACAGCCCCGCCCAAGGGCACCGCGCCCGGCTTCGCAGGAGGCATACGGTGAAGGACGTCAGGATCGGCCGCAGGGCGTTCCTCCGCGGGGCCGGCGGGGTCGCGGCAGGCGTCGTCGCAGCTTCGTTCACCGGATGCGAGACCCGCAACGACCGGGACACCACCGGGACCGGGAGCACCAAGACGCTCGTCGTCCGCGATATCGGCGGCGCCTACGGCGAGGCGAACCGCAAGGCCGTCTACGAGCCGTTCAGCCAGGAGACCGGCATCCAGGTCACAGTGGTGAACATCCCGCGGTACGCGCAGATGCTTGCCCAGATCAGGGAAGGCCGCCCGCAGTTCGACGTCATGGACATCGAGATGAGCGCACTGGCACGCTTCGAGCGGGACAACGCCACGCAGGCACTGGACTACGACCGTCTGAAGAACACGAGGAACGTCGGCATCGCCGAGTCCCTGCTCACCTCCCATTCCGTCGGCAAGAACTACTGGGCCAGCCTCATGGCGTACCGCACCGACGCCTTCGGCGGGAGGACGCCCGAGTCGTGGGCGGACTTCTGGGACACCGGGGCGTTCCCGGGCAGCCGTGCCCTGCAGGGCCCGGACGCGGGACCGCCGGAGCTGGAGTTCGCCCTCCTCGCCGACGGTGTACCGCCGGACCGGCTCTACCCCCTCGACATCGACCGCGCCTTCAGAGTCCTCGACGAGATCAAGGGGGCCGTGCGGGAGTTCTGGGTCAACGGCGCTTCGCCGGGGCTGCTGCTGGAACGGGGACAGGTGGCAGCCTCCAGCGTCTGGCACGGCCGCCTCAATGAGCTCATCAGGCAGGGCGCCCCGCTCGCCTACCAGTGGAACGGCGCCCGCCGCCGGAGCAGCGGCTTCGGCATCCCCAACGGCGCCGCGAACGTCGACGCCGCCTACCAGCTCATCGACTTCGCCCTGCGCCCCGAGGTGCAGGCCGGCTTCGCCGAGGTCTATCCCATGGGCCCGGTCGTGCCGGCCGCCTACAGGCATCTGCCCAGGGCCGCCGCGGACCTGCCCAGCTCCCCGGCGCACCTGTACACCGGTTTCGACCTGGACGTCGACTGGTGGGTGCGGAACCAGGACGCCGTGTCAAAGCGCTGGCGGGAGTGGGCGCGGGCCTGACCGTTCCTAGTCAGTGAGCAGGAGTGAGTCTTGGACCCATACCTGATCACTGCGGACATCCCGAACGGTTTTGGATGTCCTGGTCACCCGCGTACTCGCCGTATCCGGTTGCGCGCATCCTGTGCGTGGTCCGGGAATGCGGGGGCGGGTTCCCTCACGCCCAAGAGCCTCCGGTCGGGCCTGGACGGTCCGATGCCCCGCACGATCGCTCTGGTCGTGCGGGGGCGGTGCCGTCCGTCGCCGGATCGGGTGCCCCTGGGCGCGTCGCCCGATCGCGATGCTCGCCGCATCGTGCCGGGTCGTCTTACGAGTCTTCGAGGTGAGGGGCTTCTGCCAGTGCTGGGCGCCCCACTTGGAGGTGTAGGCCGGATCGACCGCGATGATTACGATGCCGGTGGCGTCGGCCATCGAGGTGAGCCGGGCGCGGAGCTTGCCGGTGGGCATGCCGGAGATCAACCGCCGGAAGCGGCGCCGGCGTCCGTGCTTCTCCCGTGTCTTCTCCGCCGCGAAGTCGAGGTCTTCGACCGCGATCGCCTTGACGCCGCAGGTCTTGGCCCAGTTGAGCAGTCGGGAGAGGGTGTGGCGGATCTGGGCGTCGCGATGCTGCGCGGTGCCGGACAGGCCGTAGAAGAACCGCCGTGGTTTCCCGATCGGGTTGCCGTGCACATCGAGCCGCCACACGGCCAGGTGATCGGCGTTCGTGTCCACGCCGATCACACCATCGGCAAGCGCGGCCTGAACCGGGGTGGTCTTCGATGGCGGGATCTGCCACGACGCGGTCAGGTACCAGCGTCCGCGGGCCACGTCGTAGTGGATGCGGTAGGCCATGGCCCGGTTGGCCTCCACGCGGTCGGCCCACTCCTGCCCGCGGTGCCAGAAGCGCACCTTCGAGGCGAGCACGTACCGGCCATGCCTGGCGTTCGCCAGGTCTGTGAGCGGGGCCGGGAGCTTGATCGACACCTCGCCCTCGGGGCTGACGCGGATGGTCTCGTTGCCGTATCGCTTGCCGGACTCGCCGTCGGCCTGAAGGAACCAGCGTTCGGCTTCCCACCACTGCCGCCACTCGGTCTCGGTGAGCTGCGCGTCAGTAAGATGGTGACGGTTGCGGGCCAGGCGCTTGCCGCCTCGCACCACGTGTACGACACCGGCCTCACGGTCAGCGCAGGCCTGCTCCAGACGGTCGTGAAGCACGTGCAGGCGACGGGTCTTCGCGTGCCACTCCTGCCGACTGCGGTAGCCACCCGGTGCCTTCTTCGTCCCCTTCTCACCGACCGGCAGCGAGAGGCGGTGGGCGATCGTGTTGATACCGGCTTCGAGGTTCTGGATGTGGGCGAGCTGGCAGCGACGGGCCAGCGCCCACTGGTCATGCGACGCTTTCGTGATCGCACCGGCCCATCTCGACGACGACAACGAGGTCAGGTCCCGCTTGCGGGCCGCCCACGTGTCCGTGGAGTGCTCCAGCCCATCCCGGCACCGGGCCTTGAGATCCTTCGAGGCGAGCGAGCCGAGATGCGCGCCGACCAGCCGCAACACCTTCTCGTCCTCGGGCGTGAACTGCTTGATCCTGGTACGTATCGCCACCCCGGACGGGCCGAGCGCGACGAACGGCGCATCGATCGGACGCAGGTGGTCAGCCATGCTCGGCGGCCTCCAGCGCCTTGCGCGCGCGGTTCTTCGCCGACCTGCGACCGTACAGGCGGGCGCAGAATGACGTCAGCACCTCCACCATGTCGCGCACCAGGTCGTCTTCGACTTCGCCCTCATCGAGGACCAGCAGACGCCGACCCGATGCTGACAACGCTGCTTCGACGAGTTCGACGTTCATGCGCCCGAGGCGGTCCTTGTGCTCCACCACGACCGTGGTCACCGCCGGATCGGCCAGCAGTCGCTTCGCCTTGGAGCGTGCGCCGTTCATACCGGACGCGATCTCCGACTCGGCCCGGACGACCTTGCCGCCAGCCTTGGCCGCCCACGCGGATAACCGGGCCAACTGCCGCTCCAGATCATCCTTCTGGTCGTGCGAGGAGACGCGGGCATACAGACCCAGCCCGCCCACCGCTTCCGGAGCGGTGTTGGTTTCGATGTTCACCAGGATCGTGCGCGGCCCGACCCGCTGAGCCGGTACCGGCAACGTCCCCTCACGGAACCAGCGATACGCGGTCTGCGGATGCACACCCTGTGCCTTCGCCCACTCCGTCAGATTCACACTCTGACAACGACACTCACTCACACATGGTTACGCTCACTTACTCGACTGTGAGGGCCAGCAGGTGAAGACCCCTCCCCCACTGCGCCTGCGAGCCGACGAGACGACGCCGGGAAGGGACGGGGCCGGGCCGGGCCGGGCGGCAGCAGAAACCATGAATGCCGGTTATGGTACAAAAAATTATGACCAGCCATTTTGGTCGATTGTCCGATCTGCTCAACGGTCGGCGTCGGCGTGCGGCATCAGCCTCGCCCCGGCTCCAGGGGCAGGATCGGTCCCGAACGCCCGACGGCCGGTCGCGAGGGCGCCGCGTGCGTTCCCTTCTGAGCCCGCGCAGTCTCGCGGGCCAGGTGTTCCTGTGGCAGCTGATGCTGGTGGTGCTGTTCGCCGCCGCCGCGGGGTTGGCAGTCGTCCTGCAGGCCCGGAATTCGAGCATGCAGGAGGCACGTCAGCTGTCGATGGGGGTCGCCCAGGCCTTCGCGCGCGCCCCGGGGACGGCGGATGCCATGAAATCCGCCGACCCGACCGCCCTGCTGCAGCCTCGCGCGGAGGAGACGCGAAAGCTGACCGGCGTGGACTTCGTCGTCGCGATCGACCCGCAGGGCTTCCGCTGGACCCACCCGGACCCGAGTCTGATCGGGGAGCATGTCTTCGCCCTGCGCAAGGAGGCGGCTGCCGGCCGGCCCTTCACCCAGGACTTCGAGGGCAGCCTGGGCCTCGCCGTGGAGACGACGGTCCCTGTCTTCGACACCGGGGGCAAGACGATCGTCGGCCTGGTGTCGGTCGGGGTCACGGTCAGGAACGTGGACGCGGTGGTCGAGCGCCAGATGCCGCTCATGCTCGGTTCCGTCGGCGGCGCGCTGGCACTGGTCACAGCCGGTACGGCCTTGGTGTCGCGGCGGCTGCGACGCCAGACCCACGGTCTGGATCCGGCCGAGATGACCCGGATGTACGAGCACCACGACGCGGTGCTGCACTCGGTGCGGGAGGGGGTACTGATCATCAGCGGTGACGGGCGGCTGCTCCTGGCCAACGATGAGGCCCGGCGACTGCTGGATCTGCCTGCTGACGCGGAGCAGCGCCGTGTCACCGACCTGGGCCTGGAGGCGGGCACCGCGGAGCTCCTGGTCTCCGGCCGGACAGCCACGGACGAGGTCCACCTGGCCGGCGACCGCCTGCTGGCGGTCAACATGCGGCCGGTCGGCCACGACGGCGGCCCGGCGGGCAGCGTGGCCACGCTGCGCGACACCACGGAACTGCAAGCGCTGACGGGCCGGGCGGAGGTGGCCCGGGAGCGGCTGCGCCTGCTGTACGAGGCGGGGGTACGCATCGGCACCACGCTGGATGTGGCGCGCACAGCCGAGGAACTGGCCGAGGTGGCGGTCCCCCGGTTCGCCGACGTCGCCACGGTCGACCTGCTGGATCCGGTTCTGCAGGGTGAGGAGCCGGCCCGGGCCGGGCCCGAGATGCGCCGTGCGGCGGTTCGCGGCGCCAAGGGGGCCGCGAAGCCCCTCCACCCGGCGGGCGAGCTGATCCGCTTCGTCCCGGGCACCCCCGTGGCCGTCGGCGTCGAGCGCGGCCACGCCGTCCTCGAGGCCGACCTGGCCGTCTCCCACGGCTGGCGGGCCCAGGACCCCGAACGCGCCCGGCGCATCCTGGACTGCGGCCTCCACTCCCTGATCACCGTGCCGCTCCGGGCCCGCGGCGTGGTGCTGGGTGCGGTCAGCTTCTGGCGCGCGCAGCAGAACGCCTTCGAGGAAGAGGACCTGGCCTTCGCCGAGGAGCTGACCGCCCGGGCCGCGGTGGCCATCGACAACGCCCGCCGTTACACCCGCGAG
Organism: Streptomyces sp. NPDC015127; assembly: GCF_043080095.1. Lineage (NCBI taxonomy): Bacteria > Bacillati > Actinomycetota > Actinomycetes > Kitasatosporales > Streptomycetaceae > Streptomyces > Streptomyces sp. NPDC015127. The sequence continues at coordinate 30,588 of NZ_JBIBVE010000014.1, forward strand.
CATGCCCTGGCCGTCACCCTGCAGCGCAGCCTTCTGCCTCGTTCCCTGCCCGACCAGTCCGCCGTCGAGGTCGCCCACCGCTACCTGCCCGCCCGTGCCGGGGTGGGCGGCGACTGGTTCGACGTCATCCCGCTGCCCGGCGCCCGGGTCGGGCTGGTGGTCGGCGACGTGGTCGGCCACGGCCTGCACGCCGCGGCCACCATGGGCCGGCTGCGCACCGCGGTGCACACCTTCTCCGCCCTCGACCTGTCCCCGGACGAGCTGATCAGGCACCTGGACGAGCTGGTCACCCGGATCGACAGCGAGGAGAGCGACGGCGAGGGAATCACGGGAGCCACCTGCCTGTACGCAATCTACGACCCGGTCGCCGGGATGTGCTCACTGGCCAGGTCCGGGCATCCGGGACCGGCCCTGGTGCACCCGGACGGCACTGTGGAGCACCTGCAGGTGCCGGGTTCCCCGCCGCTGGGGCTGGGGGGCGGCCTGCCCTTCGAGACCGCCGAACACACCCTGTCCGAGGGCTCCCGGCTGGTCCTGTACACCGACGGACTGATCGAGGGCGAACACCGGGACATCGACATCGGCCTGGAGATGCTGCGCGAGGCCCTGGCGCACCCGGACCGCACCCCGGAGGAGACCTGCAAGGCCGTACTCGACGCCCTGCTGCCGGCCCGCCCGAGCGACGACATCGCCCTGCTCGTCGCCCGCACCCGCCTGCTGGCTCCTTCCCAGGTCGCCGAATGGGACGTCCCCAGCGACCCGGCCGTCGTCGCCGGGATCCGTGCCGACGTCACCCGCCGGCTGCAGGAGTGGGGGCTGGAGGAGCTGGCCTTCTCCACCGAGCTCGTGATCAGCGAACTGGTCACCAATGCCATCCGGTACGGCGCCACCCCGATCCGGCTGCGGCTGCTGCACGACCGCAACAGCCTGATCTGCGAGGTCGCCGACGGCAGCAGCACCTCACCGCACCTGCGCCGGGCGGCCGACACCGACGAGGGCGGGCGGGGGTTGTTCCTGGTCGCCCAGTTCACGCAGCGGTGGGGCACCCGCTACATGTCCCGCGGCAAGGTGATCTGGACCGAGCAGTCGGTCCACGGCACGGCGGCCGGACCTGACGGAGACACGGCCGAGGCCCTGCTGGACCAATGGGGCGACGCGGACTGGTGACGCCCCTGCTCGCGGTCGCGGTCTTACGGGCCTCGCCACTCCCCTGTCCGGAGTGGGTCGCCGCATCGGGCGCAGCCCAGGGGCTTGGAGCCGCTGGAGACCTACGCGCGCCGGCCCGCACCACCGCGCACAGCGCGACGTCCCTGCGTCCGTCTCCAGCGGCATGTGCTCGATCCCGTGGCCGGTCGGTCGTGTTGCGGTCGGCGGCCGTCCGAGCCGGAAGGCGAGACGGAGGACACGTCGTTCGGCCCCCTGCTGGTCGTGATGCTCAGCAGGGGTGCTCAGAAGGCGGTGTACCCGCCGTCGACGGGGAGGACCGCTCCGGTGATGTACGACGACTCCGACGATGCGAGGAAGAGCACCGCGTCGGCGACCTCTTCCGGGGCGGCGAGGCGCTGGAGCGGGATCTGGCTCTCGCGCTCGCGGCGGTAGGCCTCGGGATCGGGCCTGCGCTGGAACGCCGCTTCGATGACCGGGGTGGCGGTCAGTCCCGGAGCGACGACGTTGACGCGGATGTTGCGCGGGGCCCATTCGATCGCCGCGCCCTTGGCGAGCATGATGAGGCCCCCCTTGGCGGCGGAATACAGGACCTCCCCGGCCTTGCCGACCATGCCGAGCCGTGAACCGACACAGACGAACGAGCCTCCTTCGGCGGGCATCAGCGGCGCGAAGTGCTTGATCACCAGGAACGCGCTGAGCAGGTTGCTCTCCAGCACGTTCTTCGCGTCGTCGCAGGACATCTCGGTGAGCGGGCCGCCGGCCTGCAGGCCGTGGTTGAGGACGACGACGTCGACGGTGCCGAGGGACTCGGCGGCCTGCTTGGCCAGGGCCTCGACGAACGCCTCGTCGTTGAGGTCCCCCGGAACGTACAGGTCGTCGGGCTGGGCGGTGTCGAGCCGCTCCCTGCGGCCGGTGAGCAGCAGTCGCGCGCCCTCGCGGCGGAAGTGGGAACTCACTGCCTCCCCGATGCCGCTGCTCGCGCCGGTCACCAGGGCCGCGACGTTCTCGAGTCTCATGTCAGGCACTCCTGTGGGTCGAAAGGGTTGCGGGCCCGGGTACGAGGGGGTCTCGTCCCGGGGCCGGTCAGCTGAGGAATCCGCGGGCGTCGACCGGCCACCGCTGCAGCGACGTGCCCGTGCGTCAGACCGCGGGCCGGCCGACGCCCGCGACGACCTCGGGCCGCAGCAGGTCGGCGAGGGTTTCCGCGGGCAACAGGCCCTTGGCCAGGACGAGTTCGGCCACGCCCCGGCCGCTGACGAGGGCCTCCTGGGCGATGTCGGTGGCGGCCGTGTATCCGATGTGCGGGTTCAGAGCGGTGACCAGGCCGATCGAGTTCTCCACGCTCCGGCGCAGGGCCTCGGTGTTGGCGGTGATGCCGTCCACGCACCGTTCGGCCAGCGTCACGCACGCGTTCCTCAGGTGCGTGATGCTCTGCGAGAGGGAGTGCAGGATGACCGGCTCGAAGGCGTTGAGCTGGAGCTGTCCGGCCTCCGCGGCCATGGTGATGGCGACGTCGTTGCCGATCACCTCGAAGGCGACCTGGTTGACGACCTCGGGGATCACCGGATTGACCTTGCCCGGCATGATGGACGAACCGGCCTGCACCGGCGGCAGGTTGATCTCGCCGAGACCTGCGCGCGGCCCGGACGACAGCAGCCGCAGGTCGTTGCAGCTCTTGGACAGCTTCACGGCGATCCGCTTGAGGACGCCGGACATCTGGACGAACGCGCCGCAGTCCTGGGTCGCCTCGACCAGGTTGGCGGCGGTGACCAGCGGCAGCCCGGTGATCTCGGCGAGGTGGCGGCGGGCCGACTCGGCGTATCCGGCGGGAGCGTTGAGGCCGGTGCCGATGGCCGTGGCGCCGAGGTTGATCTCATGGATCAGCTCGACGGCCTCGGCAAGACGGTTGCGGTCCTCGTCGATCATGACGGCGTACGCGGAGAACTCCTGGCCGAGCGTCATCGGCACGGCGTCCTGCAGCTGGGTGCGGCCCATCTTGAGCACGTCACGGAACTCGACGGCCTTGCGGGCGAAGGCGTCCTGGAGGACGGACATCGCCTTGAGCAGCCCGTGCACCGCGAACACCGTCGCGATCTTGACGGCGGTCGGGTAGACGTCGTTGGTGGACTGGCCGAGGTTGACGTCCTCGTTGGGGTGCAGGAACCCGTAGTGGCCCTTGGCATGCCCCAGCAGCTCCAGTGCCCGGTTGGCGATGACCTCGTTGGCGTTCATGTTGGTCGAGGTGCCGGCGCCGCCCTGGATCACGTCGACGACGAACTGCTCGTGCAGCGTGCCGGAACGGATCTCGCGGCAGGCGGCAACGATCGCGGCGGCCTTGTGCGGCTCCAGCAGCCCGAGTTCCTCGTTGGCGAGGGCGGCGGCCTCCTTGACGGCGGCGAGGGCGTCGATGAGGTGCGGGTAGGCGGAGATCGGCGTGCCGGTGATGGGGAAGTTCTCCGTGGCGCGCAGGGTGTGGACACCCCAGTAGGCGTCGGCGGGAACGTCCCGGTCGCCGAGCAGGTCGTGCTCGCTGCGGGTGGCGGCGGTCATGGCGGAGCGGGCCCTCTTTCGATGCGGTTCGGCGTGGACGTGCGTGAGGTGCGGCAGCAGGCCGCGAGAGCGGAAAGCCGCGGGGACGTCCCAGGAGCAGTGGGTGGGAAGTCCCCGCGGCTTCAGCGCCGTCGGCGCCGGCTCAGAGCAGCTTGTCCTTCGCCTTGTAGTAGGCGCCGCCGAACGGCAGGAACCAGGGGGTGCCGTTGTAGAAGGGGACGGGAACCTTCGGGAAGCCGAATCCGCGCATGGGGTTGGCGTCCGGCTTGCCGTCCATCATCTCGGCGACCGCACGGCCCATGTAGGTGGCCATCTGGACGCCGTGGCCGCAGTAACCCATGGAGTAGTACAGGCCGTTGACTTCACCGGCGTGCGGGATGCGGTCCCAGGAGAAGCCGACCATGCCGCCCCACACGTAGTCGATCCGCACCCCGGCCAGCTGCGGGAAGATCTCGGTCATCTCCCGTTTCAGGATGTCTCCGCTCTTGATGTCGGAGGCCGGGTTGGAGGGGGCGAAGCGGGCCCGGCCGCCGAAGGCGAGGCGGTTGTCCGGGGTGAGGCGGACGTAGTGGCCGATGTTCTTGTGGGCGACGAGCAGGCGGCCGTTCGGGATGAGTTCCTTGGCGCGCTCCTCCCCCAGCGGCTCGGTGACGATGATGAAGCTGCCGACGTTGATCAGCCGCTTGCGGAACCACGGCATCGACTTGTCGGTGTAGGCGTCCGTCGCCGCCATGACCTGCTTGGCACGGATGGTGCCGTGCAGGGTCTCCACCACGAAGCCGCCGCCGGGCAGGCGGGTGAGGCCGGTGGCGGCGTTGCGCTCGTGGATATCGGCGCCGGCACGCTCGGCGGCCCCGGCCAGGCCGCCGACGAACTTGCCCACGTGCAGGCCCGCGCTGTCCGGGTCGAGCAGGGCGCCGTGGTAGTAGTCCGTGCCGAGCTCGGCCCGCAGTTCGCTCTTGCTCAGCACGACCGTCTCGTGGCCGAAGTTGTCGGCCAGGTCGCGCTGCTTGGCCCGCAGGCCGTCGAAGTGCCCGGGCTTGCAGACCGCTCCGAGGCGCCCGGAGCGGTTGAAGTCGCAGTCGATGTTCTCGGTGTGGGTGAGCTCCTCGACGACGTCGACCGCATCCCGGAAGGCGTCGTACAGCTCACGGGCCCGCTCCTGCCCGTAGCGCTTGCGCGCCTCGGCGGGGCTGATGGTGATGCCCTGGGTGCACATGCTGCCGTTGCGCCCGGAGGCGCCCGAACCGACCTTGTCCTTCTCGACCAGGACGACCCGGGCGCCCTTGCGGGCGGCATGGTAGGCGGTGGACAGCCCGGTGAGGCCGCCGCCGATCACCACCACGTCCGCCTCGTCGGGCAGGTCCTTTCCGGAACGGTCGGGCAGGGCGGGGGCTGTGTCCAGCCAGTAGGGGATCTGCTTCATGGCGTGCGTCCTCTGTGTTCTCGGTCTGTTACGCCGGTTTGGCCGTCGGTCAGCAGCCGAGCAGCTTCGGCAGGCCCGACAGGTCGGGCAGCTCGTCGTAGGGCTGGTAGTCGGCGCTGCCCTTGCGGCCGTAGCGGTTGATCCACACGCGGCGCTTCAGGCCGAGGTCGCGGGTCGGGATGTGGTCGTACTCCCAGCCCTGGGCGACGTGGATGACCTGTGACGATTCGACACCCATGGTCCGGAAGGCGTGCTTGAAGGTCTGGCGGTCGGGCTTGTAGGCGCCGGCCTGCTGGGCGGTGATGACGTAGTCGAACTCGACGCCGATGTTCTCCACGTTCCGCGCGATCAGGTTGTCATCGGAGTTGGAGATGATGGCGATCTCGTACTTGGTCTTCAGCTTCCGCAGGGCCTCCGGGACCTCCGGGAAGGGACCGAACGTGGGGACGGCGTCCACAAGGGCCTCGCCGTCGGACTCGCGGTACTCCAGGCCGTGCAGGCGCATCGCGTTGCGCAGGCTGGAGTGCAGGACCTCGTGGTAGGGGCGGTAGGCCTCCAGGACGGCCTGGAAGCGCATGACGCGGAAGTCGTCGAGGAACTCGTCGACGTCCAGGTTGTCCAGGTCCAGCCGGTCCTCCAGGACCTTCAGGGTGGTGGGGCCGAGCTCGAAGTTGATCAGGGTCGCATAGGCGTCGAAGGTGACGATCTCTCGCATGGTTTTCTGCCTCGGTCTCGCGGTTTCCGGATTTTCCAGGGGGTGGGGGCTTCAGACGACGCGTTCGCCGGGGGTGGCGATCGCGTCGAGTGCGGCCAGGTCGGCCGGGTCGGGGATCCAGTCGGCCGCCGCCGCGTTGGCGGTGACCTGTTCGGGGGTCATGGCTCCGCAGATGACGGAGCCGACGGCGGGCAGCGCGGCCAGTGCGCCGACCGCGACCTGGAGGAGGGTCAGGCCGCGTTCGGCGCCGTACGCGGTGAGCGCCTCGGCCCTGTCCAGGGCCGCGTCGGTGAGCCAGCCCTGGCGCCAGGACAGGCGGCTGCCGGGCGGGGGCTGCTCGCCGCGCCGGTACTTGCCGCTGAGCAGGCCGTTGGCCAGCGGGTAGTACGGCAGCAGACCGACGCCGTGGCGCAGGCAGGCCGGGATCAGGTCCCGCTCCACAGCTCGGTCGAGCAGGTGGTAGCGGGCCTGGGTGGAGACGAAGGCGTCGGTGAGGTCCTCGGCCGGGAGGTTGGAGCAGCCGATGTGGCCGATCTTGCCCTCGTCCACCAGCTCTCGGAGCGCGGCGGTCGTCTCCTCCAGCGGGGTGACGCCGTCCGGCTCGTGGTACTGGTACAGGTCGATCCGGTCGGTGCCGAGCCGGCGCAGCGATGCCTCGACGGCGTACCGGATGTAGGCGCGGGCGCCGCGCCGGCCGTACAGGTCGGCGCCGGGGCCCATCTCCATGCCGAACTTGGTGGCCAGCACGACCTCGTCGCGGTGCCCCTTGAGGGCGGCGCCGAGGAGCCGTTCGCCGTCACCGCGCCCGGTGCTGCTCTCCCCGGACCCGCCGTACATGTCGGCGGTGTCGAACAGGGTGATCCCGGCGTCGAGGGCCGCGTGGACGACAGCCTTCGTTCCGTCCTCGTCGAGGCGGGAACCGAAGTTGTTGCCGCCGACGCCCACCACGGAGACGATCGGGCCGCGTGCACCGAGCGCGCGGTATCTCATGACCGGCTCCCGAATCCGATGCAGACGTTCTTGGTCTGCAGGTAGCTGTCGAGGCCCGCCAGTCCCTTCTCCCGGCCCCAGCCGCTGTGCTTGTAGCCGCCGAAGGGGAGTTCGACGCCGGTGCCGACGCCGGTGGCGTTGACGTAGACCTGTCCGGCCCGGATGCCCTCGGCCAGGCGCATGGCCTTGTCGATGTCGCGGGTCCAGACGTAGGAGGCGAGGCCGTACGGGCTGTCGTTGGCGATGTCCAGGGCCTCGTCGGTGTCGTCGAATTCGATGACGGTGACGACGGGGCCGAAGATCTCCTCGCGGGCGCAGCGGGCGTCGTTGGTCAGGCCGGTGAGGACGGTCGGCTCGACGTAGTAGCCGTCGGCCAGCTCGGGGTCGGACGGTGCTCGGCCGCCGGCCCGTGCCACGGCTCCCTCCTCGCGGGCCAGTTGCAGGTAGTCCAGCACCCGGTCGCGCTGCCGGGCGGCGACGAGCGGGCCGACGTCCGGGTCGGTGAGGCCCGGGCCGACGCGCAGGGATGCCACGTGTGCGACGAGCTTGTCGAGGAACTCCTCGGCGCCGCGCTGGAGCAGCAGCCGGGTGCCGGCCGAGCAGGTCTGGCCCGCGTTGCCGAACGCCGAGGCCGTGATGGCGGTCAGCGCCAGGTCGAAGTCGGCGTCGGCGAAGACGACGACCGGGGACTTGCCGCCCAGCTCGGTGACGGAGGGCACCACGTTGGCCGCGGCGGCCTGGGCGACCTTGATGCCGGTCGGCACCGAGCCGGTGAAGGTGACCTGGTCGATGTCCGGGTGGCCGGCGAGGGCCGCGCCGGTCTCGCCGTCGCCGGGGACCACGTTCAGCACGCCCGGCGGGAGACCGCACTCCAGGGCGATCCTGCTGATCTCCAGCGGGGTGAGCGGCGCCTCCGGGGAGGGCTTGAGCACCACCGTGCAGCCCGCCGCCAGTGCCGGGGCGGAGCCCCTCGCGGTGTTCTGCAGCGGGTAGTTGAACGGGATGATCTGGCCGGAGACGCCGATCGGCTCACGGACGGTGTAGTCGATCAGGCCGGGGCCGAGCGGGATGGTGGAACCGCCGAGCTTGTCGGCCGCGCCGGCGTAGAACTCGAAGTAGCGGGCCGCCGCTTCGACGTCGGCCTTCGCCTGGCTGAGCGGCTTGCCGACGTCCTCGCTCTCCAGTCGGGCCAGCCGCTCGCCCTGGTGGCGGATCGCCTCCGCGATGCGGTAGAGGATGCGGCCGCGGTCGGCAGCGCGCATCCCGGCCCATGCGGGGGCGGTGAACGCCGCCCGCGCCGCGGCCACCGCCTGGTCCACGTCCGCCTTGCCGGCCAGGGCCACCTGGGCGATGGGCGACCCGACCGACGGGTCGAGGACGGTGAACGACCTGCCGTCGGCAGCCGGGAGCTGCTTTCCGTCGATCAGCAGCTCGGTGAGAGGGAGTTCGATGCTCATGGCCGGATCTCCCCCAGCACCTCGCCGAAGATGACGACCTCGTCGCCGGGGCGGACCGTGCGGATCCGGCGCACCCAGAGCACGATGCCGTCCTGCGGGGCGACGACCTCCTCCAGCGTGTTGCCGTAGTGGTCGGTGATGGTGGCGATCAGGTCGCCTTCCTTGCAGGTCTCCCCCGGCTCGGCGCGGGCGACGAAGAAGCCGCCGGAGGCGGAGCGGGCGAAGGTGCCGGAGACGGTGGTGTAGGTGTCCCGCAGCTCCGCTGCGCCGTCGGTCATGCCGAGGCTGCGCAGGATGTTGCGGATCGAGTTCATGTGGTGCTCGACGTTGGTCTCGCGGTAGGTGGCGCCGCCGCACTCGATGGTGATGGCGGGCTTGCCGGCCGCGAGGACGGGGTGGCGGACGGTGCCGCCCCACTTGCCGCCCTTCCAGACCAGTTCGTGACCGGCGGCGAGGGCGAGGTCGGTGGCCAGGTCCTCGTAGCCGCCCTGGAGGATGACGAGGGGGGCGATCTCGCCGTAGGCGCCGCCGGTGTGGAGGTCGACCACGGCGTCGACGGCGGGGACGACCTTTTCGACGAAGGTGGCGGCCAGACGCTGGGAGTAGGAGCCCTCCGCGTCGCCGGGGAAGATGCGGTTGAGGTTGAGGTGGTCGATGCCGCTGGCGCGGGCGGCGGCCTCGAAGGCGGGGGTGTTCAGGCAGGGGATGCCGACGACGGTGCCGCGCAGGGTGGCCGGGTCGATCTCGGCGAGCACCCGGCGGATGGCCTCCTGGCCGTCGTACTCGTCGCCGTGCACGCCGGCGTCCACGCACAGGACGGGGCCGTCCTGGGCGCCGTTGACGACGATCAGCGGAATGCCGAGCTCCACGCCGTAGCTGCTGGTGCCGACCGGGATGAGGCCCTGGGCGCGCTCGCCGGGGGCGACGGTCAGTGAACCGATGGAGTACATGTGGTTCCTTTCCACGACGTGGATCAGATGCGGGCGGACGCCTCGGCGAGGGTGCCCGCGACGATGGCGGCGATACGGTCGAGCAGAGCGCGGTCGCTGATCAGCGGGGGCGCGATCTGCACCAGCGGCGCGGACCGGTCGTAGACGCGGGCCAGCAGGCCCGCCTCGCGGAGCCGGCGCGGGATCAGGTCGGCGATCAGGTCGGCTCGGGCGGTGTCGCTGAAGCCGCCGTCGTCGAGGTCGCCGACGAGTTCGCAGGAGTAGAAGAACCCGGTGCCGCGGACGTCGCCGACGATCGGCAGGTCCTTGAGGGCCGCCATGCGCCTTGCGAAGTCGTCCTGGAGACCGCGGACGTTGTCCAGGATCCGGTCCCGCTCCATGATCTCCAGGTTGCGCAGGGCGATGGCCGCGCTCAGCGGGTGCCCGGCGAAGGTGTAGCCGTGGTTGAGGACTGCACCGGGCCGGTTGATGACCTCGGTGACCTTGGTGCTGACCAGGGTCGCGCCCATGGGCGCGTATCCGGCCGTGATGCCCTTGGCGACGGTGACGATGTCCGGGCGTGCGCCGTAGCGGTCACCGCCGAACCACTCGCCGATCCGGCCGAAGGCGGTGATCACCTCGTCGGCGACGAGCAGGAAGCCGTACCGGTCGGCCAGCGCCCGCAACCCCTGCCAGTAACCCTTGGGCGGCGTGATGCAGCCGCCCCGGTTCTGCACGGGTTCGGCGATGAGCATCGCGACGGTCTCCGGGCCCTCGGTCAGGATCGCGGTCTCCAGCTCGGCGAGCAGCCAGGACGTGTACACCTCGTCGTCCGCGAACTGTGGTGCGAGGCCGGAGCGGTTGGTGTTCGACACGAACCGGGTGTCGATCGCCGGCGGACCGTACGGCTGTGTCAGCCCGGGGTCGTCGGTGAGCGACAGGGTGGCGACGGTCAGCCCGTGGTAGGCACCGCGCCGGGCGATCGCCTTCACCCGGCCCGGCTCCCCGCGCAGGGCGTGGTACCGGCGGGCGATCTTCCAGGCGGTCTCGACGGCTTCGGCGCCGCCGCTCGAGAAGAAGGTGTGCTCGATGTCGACGGGGGCGATCCGCGACAGCCGCTCGGCGAGTTCGATGGCCGCGGGGTGCGCGGAGCCGGTCCACAGCGGGCTGTAGCACAGCTCGCGCAGCTGCTTCTCCGCGGCCTCGGCGAACTCGGGGCCGTAGGAGTAGCCGAGCTGGCAGCAGTACAGCCCCGACAGGCCGTCGATGTAGCGCCTGCCGTGCGCGTCGTCGACGTACGGGCCCTCACCGCGGCTGACGACGAACAGTTCCTGTCCCGGCATCGCGAGCGATCCGTTGGCGGTCATGTTCAGCAGGAGGTGCCGCTGAGCGGTGTTGGCGGTCAGCTGAGCGGTGGCGGTGGTCATACGGCCTCGCCTCCGGGGGCGGCGATTGCCGTCGTGTTCTCGACGGAGATCAAGGAGTCCTGCCGTCCGGAGCCGAGCCAGCGCACCAGGGCCACCAGGCCGAGGGCGAGGACCGCGAAGGCGATGAGGATCGCGCTGACCGCGGTCACGCTGGGGTCTATCTCGAAGGTGAGGGAGTTGTAGACCTGCACCGGCAGGGTGACGGTCTCGACCGAGGACAGGAACTGGGAGATGTAGAACTCGTCGAAGCTGGTGATGAAGGAGAAGATCGCTGCCGCGATCATTCCCGGCGCGGCGAGGGGGAAGGTGATCCGCCGGGCGATCGTGAGGCGGCCGGCGCCCATGCTGGCCGCGGCGTCCTCCAGGCGTTCGTCGATCCCGCGCAGGGTCGCGATCAGGATCAGCACCGCGATCGGCGCGGCCAGCACCGTGTGCCCCAGGGCGATGGCGAGCGGGCTGCCCAGCATCGCGGCGGGCTCGAAGAGCAGGAACAGCCCGAGTGCGGTGACGATCTGCGGAATGACCAGCGGCCCCAGCACCAGGGCGAAGACCGCCGAGCGCAGCGGCAGTTCGCTGCGGACCAGGGCGGTCGCCGCGGTCACCGCGATGATCAGCGAGAACACGGTGCTCAAGGCGGCGACCAGGGCGGACAGGGACAGCGCGGCCGGCCACTTGCTGCCGTCGGCGAACAGCGCCTTGTACCAGTTCAGCGTCCACTCGTCGGGCGGGAACGACGCGAAGGCGTTGCCGCTGAAGGACGTGACGAGGATGACGACGATCGGCAGCGCCAAAAACAGCAGGATCACAGTGGCGATGGCGGTCAGGACGATCCGTCCGACGAGGCTGCTGCGCAGTTCCATCATGACGCACTCCTCTTCTTACGGCTGGCGCCCAGCGAGCTGACGAGCTTGACCAGCAGCAGTCCGGCGAAGGTGAGCAGCAGCAGGATGACGCCCTGGGCGGCCGCCCCGTTCCACTGGTTCTCCTTCGTCACCTGCTGGTTGATGAGGGTGGCGATCATCGACTGGTTGGGTCCGCCCATCAGCGCGGGGGTGATGTAGTAGCCCAGCGACAGGATGAAGCTGAGCAGTCCGGCACTGGCAAGTCCCGGGGCGACCAGCGGCAGATAGACCCGGCGGAAGATCGTCACCCGGCCTGCGCCCATGCTGGACGCGGCCGCCAGCAGGCGGCGGTCCACACCGCGCATCACGCCGTACAGCAGCAGCACCGTGTAGGGCAGCATCATCGAGGTGGTACCGATGACCACGCCGAGTTCGTTGTAGAGCAGTTGGTACGGCCCGCCCGGTGCCCACACGTTCACCAGGCCCTTGTCGCCGAGCATGATGATCCAGCCGTAGGTGCGCACCAGGGCGCTGATGAAGTGCGGGACGACGACGATCAGCATCGCCAGGCCGGCCAGGATGGGCTTGAGCCGGGTGATCGCGTTGGCCAGGAGGAACCCGAAGACGAGGCTGCACAGCGCCGTCTCCGCGGAGATCCGCAGCGTGGTGAGCAGGACGGAGAGGTTGACGCCGGTCAGCGCCTCGGCGTACCAGTGCAGGGTGAGCGATCCGTCGGCGTTCTGCAGGCTGAGGAACAGCGTGGAGAAGATCGGGTAGACGAACAGCACCAGCAGGTAGACGACGACGGGCAGCGCGTAGAGGATGCCGATGCGGGTCTTGCGCGAGGCCAGGAGCTTGCGCGGACGGGCGGGGGCCCCCGCGGTGAGGGTGGCGGCCATGGCTCACCCTCCCTGTTCGGTGGGGAAGAGGTTGACGTCGTCCGGGGTGGCGGTGATCCCGATCTGCTCGCCGGTGACGGGGCCGCGGCCGGCCGGTACTTCCAGGCGCAGCAGCGGCGCAGCAGCGCCGTCGATCCGCACACCCGCGCGGACCAGGGTGCCCACGTAGGTGGCGGTCTCCACCGTGCCGGTACAAAAACCGTCGTCGGCGGCGCAGGCCCGCAGCCGGCCCGGCTGGACGGCGACCTTCACCCGGGTGCCGGAGGCGAGGTCGTGGCGGCGTGCCTTCATCAGGCCGCCGCTTTGGTCGAGGCGGACCAGGGTGTGCTCGTCGGTGTGCTGCTCCACGCGGCCGGGCAGGAAGTTGGCCGCGCCGAGGAAGTCCGCGACGAAGGGCGTCCTGGGGCGTTCGAACAGCTCGCGGGGGGTGTCGAACTGCTCGATCAGGCCGTTGCGCATCACCGCGATGCGGTCCGACATGACCAGCGCTTCTTCCTGATCGTGCGTCACATAGATGACGGTCAGGCCGAGTTCCTGCTGGATGGTTTTGATCTCGACCTGGAGCTGGTCGCGGAGCTTCTTGTCCAGGGCGCCGAGCGGCTCGTCCATGAGGATGACCGGCGGGCGGTAGACCAGCGCCCGGCACAGGGCGACCCGCTGCTGCTGACCGCCGGACAGCTCGCGCGGCTTGCGGCCCGCGAAGCCGGACAGGCCGGCGATCTCCAGCGTCTCCCCGACCCGGCGGCGGATCTCGTCCTTGCCCACGCCGCGCAGGGTGAGCGGGAAGGCGACGTTCTCCTGCACGCTCATGTGCGGGAAGAGCAGGTACTGCTGGAAGACGAAGCCGAGGTTCCGCTTCTGCGGGGCGAGCCTGGTGACGTCGCGGTCCCCGACGGTGATGGTGCCGGAGTCGGGTTCGCAGAACCCGGCGATCATCATCAGCGTCGTGGTCTTGCCCGACCCGGAGGAGCCGAGGAAGGTGACGAACTCCCCCGCGGCGATCTCCATGGACGCCTCGTCGACGGCGACGACGTCCCCGTACGTCTTGCGCAGGGCCACCACCGACAGCGACTTGCCGGTCGCGGTGGCCGACTTGTTGCCGGACACCTTCACCGACGGTGCGGCGACACCGAATTCAGCCACGAGCCCACTCCATCCAGCGCTTGGTGACGGCCGCTTCGTTCTTCAGCCACCAGTCGATGTCCGTGTCGAAGCCCTTGTCGTAGTACTGCGGCGCACCGGCGAGCGCGTTGCGCTCGTCCTCGGTGAGCTTGGCGTAGGCCACCGGGGAGGCCGGGTTCGACGGGAAGGCCTTGGCCAGCGCGGCCTGGCTCTCGGGACGCAGCGCGAAGTCCATCAGCTGGTAGGCGGCGTCCGCGTTGGCCGCGCCCTTGGCGATGGCGTAGCCCTGGAACTGGCGGCGCATGCCGTTGAGCTGCCTCTCCACCGGGACGCCCTGCTTCTGCAGGTCGGCGATCCGGCCGTCCCAGACGGTGGACATCGTCACTTCCTGGCGGCTGAGCAGCACACCGGGGAGCGGGCCGCTGTCCCAGAACTTCTTGATGTCGGCCCGCAGCCGGGTCAGCACCTTGAAGGCACGGTCCACATCGAGCGGGTACAGCTTGTCCATGGGGACGCCGTCGGCCAGCAGCGCGAACTCCAGCTCGGGCAGGTCGCCGTCCGGGTGGCACATCGAGCGGCCGCCCTTGAACGCCTTGGTGTCCCAGAAGTCCGCCCACGACTCGGGCTTCCTGCCGCCGAAGGCGTCGGTGCGGTACGCCATACAGGCGCCGTAGAAGGCGCTGCCGATGGCGTGGTCGGTGATCTGGTTGTCGGGGATCTTCGCGCTCTTGAGGCTCTTGAGCCGGTCGCGGTCCAGCGTCTCCAGGGCGTCCTGCTTGACGTACTTGGTGTGCGACATCATCGAGTTGTTGATGAGGTCGCACTGCGGGCGGCCCTGCTTGATCTGGGCGAGCAGCGGGGCGTCGTCCGTGTTGAGCACCTTGACGCCGATGCCGGATTCCTGGGTGAACGGCGTGTAGATCGCCTTCTGCAGGGCAGCGCCGTAGGAACCGCCGCTGTCGCGGACGACCACCGTTTTGCCGCTCTTGCCGGCGCCGGACCGGCTGGTGCCGGTGCCACAGGCGCTGAGGGCGGTCGCGGCGGCGACGCCCGCAGTGACCCCGCCTATTCCTCGCAGGAACAGTCTGCGGTCTATTCGGGCATCTTTCATCGTGTGCCTCCTGGTGGTGCTGGCCGCGAGAAGGGGAGCGGCTGGGGACGTGGAAGGGGGCTGTAACCGGGGGTCAGGGGCGGGGACGCGTCTCGTCGGATCCGGCACCCAGACCGGGGGCTCGGAGGGTGTCGGCGCGCGCGGCCGTGTCGGGGTCCCACGGGACGGCCAGGGCGGCCAGTTCCTTGCCGGGGGCGACGGTGAGGCCGTGCATGCCGTAGAAGATCCGTCCGGCGGCCGGGGCGTGGACGGTGTGCTCGCGGCCGTCGGCCGGGTCGACGATGCGGCCGAGGAGATCGCCTTCGGCGACGTCGCCGATGACGTCGGCGTCGAAGGAGAACTCCGGGTACCACAGGCCGGTGGCCTCGGCGGTGACGCCGGCGGACCAGACCCATGGGCGGATCGGCGCCGGGGCGGCGCCGTCCTGGTCGAGGACGCCCAGATGGCCAAGTGCCTTCAGCAGGCCGTCGACGCGGCGCAGGGCCGTGGCCTCGTCCCGCTGGCCGAGCTGGCCGACCTCGACGAGGACGGCCGAGATGCCCCGGCGGGCGGCGGCCGCGTGGCTGTTGCCGCCCTCGGGCGTCAGCCCGAGGATGACGTCCTCGATGCCGAAGGAGCCCGCTAGCTCGGCCGTGGCCTTGTCGAGGTCCTCGTCACCGGTGAGGCGGTAGCCGACGAAGTCCCGCAGGACCTGGTCGATGCCGCCGCAGTGCAGGTCGATGTAGACGTCGGCGCCGTCGACCAGGTGGGCGAAGAGCCAGGCGGCCAGCCGCTCGGTGGGGCCGCCGGACGGGTCGCCGGGGAAGACGCGGTTGAGGTTCACGCCGTCGACCGGGGAGATGTTGAGCCGTCCCTGGTACACGGCAGGGGGGTTGGCGACCGGACAGATGATGACCTGTCCGTTCACCTTTCCGGGTTCCAGGGCGTCCGCCAGTCGTACGACGGCGTCGATGGGCGGGAACTCGCCGCCGTGCACACCCGCGGTGATGACCACTCGGGGGCCGGGGCGGGAGCCGTTGACCAGGATCAGCGGGATGTCGACGGTAAGGGTGGCGAGGTCGGCCCGGACGGTGCCGCGCGCCGTGGTACCGGGCTCGGCCTGAAGGGAGCCGACGCAGAGGGTGGTGTCGCTCATGGTCACGCCTCCGTGCGGCCGACGGTGGAGAGGAAGTCGATGGGCTGGGGCGAGGTGCCGTCCAGCGCCAGGTCGGCGGCGATGTCGCCGAAGGCGGGCGAGAGCTTGAAGCCGTGGCCGGAGAACCCGGCGAGCAGGATGACGTTCTCGGCGCCGGGCAGCGGGCCGACCAGCGGGCGGCTGCTTTCGGTGTAGCCCTCCATGAAGACGGAGAGGCGGATCGGGTCGGGGTTCAGGTCCGGCATGTACCGCCCGATCAGCTCGGTGAAGATCTCCAGCTCCTGCGGCTGCACCGTGCGGTCCAGCTGGTTCGGGTCGCCCGCGAGCCGGTGCAGGGCACGGGACAGGCCGAGCTTGACCGACACGCCGTCCGGGGAGGGCAGGCCGTAGCAGTGGGTGGGCGCGGTGCGGATGAAGGCCGGGCGCTCCTCGCCGAACCAGGCGTCGGTGGTGGGCACGTACCAGGCGCTGACGAGGCGGCGGACGTCCACCTGCCACGGCAGGTCGGGCAGCAGGTCGTTGACCCACGGTCCGGGGGTGACGACGACGGTGTCGAAGCGCTCGCTGCCGGCGTCGGTGCGGATCTCCACGCCGTTCGCGACGGGCACGATCTCGCGGACCGTGGTGTAGCGGTGGATCACCGCGCCCAGTTCCTCGGCGCGGCGGGCGGCGGTCTGGACCGTCAGCTCGGGCCGGATGAGGCCGGCCCGACGGTCGAGGACGGCCGCGTCGCCGTCCTCGAGCCGGTACTGCGGCAGACGCTTGGCCAGGGCCTGGGCGTCGAGCACCTCGTGGTCGAGGTCGTGCTCGGCGATGGACTCAAGGACGGTGGCCATCTGGTGGTGCTCGGTCGGCCCCATCAGCAGGCACCCGGTCAGTCGGCGCAGCTCACGGCCGGTCTCCTGCTGGAGCCGCTCCCACAGGGCGTCGGCGTGCTTGAGCAGCGGGACGTACCGGGAGTCCTCGAAGTGGGCGCTGCGGAAGATCCTGGTCTCACCGCCGGCGGCACTGCGGTCGTGGCCGGGGGCGAACCGGTCGTAGCCGACGACCTCGGCGCCGCGGGCCGCCAGCCGCCAGGCGGCCTGGCTGCCCATCGTTCCGACGCCGACGACGGCGACACGCTTCCTGGCAGCTGACACAGGGTTTCCTTTCGTGTCACCGGGGCGCATGCTGGGCCCCGGCGCGAGGCTGTTCGATTCGAGGGGTGATTCGGGCGGGGGCTGGTCGTCAGGGCCTGCCAGCTCTCATCCGTCCGGGGCTCGGGGTTTCCGGCTCACTCGGTGGAACTCCCGAAGCCGTGCCACATTGTGGAACGCTGTGCTAGAATCTGGCACAGAGAATGACAGCGGCTCGAGAGAGAAGTCAAGAGGGTGTCGGCCCGGAATTCCGAGAACAAACAGGGGGAAAACGGATGGAAATGAAGAGCGTCACCAGATCGCTGCGCATCCTGGAGGCGGTCGCCCAGCATCAGCCGGTCACCGTCGGGGAGTTGACGAAGATCTTCGAACTCCCGAAGTCCACCGTGCAGCGCACCCTGGTCACGCTGTCCGAGGCGGGCTGGCTGCGGGCCAGCCGCAAGGACACGACCCGCTGGGAGATCGGCGCCAGGGTGCTGGCCGTACGGCCCGCGGCCCTGCAGGGCTCCAGCCTGTTCGCCGCCGCCCGCGAGCCCATGGTGCGCCTGCGGGACGCGGTGAACGAGACCATCCACCTGTCGGTGCCCGACGCCCTGCACTGCATGGTCGTCGTCGACCGCGTCGACTGTGACCACACCGTACGCACCTTCCACGCCATCGGCGACACCTCCCCCCTGCACGCCACCGCCGTCGGGCGTGCCGTCCTCGCCCACCTGCCGAAGCAGGACGTCGAGGAACTCATCACGCGGGGACTGGAGCGCTACAGCGACACGACCCCTGCCGACGCCGACGGGCTGCGCGCCGAGCTGGACCGGATCCGTGCCGACGGCTATGCGGTCAACCTCAACCAGTACCGGCCGGGCGTCTGCGCGCTCGCCGCGCCCGTGCTCGACGAGGGCGGAGCACCGCTGGCCGCCGTGGCCGTCTCGATGCCCGATTCCCGGTACGACGCGGACCGGGTGCCCGAGTGGGGCCGCCTCGTCGCCGCCACGGCGGCGGAGATCACGGGGCGCCGGCAGGGCGCCTGAACGAGACGCGGCGGCCGACGCCCCCGCACCGCCAGGGCCGGCCCCGCGTTCCGACGTGGGGCCGGCCCTGGTGCGTCGCCCGGCAGCCACCGTCCTGTGCCCGGCCGGGCACAGGACGGTGGCACCACGCGGCGCGGGAGGCGCGGCCAGGGCATATCGCTGTCCATCGCCCGGGGCGCCACCGCTGTCCGTCGCCGCGAGGGTCCGGATTCCCGCCGCTCCTCGAGGCCGGTCCGACCACCGGGCGGGTACGAGGATTCGTTCCACATTGTGGAACGCTGTGCTAGAATCCGGCACGATCATTGCCTGGGCTCCAGGGGGGAGTCAAGAGGTGAGCAGGAGAAGTCCACAGAGCCGAGGGGACCTGGGATGGAAATGAAGAGCGTCACCAGATCGCTGCGTGTCCTGGAGGCGGTCGCCCAGCATCAGCCGGTCACCGTCGGGGAGTTGACGAAGATCTTCGAACTCCCCAAGTCCACCGTGCAGCGCACCCTGGTGACCCTGTCCGAGGCGGGCTGGCTGCGGGCCAGCCGCAAGGACACGACCCGCTGGGAGATCGGCGCCAGAGTGCTGGCCGTACGGCCCGCGGCCCTGCAGGGCTCCAGCCTGTTCGCCGCCGCCCGCGAGCCCATGGTGCGCCTGCGGGACGCGGTGAACGAGACCATCCACCTGTCGGTGCCCGACGCCCTGCACTGCATGGTCGTCGTCGACCGCGTCGACTGCGATCACGCCGTACGCACCTTCCACGCCATCGGCGACACCTCCCCCCTGCACGCCACCGCCGCCGGGCACGCGGTCCTCGCCCACCTGCCGGCGTCCGAGGTGGACGAGGTCGCAGCAGACACGCTCGAGGGCTACGGCGAGGAGACCATCACCGACCCGGCGGAGCTCCGGGCGGAGCTGCGCCGGGTCGGTGAGCGTGGCTACGCCGTCAACCACAACCAGTACCTTCAGGGTGTCTGTGCCATCGCGGCACCGGTACTGGACGGTGACGGCATCCCGCTGGCCGCCGTGGCCGTCTCCCTGCCCGGCTCCCGCTTCGAGCCGGGCCGGCTGCCCGAGCTGGGGCGGCTGGTGGCCGAGACGGCGGCGGAGATCACCGCCCGCCGGCTCGGCTGACCTCACGTCACGATCACGTAGATCTTGCGCACGGTTTCGATGGTCTTCCAGACACCGACGAAGCCCGGCTTCATGACGAAGCTGTCGCCTGCCTTGTAGATCACCGGCTCGCCGCCTTCCGGCGTGAGTTCGACGATGCCGGAGAGGATGTGGCAGAACTCGAAGGTCTCGTCCTTGACCGAGCGCGTCTCGCCGGGCGTCGCTTCCCAGACGCCCGTGTGGATGGTCTCCCCGCGGGCGGCGTCCTGGGCCCAGGTCCTGAAGGCGGGGTTGCCGGAGATCAGGCGTTCCGGGAGCGGGCCGGACTCGCGCGGGGCGAAGGAGGGATGGGTGTCGATGGCCTTCAGGAGCGACATGTTCTTCCTTCTTCTGGAGTGGAGAGGTCGGGAGCCGCGGGCGCGGTCGACGAGCCCGGCGCCCGCCGGATCCTCGGGTGAGTCCGGGACCGGCCGAGGCGTCAGTCCTGCGCACACGACCGGCCCGGCTGCCCGCCGCAGGAAGGGTGGGCGCCGGGGCGTGCCGCTTGTGGTGGGGCGGTGTCCCGGGGGCTTCGCCGTCGAGGCAGGGGCGTGTCTGCGTGCGCCGGCGGGCGTCCGGCAAACCGGTGCGGGCAGCGGCGGGCCGGCCGAAGCCGGGGACCCGGCCGTCGCCGCGGGCCGGGGCCCGTGCCCGCGGGGCTCCGTACAGACCCGCCGGTGCGGCGAGGTCACGGACCGTCGTCCCCGTGCCCGGTCGGTGGAGGACCGGGCACGGGGGCGGCCCGTCACGGTGCGCGATGGGGCGTTGTCAGGGCATGACCGCCGTCATTGCACGGGCACCGCGAGGTACTGGTAGTCGAGGAACTCGTCGATTCCGACCCGGCCGCCCTCGCGGCCGAGCCCGGACTGCTTGACGCCGCCGAAGGGCGCGGCCGGGTTGGAGACGAGGCCGGTGTTGAGGCCGACCATGCCCGTCTCCAGGCGTTCGCTGACCCGCAGGGCGCGGTCGAGGCCTTCGGTGAAGACGTAGCCGACCAGGCCCCAGGGGGTGTCGTTGGCCTGGCGTACGACCTCGTCCTCGTCGTCGAAGGTGAGGATCGCGGCCACGGGGCCGAAGATCTCGGTGTCCATCAGGCGGCTGCCGGGGTCCACGTCGGTGAGTACGGTCGGCGGGTAGAAGCAGCCCGGGCCTTCGGGTGTGCGGCCGCCGACGAGTACCCGGGCACCGCGCTGCACCGCGTCGGCGACCAGGTCCTCGACCTTGGCCCGTCCGGTCCTGTCGATCAGCGGGCCGACGTCGACGCCGTCGCGGGTGCCGGGGCCGACGACGAGCGCGCCCATGCGCTCGGCGAGGCGCCGGCCGAACTCGTCGGCCACCGAGCGGTGCACGAAGAAGCGGTTGGCTGCCGTGCACGCCTCGCCCATGTTGCGCATCTTGGCGACCATGGCACCGTCCACGGCCTTGTCCAGGTCTGCGTCCTCGAAGACGATGAACGGCGCGTTGCCGCCCAGCTCCATCGAGGTGCGTACGACCGCCTCGGCGCTCTGGGCGAGCAGCAGCCGTCCGACCTGCGTGGAGCCGGTGAAGGACAGCTTGCGGATGTGCCCGCCGCGCAGGAGCGGTTCGCACACCTCGGCCGCACGGGAGGTGGTGACGACGTTGAGGACGCCGTCGGGCAGGCCGGCCTCCTTCAGGATCGCGGCGAGAGCCAGGCTCGAGAGCGGGGTCTGGGGGGCCGGCTTGAGGATCATCGTGCAGCCGGCGGCGATCGCCGGGCCGATCTTGCGGGTGCCCATGGCCAGCGGGAAGTTCCACGGGGTGATCAGCAGGCAGGGGCCCACCGGGCGGCGGGAGAGCAGCATCCGGTTGCGGCCGTCGGGCAGGGTGGCGAAGCCGCCGTCGATGCGCACGGCCTCCTCGGAGAACCAGCGGAAGAACTCGGCGGCGTACGCGACCTCTCCGCGGGCCTCGGCCAGCGGCTTGCCCATCTCGGCCGTCATCAGGTGCGCGAGTTCGTCGGTGCGCTCGAGGATGATCTCGTAGGCGCGGCGCAGGATCTCGCTGCGCGCGCGGGGTGCCGTGCGGGCCCATTCCTCCTGCGCCCGGACGGCCGCGTCCTGCGCGAGGCGGGCGTCCTTGGGGCCGGCGTCGGCGACGTGGCAGAGGATCTCGCCGGTCGAGGGGTCGTCCACGGGAAGGGTGGCGCCGTCCGCGGCGTCCACCCAGGCGCCGCCGATGAACAACTGCGTGGGTGTGTCGGTCATGAGGTCTCTCCTGGTCGGTCGGCGGCGGGGTCGAGGAGTTCTGCCAGGTGCAGGGCGCGGATGCCCCGGTCTGCGGCGAGGTGGTCGATCTGGGTGGCGCAGCTGAAGCCGTCGGCCACGACGACGGCCGGTGCATCGGTGTCGAGGGCGTCGAGGCGGGGTTTGAGGGCGAGGTCGGCGACGGCCATCGAGGTGTCGTAGTGCTGTTCCTCGAAGCCGAAGTTGCCGGCGAGTCCGCAGCAGCCCTCGGCCTCGTCGATCTTGCCGACGCCGAGGCGGTTGAGCAGGTCGCGGGGGTGGCGGCCCTTGAAGGTGGCGTACTCGTGGCAGTGGGTCTGCAGCACGACGTTGTCGGGCAGTTCCGGTGGGGTCCAGCCCGGTTCGGCGAGGTCGGTCAGGGCGCCGGTGAGGGTGTGGACGCGGTCCGCGACCCGGCGGGCGGCATCGGTGTCAAGGAGTTCGGGCACGTCGCGTTTGAGGGCGGCGGCGCAGCTGGGTTCGGCCACGACGATGGGCCGGTCGTCGCCGTTGTCGAGGCGGGCGACCGTGCGGGCCATGATCTTGCGGGCGAGGGTCAGCTGGCCGGTGCTGACCCAGGTCAGGCCGCAGCACAGGCCGTCCTGGGTGGTGCAGGGGATGCCGGCGTCGGCGAGGACACGGCTCGCGGCTCCGGCCACCTGGGGGCGGAAGGCGCGGGTGAAGCTGTCGACGAAGAGCAGGGCCCTGGACGGTTCATCCGTCTTGGCCGTGCGCAGCGCCTTGCGCAGGGCATGGCGGGGGGCGAAGGCCGGGATCCGGCGCTTGGTGGTCACGCCGCCGAGGCGGGCGAGCAGTGTGCCGACCGGTCCGCGCAGCAGCGCGTTGAGGGGGCGGGCGGCGTATCCGGCGAGGGCGGAGGTCAGCGGCAGCCAGCCCAGTGAGTAGTGGGAGCGGGGCCGGAGCCGGCCCTTGTAGTGCTGGTGGAGGAACTCGGCCTTGTAGGTGGCCATGTCGACGCCGACCGGGCAGTCGCTGGAGCAGGCCTTGCAGGACAGGCACAGGTCGAGGGCGTCCTTGACCTCACTCGAGCGCCAGCCGTCCTGGACCGTCTCGCCGCGGACCATCTCCTGCAGGAGGCGGGCCCGGCCGCGGGTGGAGGCGTTCTCCTCGCCGGTGGCCCGGTAGCTGGGGCACATCACGCCGCCCGCGTCGCTGCGGCAGCGGCCGACGCCGACGCAGCGGCGCACGGCGCCGGCGAAGCCGTCCTCGTCGTGCGGGAAGGAGAAGAGGGTGTCGACGGGCAGCAGTTCAGGGGTGTGCAGGGCGAGATCGGCGTCGAGCGCGGCGGGGGCGACGATGATCTGGGGGTTGAGCAGTCCCTCGGGGTCGAAGGCGTCCTTGAAGGCGGCGAACGTCCGGATCATGTGGTGGCTGTACATGACCTCCAGCAGTTCGCTGCGGGCGCGTCCGTCGCCGTGCTCACCGGACAGCGTGCCGCCGTGCAGGACCACGAGGGTGGCTGCCTCGGAGAGGAAGCGGCGTGCGGCGGTGCGGCCGGTGTCCGTGGCGAGGTCGAAGTCGATGCGTACGTGGACGCAGCCGGCGCCGAAGTGCCCGTAGAGCACGCCGGTCAGGTCGTGGGTGGCCAGCAGGTTGCGGAAGTCGCGCAGGTAGGCGGCGAGGTTCTGGGGGGCGACGGCGGCGTCCTCCCAGCCGGGCCAGGACTCCCCGCCGTCCACCAGGCGGGCGGCGAGGCCGGCGCCGTCCTCGCGGACCCGCCACAGCGAGCGCCGCTCTTGGGGGCTGTGCACGACCCGTCCGCCGGTCATCCGGCCCCGGGCCTTGAGCACGTCCAGCAGTTCGGCGGCGCGGGCGTCGACCGCCGCCTGGTCGTCGCCGTCGAGCTCGACGTACAGCCAGGCCTGCCCCTCGGGCAGCCCGGTCACCGAGTCGGGGCCGCGGCGGGCGCGCATGGTGGCGACGATGGCCTCGTCCATGCCCTCCACGGCGGTCGGCGACCAGCGCAGGATCTCCGGCACGTCCTCGGCGGCGTCGACGACGTCGTCGTAGCCCAGGGTCAGCAGGGTGGAGGCCTGTGCGGTCGCCACCAGGCGGACCGTCGCTGCGGTGACGACCGCACAGGTGCCTTCGGTGCCCACCAGGGCGCGGGCCATGTCGAAGCCGTGCTCGGGCAGCAGGTGGTGCAGCTGGTAGCCGGAGACCTGGCGGGGGATGCGTCCCAGTTCGGTGCGGATCGGGCCCAGGTTGGTGTCGATCAGACGGCGTACGTCCGCCTCGAGGCGGGCGACACGCTGGACGGCGTCCGCGTCGGAGGGGTCGGCGGCGTGCAGGCCGGTGCGGTCGGCGACGGCCCGCACGCCGTCGGCCGTCACGATCTCCAGGGCCTCGATGTGGCTGCTGGTGCGCCCGTGCCGCACCGACCGGTTGCCGCACGCGTCGTTGCCGATCATGCCGCCGAGGGTGCAGCGGCTGTGCGAGGACGGGTCGGGGCCGAAGGTCAGCCCGTGCAGGGCGGTCGCGCCGTGCAGCGCGTCGAGGACGACTCCGGCCTCGACACGCGCGGTGCGCGCCTGAACATCGATGTCCAGGATCCGGTTCATGTACCGGGAGAAGTCCAGGACGACGCCCGGTCCGACCGCGTTGCCGGCCATGCTGGTGCCGGCGCCGCGCGCGGTGACCGGAACTGCCGCCTGTCGGCAGGCCTGCAGCACCGCGACCACGTCGTCGGCACTGCGGGGGAACACCACGGCCCTCGGCGGTACCCGGTAGTTGGAGGCGTCGTAGGCATAGATGCCCGTGGCACCCGGGCCGGTCTCCACCCGCAGGCCGGGAGCGGTCTCGGCGAGCCGCGCGACCAGCGGCTCCAGGGCCGTGGTGGTGTCCGTCATCGCCGTGCCGCTCCCGCCGTCCCGGCCTCGACCGCGGTCGCCCACGCCGAAAGGCCCTCGTCCACGGCCGTCTCGTCGATGACGAGCGCCGGGATCATCCGTACGATCTGGTTCCAGGCGCCGCACAGCAGCAGGAGCAGGCCTTCGTCGACGGCGGCCTGCTGCACCCGGGCGGCGGTCTGCGGGTCGGGGCTGCCGTCCTCGGTGACGAACTCGTTGGCCAGCATCAGTCCCAGGCCCCGCACATCGCCGATGGCCGGCGTCCGGTCGGCCACCGCCTGCAGGCCCTGGCGCAGCCGGTTGCCCATCGCCTCGGCGTTCTCGACGAGCTTCTCGTCGCGGACGACGTCGAGGGTCGCGCAGGCGGCGGCGCAGGCGACGGCGTTGGCGCCGTAGGTGCCGCCCTGCGAGCCGGGCCAGGCCTTGGCCATCAGCGCTTCGGAGGCGGCGATGCCGGACAGCGGGAAGCCGCTGGCCAGGCCCTTGGCGGTGACCAGGATGTCCGGGGTGACGCCGAAGTGGTCGTGGCCCCAGAAGCGGCCGGTGCGGCCCACGCCGGTCTGCACCTCGTCCAGGATCAGCAGGAAGCCGTGCCGGTCCGCCCGCTCCCGCAGGCCCTCAAGGAAGGCCCGGTTCGCCGGCACGTAGCCGCCCTCGCCGAGTACCGGCTCGACGATGATCGCGGCCGTGTCGGCGGGCGAGGAGATCGTCTGGAGCGTGTAGTCCAGCTCCCTCAGCGCGAAGCGGGTGGCGGTCTCCTCGTCCCAGCCGTAGCGGAAGGCCGTCGGGAACGGGGTGACGACCACGCCGCTCATCAGCGGGGAGAACCCGGACCGGAAGCGGGTGCCGGAGGTGGTCATCGCGGCGGCGGCCACGGTTCGGCCGTGGAAGCCGCCGTGGCAGACGATGACGTTCGGGCGGCCGGTGGCCTGGCGGGCCAGCCGCAGTGCGGCCTCCACCGCCTCACTGCCGGAGTTGGTGAAGAACAGGCTGTCCAGACCGGCCGGCAGCACCTCGCCGAGCTTGTCCACGAGTCGCCGCAGCGGCTGGTGCATCACGGTCGTGTACTGGCCGTGGACCAGCGTGCCCACCTGCTCCTGCGCCGCGGCCACGACCCTGGGGTGGCAGTGCCCGGTGCTGGTGACACCGATACCGGCGGTGAAGTCGAGATAGCGGCGGCCGTCCTCGCCGTAGAGGTGGACACCCTCGCCCCGGGCCGCCACGACGGGCGTGGCCTGGCGAAGGTGCGGCGACAGTGCAGTCATGTTCGTCTCCCGGCCGTACGTGGTGTGTACATGGTGTGTGCTCTGCGTGTCCTGTTCCGGCCTCCCGAGCATCCCGGGCGCCGCGCAGGGCCACAACGCGTGATCTGTCCAGCCGGGGCACGCTGTTCGGACGTTGTGTCAACCCGTGGTGCCGCAAGGCGCCGCTCACGCCGCTCCGGCCACCCCGGTCCGCCCCTTGCGCAGGTCAGCGCTGCTTGTCACAGTGACCGGGCACGCAGGGAGAAGCACCGTGAACGAGAACCACCCGACAGCCCGCCCGCCGGGAACGGACCACCGCGGCACTGTCCCGGCCGGCCGCCAACCGACCGTCGCCGACATCCTGGCCCTGCCCGTCCTGGCCGCCGGACAACCGCAGGTCGTCACCGGCACCACCCACCTCGACCGGCCGGTCCGCTGGGTCCACATCACGGAACTGACCGACCCGGCCTCCTTCCTCAAAGGCGGCGAACTCGTTCTGACCACCGGCATGCCCCTGCCGGACGACACGGCAGGCGTGCGCCGGTACGTCGACGAACTCGCCGACATCGACGCCGCAGCCCTGGTCATCGAACTCGTACGGCGTTATCACCGCCCGCCCGACGCACTCGTGCACGCCTGCCGCGCCCGCGGCCTTCCGCTCATCACTCTGGCCAAGGACGTCAACTTCCTGGAGGTCACCCAGGTCGTCCACACGCTCATCCTCGGCAACCAGGCCGACGCGATGCGCAGAACCCAGCGCATCCACGAGGCGTTCACCGCCCTCACGCTGCGCGGCGCGGGACCCGAGGAGGTGGTGCGCGCGGCGGCGGAGATGAGCGGCCACACGGTCGTCCTGGAGAACCTGGTGCACCAGGCACTGATCTGCGAGCCCTCGGGCAGCACGGTGGCACAAGCGCTCGCCGGCTGGGAGCAGCGTTCACGCGCGAGGCCCGACGACGAACACACCGACGCACGCGGTGCGGACGACTTGCTCGTGGCCCCCGTGGAGTACCAGGGTGAACGCTGGGGGCGTGTGGCCATGCTCCCGGCCCCGGCCGACGGATCGGCCTTCGGCCCGGAGCACATCACCGTCCTGGAGAGAACGGCGATGGCCCTGACCGTTGCCCGCCTCATCCACCCCACGCCCTGGGAACGCACCGCACACCGCAACGCTCTGCGCGATCTCGCCGAACAGCGCCACCACTCCCCCGATGACACCCACACGCGCTTCGCCGCACTCGGCCTGCCCACCGAGAACAGCCGGTTCCTCGCGATACTCGTGGACCTGCGCACAGCCCACGAGGACGCGGTGCTCGAGGCCCGCCTGTCCCAGGAGGTCCGCACGGCAGGGATCCCGGCGCTCGTCGGCGAGCTGGCTCCCGGCCGTCTCGGCATCCTGCTCGCCCTGCGCCCGTCCCAGCCCTGGCGACCTGTCGCCGAACAGCTGGGCAGCACCGCGCGGGACATGGCCCCGCAGGCAGTCGTGAGCGTGGGCTCCGAGGTCACAGACCTGTGCAGCACCGCCCGTTCCTTCCGCGAGGCATCCCGCGTCACCGACGCCACCCCGCCCGGCCAGCCCCTGCCCCCCGGCCGCTCCTTCCACGAGCTGTCCGACATCGGCCTGCGCCGCCTGCTGTACGAACTCCGTGAAGACACCCGGATCCAGGACTACACCGAACGACAGCTCGGCCGCCTCATCGACCACGACACCCGGCACGGCACCGACCTGCTGACCACCCTGCGCCACTACCTCGACGCGGCCGGCAACAAAACCACCGCGGCACGCCGGGGCGGCCTGTCCCGGGAAACCGTCTACCAACGCCTGCGCACCCTCGAGCGCCTGCTCGACCGCGACCTCGAATCCGGCGAACAGCGCACCGAACTCCACCTGGCGCTGACAGCACTCGACGTCCTGCGAACGCGCTCTTGAACGAGAAAGCCGTGACAACGCGAGGATCTTGCCCGGACGACCCGAGCAGACCGGCACCGTGCCCAGGAAGTCCGGGCTTTGAGGGGTGGTGCCGTCAGAGCGTGGATGTGTACGACAGCAACAGGACGGCTGTCGACAGCGCGAGCATGCCCAGGCAGTTCAGCCAGAACTCCTGCTTCAAGAACCCCGCCCGGTAGTGGGCGTAGGCGGCGCAGACGAAGTAGGCGATCACCGCGGCATTGGCCGTGACGCCGACACCCGCATACCTGAGTCCGGCGACAAGCCCTGCCGCAGCCAGAAGCTTGACCACGATGAGCGTCCACCACCACTCCCGGGGGAAGCCCACCCCGTGCAGGCATTGCTGAATGAACGCCGGGGGCCGCACCGACACGACCGCGTCGGAGAACAGCGCCACGGCAAGCAGTGCGGTGGGCCACCAGGGGTCGGGGGTGCTGATCACGGTTGAGCTCCTTCGTGGCGGACAACGAAACGGACTGTTTCCTCGAACTGGGCGATCGCGGCCTGCTGATCGAGCGCCCCGTGACCGGCGGTCATGAGGATGCCCAGGTAAGCGAAGTAGAGGGTGCGCGCGCCGGCGCGCGCCTCGGCGGCGGTGAGCGGCGCACGGGCCAAGAGCGCCTCCAACTCGGCGATCAACACCCCGGCCAGGGCCCGGAAGACCTCTGACTCATGAGCACCGCGGACGATGACCGCGGCGTACTCCCGGGACAAT
The DNA here is from genome assembly GCF_043080095.1 of Streptomyces sp. NPDC015127. Lineage (NCBI taxonomy): Bacteria > Bacillati > Actinomycetota > Actinomycetes > Kitasatosporales > Streptomycetaceae > Streptomyces > Streptomyces sp. NPDC015127. The sequence goes on from NZ_JBIBVE010000014.1 coordinate 58,679, forward strand.
TCGAGATCCAGGGCGAAATAGGTGATGAAAGGCTCGACGAGGCTCATGACCTGCCCGGCCGCCGCGGCGGGAGTCAGCGGCGTCGCATCGCTCTGCCCGTGCCGGCCGACCCGGCTGTGGTGCACTGCGGCAATCCAGGTGTCGAAGATGGCGACGAGCAGAGCGTCCTTGTCGCCGACCGACATGACAGTGCCCGTGCTCACTTCGGCGTCGGCGGCGATCTGACGGATCGTGGTGGGACCGAACCCCCGCTCACGGAACAGCCGTTCGGCCGATGCCAGCACCTTGAGCCGTGTCGCCTCCCGCTTCGCCGCCCGGGACTGAACGCGTTCACTGAACATGTTCATCAAGTTAGCGGGGGGCGGCCACGAGCACAAGAGGAAACCCGGAACCCCTCATCGGCGAGCCGCACCCATCAACAGCCCGACACCACGAAACCGCGTACGGCCGGCGGCCGCGCTCGATGCCGGACAGGCCACCGGCATGCACCTGGTCCTGCGGCCCGCTGACGCGAGCACTTCCGGCTGCTGCTGCAATCCACCGCGCCCGGCACCGAACCCTCCCCCGTGCCGCTGAGCCTTGCCGGCTTCCCCGAACCGCGCTGACGAGGCCGCGGCCGCATGGGCGGGCTCCCCACGCCACCCAGCCGGACCGATCCTCGCGATCCTCGACGGGGAGATGGCGACACTCGGTGACCCGCCGGCGGACCTCGGCTACGTCACCGCCACCTACTCCGAGGCGGACATCACGAGCACCCCGCTCGAACTCACCCCGGTGACGCGGGAGCCCGGCTGCCTCACCAGGCAGCAGCCGACCGAGCGCTACCGGTCCGCACAGGCCTCGGCCTCGCTCCGCTCCCCTGGTACCAGGCCCTCGCGCTGTGGAAGGCAGCGATCTTCTGCGAGGCCATCTGCACCCGCCGGCGGCGTGGTGAACGCCCGAACGACACGGTCTTCGGGCCCTCACTCGAGACCGGTGTTCCCCGCCTGCCGGACACGGCCGCACAGTACGCCGGCCTGACCGCAGCGCCTCGCCGCTGACAAAGTCCCGGCACACCTGTCCACGCCACTGGCGTCCCATAACCTCGTGCAGCAAGACGGCGGACGCCGTCTTCATCCGCTGCGAGGAGGCGATGGTGCTCGGGAGAGGCACGCGGTTGCTCGCGGGCGCCATGGTCGTGGCGTGCATGATGCTCGTCGGCCCCAGTGCACCAAGCGGTGACCTCTTCGCCAGGTCACTGCCCGTCGAAGCCGTCAGGGATGCCGCAGCGAACCGGGTCATGACCTGGAACATCTGCAACCCCTGCGATGAAAGCAACGTCGACCGGGCCGCGGAGATCGCTGCGTACGCGCCCCAGGTCGTCGGCCTGCAGGAAGCGTGCGTCCGTGACGTCGAGAGGATCCGGGACCATCTGGAAAGCATGTACGGGCTGGTCTACCACGTCGCATACGGGATGGTTCTGCGGGATTGGGGCCGCTGCGGCGGAGCGCCGTGGAGCCCGGGCGCCTTCGGCCAGGCGGTCCTCTCGGCGGCACCGATGACAGACCGCGTCAACGTGGAATACCCCGACGGAGGATCCGAGGACCGCGGGTACGTCGCGGTCACCACCATGGTGGGCGGCCGGCCCGTCCGGATTTTCAACACACACCTCGCCCAACGACGTCAGGAAGCAGTCCGAGCAGACCAGGTCGGCGTACTTGCCGCAGACGTCGCCCGGTACGAACGCGCCATCGTTCTCGGCGACTTCAACGCCGTGCCGTATGCTCCGGAACTCTCCGCGATGTGGGCTCTGGCCACGGATACGGACCCGCAGTGTCACCCCGTGCCCGCCGGCACGTGCCAACCGACCACCGACTGGCACAGCACGTTCGATTACATCTTTCTGCGAGGCATCGCCCCGCTCGAGCACCGTGTGCATCCCACTCGGTACTCGGACCACCATCTGCTGCACGCCGACCTGGCCCCCACCAGGGGCGACGGCGTCCAGCACGCCATGCCGGGCATCGCCCGCCCTCACAAACCTCACGCCCGCCGGCTGTCACCGTCCCGCGCTGCATCTCCACCGAGCCCTGGCCGGTGATGACGCATCGGCGGCGACCACCCGGACGGCGCGGGCGCCATGCAGAATGCCCAGCGGCTCGCTGCCGGGGGCGATGTGACCGTGGTGAGGGTCAACTACCGGCTCACCGCCCTGAGCTGCCCCGCCATCCGGCCCTGGCAAATCGCGGCGGGCGCGGCAACAACGGCTTCCTCGACCAGCAGGCGGCTCTGCGGTGCAGCGCAACGCCACCGCCTTCGCAGGTGACCCGGACAGCGTCACGCTCTTCGGCGAGTCGGCCGGCGGCTGCAGAACCCGCGCCCTTCTGTCGCCCCGCCGGCGGCAGGCCTCTTCGACCGGATCATCCTGCACAGCGCCCCTGCACGGCCGGCATGGGTGACGGGACCGTGACGGCGAATCGTGAAAACGACCAGCGGTGCTCTTCGCCTCCGTTCGTCGCAAGGTGAAGCGTACGGGGCGGGTCGGGCATCGAGGAGCACACAGCGGCCGAGCGCATGCCGCCGCCTCCAGCACTACGAGCTCCGGTTCCACGATCAGCCGCTCCAACTCGACGTCGAGGCCGGGGAACAGCACATCCTCGATTTCGCAGAGGCCCACCCATAGGAAACGCCGCAGGGACACGATCCAGCATGCAGGACGCTCACCCGGGCATTCACCGGGGCGCGGCCAGAGCCGGATTCAGACATCGCCATCAGCCCCGGTGCGCCCGGGCCGGCCGGCCCGGGGATGCCGGTCCCCGAGGGCATCCGGTGGCCGCCGGGCGGGCCGGCCGGGCCCACCGGGCGGTGCAGCAGCGGTAGGCCGGCCCACGGCCGCGGAGCGCCTTCGCCTCGCTGGTGTCCAGGCAGCGCGCGGCGACGGCGGCGTCCACCATGTGCCCGTCCCGGCCGGGCCGCCGCGGCGGCCCGGCCAGCACGAGGGGCAAGGCGGCGGGCTTCGGCGGAGGTACCGGCAGTGGAACCGGCCGCCGCCCCGTCACGAACACCTCGCGTGGAAACCTCCCCCTCCTGAAGGAACGGGATTCCCGGCTCACGTCGGCTGCGGCCCGGCGGGCTCGCCGCTCTTACACGATCAGCACCAGCCGGGTCTGGGCGCCTCATTCAGACGATGCGGCGCCGCCGCGCGCTCCGCTCGGATCTCCCCGGGGTGCGTCCGCGTTCCTCACCGGGCCTGCCGTCCGGTGAATGGGTGGCCGGAAGCGTCGACCCAAGCGCCTACCGCGACATTCGTCAGCCTGTGTGTACTTTTGACCACCGTCACTGTAGTCGCGCTGAGCGATTGCCCACACACGCCCTGCACAGGCACGGAGGCCAAGATCCAGTGAACAAGATCCAGCGAATCGTGCTCACCGCTGCGACGGTCGGCAGTCTGGCCGTTCTCGGCACGGGAACCTCCCACGCCGCCGACGAACCGGACAGCGGCGGTCGCACATTCAACTTCACGGGCATCAGCCTGTTCGGCGGACAGACTCCCCAGACCCCGCAGACCCCCCAGACACCGCAGACCCCGCAGACCCCGCAGACTCCCCAGACCGTGATCATTCCGGCTGGGCAGGCCGCCGCCCAGGGGCAGCCTCAGGCCACACCGCAGCAGACCCCGGCGCAGCCGGCGCAGCCGGCGCAGCCTGTGACCACGGCTGACGCGGGCAGCGGCACGCAGCAGGAGCAGTCCGCCGAGGGCGGCTTGCTGGATGCACTGACGGGCGTCCTCACACCGAACACTCCGAACACCCCGAACACGCCCAACACCCCGAACACGCCGAACACGCCGGGCGGTGGCGGCAACACACCGAACACCCCCAATACCCCGAATACGCCCAACACGCCCAACACTCCGAACACGCCGCTGAGCGTGCTGAAGTCGCTCCTGCGGGCCGCCTGAGGGCCGACGTCACAGGGCGCCGCCGCGCAGTATTCTCTGCGCGGCGGCGTCTCGTGTCCGGTTGGATCACCCCGGGGTGTTAGGGGTGTTGGGGGTGTTCGGCGTGTTCGGAGTGCTGACGCCACCACCCGGGGTGTTGGGGGTGTTCGGCGTGTTGGGGGTGTTCGGGGTGTTGCCGCCACCGCCCGGGGTGTTGGGGGTGTTGGGGGTGTTCGGCGTGTTCGGGGTGTTGCCGCCACCACCCGGGGTGTTGGGGGTGTTGGGGGTGTTCGGCGTGTTCGGGGTATTGACGCCACCACCCGGGGTGTTGGGGGTGTTGGGGGTGTTCGGCGTGTTCGGGGTATTGACGCCACCACCCGGGGTGTTCGGGGTGTTGGGGGTGTTCGGCGTGTTCGGGGTGTTCCTTTCCTTGTTCTTGTGCTTGCCCGGCTTCGGCTTCGGCTTCTTGTGGTCCTTGCCGTGCTGCATCTCCACGACGGACTGAGCCGCCTTCGGGGCGGCCTCGGCACTCGCCACACCCGCCGTCCCCGCAAATATCGCAGCGACGCAGGTCAGACCGACGATGTGGGGAATACGCTTCTTAGCAATCATGATTTCTCATCCTTTGGGAATTGTGTCGTGCCGCCCGGTTTCCGGTGGCCTCGGCGCTTTGCCTGAATCCAGACTGCGGGCGGGAAGACCCCGGAGAAAGCGACGGAGATTCGGGGCTTGACAGGCGCCGCATCGAAAGGTAATTTGCGCCGGATTCTCGCGCCGCCACAGGACGAAACGGGGCGTCCCCCTCCAGGCAGGCGTGCCGCGGCCGGGCCCCGCCCCCGTCGCTGCCCCGCACACGCCCCCCGGGCCGCTCACGGCATCGCCGGCAGCCGGCGACCCGCGATCAGACGGGCCCGGCGGCCGGCGACCCGCGATCAGACAGGCCCGGCGCCGGTGACCACCCGGTGGCAGGCGCAGCAGCAGGAGTTCGTCGCCTGCTCGGCGCCCCTGCGGCCGCCGGTGGGCGCCAGGCCGCCGTCCACGATCAGCACCACGCCCTCCGAGGCCGCCTGCCCGGCGGAAGGCCGACCGGGGCTCGATACGGTGCCCCCCACAGCCGGATCAATACGCCCTCGTGCAACGGCAGTTCGCCGCCAGGGTCGAGCCGGACGGCCGGTGGTTCACCCGGCGGTGACCCGGTCCCGTGCCACGGGGTGACGGCCGTGCAGCAGTACGCCGGGCCGTGATCGTGCGGGCGGTGACCGCACGCTCCGGCCGGGCCCGCGGTCCGGCAGCGGGAGCTGAGAAACGGCCCGGACCAAGAGACCAGTCGTGCCGGTCCGGGCACGTGCGCCCTTTCTCGACGTAGCCTGAGCTGCAAGAACTCGCCCCTGAGCAGGCCTTGCCGACTGGTTGGTTCCCCAAGGGGTTCTCGCGGCACAAGCGGGATTCTCCATCAATCAACGGGATGGCAGGCCGGAGCAGCCGGGCTCCCTCGGCCGAGGGAGCGCTCGACGACGTGTCAGCAGGTGGATGAGTCTGCTGCCCAACAGCCGCAATTTCCCGCCCAGGCCACGAAGTCGGCAGTACTGCGAGTGAGCGGACATGCGGTGGTGGACGGAGAATCCGCAGTACGGCACGTCACCGATCCGGCCCGCGGGGGGGCGGTCCGGCGGGGGTGCCACTCCCCCGCTGCCGGGGGGCCGGAGCAGCCGGGCGGCTGCTCCGGACGGAGCCGTCGGAGCTCTTCGGGGCCGGCCGGCAGCGGGCAGCGGGCAGCGGGCAGCGGGCAGCGGGCAGCGGGCAGCGGGAGGATCTTGTCCTTGCTGAGCGGCCGCGTCTCGCCGTCGGCGTCCGCGCCACCGACTCAGCACGACGGGGCCGTGGTGGTCCTGGAAGTGCGGGTCATGGGTGCCCCCGTCTCCCGCGGAGGTGTGGTCTCGATGCCGGCCGATGGCCACCGCCGATGCGACCGGACAGGACTCGTGCAGGCCCACCCCGTGACGGGCGGGCAGGCGCACCACCACGAGCCGGCCGGACCCCGTCGGCGCGGGTCACTGCGTTCGGTCGTCAGTAGGCGTTGTGGCGCCGCAGCCCGAGGGGCCGGCCATCCGGGTCGACGAGAAGACGATGCACAGGCGTGCAGAGCGCCCTGGCCGCAGGCGAGAGGCTCGGCGGGCGACAGGTGCGCAGGCGCCCGGGTGGCCTGGGGCCGCGGCGACCGGTCTCGTGCCAGGAGTCCAGTGCGGCGGCGCTCGCGGCGAAGGCGTCGAAGGCGCTCACGGGATCGCAGAGGGTGTCCAGCGCGTGCGGGGTTTCGGGTTCTCCCATGTCCAGGTGCTCACGCGAAAGCTCCAGGCGCAGGTTCCTGGCGTAGCTGCGCGCGCCGTCCCCGAGACCGCCGGGGTCGCGCGGCTCGCGCGGGTCTCTGCTCTCGTCCAGGACGGCACAGTCGAGTTCGGAGTCGTGGGTCCAGGAGCGGAGGTTGATGTTGTCGGATCCGACCGAGGCCCACACGTCGTCGATCACGCATGCCTTGGCGTGCACGTACACCGGTGTCCCGGCGTGGTTCTCCAGCCCGTACACCGCGACGCGCCCACCACCGGCGCGGCGCAGCCTGTCCAGGGCCGTGATCCGGCCGATCAGGTTCATCGGCAGCGTGAGGCGGCCGTCCTGTTCGGGGACGGAAGGGATGACCGCGATCAGACGCAGGCCGGGGTTGGCGGTCAGCGCCTCGGCGAAGCATTCCATCACGTGCGCAGACCACAAGTACTGGTCTTCCAGGTAGATCAGCGCCCGGGCCCGCCGCAGCGCCTTGCGGTAGCCGTGCGCGATACTGCGCTCGCCGTCGGGGGCGAAGTCGTAGCCGCGCAGCAGCCGGTTGGGGTAGGTGCGCAGGACCTGGACGGTGTGTGTACCGCAGGGCTTCGGGTCGGGCGCCTGGGGCGGCAGCGGGTCCGCGCGCGTGTCCTCGTGGTGTGCGAGCTCTCGCAGGCGCACGAGCGGGCTGCGGCTGAGCGGCGCCGGGTCGTCCCAGCGTTCGCGGAACCCGGCCTCGATGTCGCCGACAGCCGGTCCTCGTATCGCGAGCTGGATGTCGTGCCACGGTGGGTGCTGTCCGTACGCGGCGGCGATGGGCTGTGACTGCGGGTCGCCACGGTGCGCTGCGTCGTCGTGGCGGTTGTGGCACAGATCGGTGCAGCCGGCGAACGCGATGTCGAGCTCGGGGCGGTCACCGTGCCGGAGCACGACGAACTTCTGGTGGTGCGAGCCGCCGGGGCGCACCCGCATGTCGAGCAGGCACTCGCCGCCCGCTGCTTCGATCTCCTCGCCGAGGTGGCGGTTCTCGGCCTCACTGAACTGGAAGCGGTCCAGATGGGAGCGCCAGACCAGCCCTTTGACGATCACACCGCGCTCGGCCGCCTCGCACAGGACGGTACCGATCTCGCTGCCGGGACCGGCGAGGCGCTCGTCGGGGTCGCCCCGCCAGTCGGTGAACAGGAGCAGGTCCCCGGCCCGCTGCGCGCGGATCGCGCTGAGGAGTTCTCGGAAATACGTCGCACCGTGGATCAGGGGCCGCACCAGGTTTCCCTGCGACCACGCCGCTCGGTCCGGTCGGCGGCTGTCCAGACGGGTCGCGCTGTTGCCGCGTTCGCTCGGGGTCAGCAGCCAGTCGGTGAGTTCCACAGCACAGGCCCTCCAGGCAACACGTACCTGCACCCATTCTGCGCTCCTTCGTCCCTTGAGCGTCGGGAACCAGGCCCTGATCGGCCCGGAGCGCGCCCACCCCACACACGGCCCACGCAAACCGCACCGAAAACGGCCCGCAGTCCCCTCTCGGACACCAGCCGGGTCCGGCAGCGGCCAGGCGGGACGGCAGTGTCCTACGGTGAGCCGCGATGAGCCGCGATGAGCCGGTGCAGGGTGCCAGGACGGGCCTGCCCGCAGGACCCGGGTCGTCGGTCATGGCCGCCTTCCCGGCACGACCGCGGCGAAGCGCAGGCCCTGCACCGTGGGGGCGGAATGCAGCCGGCCGGGCCGCGACGCCCCCGGCGGGGTCGCTGCTCGTACCGGCCGCTGCGGCAGTGCTCTTCCATTCGGTGCGCGGTGTCGGCGCCAGGATGCGGTCGGCGGCAACAGCGGCCGCGATGTCCTTCGACAGCCCCGTCACCGGGCGGAGCCCCTCCCCCGGCCCGTGGCCGCGGGAGAGGCGGGCACGGAGCAGCCGTCGGTGGACGGAGCGGCGGGCATCGGAACATCACCCCGCTGCCCCGTCCTGCTGCGCCACGAAGCGCCGCACCCGCAGAAGACCGACATCACCGCGCCTGCCACGTCCCGGGACGCCCTGCGGGTCGTGGACCCGCAGGACACCGCCGCCCTGACCGCCTTCCCCCCGGACGGAACCGCAGGCCGCATCCCGGAACCGGCCTCCGGTGGCAGGGCGACAGGGCAGGGCGACGCTGCACCGCGACGCCCCCACCGCGCCGGGGCCGTGTCGTCCGCCGGCTGCCCGCTGCCCGGCGCGGCCGCGCCATTGCGCCGAACCGCCCGCAGACGGCCCGCGACGCCGCCCCGGCCGATGCCGGCGACACGCCGAACCGGCGGGAGAATGAGGGAGCACCCAACGGGTCGAAGGCGGTGGGAATCATGGTTCTGCCTGTGGTCGTGGGGGTCGACGGCTCGGAGCCCAGCCTCCACGCCGTCGACTGGGCCGTGGACGAGGCGGTCCGCCACGGACTGCCGCTGCGGATCGTCCACGCCTCACTGTGGGAGCGGTACGAGGGCGCAGCCCTCACGGACACACCACGAATCGACCCGGACCTGGTGACCGAACACGCACTCGCCGAGGGCGTCGTGGCGGCCGCAGCCCAGCATGCCCGGCGACGGGCGCCACTGGAGATCAGCACCGGCGTCGTGCCGGAAGACCCCGTCTCGGCGCTGCTGCGCGAGGCACACCACGCCACCGTCCTGGTAACCGGCGCCCGCGGCAAGGGCCCGATCCGCGAACTCCTTCTGGGATCGGTCAGTCTCTCCCTCGCCGCCCGGGCGCCGTGTCCCGTCGCCGTCATACGCGGCCGGCCCCAGAACAGGGAAACCCGCAACAACCGCATCGTCCTGGGCATCGGAAGCGACACGGCCCCAGCAGCAGTCCGCTTCGCCTTCCGCGAAGCCGCAGCACGCGGGTGCGAGCTGGAGGCCATACAGGCCTGGCATCCCCCCGCACACCGACCCACAGCGCACCCACTACTCACCCGCAAACCCGCCCAGACCCCACAGGAACAAGCAACAGCCCTCCTCCACCACACACTCAACAGCATCACGGACCAGTACCCGGACCTGACCGTGCACCACACACTCATCGAAGGCTCAGCACGCCACACGCTGATCACCCGATCGACAGCAGCCGACCTCCTGATCATCGGAACCCATCGACGGCACAGCCACCCCGGACCCCACCCCGGCCTGATCACACACACCCTGCTCCACCACAGCCACTGCCCCGTAGCAATCGTCCCCCAACCAGACCGGAAAACCCTGGCGACACCCGACTAACTGATGGTTTCAGAATGAGCCACAGTCGTCTGAACTGGTGGAGCCAGGCCCGCTCGACGACCCAGTGGGTCTCGTGTGGTCATGGACCGCCTTGGTCGTCGGCGGTGAGCCGCTGTTCCAGGTGGCTGAGCAGGTGGGTGCATTTCCGGACCGTGTCGAGGTCGTCGCCCAGAATAACGGCGAGCTCCTGTGCCCAGGCCGCGCGCAGCACCCGGAGGTTGGCCGCCGCGCGCTCGGTCGGGCGCACGGCGATGCCGCGGCCGTTGGTGGCGGCGCGGGAAACCATCCCCTTGGCCTCGAGGCTGCGCAGCGCCGTGCTGACGTTGGTGCGCTGCAGCCGGGTGCGACGGGCGATCTCGCTCGGCGCGGCCCCGGGGTACAGGTCGACGACCCGCATCACCTGCCGCTCGGTTTCGGTCAGCGTCACCACCTGCGGACCTTCCGGAGTCCGGGCACGCACCAGCCGGCCGACGTTGAGGATCAGGTCGGCGAGGTCGGCGAGCGGGCCACCGGCGTCCGTGCCGACGGCGTCTTTTGTGTCGCGGGGCATGGCACCACCCTACCGAGTTATGTCACCATAATTATATGTCCATAACTCATGGTGATGCGCAAGATCGGCAGACGGTCGCCACGGCGGAGAGCACCGACGTCCCGAAGCCGGTGAACCTGGGGCGCCGGGCGCGGCTGGCCCTGCTGCTCGGCTCACTGAGCGCCTTCGGTGCGCTCACGATCGACATGTACCTACCCGCCATGCCGAGCATGGCCCACCAGCTGCACACCAGCGCGCCGCTGGTTCAGATGACCCTCACGGCGTTCGTCGTCGGCCTGGCCCTCTTCCAAGTAATCGTCGGTCCACTGTCGGACGCATGGGGCCGGCGCCGCCCGCTGCTTGCCGGTATGGCGCTGTACCTGGCGGGGTCGCTGTGGTGCGCGCTGGCGCCCACCGTCGGCTACCTGATCGCCGGCCGGATACTGCAGTCGCTGGGTGCGGCCGCGGGCACGGTCCTGGCGCGGGCCATCGTGCGGGACCTGTTCTCTGGCACCGCCATGACCCGGTTCTTCTCCACCCTCATGGTCGTCAACGGCGTCGCCCCGGTCGTGGCGCCCGTCATCGGCGGCCAACTGCTGGCGCTCACCACCTGGCGCGCGGTGTTCCTGGTGCTCGCCGCCGTCGGCGCCGTCCTGCTGCTTGCGGTCGTCTTCGCGCTGCCCGAGTCGCTGCCGGACGCCAAGCGGGCGCCGGCCCACCTGCGCGCGACGCTGCGGACCTTCCGGACACTGGTCACCGACCTCCATTACCTGCGGTACGTGCTCGCCGCGGCACTGATGTTCGCCGCCGTGTTCGCTTACATCTCCGGATCGTCGTTCGTCCTGCAAGACGCCTACGGGCTCACGGCCCAGCAGTTCAGCCTCGTCTTCGGCCTCAACGGTCTGGGCATCGTGCTGCTCGGGCAGGTCAGCGGCTGGCTCGTCGGCCGCGCCGCCGACGAGCACACCCTGCTGCGCGTCAGTCTGACCGTGGCAACCCTCGGCTCCGCCGGCGTCCTGACCTGCGCCGTGCTAGGCCTCCCGCTACCGCTGCTGCTGACCTGCCTTTTCCTGGTGGTGTCCATGCTCGGCATCGTGCTGGCCAACGCCACATCCCTGGCACTGAGCGGCCACGGCTCCGCCGCCGGAGCCGCCTCCTCCCTGCAAGGACTGCTCCAATTCCTCGTCGGCGGCCTCGCCGCCTCCGCCATGAGCCTGCCCGGCCAGGTCACCGCAGTCGCCATGGGCACCACCATGACCATCTGCGCCGCAGCCGCGCTGGCCGTTCTCAATGCCCGCCGTACGTGAAACACATGCTCATTTCCGGAGTTCCGGGGCCAGATGTCGGTGCGTTCGGGACCAGCGAGCGCGTGCTGATCTCGACATTCGTGAGTTCCGGTGCCGCCGGAATCAGCACGGACAGCCAACTGATCATTTCAGGATGAGGCACTAGGCGGCGCAGGCATATGAGGCTGCAGGCCAGTTCGAGCAGGCCCTGGTGGAGATCGGCGCGTCGTTCGTATCGGGTGCGGAGCCGTTTGAACTGGTGCAGCCAGGCGAAGGCACGCTCGACCACCCAGCGCACCTTGCCCAGTCCGGAACCGTGGGCGACGCCGCGTCGTGCTATCAACGGCTTGATGCCACGCCTCAACAGCAGGCGGCGGTACCTGTCGAAGTCGTAGCCCCGGTCGGCATACAGGCGCCAGGGCCTGCGGCGGGGGCGGCCCCGCAGTCCCCGAATCTGCGGGACGGCATCCAGCAGCGGCAGGAGCTGGGTGTGGGCCCTGGCCCGCCGCCTGCTGAACGTGCCGAAACTGCAGGAGGTGGCCGACAGTTCGGCCCAGGCGATTAAGCACAATCATCGGACGAAGCGTGAAGCCGAACTGGCAGGAGAGCCGGCACCCGCACCGGAAAGTCCTAGCCGATCGGCACCCACCTGTGCCAACCGGTTTGGTACTGGTTGGTGCCGTCCGCACCGTTACGCACCACGATTCGGAAGGTGATGGACCCGGACTCGGCCATGTCGTAGTTGCAGTCGACCAGGGTGTCGGTGGCGCCCCTGTCGTCGTGACACTCGCCGGTGCGACCGTAGTTGGTCTTCCACTCGGTGACCGCTCGCCAGCCGTCAGCCCGGTAGTCGCCGGCATATACGTGGTCCCCGTAGTCCTTGAAGCAACCACGTGCAGCCGTCTCGCCGCCGATCGTCAGATTCTCGCACCAGGTCGTCTCGACAGCCTGCGCGGGTGAGGCCGCGATTCCGATGGCCAGGGTGCTGGCTGCCGTAGCAGCACCCAGGAGCTTGAGCTTCAAGGGTCCCAACATGAGATTCCTTCCCGTAGCGGACGACGGTGCGTCCGGGGCACACCACGTGCGCCGCTTTGAGAACGAGCATCGCTGACGTGAGCATTGCTGACGAGAGCTTTGCACTCTGCCGAAAAAGCCCAGGCCAGAAGGGGGAAGCGAGGGCTCCGGGTCCACTGGTATCGCGTCCAGCAGCGGCATCAGCTGAGTGACGTCGTGACGGTTCCGCTGGTCAGCGAGACGGCCAAGGGTTGCCGTGCCGATCGGTGATCAGGTGGTGCTTGCTGCCCGGACGCGCGCGGTCGACCGGCGAAGGTCCGGTGTGAGCCCCCCTTGAGGGCCCTGACATGGGAGCCGTCGACTGCCACGTCGTTCATGTCCAGCAAACCCGCGGCCCTCAGCTCGGTCAGCAATACCTCGTGCAGCTGTGGCCGGACACCGGCCTCGGTCCAGTCCCGCAGAGGCCGCCAGGCCATCGCACCGCTGCAGCCAACCTGTTCAGCCGGAACGTCCCGCCAGCTCACGCTCTTGCACAGCACGTAGACGATGCCCCGCAACGCAGCCCGGTCATCCGCCGGCAACCGCCCGGGATACCGATGCCGCCGAGGCGGACGGGCAGGCAACAGCGGGGCCACACGTTCCCCACAGGTCATCAGGCACAAGATCAGCAGACACCCAACAGATCCTGGCGACACAACATCCGACTGCCATGCCCACAACGAACTTCAATCTCCGCCAGGCCGTCACACCGCTGCCGCCATGCATGACAAAGGCAGGCGCCGACCTTGGCCGTTTCGAGGGGCCGAGCTTCCGCCTGTGCCCCAGACCTGCAGGCGGCAGCGGACAAGGCTCGGTGAGCCGCACATTGCCGGCCTGGGCAGCGTGCCGCGTACAGCGCTCGGCGCTGCGGATGAGGGCTCGGCTGGACGGCTGGGCGCCCAGGCCAGCCCCACGCTCCTGCTATTGCGTGGCCGATGCGAAGCACCATCGCTGGTTGGGGCCGTTCCAGCAGCCGCCCCGGACCACGTCCCCGCCGTGGGCCTTGCTGAGGTACGCGACGTCGAGACACTTGTCGCTGTGCTCAGGCCTGATCGTGTAGAAGGCGTTGTCGGGAACCGGCTCTGCGTGCGCTGGGACCGTCAACCCACAGAAGGCACTCGCCGGCGTGGCGCCGAAGACGGCGGCAGCACGCATGATTCGCCGCGTGGAATCGGCTCGGGTGACTCGGGGGCGGGTCTCGCCGGCACCGGCTCGGTGCTCGGTCGACGATCTCGTCATCCAGTCCGCCGGCGTTCGGCCACGGGCACGGGCACGGCGGTGGGCGGCACCACCACGGGCAGCAGCGAAAGGATCTCGGTGCCGGGCACACCACATCGAGTGCTGCGCCCGGCTCATGCCTGCCCGACGAGAGCGGTGATCAGGGTGGCCACGCCGCCCTGGACCGCCGCCAGGACGGAAGCTGTTGCGCCGCCCGCGATCGCGCTGCTCAGCGCCCGCAGCCGGCCCGGCTGGGATTCAACAGCGGCAACCACGGCGCCGGGGTCGGTGACGCTGCCGTCGGCGGCGATCGCCCCGTCCCGGCTCAGCTGAGCGATGAACGCACGCAGCTCGGCGACCGCGGCGTCCAGCTCGGCTCGGTCGACGCCGGCTGAGTTGTTCACCGTGAAAGTGTTGCGGTCGCCGCTCTGGACGTACTTGCTGCCGCCGACCTTGTCTCCGGATACGAGGTCCGACATCGGACCGTCCTTTCTGCCGTGCCGGGGCCTATCGCCCGGCGTTGATGTGGTTACCGCTGCCGGACTGCTGGTACTTGTCCCGGCCGATCTTGTCGCCCATCACCAGGTCGCCCCGGACTTGCACGATCCGCTCCTGCTGCGGCGGGTTCTCGATGGCGTCGACGATCTCGCCCTTGATCCGCTCGATCTCGTCGTACGCTGTGCCGGACATCGCCGTGTACTGGGTGCCCGCCGTCTCGATGACCAGCATGTAACGGCGCGGCCTGAGCACTATGCGGTAAAACAGCAGGCAGAACAGATAGGCCAGCCGTCCCCCGGCCACCACAGCGACGCCAGTGGCGATCTGACGCACCCGCTCCTCGTCGTCCGGCGTGAGAGCCGCCTCCGGCAGCACCGCGTTGAAAGCAGCGGCGACCGGGATAGCCAGCAGCGCCAGAATCGCGATCTCCCGCAGTGGGTAGTACGTGGCCCGCTTGCCGCCCGGGATCAACTCCACGGACCGCACTCGGGAGATGTTCGCCAGCGGATAGACCTCATATCCGATCTGCACGGTCCGCTTGCTGATGCGGATCTCACCTACGTACCGATTCCTCGCCACGGCATGCTCACCCCCGCCTGTTCCCCGTTGTGTTCCTCAGTGCTGCGACCCGCCCGGTGGCTGTCCGCCCGCTGCCCCCGGTCCGGCCGGAGCGGCGGGGCTGAGCACGGCCACCCCCGGCCCGGCGAGCCGAGGCATCGCGGCGGCGTGGCGACCGGAGACCAGGAGGAGCAGCGCGGCGATCGGCCCCTTGACCTCCAAGCCCGCCCCGGCCGACCAGTCGACGTCGGTGGCGGCCAGCCGCAGCCCACGCAGCCGCTTCTGGGCATGGAAAGGAAAGCCTCGCCGCCAGGTGTGCTCGGTGGAGGCCCGGGCGGCCTCGAGCGGCATCGGACGGTTGAGGCCGAGCGGCAGGGCGATGTCCTGACCGTGCACCAGCACATCCATCATCGCGTCGGCCAGCTGCTGACCCGGCGCCAAGTGCCGCGAACCGCACGCCGCGCGCAGTTCCGCGACGAGTTCGGTCCTCGGGCGCGCTGCCTTGCGCCGGGCGGTGTTGTCGACCATGCGGTCGAAGCCCCCGCGTGCCCGGACCATTTCGACGAGGACCGTGCCGAGCCCCGTACGTGGCCCGATGCTCAAGTGGGCCGCCACGTCGCGGACCGTCCACCCCGCACAGAGCGACGGGTGGGCCCACTGTTCGTCGGTCAGTGAAGCGAACACGTCGGCCAGAGAGGCCCGCTCGTCATCGATGACCTGCCACATCTCCGCCCCATCCATGGCCGTTTCCCCTCGGCTTGGTACGGTGGCCCGAACAGGCATTAGTCAGGCTCTCTGTCTAAATTACTCAGAGTCTCTGACTATCGTCAAGCCGTGAGAACGGGAAGCGAGAGGGGAGTGAGAGTCACGTGGCAGACCTCAACATCGGAGTCTTGCTCTTCATTTCGTACCGAGCCATGGAGAACCGAGCCTTCGACGCTGTGGCCGCCGCCGGCCACCACGACATCACCCTGGCCCAGGCGAAACTCCTGCAGCGGATCGACGAGGACGGCTCCCGGCTCAGCGAACTCGCCGAATCCGCCCAGGTGACCAAGCAGACCGCCGGCTACCTTGTCGACCAGCTCGAAGGGGCCGGGTACGTGGAACGCACCCCCGACCCCACTGACGCCCGCGCCCGCCTGATCCGCCTGACCGAGTACGGCCGCTCCCTGATTCCCATCGGCAACCGGGCTGTGGCTGAAGTCGAAGCCGAATGGACCGCCCACCTGGGCAAACGGCGCATGGAGCAACTGCGGGACATCCTCACGCGGCTGCGAGAGATCACCGACCCGTACGCGGAGCAGGGCTGACTGTCCGTATGGTGGCGGTATGGGCAGGGACGGGGTTCTTCGGTTACGGCTGGTCGTGGTCGCGGACCGACGTCACGTCGATCTGCTCGGAGTGCGGAACGTCATGGACGGCCGGGGTTGAGCATCCTGCCTCGGCAACGTACTGCTCTCCCCGCTGCCACAAACCGGCCTGATAGGCGCCGCGCGAGGGACGCCGGGTTGGGAGACCGCGCATTCGGCGGCTGTCATCGTGCTTCACTGCGGGGCCGTGCGTCCTGGCGGGTTCCTGTTGCCGGTCGGATGGTGCGAAGCGACGGCCTGCCGGGGCGAGCTGACGGCATCAGAAAGGGTGCCGCACCGGGGTCCGCCTGGGGTGATGTCCGCGGTGATCGGCAGTGTGACCCCGGAACGCTTTCTTCGCGTGACCCGGGCGGGCTCGGCCTTCCGCCGAGCCCGCCACGCCGGCTCCACACCGGAGCCGGACCCGTGTCGCGCCGTCAGCGCTGCAGTGTCAGCAGACCCGGCCGGTAGGGCAGGAGGCCGTAGTCGCCACCGGAGTTGGGGCTGCGTCCCTGGTAGAGCAACTGCAGATTGCAGGGATCGACGGTCATGGTCTGATCGGCGCTGGTGCGGATCAGTTCGCCGTGGCTGATGTCGTTGGTCCAGGTGGCGCCGCTGTTGGCCTTGCCGGCGAAGGGGTTGCTCTCGGTCGCGGCCTGGGGCGTCCACGAGCCGTTCAGACTGGTGGCCGTGAACGAGCGGAAGTAGCGGCCCTGCGAGCCGATCGCCTCGACGATCATGAGGTAGCGGTCCTGGCCCTTGAGCTTGTAGACCTGCGGGGCTTCGAACAGGTTGTTCCTCGTGTCGCTCATGATCACTGTCGAGGTCGAGCCGAAACTGCCCGGGAAGTTCCCGATCGGCATACTGGCCCGGTAGATCTTGCCGTTGTCACCGGCGAAGAACAGGTACATGTTCGTCCCGTCAGCGATGAGCGTCTGGTCGATGGGTCCTGTTCCGGAGTCGCCGATGCTTCCGGAGAAGAGCACCTGCTCCGATGACCAGCCGTTCGGGTTGGTGGGGTCGCTCGACGTCCGGTAGGAGAAGGCGGTCCTACCCCACTGGTAGGCGAGCACCCAGATGTTCTTCGGCGCGAAGTAGAAGAGCGTGGGCGCGACGGTGGATGTCGACATCGTGTTCTGGCCGGCCGAGGCCATCTCCGACCAGTTGGTGAACAGGCCGAAGTTCATCGAACCCCAACTCGTCCCGGTGTCGTGCGTCGTCGCGTAGACGAGCTGCCTGCCGTTGTAGGGGACGACGGTGAAGTCCTTGAGGGAGACCCACCCCGACTTGGGCTGCGCCAGCGCGCCCGTCGATGTCCAGCGGTAGGACGACGGAAGACTGCACGTGCCGGGGTTGCCGGCGCCGACCTGGACGAGTTGCCACTGCTGGTTGTTGCCACCCCAGTCGTCGTACTGGACGATGTTCGCGTTGTCGGCGGTGGAGCCGCCCTGTACTTCGAGGGCCTTGTTGCTGTGGCGGGCGATCAGCCTCACGTAGCCACCCGAGCTGTCGGCCAGCCGCCACTGCTGGTTGGTGGCGTTCAGGTCGGTCCACTGGACGATCGGGCCGCCGTTGGCGGTGGACGCGTTCTGGACGTCCAGCACCTTGCCGGAGTGGCGGGACTTGATGCGGTAGTAACCGCCGCCGGCGTCGACGAACTGCCACAGCTGCTGGTTCTGATCGTTCCTGGTCCACTGGGTGATGCGCGCGCCGTCGTTGGTCGCCAGGTTGTAGACGTCCAGGGCCTTGCCGCTGTTGCGGTTGACCAGCACATAGGAGGCGTTGGGGTCGACGGTCGCCGCGGCGGCGGGCGGGGCACTGAGGAGAGTGGCCCCGAGCAGCAAGGACGATAAGACCGCGAGTACGAGACTCAGGACCAGGGGTGGATGGCGAAACCGCATCAGAAGAGCTCCTTTGGGGGTCGGAGGTGAGGTGACCTCGACGAACCGCGAAGCGGCCGCGTCGGGGTCGGGGACGGGTAGGGACGGGTAGGAGTGAAGGCGGCCGCACATGCCGAAGAGTTGGTGCTGGCTGCTATGTGGAACTCCCGCAGCCCGCCTTCGCGCAGGGCCAGGAAACCCTCGAGTGCCAGGTCGCGGCGGCGGCGCGCTGCCGCGGCCTGGTCGCCGGTCAGGGCTGCCGCCGCCTGGTAGGCGTGGGGATCGGCCAGCACGGGAGCGGGGAAGGTGAAGACGGCGTCGCCGGCCTCGGGGAGTCCGCTGTTCTGCATGAGCACCACGAGGCGCAGGCCGCCGTCGTTGACGAGGCGGTGGATCGTGCCGGGGGTGAACCGGACGACGTCGCCGGGGTGCAGCGGGGTGTCGGCGAAGCCGCAGGTGGTGAGGGTCTGGACGCTGCCCGAGCCGTCGATGACGACGTAGGCTTCGGAGCAGACGAGGTGCATGTGGGGTGTGCCGCCGCACAGGCCGTCGGCGGCCTCCCAGTCGTACACGGTCAACCCGGAGATCCCCACGCCGCCGGGGAGCCGGGTCACCACGGGTGTTCCGCGATATGGCGGGACAGGCGCCCGGGGGTCCATGCGCCGTCGGCCACGACGATCCGGTAGCGGCGCGAGAGGGTGTCGCCCGGGGCCAGCGGCAGTTCCTTGTCGAACGCCAGAGACGGGTTGACGGCGGGGATGGGCTCGCTGCGGACGAACCAGTGGCAGGGGGCGTCCGGATCGTCCAGGAACAGCAGCGTGGAGGAGCGGTCGACCTCGTCGTGCGTGCCGATGAAGGCCAGCCAGTCGCCCTGCTCGCCCATCGCGGGGCCGATCACGTCGCCGCCGGTGAAGTCGCGCGGGCCGCGCCAGAACAGACCGGTGTATCCGGCGAGTTCCCTGCCCTGAGTGCCGGGACTGCCGAAGATCAGATCGGTGTCGTGGACGTTGGTCAGCGCGGTGGTGACGTCCAGGGTCCAGGAGTCTGCCTCGACGTCGTGGGCGGTCAGCGTGCGGCGCTCGTCGATCCAGTGCTCCCCTGCCATCGTGTGCCAGGCCAGGTCCTCGGTGATCACGGCGCGGCCGCGGCCCGTTTCGGCGGATACGGTGAGGCTGCGCATCGTGCCGAGGTTCGGCAGGTCCACGTAGCCCTGGCCGCGCAGGTAGGTGCCGCCGCCCCAGAAGTTCTGCCCCGACAGCCACGACGCCGTGATCTGGACGCCCTTGTGCCAGCGGTGGTCGTGCGGCCGGTACCCGGTGACCACGTCGCCGGCGAGCGTGCGCACCGGATGCAGGTAGGGCTTCGGTGCCTCGAAGGGGACCGTGACCGGCCGGTGCACATAGCGGAAGAGGTCGACGCCGCGCGTTCGGACGATCAGCGAGTCCTTGTTCTCGAGGAGTTCGAACGTCATCGGAACACCTCCGGGCGCCCCCCGTTGAGCGAGCCGTAGAACGGGTCGGCCGCGTCGATCTCTCCGCGCCGGACCGGCAGGCCGGTGATCGCGGCCTTGTACAAGGCGGTCACCAGTTCCATGGTGGACCTGCCGAGGTCGGGCCGGATTCCTGCCTCGTAGCCGTCCAGGAAGGCCCCGAGCTGGGCAGTGTGCGAGCTGGGCAGGTCGCCTGGCGGCTCCCACTTCACGCCGGCCGACCTGGTGGTGAACGTCCAGTCGGCGTTGGAGTAGCCGTACAGATGCCGCAGCTCGACCGTGGCGTCGGTGAGATCGAACCGCAGGTAGCTCTCCTCGCGTGGGGAAAGGACGCTGTTGACGACCGTCGCGATGGCTCCGTTCTCGAACCGGACCAGGGCCGCGGACACGTCCTCGGTCTGGACGTCGCGCTCCAGGCGGCCGGCCATCGCGCGTACCTCGGCCCATTCGCCGAGCACCGCGAGCATCAGGTCCATCTGGTGGATGCCGTGGCCCAGCGTCGGGCCACCGCCCTCGCTCTCCCATGTGCCGCGCCAGGGCACGTCGTAGTAGGCGTCGTCGCGGAACCACGCCGTGACGCACTGCGCGACCAGCGGACGGCCCAGCGTCCCCGCCGCGATCCGGTCGCGCAGGTACCGGGCCCCCGTGCCGTACCTGTGCTGGAACACCGCGCCCGCGACGGCGGGCCCTTCGGCGGCGCGGATCCGGTCAAGTTCGGCCAGCGACAGCACCACCGGCTTCTCACACCACACCCAGGCCTCCGACTCCAGGCAGGCCACGGCCTGTTCGGCGTGCAGGAACGGCGGCGTGCACAGGTGCACGAGGTCCGGACGCTGCTCCTGGAGCATCGTGTGCAGGTCGGTGTAGACCGCGGGAATGCCGTGTTCGGCCGCGAACGCCTCGGCGCGCGCGGCGTCCACATCGACGGCTGCCACGATCACGGCCCGGTGCGCCTGCGCCCGGAGGGCGGGTACGTGGCAGATGCCGGCGATCCCGCCCGTTCCGACGATCGCCGTTCTTATCATCCGCCCAGCACCTCCTTGATCGAGTGATAGGCGGGCTTGGGCAGCAGGTTCTCGTCGTAGGGCAGCGCCGCGCCCTCACCGGGGAAGACGGAGGGGATCCACGAGTACTTGTCCGTGTAGTCCCAGATGGTGATGCCGACGCATTTCTCGACCGCCAGGCAGGCCTTGACGTAGTCGGCGTACCAGGTTGCCTGGGTGGCGAGCATCGAAGGGGTCGCGGGGAGGATCATCCGGATGTCGAGCTCGGTGATCGCGACCTCGACCCCGAGGTCGGCGAAGCGCTGCATGTTCTGCTGGACGTCGGCGGGGAAGCCGTACTGGAGCGCCAGATGCCCCTGGATGCCGAAGCCCTCCACCGGGACGCCGTCGGCCTTCAACTGCTTGATCAGGGTGTAGTACGCGTCGCTCTTGGGGCCGATCCCGTCGACGTTGTAGTCGTTGAGGTACAGCTTGGCGTGCCGGTCGGCCTCGTGGGCCCAGCGCAGGGCGTCGGCGATGTAGCCGGGGCCGAGCGTCTTGTAGAAGAGCGTCTCGCGGTAGGTGCCGTCCTCGTTGAAGGCCTCGTTGACTACGTCCCAGTGGATCACTTGGCCCTTGAAGTGCCGGACCACCGTCTGTATGTGGTTCTTGAGGATGGCGCGCAGCTCGTCGGCGGTCCAGGTGCCCTCGGTGAGCCAGGCGGGGAGCTGGTTGTGCCAGATGAGGGTGTGGCCGCGGACCTTCTGGTGGTGGGCCTTGGCGAACGCGACGACCTCGTCGGCGGCGGTGAAGTCGAAGACGCCGCGCTCGGGCTCGGTGGCGTACCACTTCATGGCGTTGCCGGGGGTGGTCTGCCCGAATTCGCTGCCGAGGAGCTTCAGATAGGCGGCGTCGGTGAACTCGGGGTTGTCGGTGGCGGAGCCGAAGTACTTGTGGTGCTTCTCGGCCAGTTCGCCGAGCGTCTTGGGGCGGGGCTCGGCGGCTGCGGGCGCAGCGGCGAGACCGGCCGTGAGGCAGGCGGCGGCGGACAGGGCGGTGAGAATCCGGGATGCGATGAGAATCCGGGGCAGGGGCATGACGGTCTCCTCGGGTGGTGGGCGGTTCAGTCGAGGACGATCGTGGTGAGCGCGCGCGGGGCGAGCTTCGCCGTGAGGGTCGTGCCGTGCGTGGAGACGATGTCGGCCGGGGTGATCGAGCGGGTCTCGTCGGTGACGTAGCCGTCGGGGTGCCGGTCCTGCCCGCCGCGAAGAGAGAACTCGGCGGACTTTTCGGTGGTCGCGGTGTTGAGGATTTCGATCACGCGGCTGCCGTCGGTGTTGCGGAAGGCGGTGGTCTGCAGTGCCGGGTCGGCGTTCGTGGCCGGCACGCGGACGGCGCCGGGGCGGATGAACCGGCTGAAGGCGGCCAGCGCCCAGTACCGCTTGGACACCCGGTATTCGTCACCGGGGTTGGCGAGTTGGATGAGCCCTCGGGTCGCGCCGAGGGACGCGCCGGTCCAGTAGACATAGGCATTGGCGTTGCCGACGGTCAGGGTGTTCTGGATGTCGGCCGCGACGGTGAGACCGTCGTAGCCGCTGCCGTCGTCCCAGTTCTCGTTCCAGGTGGTGCCGTCCGGCGACCATTCGGACATCCACACGCGCTTGTCGGTCGGCTGCGGGACGTCGGTCGGACCGCTGTAGCGGTGGCCGGTGATGGTCCGTACGGCCTTGTCGGCCGCGGGGTCCGCCTCGATGGCCTCGGTGTAGGCGACCTGCCGGTCCCAGCCCGCGGCGTCGCAGCAGACCACCCCGGTCTTCAATCCGGACGCGCGAACGGTCGGCCCGAGCACCTTGAGGAAGTCGACGGCCTGCTGCGGGGTGAACCGCATCGAGGCGTAGGTCGCCGTCCAGTCGGGTTCGTTGGTGAACCCCAGGTCGGTGATCCTGATGCCTTCCTGCCGGTAGAACTTCGCGTACTGGACGAGGTAGTTCGCGTAGGCCTGACGCCATTCGGGCAGGAGCTCGCCGCCGTCGTTCTCGCTTCCGTTGGTCTTCATGAAGGCCGGGGCGCTCCAGGCGTCGGCGAAGAACCGTTTGACGCCGTAGGCCTTGGCCTCCTTGGCGAGCCAGACCTGGCCGCCGTCCCAGCCGTCCCAGACGTACGTCGGCGTGGCGTCCGGCCCGCCGGGATCGGCCGGCAGGATCGTCGGCATATGGTCGTAGACCCGGTCGGTCGACGATCCGATGCCCAGGCGCAGGATCGAAAGGCCCGCGCCCTTGTCCTTGCTGAGCAGCAGGTCGAGCACCTCGCGCTGCTTGGCCGGGCTGAGGCCGCGCGCGCCGTGCAACAGGTCGGCCCGCTGGAAGGCCATCGAGAAGCCGAATCCGTCGATGGGCTGGAGCTCGGCGCCGAAGTCGATGGCGGGGCGCTCGGGCGCGGCCACGGCCTGTGGGGGTAACGCGAACATCAGTGCGACTGTCAGTGCGGTCAGGCGTTTCACAACGTCTCCTCGGGGGTGGAGGTCACGCGGAACGGTCAGCCCTTGGTGGCGCCCGCGGTGAGGCCGCCGATCAACTGCCGCTCGGCGACGGCATAGAAGGCAAGGGCGGGGACCATCGCGAGCACGATGTAGGCGAGGACGAGCGCGTAGTCGGTCGAGTACTGGCCCTGGAACTGCTGGACGCCGACGGGGATCGTCTGCCATTTCGGGTCGTTGAACACCAGCAGCGGCAGGAAGAAGTTGTTCCAGCTCGCGACGATCGCCAGCACCGAGACCGTGCCGAGTGCCGGCCGCGCCATCGGCAGCAGAACCCTCCAGAAGAAGCGGAACTTGCCGCAGCCGTCCATGATGGCCGCCTCCTCCACCTCCGCCGGGATGGTCCGGAAGAAGCCGCGCAGAATGATGATCGTCATAGGGAGCCCGAAGGCGGCCTGCGGGAGGATCACTCCGAGCGGGTTGTCGAGCAGGTCGAAGTTGCGCAGCAGCAGGAACAGCGGCAGGACGGCCACCGCGAACGGGAACATCAGCCCGATCGTGAACAGCGTGTAGAACAGCTCCCTGCCCCGGAACGCGTAGCGGGCCAGCACGAACGCCGCCATTGCGGAGGCCGCCACCGTGCAGCATGTCGTGCCGATCGCGATACCCGCGCTGTTGGCGATCTGCCGCCAGAACATTCCGTCGCCGAGAATGCCGGTGTAGTTGCCGGTCTTCCAGTGCTCCGGCAGTCCGAACGGATTGGTCGTCAGCTCGCCGGTGCTCTTGAACCCGGAGATCACCGCGTAGATCAGCGGCACGACGACGAACGCGCCGATCAGCCAGACCACGGCGTGCAGCGACAGGCCACGTGCCGTCCTGCGGGCGTTCATCGGCCACCTCCCGTGGTGATGGCCCCGCTCAGGTCACGGCGGAGCACGTAACGCTGGTAGAAGAGGGAGAAGACCAGGCTGATCAGGAACAACACCACGCTGATCGCACTGGCGTAGCCGACCTGGTAGCGCTTGAACCCGAACTGGAACATCGAGATCGCCATCGTCTCGGAGGAGTGGTTGGGCCCGCCCGCGGTCATGACCCAGACGAGGTCGAAGAGCTGGATGGCCCCGATGATCGAAAGGAAGACGCTGATCCGGACGGTCGGGCCGAGCAGCGGCAGCGTCACGTACCGGAAGCGCTGCCAGGCGCCGGCGCCGTCGATGGAGGCGGCATCGAGGATCTCGCCCGGGATGCTCTGCAGCCCGGCGAGGAAGAGCATCATGTGGAAGCCGAAGTACTTCCAGGTCATGACCACGAACAGGGTCGGCATGGCCGTCGAGGGATCGGCGAGCCACTTGCCCTGCAGCCCCTCCAGGCCGAGGGCGCCGGCGAGATGGTCGGCCATGCCGCCGCCGGGGAGGAAGATCATGGTGAAGAGGACCGCCGTGACCACCTCTGACAGGATGTACGGCGCGAAGAACAGCATCCGGTAGACGGCCCGGCCGCGCAGCCTCTGGTTGAGCAGGACCGCGGTGAACAGCGCGAACGGCAACTGCACCGTGATCGACAGGACGATCAGGTACAGTCCGCGCCCCAGATCGCCGAGGAAGACCTGATCGTCGAACAGCTTGGCGTAGTTCTCGAAGCCGACAAAGTCGTCCATGGAGCCGATCCCGCCCCACTTGAAGAAGCTGGTGTGGACGGCGACGGCGATCGGGGCGAGGACGAAGACGAGGAAGAGGACCAGAGCGGGGACGAGGAACCAGGCGACCGACGCCCAGCCTCCCAGCCCGCGCAGGAGCGACCGGGCCGGGGCGGGCGGGCGCACGGGCACGGCGTCCTGCGTCCGCTCCTCGGCCGGGTCCTTGGTCGGGCCCTTGGTCGGGTCTTTGGTCGGGTTGGCCGGGTCTTTGGCCGGATCCTCGGCCGGGTCCTTGGTCGGGGTAGCCACGGACCTAGGCACCCTTCGCAGCCTCGGTGATCGACTCGGTGACCTGCTCGGGCGTCTTCTTGCCCGCGATGAGGTCGGCGACGCTGTCGTTGACCTCCTGGCCGACCGCCGGCGGGTAGGCCTGGTCGAGGAAGAGCTGGAAGCCCGTCGCCTTGACCAGGCTGTCGGCCACCACCTTCTTGTTGGCGTCGGTGAGCTGGCTCTCCGCGCCCTTGACCACCGGGAGGTAGCCGTTGGAGGCCAGCAGCTTGGACTGGTTCTCCAGAACGAAGAACTTCAGGAAGTCCAGCGCCTCCTTCGGGGCGCCCTTGCGCAGCGCGAAGCCGCCGCCGCCGCCGAACACCTCGGTGGCCCGGCCGACTCCGCCGTCGACCGTCGGGAAGGGGAAGAAGCCCAGGTCCGCTCCGAGGTCGGCGCCCGCGTCCTTCTGCACCGAGGGTCCCCACTGCCCCATCAGCTCCATGGCGGCCTTGCCGTTGCCCATGGTCGCGGCCTGGCCGCCGGGGGTGGAGTAGCCGGCGCCGAGGAAGGCCGTCTGGAACGGCTGGAGGTCGACCAGCTCCTTGAGGTGGGTACCGGCCTGGACGAAGCCGGCGCCGGTGAAGTCCTTGGTGGTCGCGGCCTGTTGCAGGGCGGGGAGGCCCGCGACGCGCATCGCGAGGTAGGCCCAGTAGTAGTGGCCTGGCCATTTCTCCTTGCCCGCGAGGGCGATCGGAGTGACGCCCGCCGCCTTGAGCTTCTGGACGTCTTCGAGGAGCTCGGCCCAGGTGGCCGGCGGCGCGGTGATCCCGGCCTTGGCGAAGAGCTTCTTGTTGTACCAGAAGCCGACCATGCCGATGTCGTAGGGCACCCCGTAGGTCCGGCCCCCGAACTGATAGGCCTCAAGCGACACCGGGGTGAGGTCGGACGACCAGCCGAACGCGTCGGTGAGGTCCTCGACCAGCCCTGCGTCGACCTGCTGTTGCAGCACGCCGCCGCCCCAGGTCTGGAAGACATCGGGGAGCTTGCCGGAAGAAGTGGTGGCGGTCAGCTTGGACTTGAACGCCTCGTTCTCCAACGAGGTCGTCTTGATCGTGATGTTCGGGTGAGCGGCCGTGAACGCCGAGGAGATCTGCGGGAAGAGGGATTTGCCCGGTTCCGTCGTGGCGATGTTCCACCACGCGAAGGTCACCTTGCCGTCGGCTGCCGTCCTGTCGCCGGAGTCGTCACCGCCGCAGGCCGCGGCCAGCGGGACGGACAGTGCGGTCAGGGCCGAGAGCGCCAGGAAGCGTCGTCGGCTCGGGAGGGTGCTGGCCATGGGACCTCCGGGGTGGGGAATGTCGGTTCGTTCTCGAAAACATTTCGCAACACTCTCGAATTCTGCGCTGCCACAAACTAGGAACGTGGGGCTTCTCGGTCAAGACCTGTCACCGAACTATCCAAATTCAGCAGCTCTTTTGGGGCTTGACAAGTAGGTCACACCGACCGGAAACTCTTCGAAAAGTTTGCGGTACCTGGTCGCCGGCCCAAGGCGTCCGCGCAGAGGAGAGAAGTTGAGCGAGCAGCGTCCGACCCTGGCCGTCATCGCCGCGGAGGCAGGGGTCTCCCAGGCCACCGTGTCCAAGGTGATCAACGGCCGCTCCGATGTCGCACCCTCGACACGCGAACGGATCGAGAGCCTGCTGCGATCTCACAACTACCTGCCCCCCGGCCGCCAGGGCAGGGCCCGCAGGTCGGGGCTGGTCGACTTGATCATCGGCGGTCTGGACAGCGCGTGGGCGGTGGAGATACTGCGCGGCGTCGAGGCCGAGTGCGCCCAGCGGAGCGTCGGCACCGTCGTGTCGCTCGTCCCGCCGGGCGAGGCCACGCCGTCGAGCTGGGCCGCACTGCCGGTCCTGCACCACAGCGACGGCGTCATCCTCGTCACCGCCTCGGTCACCCAGGCCCAGCGCGCCCAGGTCGAACGGGCCGGGGTGGCGCTGGTCGTCATCGACCCGATCGACCTTCCGGGCAACGGTGTGCCGAGCATCGGCGCGACCAACTGGGCGGGCGGCCTCGCCGCCACCGAGCACTTGCTGGAGCTGGGGCACCGCCGGATCGCCGCGATCGGCGGGCGCAGGGAGATGCTCTGCAGCCAGGCCCGCATCGACGGGTACCGGGCCGCGCTTGAGCGGGCCGGGGTCGAGGTGGACCGCGACCTGATCCGGTTCGGCGACTTCCAGCACGAGGGCGGATTCCAGCGCGCCCAGGAACTGCTCGCCCTCCCCGAGCCGCCGACCGCCATCTTCGCCGGTAGCGACCAGCAGGCGATGGGAGTCTACGAAGCCGCCCGGCAGGGCGGGTTGAGCATCCCGCAGGACCTCAGCGTGGTCGGCTTCGACGACCTGCCGATGTGCGACTGGCTGTCACCTCCGCTGACGACGGTGCGCCAGCCACTGGAGGAGATGGGCCGGCTCGCCGCCCGCACACTGTTCCAGCTTCTGGAGGACCAGCCTCTGGTCAGCCCCCGGATGGAGCTCTCGACCGAGCTCAAGGTCCGGCTCTCCACCGCCCCGCCTCGTCCCTAGGGGGTGTCTCGCCGATCAGGCCGGGCTCGCGACGCCTGGCACCCGCACCTCTCCCCCGTAGCCCTTCGGGCACGGGAGGTGCCCCCAGCGTTGTCGTCAGTCGCCGACGCTCCGCGTCGACTCCCTCCTCCGCCTTGCGATGCACGGCACCAGACGCCGCTCCCTGATCCGCCCTGACCGACGAGACACCCCCTAGGAGAACCCCTTGACCGAGCTCTGGCGTGACCCCCTCCTGCCCGCGTCCGTGCGAGTCGCCGATCTCCTGAAACGGATGACGATGGAGGAGAAGGCGGGGCAACTCGCCGGCTTCTGGGCGTTGCCCTCGAATCCGGGAGCACCTGTCGCGCCGATGGAGGACGATTCCGGCGAATCCGCGCCCAGCCTCGACGACATCGTCGCCCACGGGCTCGGCCAGCTCACCCGGGTGTACGGCACCGCGCCGATCACCGCGGAAGCCGGGATGGAGCGGCTCGCCTCGCTCCAGCAGCAGGTGACCGGATCCGGCCGGTTCGGGATCCCGGCGGTCGCTCACGAGGAGTGCCTGACCGGGTTCATGACGTTCGGGGCCACGGTCTTCCCCGGGCCGCTGGCCTGGGGTGCATCCTTCGATCCCGGGCTCGTGCGCCGGATGGCCGCCGCCATCGGCGCGGGGATGCGGCGGGTCGGTGTCCACCAAGGGCTGGCTCCGGTGCTCGACGTGGTCCGCGACTACCGGTGGGGCAGGACCGAGGAGTGCATCGGCGAGGATCCCTATCTCGTCGGAGCGATCGGCACCGCCTATGTGCAGGGCTTGGAAGGCGCCGGGATCGTGGCGACGCTCAAGCACTTCGCCGGGTACTCGGCCTCGCGCGGCGGCCGGAACATGGCCCCCGTCGCCTCGGGGCCGCGCGAGTTCGCCGACGTGCTGGTCGAGCCTTTCGTACGGGCCCTGCGCGAGGGGGGCGCCCGGTCGGTGATGAACAGCTACACCGACGTGGACGGCGTCCCGGTGGCCGCCGACGAACGGCTGCTGACCGAACTGCTCAGGGGTGAGCTCGGTTTCAGCGGTGTGGTCGTCGCCGACTACTACGCCGTCTCTTTCCTGGAGACCCGGCACGGCGTCGCCGGATCGCGCGGCGCGGCCGGCGCGCTGGCGCTGACCGCCGGAATCGACGTCGAGCTGCCCACAGCCCGCTGCTACGGCGAGCCGCTGACCGAGCTCGTGCGGTCAGGAAGCGTACCGGAGGAGCTCATCGACCGGGCCGCGGAACGGGTCCTGCTGCAGAAGGCCGAGCTCGGCCTGCTCGACCCCGACTGGGAACCCGTCAAGCCCGAGCCGGTCGACCTCGACCCGCCGGAGAACCGGGCACTGGCCAGGCTCCTGGCCGAACGGTCCACCGTGCTGCTCGCCAACGACGGAACTCTGCCGCTGCGGCCGTGCCGGGTCGCGATCAGCGGGCCGTACGCCGACGACCCTCAGTCCTTCCTCGGCTGCTATTCCTTCCCCAACCACGTCGCGCTGCCCGGCGACCTCGGCCTTGAGATCCCGACGCTCGGAGAGGCGCTCACCGCTGCCGGCTTCACGGTCACTACGGACGATCCGGACGTGAACGTGCTGGTGCTCGGGGACCGGGCCGGCATGTTCGGCCGGGGCACCTCCGGAGAGGGCTGCGACGCCGAGACCCTCGCCCTGCCCGGCGACCAGGTCGCACTCGCCTCCGCCGTTCTGGACTCCGGGGTGCCGACCATCCTGGTCCTCGTCTCCGGACGGCCGTACGCGCTCGGCACGCTGGCCGAGCGGGCATCGGCCGTGGTGCAGGCCTTCTTCCCCGGCGAGGAGGGCGGGACGGCGCTCGCCCGGATCATCAGCGGGGCCGCGGAACCGTCCGGGCGGCTGCCCGTCTCCATTCCCCGCCAGGTCGGCGGCCAGCCCGGCACCTACCTGCACTCCAGGCTCGGCGGGCACACCGACTGGAGCTCGGTGGACCCGACCCCGCTGTTCCCTTTCGGACACGGGCTGAGCTGGACCAGCTTCACCTGCTCGGAGCTCTCGGTGGATCCCGTCGCCACGACGGACGGTGCCGTCTCCGTTTCGGTCACCGTACGCAACGTCGGCGAGGTGGCCGGGACCGAGGTCGTCCAGCTGTACCTCTCCGACCCTGTGGCGTCCGTCGTCCGGCCGCAGAGGTGGCTCGCCGGATTCGGCAGGGTCGAGCTGCAACCGGGCGCGGCCGCCCGGATCACCTTCTCCGTCCATGCCGACCGGACCTCTTTCACCGGGCTCGACCTGCGCAGAAGAGTGGAGCCCGGTGAGATCGGCGTGGCCGTCGGACGGTCCAGCGGCGATCTTCCGCTCCAGGGCTCCTTCACTCTGCATGGCCCCGTACGCCACCCGGCGGCCGACCGGGTGCTGTCCGTGCCGGTCGAGATCGTCCCCGTTCCATGACCACGTCGTTCGGTGATCCCGTGCTGCCGGGGTTCCGGCCCGACCCGTCCGTCTGCCGAGTGGGACCGGACTACTACCTGGTGACGTCCAGCTTCGAATGGTTCCCGGGCCTTCCCGTGTTCCACAGCCGCGACCTCATGAACTGGCGGCGCCTCGGCTCGGCGCTCGACCGGGCGTCTCAGCTCGACCTCGACGGGTGCGAGCCCTCTCGGGGCCTGTTCGCACCGACGATCCGGCACCATGACGGGGTCTTCCATCTCGTCTGCACGCTGATGGACGGCCCCGGCCATTTCGTCGTCACGGCGACCGACCCGGCGGGGCCGTGGTCGGAACCGTACTGGCTGGACGGCGAGGGCTTCGACCCGTCGTTGTTCTTCGACGACGGGCCGGACGACAGCGACGGCCGGGCCTGGTTCACCGCCGCCCGCGTGCTGGACGAGGCCGCCGGTCGCACCGAGATCTGGATGCGCGAGTACCTTCCCCGCGAACGACGGCTCACGGGACCCGAGCACGTCCTGTGGTCGGGAAGCCACCCGGGCGCCCGATGGTCGGAAGCCCCGCACCTCTACAAGATCGACGGCACCTATCTTCTGCTCACCGCCGAGGGCGGCACCGATGTGGACCACAGCGTCGTGGCCGCCCGCGCCGACCGCGTGACCGGCCCCTACAAGGGTGCCCCCGGCAACCCGGTGCTACCACCTGCCAAGGGCCCGGTCACCTGCACCGGGCACGCCGACCTCGTCCAAACCCCGTACGGCGATTGGCGGGCCGTCCTCCTGGGCGTCCGCCCGGGCTCCGCCCTCGGCCGCGAGACCTTCCTCAGCCGGATCACCTGGGACGACGGCTGGCCGGTCTTCACCCCTGTCGTCCACACCGGTTTTCGCCGCCCCCTCCACGACGGCTTCGCCACCCTCTCCGCCGACTGGAACACCCTGCGCACCCCACCCGCGCGGTTCTGGACCACCGGCGACGGGCTCCGTCTCCAGCTCCGCCCCGAACGCCTCGGCGAACGCACCGCCCCGTCCCTCCTGGCCCGCCCCCAGGAACAGCCCGAATGCGACGTCTCCACCGAACTGCACTTCACCCCCGCCGCACCGGACGAACAGGCAGGCCTCGCCGTCGTCCTCGACGACGACAACCACCTCCTCTTCCTCCGCACCACGGAAGGACTCAGCCTCCTCCACGGCCCCGAGGTTCTGGCCGGCATTCCCGTCCCCCCAGGCCCCGTTCGCCTGGGGGTCCGCATCCGCGGCTTCAGCCACACCTTCACCCACGCGGCACCCGACGGCGCCTGGCAGGACCTGACCACCGTCGAAGCCACCTTCCTCACCCCGCTGTTCACCAGCATCCAGCTCGGCCTCTACGCGACCTCCAACGGCCACCCCTCCACCAACCGAGCCCACTTCGCCTGGTTCGACATCACGTACCCAAGCCGGCAGGAACCGCCTGGACACCAGCGTCGATGATGCCCGCGGTCGGTCCCCGTACGGATTGCGCGTGAAGTCACGCTCCCAGCTTCAACGGGGTGGCCGCTCCGGGGCGACGGAATTCGGCGTCCCGAGAGATGCAAGCTGAAGGAAATGCTCGTTTATGGCGGGATCTCTCCTCAGGAGCCGCCGTTCAAATTCAGCGCCCGCCTGTTGGCGCTGACATCCCTGCCCGGCCCGGGTTCCTCTCTGTTTGTCCGAAAGTGAATGTGATGGATGTCCAGGAGCCAACACGAGACGTGCAGGGGACGTCACCTGATCAACTGATCTCGCCTGAGCCGTCAATGACAGCCCAGCTCGGGCGATCGCCATCGAAAT
The DNA here is from genome assembly GCF_043080095.1 of Streptomyces sp. NPDC015127. Classification (NCBI taxonomy): domain Bacteria; kingdom Bacillati; phylum Actinomycetota; class Actinomycetes; order Kitasatosporales; family Streptomycetaceae; genus Streptomyces; species Streptomyces sp. NPDC015127. The sequence goes on from NZ_JBIBVE010000014.1 coordinate 90,188, forward strand.
TCTTTCGGAGACCCTTGTGCAGCCGCAAGCCGCTACTCGGCAATCTTTGAGGGAAGGATCCTCGAAAGCATTTCGAAACTCTTGACATGTTTCAGTCGAGTTTCCACACTGAGTCCCGAGGCGGCGTCGCCCGTCTGTCCCAGTGCCGGTGTCAGCCTTGGATCGTTACGCCCTGTTGGTGAGCGTCCTTTGTCAATGGACGCGGGCGCCGCTCACGTCGGATTCATTCCGCCGCGCTCCCATCCTTCCGTGATTTCTGCCCTGGAGGCTCAGCCATGCGCTTAAATGCCATTCCCCCAGCCACCCTCCGCCGGAAAATCGGCGGCCTGTGTACGGCCCTGGTCGTCGGCGTCCTCGGTTCGGCCGCCGTGCTGGTGGCACCGCCGACCTCGCACGCCGCCGAGAGCACGCTCGGCCGCGCGGCGGCGCAGAGCGGCCGTTACTTCGGCACCGCCATCGCCTCGGGCAGGCTGGGCGACTCGGCGTACACGACGATCGCGGGCCGCGAGTTCAACTCGGTGACGGCCGAGAACGAGATGAAGATCGACGCCACCGAACCTCAGCAGGGCCAGTTCAACTTCACCGCCGGTGACCGCGTCTACAACTGGGCGGTGCAGAACGGCAAGCAGGTGCGCGGCCACACCCTGGCCTGGCACTCCCAACAGCCCGGCTGGATGCAGAGCCTCAGCGGCAGCGCGCTGCGCCAGGCGATGACCAACCACATCAACGGCGTGATGGCCCACTACAAGGGCAAGATCACCCAGTGGGACGTCGTCAACGAGGCCTTCGCCGACGGCAGCTCGGGAGCCCGACGCGACTCCAACCTGCAGCGCACCGGCAACGACTGGATCGAGGTCGCCTTCCGCACGGCGCGCGCCGCCGACCCGGCCGCCAAGCTCTGCTACAACGACTACAACGTCGAGAACTGGACCTGGGCCAAGACTCAGGCCATGTACGCCATGGTCCGAGACTTCAAGCAGCGCGGGGTGCCGATCGACTGCGTCGGCTTCCAGTCGCACTTCAACAGCGACAGCCCCTACAACAGCAACTTCCGCACCACCCTGCAGAGCTTCGCCGCCCTCGGCGTCGATGTTACCATCACCGAACTCGACATCCAAGGTGCCTCGGCCACGACCTACGCCAATGTGACCAACGACTGCTTGGCCGTCCCGCGCTGCCTCGGCATCACCGTCTGGGGTGTGCGCGACACCGACTCCTGGCGACCGGAGCACTCGCCGCTGCTGTTCAACGGCGACGGCAGCAAAAAGCCCGCCTACACCGCCGTCCTCAACGCACTCAACGGCGGCTCCTCTACGCCCCCTTCGGATTCCGGACCGATCAAGGGCGTCGGTTCGGGCCGCTGCCTGGACGTGCCCGGCACCAGTACCACCGACGGCACCCAGCTCCAGCTGTGGGACTGCCACAACGGCACCAACCAGCAGTGGACGCACACCGCCGCCGGCGAGCTCAGGGTCTACGGCAACAAGTGCCTGGACGCCGCCGGCACCGGCAATGGCGCCAAAGTCCAGATCTACAGCTGCTGGGGCGGCGACAACCAGAAATGGCGCCTCAACTCCGACGGATCCATCGTCGGTGTCCAGTCCGGCCTCTGCCTCGACGCCGTCGCAGGCGGCACCGCCAACGGCACCCTGATCCAGCTCTACTCCTGCTCGAACGGCAGCAACCAACGCTGGACCCGCACCTGAACGGCTGCACTCCCCAGAGCCCGCGCGAACCCGCGCCGGGCAGCCGGGCGCACATCACCACCACCTACTCGGGCTGCCGTGCTGGGTACCCGGTCCAATGGGCCGCGTTCGACGGAGGCCACATACCCCGTCCGGTCGACGGCTCCCCCAACGAGAGAGCGGCGTCGCCACCTGGACCGAAGGAGAGATCTGGCGGTTCTTGGCACAGTTCCAGTGACACGCCCGCACCATGGAGTGGAGCCAGGATGATCCTGGCTCCACTCCGTCGTCGTCCATCTCAGGTTGCAGGACGGAGGAGCTTTTCAGGAAGGCGCCCATGCCTTTGGACTGTTCACGGCGGGCGAACCGGGCGTGGAAGAGGCGGCGTTCGAAGAGCACGCCCTCGCGGAGGGAGGTCTCGTCCGGCGGTGCTGCACACCAGGCGTCGCCAGAGCGACGCCGTGGAGCGGGCGGCTCTGGAGGTCTGGCAGGCCGGTGGCCGTGGGCAGGCGCTGCGTCTCCTTGCCGATGGCGGCCGTGTGCACGCCACCGAAACCGCCGAGCAGGCGCACGTGCCACCAGCACCTGCTGCGCCAGCTGACTCGGTCCCGTTGGAGTCCGGCCTGGCGGACGTGGTGACGCTCCAGCGGAGGCGCCGACGACACCGGACTCACCGGCACGACCACGACATCCGCCAGGAGCGACGGTCTCAGCGTTCGCACCCCGGGCCCAGCCCCCGGCCCGCGCAACACGTGCAGCCCCGGTCCCCCCAGCCGGCCCAGGCCACCTCCGGCACGAGCGGGCCGACAACACCCGGCTCACCGGCACGACCACGACATCCGCCAAGAGGCGCAGTGCCGACACCTGCCCCCGAGGGCGGCCCGGCCCCCGGCATCCGCCCAGAGCGTCTGGCCGACGATGCGGCCATCCGTGGCCGGGGCCGAGACCAGGCAACAAGGCGGCCCGCAACGCGGGCCGTGCCGGCGGCGGGGCCGTGCACCGTGTCCTTTCTCACCGGCCGCGACCGCACCCCTCGGGACACACCGGTCACCCGCACCGCCCACCGCCCCGCTCACCCTCCGTGACCAGCAGGTCGCGCCCATCCGCCCGCACCCGCCCCCACGAGGGGATACGGCAGGACACCGCGCCCGCCCGCGGGCCCGTGATGCACCGGTATGTACCGGTACGCCCGCCCCGGACGGGCCGGTATCACTGCAAACGACCGTTCACCACCGCCCCCATTTCCACCCCCGGAGCCCCACCTACCCGTGCGTATAGTTGCGCCATGAGCAACTACACCGGCGAACCGGCAGGTCCCGCGGTGAACGGGGTGCAGTCCGTCGACCGTGCCATCAGCGTCATGGAGATCCTCGCCCAGCGCGGCGAAGCCGGCGTCAGCGAAGTCGCCGCCGAGATCGACGTCCACAAGTCGACCGCGTTCCGCCTCCTCGTGGCCCTGGAAACACGCGGCCTGGTCGAACAGGCCGGCGAACGGGGCAGATACCGGCTCGGCTTCGGCATCGTCCGCCTCGCCGGCGCCGTCACCGGCCGCCTCGACATCACCCAGCAAGGCCGGCCCGTCTGCGAACGCCTCGCCGAAGAAATCGGCGAAACCGTCAACATCGCCGTCCTCCAAGAACACTACGCCGTCAACCTCTACCAGGTCCGCGGACCCGGCGCCGTCGCCTCACACAACTGGGTCGGACAACTCACCCCCCTCCACGCCACCTCCAGCGGCAAAATCCTCCTCGCCCACCTCCCCCCGAAACAACGCACCACAGCCCTCGCCGCCTCCGCCATGCAAAAACTCACCCCCCACACCATCACCACCAAAACCGCACTCGAAAAAAACCTCACCCAAGCACGGACACGCGGCTACGCCATCACCCTCGAAGAATTCGAACTCGGACTCCACGCCATAGCCGCCCCCATCCACAACCGCGACGGCGACGTCATCGCCGCCCTCAGCGCATCCGGACCCGCCTACCGCTTCACCGAACACCGCCTCCACGAAATCGCCCCCACACTCCTCAAAGGCGCCCAAGAAATCAGCCACCGCATGGGCCACCTCGGCTGAACCCACCAACAACCCACTTACGGCGAGCCAGCCGACGCGCTTCGGGCCCACCACGCGACCCGACCGGTGGTCGCCGCGGCCCGCGAGATCATCCACCGGGCGCCCTCCGCGAAGGAGCCGTCCCGATCGGCCCTCCGCCAGCCGGCACGGCGCGCCCATAAATGCTCGAGACGCGTCTTGTCACGTCCGGCCTGCCGCGGCCGGCTGGGTGCGCCGCAGCCCCGAGATGACGTCGGCGCGTTTCCCCGCGCATGTCCTCGACGATGCTCACCACGAAGTCGATCAGATGTCACACCGGCTCCCTGCGTCCCGAGTTGACGGGCACCGGCCCCGGACCAGGGCTGTCAGCTGCCGGGACAGGATGGGACTGTCCGGGACAGCTGGAGAACGTTGCCGACCGCCTTGGCGACTTGCAGTCTCTCTGTGTCCCAACACCCCATCAGGGAGACAACATGCGTCTTCGTCATGCCCTCGCAACCGCGGGGCTCGGTACAGCTCTCATCCTCGGCGTTCCCATAGCACCCGCTCAGGCCGCCGCCGCCGGACACGATGCACACGTCAATCTGTACGTCGACGGCAAGACCGTCGCCTCCGCCTCGTTCATCAGTCTCGGGGACCGGTTCGAGGTGACAAAGAGGTCGTCCTACGGCGGCCGCTCTTACCTGGAGTACAAGTACATCCGCAAGGACGGAACCCTTCAGGAGGGCACCCACTGGGGTGTCAGCGACATCGGCTACACCATGAAGTTCGACCACAACTTCGGTGAGGGCCGAAAAGTCGTCTTCCGTCTGTGCGTTCAGAACACGTACGGGTGGGACGACTGCACCGACGACGCTGACGGGCAGTGGGAAACCGGCTACGCCTGATCCCACCCGCTCACCCGACGAACGCACCGGCGGAGGCCCGGCTCTCGACAGCACCGCCCTGCCGAGGCCCACCCGCCGGCGCCCACTGCCGGACTCCGACCGACCCGGCTGCTGACGGCCGGAGAGAAGCCGCAGGACGAGGAGCGGTAGCCAGACCACTGGCCCCGGGGGTCTTTCCTCGTCCCGGCCGACTGGGCCCGGTCCCGTAGGGATCGGGCCCAGTGGCCGTTCTCACGGGCCATGCGCCGGCTCTCGAGCAGCAGACGCGCCCGGCCCCTCAGACGCCCGGTGCCGGCCAGGCGGTGACCGGGACACGGCCCACCGCTGCGCCCCGCGCGTCGAGGACATGGCCCACGCGCTTGGACTGGCTCAGGGCGAGCGAGCAGCCCTCGACCTCGAAGCCGTCGATCCGGGCGGACAGCGTGGCCTGGAGGGCCTGGATGTCGCCCAGGGAACGGAGCCAGGTGGTGACGAGGAGGTTGGGGCGTCCGCCGGTGATCGCGGCGCACAGGCGCGTCTCCGGGAGGGCCGCGAGCTGCGCCGCGACCGTGTCCAACTGGGCGTACGGGACGCGGCACCAGAGGGAGACGCTGAACGGCCAGCCGGACAGAGGCCGGGCGACTTCGCAGCGCAGGACGGCCCGCCGGTGGGTGAGCAGCGCGTCCAGGCGGCGGCGGACCGTGCTGATGCTCATTCCCGTGCGGGCGGAGAGGGTGCTGTAGGAAGCCCTGCCGTCCTCGGTGAGCGCCGTCAGCAGGGACCGGTCCCTCTCGTCCAGGGGCCGGGCGGGAACGCTCGTGCCGGGCAGGGCCGTCGCAATCCGCCGGCACTGGGCGGCGCCGAGGGCGCGCACCTGCCACTGGCTTCCCTCGGTGTGCAGGGCGGTGGCGACGTGGGCGCTGGTGCTGCGTACGCCGTCGATCCGGCCGAGCACCGTCAGGACGTACGCCGACAGCGCCGCCAGATCCCGGACGATCACCGTGAGCAGCAGGTCGAAGCTGCCGGTCATGTGCTCCACCGAGCCGACGCGGGGGTCCGTGACCAGCCGCTCTGCCACGCCGTGCGCGGCGCCGGCCTCGCACTCCACCTCGATGAAGGCGCACAGCGCCTCGGCCGGTTCGACGAAGCCGGGCACCACGGCGATCCATGCGCGGCCGCTGTTCTCCAGGCGCGCCCAGCGGCGGGCCACGGTCGCCGGGTCGGCCTGGAGGACCTCGCCCAGCAGGGACCAGGAGGCGCGGGGGTGGATCTGGAGCGCGTTGAGCAATTCCAGCTCTGCTTCGTCGAATTCGGCAAGAACCTGCATCCAACCCACTCCTATGGCGATTTCCCGCGATTCTACGGGCCCGCGTGCTCAGACCTCCATCATCTCCAGGCAGTCCCCGGCCTCATGGCGGCGGCAGGCGCGGCCTGTCCGTCCGCCCGGCCTCACCGAGCAGGAGGTGTCCGTATGACGGATACGGCAGCGTCGCCGATCGCCGTCCGCACGTCCCCCGCCAGACGTCGCGAACTGACGGCGGCGACCGTGGGTTCCGTCGTCGAGTCGTTCGACTGGAACATGTATGCCATCCTCGCCCCGTATCTGGCGGCCGAGTTGTTCGGCGAGGACGGCGGGCTCGTCCAGGCATACGGAGGCTTCGCCGTCGGCTTCTTCGCCCGTCCGCTCGGCGGCCTGCTCATCGGCCGGTTCAGTGACCGGCACGGCCGCCGCGCCGGGCTGACGCTGAGCATGTCCGTCATCGCGCTGGCGAGCCTGGGCCTCGCCCTGATCCCGTCCGCCGCGGTCATCGGTGTCGGTGCCGCCCTGCTGGCCGTGGCCGCCCGTCTCGTGCAGGGACTGGCGTACGGCGGCGAGACACCGACCGTCGCGGCGTACGTGACCGAGACGGCGCCGCCCCGCAGCCGCTTCCTCTACAGCGCGGTCTCCTACGGCGGGATCGTGCTCGGTTCGCTGCTGTCCTTCGGCGCTCTGGCCGTGCTCCACGCCGTACTGGGCCGGCAGGGGCTGGACGAGGGCGGCTGGCGCTGGGGCTTCGTGATCGCCGCCGTTCTCGGCCTCGCCGCCCTGTGGGTGCGCCGCTCGGCACCGGAGAGCGAGGACTTCGAGGAGGAGCGCCGGCTGCGGCGGACGACAGCGCGGCAGGACAGCGGTTCCCCCGTGCGCGAGGCGCTGCTCGGTCACCCGTGGTCGATGCTGTCGCTGTTCCTCTTCTGCGTGGGCGGGACCGTGGCCTTCTACTGCGGGCTCGTGTACCTGCCGGTCTACGCGGACGGCGTGGGTGCCCTCGGCAAGGAGGCCGCCTCCGCCTTCATGCCGGTCGTCTTCGTGGTCACGTTCGCGGCGATGCTGATGGCGGGGGTGGCGGCGGACCGGTTCGGCGGGCTGCGCACGATGCGGGCCGCTTGTCTGGCCCTGGCCGGCTGCACGCTGCCGCTCATGCTCGGCCTGCGCAGCGGTGCGCTGCCGTTCGAGTTCGTCGCCCTCGCCTTCGGGGTCCTCCTCGCCCCCGTCCTGATGGGCAACAACGTCGTACTCGGACTGCTCTTCCCCACCGCCGTGCGTGCCGTCGGGCTCGGGGTCGGCACGGCGCTGACGATCGCCGTCTTCGGCGGCACCTTCCCGATGCTCGCCGAGTGGCTGCAGGGCCGCGGCTGGGGCGGAGCGGTTCCCTTCTACGTGACGCTCTGCGCGCTCGGCCCGGTGGCGGCCACCTTCACGGCGACCCGTGTCCCCGACTTCGCCCGCGCCATGCGTTCCACCCGTACCTCCCGTACCTCCCGTCAGGAGACAACCGATGTCCCTTCGTGACGACGCCCTCGCGCTCCAGGGCGACCTGGTCGAACTGCGCCGGACGCTGCACCGTGAACCGGAACTGGGGCTGCATCTGCCGCGCACCCAGGACCACGTGCTGCGTTCGCTCGAGGGGCTGCCGCTGGAGACCTCGCTCGGGGACGGGCTGAGTTCCGTCACGGGTGTCCTGCGCGGGACCCGGCCCGGTCCCACGGTGCTGCTGCGGGGCGACATGGACGCCCTGCCGGTCACCGAGCGCACCGGCCTCGGCTTCGCGGCGGACACCGACCGCATGCACGCCTGCGGTCACGACCTCCACACGACCATGCTGGTGGGCGCCGCCCGCCTGTTGTCGGCCCACAGGGAACGGCTCGCCGGGGACGTCGTGTTCATGTTCCAGCCGGGCGAGGAGGGCCACGACGGCGCAGGGCACATGATCGCCGAGGGCGTCCTGACCGCCTCCGGGACCGCGCCGGTGGCCGCGTACGGGCTGCATGTGATGAGCTCCGGGCTGCCGGCCGGTGTCTTCGCCACGCGCCGCGGTCCGGTCCTCGCGGCAAGCGACACGGTGTACGTCACCGTGCGCGGGGCCGGGGGACACGGCTCGATGCCGCACCTGGCGAAGGATCCGATCCCGGCGGCGTGCGAGATGGTGCTGGCGCTGCAGACCTTGGTGACGCGCGGGTTCGATGTCCACGATCCGGTGGTCGTGACGGTCGGCTCCTTCCACGCGGGCACGCAGCACAACGTCATCCCCGGCGAGGTCCGCTTCGAGGCGACCGTGCGCTCCTACTCCCCCGCCGCACACGCCCGTGTCAGGGACGGTGTGGTGAACGTGGTCCGGGGCATCGCCGGGGCGCACGGCCTGGAGGCGGAGGTCGATTACCAGGAGACGTATCCGGTGACCGTGAACGACGCGGCGGAGGCGGAGTTCGCGGCCGGTGTCGTGGCCGAACTGCACGGCGAGGAAAGGTACTTGTGGATGGAACGGCCGATCTCCGGTTCCGAGGACTTCTCCCGTGTCCTCGCCGAAGTACCGGGCGCGTTCCTCGCCCTGGGCGCCGCCCCCGCCGGCACGGATCCCACGACGGCCCCCAACAACCACTCCCCGTTCGCCGTCTTCGACGAGTCCGTGCTCTCCCAGGGTGCGTCGCTCCTCGCGACGCTCGCGCTCGACCGACTCGCCGCGCCGGCGGTGTGAGTCCCGCCGCCCCTGGTGTCGGCTCACCGTCCACCGCGTCCGGGCAACTCATGCACGTCGTAGGCCGTCTCCCGACAATGCGGGGCGGCCTACCGGCCTGCTGGAATACCCGGACGTCGGCGCCGGTGCCCGCAGCAAGGGGTCAGTACAGGCTGCGGCAGGTGTTCCAGCCTGCGGATCATGATGTCCGGGCCGGTGCCGCAGCGGCAGGGAGACGATGCCTGCCGACGCGCGGCGAGTTGGCCGTTGTTGCACAGCCATAGGGGCCGAAGGTGCCGGCCGGGTCGGCGACATGGAAACTGCCGTTGGACTTGCGGAAGGAGATGTCGCCCTGGCCGTCGCCGGTGAAGTCGGCTCGGGGCAGCGCTCGTTCGGTGGGCAGCGGTACCGGGTCCGCTGCAGCAGGACGCGACAGCAGCATGGCACCGCAGAGCGCGACTGCAGTGCAGCCCGCTATCCGGCGGGCACGGGCACGTCGCGGCAGGGCCAGGCTCGGAGCAAGGAATCCTATCGGCGCTGTGATTCTCCAGGGATCACCTCGGCCGCACCGCCTCGGCCCGGACGGGGAGGTGCCTGGTTGCCGGCGCGTCGGCCCGCGCGCTTGGGTCGGCCGAGGACGACGCCGGCCAGGACCAGGATCAGGCCGCACAGTTGCTGGACAGTCAGCACCTCTCCGGCGACCGCTGTGCCGAGCAGCACACCGGTCACGGGGTTGAGCAGTCCGATCAGTCCGACTGTCCCCGCGGGCAGGTGCCGCAGCCCGGTGAACCAGGCGGCGAAGGCCAGGGCGGTGGCAACCAGGGCGACGTAGCCGAACGCGAGGAGCGTCGGTGTGGAGAGCGCGGGCGGCGGGCCCTCCACGGCTGCGGCGACGGGGAGCAGGAACAGGCCTCCCGCGGTGAGTTGCCAGGCGGTCGAGGCGAGCACGTCGGTACCGGCGCTCCACCGTTTGGCCAGGATGTGGCCGAAGGACGACACCAGCATGGCGGCGGCCGAGGCGAGGACGCCCGGCACGCTCAGCCCTTCCACCCCCGTGAGCAGCATGAGACAGACCCCGCCGAGCCCGACCGCGGCACCGGCCAGGTGGGCGGTCCGGAGCCGCTCGGACACCAGGGGCCGGGCGATGAGCATCATCGTCAGCGGGGACACCGCCATGACGGTCGAGGCGACGCTCGTCGGAAGCAGTTGGGAGGCGGCATAGACGAGGACGAAGAACACGCTCATGTTGAGCAACCCGAGCACCGCGGACCGCCACCACCACGCCCCGCGCGGCCGCCGCCTGCTCAAGGCCAGCAGGACCAGGCCGGCGGGCAGGGCCCGCAGGGCGGCCCCGTAGAGCGGGCGGTCAGCCGGCAGGAACTCGTGGGTGACGAAGTAGTTGGTCCCCCATGCCACCGGAGCGACTGCGGTCAGTGCCACCCAACGAAATTTGGCTTCCATGGAAGCCAATATAGCTTCCTGGGAAGCTATCATGGTGTGCATGGAGCAGCATCAGCCGCTGGACCGCGTAGCCGACATTCAGGCCGAATGGCGCCGCGAACGCCCCGACGTCGACGTCACCCCGCAAGGAGTGATCGGCCGACTGCACCGCCTGGCCGACCGGCTCACCGAGGAACTGTGTCTCGTTTACGGCCGCTACGGTCTCAGCGAGGGAGAGTTCGACGTCCTGTGCGCACTGCGCCGCGCCGGTGAGCCCTACGAACGGGCACCCGGCGAGCTCGCCGCACACACCATGGTCACCACCGGCGCGATGACGAAGAGAATCGACCGCCTGGAGCGAGCCGGACTCGTCACCCGCCGCCGTTCCGAGGACGACCAGCGCGGCCGGATCGTCGCCCTCACCAGACCCGGACGCGAGCTGATCGACCGAGCGTTCACCGACCACATGCGCAATGAACGCCACCTGCTGGATCTACTGACGCCCGCCGAGGCCGAGTCACTCGAAACGCTGCTCACCACCTGGCTCGCCCGCATGGAAAATCCGCGTACTCCCGGCAGCGAGTGACCGCCCCTCCGGGCCGCGACCAGCTCGGAGGCTCAGAGGGAAGTCCTCAGGAGCAGTCGGTGACAAGTCAACTGCACGGGTAGTTCCGCTCGTTGTCGGGCCGAGCGCACATACGAGGTGCCTCGGCGCACGATGGGCGAGACTGTGACCATGGAATTCTTCTGCTACCACCGCGATCGGCCCGGCTCCCTGCCGCTGCGCGACGAGCTGCTGGAAGACCACTGGTCCTACATGGACCGGTACGGGAAGGAGATGATCGCCCGCGGCCCGACCCTCACCAGTGACGGTGAGATGCCCACCGGCAGCGTGCACATGGTCGACCTGCCCGATCCCGCCGCCGCCCGCGCGTTCGCCTTTGACGAGCCCGGCTACCAGGCCGGCGTCTACCGGGACGTCCTGCTGCGCCGGTGGCACAACATGCTGGGGCGCACCATGTGGGATTTCCCAGGGGGCCGGACCGGTGGCAGCCGGTACCTGGTGATCGGCCTCGGCACGGGGCAGGGCGCCGACCTCGCCGTGCCACCCGACCGGGACGAACTGATCGCGTACGGGCCACTGCTGTCCGACGACGGCACCGCCTGGCTGGGGACGGCGGCGCTGGTCCGGGCGCCGGGCCCGGACGCGGCACGCGCCGTGCTGACCTCGGGCCCGTATGCCGACATCGAGGTCCACAACTGGCAGTTCGGCGGACGCCCGTCATGAACTGACAGGGTCACTCACTCGTCACTTCGCGGAAGGCCCCCCGCCGGTCCGGCCGGGGGCCTTCGTATGAGTCAAGATCACACGTGTGGCAGCCCGGGGGCGCAGGACGGGCACAGCCCGCGGTAGGTGACCTCGGCCTCGGACACCGTGAAACCGAACCGCTCCTCCGCCGGGAGGGCGGCGAGGGGATCACCGGTCGGGTGGACGTCGCGGATGGTCCCGCACCGGGAGCACACCAAATGCTGGTGCGGATGGTGTGCGTTGGGGTCGTAGCGCTTGGCGCGGCCGTCGGTGGCGACCTCCATCACCTCGCCGAGCGAGACCAGCTCGCCCAGCGTGTTGTAGACGGTCGCCCGGGAGATCTCCGGCAGCCGCTGCGCCGCCCGGGCATGCACCTCGTCGGCCGTGAGATGCACATGATCACCGTCGAGGACCTCCGCAACGACACGCCGCTGGGAGGTCACCCGCCAGCCACGCCCTCGCAGTCGTTCCAGCAGGTCACTCATATCGGTTCACCTATTCAGGCTCGGCGGGACACCGGAGTTTACCGGGCGGTCATGATTCCCATGGGAAATGGATGACGTGACCTTTCGGTGGTGCACGCGCGCGCTTCGCCAAGGCTGCGAAGAGGAATTCCGGGCCACGGCTTCGCCACCCCATCGAGCACCAGGCTTGCATATAATTGTTTGTTTCCGATTATCACGTGAGCGGGTGGTCATGATGATCAGGAAGAGATCACTCTTCTCGTAGGCCGGGTCCCCAGCGGCTTCGGCCTTTGAGCGCTTGTTACGCGGGGTTGCTCTGCGTGTTCTCGTAGCCGCGCGGTCTGCGGTGCGCGACCATACGGACGCCGACACAGGCGCAAGCATCGGCGTCGTGCGTGAGAAAAGGTTCTCGCCGGCCGCCGGCCCCGCGTTGATCGCCGCGGGTCCGGCAAGCGTTTTCGACCGGCGGGCTCCATGGCGCGCCACGAGCGCGGGTCGCAGTGCTCGACACCGGCAAGGCAACCAACATCAAGAGCGAGCAGTAGCAGCCAGCAGAAGGAAAACCGAGACAGGAAGAAGGACGGACGTGTCCGGCAGCGAAAGCGAGAACCCGGTAATCTCCTCCCCGACCCCCACGCCGACTCCGCCCAAGACGAACCGGGACTGGTGGCCGAATCAGCTGGACCTTCAGGTTCTCCACCAGCACTCCCCCGTGTCCAATCCCATGGGTGAGGATTTCGACTACGCGGAAGAGTTCGCGACCCTCGACCTCGACGCGCTGAAACAGGACGTCTTCGAGGTGATGACGACGTCGCAGGACTGGTGGCCTGCCGACTACGGCCACTACGGTCCGCTCTTCATTCGCATGAGCTGGCATGCCGCGGGAACGTACCGCATTGCCGACGGCCGGGGCGGTGGCGGCAGCGGCGCTCAGCGTTTCGCCCCCCTCAACAGTTGGCCGGACAACGCGAGCCTCGACAAGGCGCGCCGTCTGCTCTGGCCGGTCAAGCAGAAATACGGCCGGAAAATCTCCTGGGCCGATCTTCTGGTCTTCGCCGGCAACTGTGCCATGGAATCGATGGGGTTCAAGACGTTCGGGTTCGGCTTCGGGCGAGAAGACATCTGGGAACCCGAGGAAATCTTCTGGGGGCCCGAGGACACATGGCTCGGAGACGAGCGCTACAGCGGCGACCGGGAACTCACCGGTCCATTCGGCGCCGTGCAGATGGGACTCATCTACGTCAATCCGGAGGGGCCCAACGGCAACCCGGATCCGATGGCCGCCGCCAGGGACATCCGCGAGACATTCGGGCGTATGGCGATGAACGACGAGGAGACGGTTGCGCTCATCGTCGGCGGCCACACGTTCGGCAAGTGTCATGGTGCGGTCGATCCCGGATACATCGGCCCGGAACCCGAGGCCAGCCCCATCGAGCAGCAAGGCCTCGGCTGGAGGAACACGTACGGCAGCGGCAAGGGCGCCGACGCTCTCACCAGTGGGCTCGAAGGCGCATGGACTCCCCAGCCGACGACGTGGGACAACGGGTACCTGGACACCCTGTACAAGTACGACTGGGAGCTGACGACGAGCCCCGCCGGCGCGAAGCAGTGGACTCCCACGGATCCGTCGGCCAAGGACATGGTGCCCGATGCCCATGATCCGTCGAAGCGGCACGCTCCCATGATGCTGACGACGGACCTCTCGCTGAAGCTCGATCCGATCTACGGGCCGATCTCGAAGAGGTTCCACGAGAACCCGGACGAGCTCGCGGTGGCGTTCGCCAAGGCGTGGTACAAGCTGTTGCACCGCGACATGGGACCCATCTCGCGTTACCTGGGCCCATGGGTTCCCGAGCCGCAGCTCTGGCAGGACCCCGTCCCCGAGGTCGACCACGAACTGGTCGGCGACGAGGACATCGCCGCTCTCAAGGCCCGCATCCTCTCCTCGGGGCTGTCCGTCCCGCAGCTGGTCACCACCGCTTGGGCGTCGGCGGCGAGCTTCCGCGGCACCGACAAGCGCGGCGGGGCCAACGGGGCGCGGATTCGACTCGCGCCGCAGAAGGACTGGGAGGTCAACGACCTGCCCGAGGTCGCCGAGGTGGTGCAGACGCTCGACCGGATCCGGGAGGACTTCAACCTCTCGCAGGCCGGCGGAAAGAAGGTGTCCCTCGCCGACCTGATCGTGCTGGGCGGGTGCGCGGCCGTCGAGCAAGCCGCGAAGAACGGCGGGCACGACATCACCGTCCCGTTCGCACCGGGGCGCACGGATGCCTCGCAGGAGCAGACCGACGTGGAGTCGTTCGGCGTGCTCGAACCGAGGGCGGATGCGTTCCGGAACTACCTCCGGGCGGGAGAGAAGTTGTCGCCGGAGACGCTCCTCCTGGACCGCGCCAACCTGTTGGCACTGACCGCTCCCGAGATGACGGTTCTGATCGGCGGCATGCGGGCCCTGAACACGGGCTTCAAGGGATCCCCGCACGGTGTCTTCACCCACCGGCCGGAGACGCTGACCAACGACTTCTTCGTCAACCTGCTCGACATGGGCACGGAGTGGAAGGCGTCGACGTCGGCCGAGAACGTCTTCGAAGGCCGGGATCGCGCCACGGGCGAGGTCAAGTGGACGGCCACCGCCGTCGACCTCGTCTTCGGTTCGCACTCCCAGCTCCGAGCCGTCTCGGAGGTCTACGGGGCCGCGGACGCGGGCGAGAAGTTCGTGCGTGACTTCGTGGCAGCGTGGAACAAGGTGATGAACCTCGATCGGTTCGACCTCGCCTGAGCCCGGTGTCCCAGTGTCCCGGTCGGCCGTTCATCGGCCGGCCGGGACATTCTTTCGCCTTCGCCTGGCTTGTGTTCTGTCCGGTCAGGCCGTCGGGGCGGACGAGGACGACGTGACAAGCCCTTCCGCCCATCCCGCAACACCGGTCTCGGTGCCTGAACGGAGTATCTGACGAGGCATCAACCAGCCGCGGCAAGTGCTGAGACGGCCGCGGGCTAACGAAAGACGTGGGGCCCGCTTGCCGAACCGCTTCAGGTTCCACGACACCGACGTGGACCTCGACCGGTGGTCCGATGCGGTGGGAGCTCGCCTTGAACCACTACTCGATCGCATGCCCTCTGACATCGAGTGGTACGAGGAGAAGGCGTAAGCACCCGCATCGACTGCCGATCGGAGCGACCGCAGGCTCCAACTGCCGCCTGTCCACCGGTCGGCCCGCCTACTCGCAGGAAACCTCAGATCTTCCGCAAACCTTGCCGGAAGCCATTGCCGGGGGCCGGTGCGGCTATGAGGATTTCGGCCACCCCTGGGAACGCCCTCGTCGGTGATCCCTCCTTCTCAGGGGCGAATCGGAGGTTTGATGCCCACCCGCCGTGTTGTGCTGGTCGCCGCGTCCGCCGCGCTGGTCACCGTCCCCCTGCTGCTCCCGCATGCCGTCGCCGCCGCGCCCCCGGAGGCGTCGTCCGGGCTGAGGCCACCCGCGAAGGAGGCCGTCGCCACCGGCAGCGGAGGTGCCGTCGCGAGTGTGAACCCGTACGCCTCGCAGGCCGGTATCGACGTGCTGCGGCGCGGAGGCAACGCCGTGGACGCGGCCGTCGCCACGGCCGCCGCGCTCGGTGTCGTCGAACCGTACTCGGCCGGCATCGGGGGCGGCGGCTACTTCGTGTACTACGACGCCCGCACGAAGAAGGTGCACACCGTCGATGGCCGCGAGACGGCACCGTCCCGTATGCGGCAGGACTCGTTCACCGACCCGTCGACGGGCAAGGCGATTCCGTTCGACGAGGCCGTCAACTCCGGGCTTTCCGTGGGCGTTCCGGGCACCCCGGCGACCTGGCAGAAGGCGTTGGACGAGTGGGGAACCGTCCCGCTGGCGCAGGCCCTGCGTCCGGCGACGCGGATCGCGGACGAGGGGTTCGTCGTCAACGACGAGTTCCGCGCCCAGACCAAGCTGAACGAGGCGCGGTTCCGTGACTTCACCTCGACGGCCGAGCTGTTCCTGCCGAACGGCGAGCTGCCCGTCGTCGGCTCCCGGTTCCGCAACCCGGGCCTGGCGCACACGTACCGGCAGCTCGCCCGCGAGGGCGTGGACGCCATGTACCACGGCTCCGTCGGACGCGACGTGGTGCGCACCGTCCAGAATCCGCCCGTGGCCGAGGGCTCCACGCGGAAGGTGCGCCCCGGGCTGATGGAGGCCGCGGATCTCGCGAACTACCGGACGCTCCGTCAGGCGCCGACTCACACGACGTACCGCGGTGTGGACGTGTACTCCATGGCTCCGTCCTCCTCCGGTGGTACGACGGTCGGCGAGGCGCTCAACATCCTGGACAACTACGACCTGTCGTCGGCCGACACGACACACGCGCTGCATCACTACGTGGAGGCCGGCCGGATCGCGTTCGCGGACCGCAATCGCTGGGTGGGCGACCCGGCGTTCTCGGACGTGCCGACGAAGGAGCTGCTGTCCAAGGAGTTCGCCAAGGAGCGGGCCTGCCTCATCCGGCCCGACGCGGCGCTCACCAGCCCGCTCGCCCCGGGCGACCCGCGCGGTCCCGGCCAGGGCTGCGCGCGGGGCACGGGCAGTCAGGAGCCGTACGAGGGGCCGTCGACCACGCATCTCGTGGCCTCCGACCGTTGGGGCAACGTCGTCTCGTACACGCTGACCATCGAGCAGACCGGCGGTTCGGCGATCACCGTTCCGGGTCGTGGGTTCCTGCTCAACAACGAGCTCTCGGACTTCGACTTCACGCCGTTGCAGGAGGGTGTGCCCGATCCGAACCTGCCGGGTCCGGGCAAGCGCCCGCGCAGCAGCATGTCCCCGACGATCGTGCTGCACGACGGCAGGCCGCTGATCGCGGTGGGCTCGCCGGGCGGCGCCACCATCATCACCACGGTGCTCCAGACGCTCGTCAACCGCCTCGACCTGGGGATGTCGCTGCCGCAGGCGGTCGCCGCGCCGCGTATCTCGCAGCGCAACCGCACCACGACCGAGGCCGAGCCCGCCTTCCTCACGTCGCCGGAGCGCACGGCGCTCGAAGCCCTCGGCCACCGGTTCGTGCAGGCGCCGCAGACCTTCACCCCGTCGCCCGAGATCGGCGCGGTGGCGGCGCTGGAGTTCGGGCCGCGCGGAGAGGTCACGGCGGTGGCCGAGCCGAAACGCCGCGGCGGAGGTTCGGCCATGGTGGTCCACGGAACGTCCTGATGCGGGACACCGCTGTCAGGGGACACCAGCTGTGACCGAGCGCTTCATGTGGCGGAGTTCGCCACATGAAGCGCTCAGCGCCGACGGATACGACCCCGGCGGGCTCGGTTGCGTAGGGTGGTGCTCGTGACTGGTGAGAGTGATCTGCGGAAACTGCTGAGCGGAATGCGTCCGGAGCTGAATCCGGGCCGCTATGTGTTCACCACGGCCGAGGGCGGCGTGCCGTCCGGCCTCACCCCGGTCGTCACCGTCGCCGAGTCCGAGGGCCTGACCCTGGTGGTGCGACGGGAAGAGGCGGATGCGGCGGGAATGGCGTACGACTACGTGGCCGGCTGGATCACCCTGCGCGTCCACTCCGCGCTCGCGGCGGTCGGACTGACCGCCGCGGTCTCCCGGGAACTTGCCGAGGCCGGCCTGAGCTGCAATGTGATCGCCGGCTTCCACCACGACCACCTCTTCGTGCCGTACGAGCACGCTGAACAGGCAGTGTCCTTGCTGGAGGATCTGGCACGACGCTCCGCATGAGACGACGGGAGAGCGGCGGTCACCGCCACGCGTACGCGTCGGGGGCGGCGACACACGCGACCGCCGGGCTCTCGCGGTAGTGGCCTGCGGCCGGCCGACCCGGCCGGCCGCAGGCCACTCCTCCGTCAGCCGAGCAGGTGACCGCCGCCGTCGACGAGGAGCACCTCGCCCGTGATGTACGAGGCGTTGGCCAGGTCGTAGACGGCCTGGGCGATGTCCTCGGGGCGGCCGACGCGGCGCAGCGGTACGGCCGCGGCGACATGGGCCTTGGCCTCGTCCGCGCCGTCGAGGCCGTCGAACCAGGGCGTGTCGATCATGCCGGGCGCGACAGCGTTGACGCGGACGGCGGGGCCCAGGGTCTTGGCGAGGAGCCGGGTCATGTGGTTGACCGCGGCCTTGGAGACGGCGTACGGGATCGAGCTGCCGCCCGGCCGGACACCCGCCTGGGACGAGACGTTGACGACGCAGCCGCCGCTCGCCTTCAGGTGGGGTGCGGCCGCGGTGACGGTCTGCCAGACGCCCAGGACGTTGACGTCGAAGATGTCGCGCCAGATGTCGGGCGTGGCCGCGTCCAGGTCGTCGTGGGGGATGAACCTGGTGATCCCGGCGCTGTTGACCAGGATGTCCAGACGCCCGTACGCGTCGACGGCGCCCTCGACGAGACGGGCTGCCTCGCCGTCCTCGGCGACGTTCGACCGAATGTAGACGGCGTCCGGCAGTTCGGCGGCGAGGGCCTCGCCCGCCTCGACGGAGTGCGCGGAGTTGACGACGACCTTGATGCCGTCGGCGGCCAGGCGGCGTGCAACGGCCGCGCCGATGCCCGAGGACGACCCGGTGACCAGGGCCACCCGCTGTTCGGTCATGCTGCTGTTCCTCCCAAGTCGGCCTGCCGCACCCGGGAGAGATCATGGCACGGCCGCCGGTGGCCTTGGGTGTCCGCCGGATCAGCAGGCAGAGCCGCGGATTCGTCAGGCGGTCAGCCGGTGCGTACCGCCGTGACGGTGAAGCGTTCGACGTCGGCGACGTGACCGCCCGTGGAGGCGACAACCGTGAGCACCGGATCGCGGGCCTCGGAGAAGGAGACCTTCACGTTCCAGGGCTGGTTGTTGCCGCCCGCGGGAGTGCAGCACGGGGAAGTGCCCAGCGGCGCCTCCGACGAGGGTTGGCGCACCTGGACACGGATGCTCTCGTCCACTCCGGAGATCCGCCCGCCGGTCATGAGCGGGGAGTGCACGAGCGACCCGTAGGCGGGTGTGGTCAGGGAGAACGTCGTGTCGTCGGTACCGACGACCTCCCAGGGGGCGTCGGGGCCGGTGCCGAACCGCACGAGGTGGATCACCGCTGCGGTGCCGGTCTCGGGCCCCGTCGGTGCGACTCCGATGCGGGCGTGCCGGCCGCTGACCGTGCGCGAGGAGACCCGGTCGATCTCCTCGAACCCCAAGTAGCCACGGGTGAAGGCCAGCGCGGTCTGATCGGGGTCGCGGTGCCAGGGCTGGTGGCCGCTGGAGCGGTAGGCACGCTCCCACGCCTGGGCCTGGGCGAGGGTGGCGAACGGCCACACCGGCTGGAGGCTCCAGGAGCCGAGCGGCGGTGTGCCGGTGGGGGTCTGTGTGGGCGTCGTCGGACCTGTCGTGGCCGACGGGGTGGCGGCCGACGGTGCCGGGGGTGTCGTGCGCGGGGGCGCGGACGTCCCCGGTGCGGCGGGCGGCGATCCCGATGCGGTCGGGGACCCGCCCGAACCGCTGCACGCAGTGAGCAACAGGCCGGTCACGGTCGCTGCGGCGAAGAGTCGGAACGGGAGCGAGATGTTCATAGGTGCCCCAGGAGAGGTGGACCCGACCGTAGACCGGTCTGTCCGGCTATGGTGCCACCAGTCCCGTCCACTTCACAGGGGGCCGTGCGCACGCTTCGGACGGCGGCCGTCCGTCGCGTCGTCGTCTTCTCCCGTGGCCCACCGCGCCGACAGGGTCAGTTGCCAGTCGCTCGGTTCGAGGCCGTGCAGCACTGGCTGTGGCACGGGGCCGGGTGCCGTCTCGATCAGGTGTACCAGCGTCCAGGCGACGCCGTAGCAGTCGTCGGGCCCGAAGCAGGTGGCCAGCGCCCTTGCCTCTTCGGGTGTGACGGGACGGGGAATCGACGCGAGCTGCCGGTCGCGCCTGTCGATCTCCTCTTCGTTCGCATCCCAGTCGGGGAGGGGGCCGTCGGCCACGAAGGCCTGGACTTCGGGTCTCATGCGCCGATGATCTGTGGACTGGCCACTCGTGGCAAGCCGCGTCGTGCGCCAGGGCACATCCGCCCGCACGCACAGCCTTGAGCGTCACGGGCGAAGCGGACCGTCTCAGCTCTCGGTCTGTCGGGTGGCCGGACAGCGGTCCGGGAGAGATGGCCTCGGTTCCCGGTCTTCCTTGCGTGCCGCCCGGATGACGAGTGCCCCGGCGACGGTCCCGGCGAAGAAGGGGGACGGGACAAGGAGGACGCCGCCCACCGCACACCACAGCACGAGGCTCCAGCCGATCCAGGAGGGGACGGCAACGCCCCGGCCGGCGAGGTGCCAGGTGAGGCAGCCGAGGAGAATCAGGGGCACGGCGAAGCTTCCCGTACCCGCCCAGAAGGTGACCTCGTTCCGAAGGGACTCCACCGTCTCAGCGGCTCCCCCGTCCGTGAGCTCGAGTGGGACGGCCGCCCATATGCCCCGGTCCACCCAGCCGGTGAGGTCCTGCCAGGCGACAAGCGCCAGCAGGAGCAGGTGCCCTGTTCCCAGCACGAACATGATCCCGCTCGCCCAGCGGAGCAGCCGCTTACCGGAGTTCATCGCGATCCCCCTTCTTCGTACTCAGTCTCCGCGTTGTGGCGCTCGCGCCAGGCGCGCTCCCATTGCCGGGTCAGGGCCGGGTAGACGACGAGGTGCCGGAAAGGCGCGATGGCCGCCATGTAGAGCCGCCCGAACCGTCCGTTGGGCTTGACGAGGACCGCCATCCGCAGCTCGTGGTCGCCGTCGGTGCCCTGGACCCAGCCGAGATGCATCACGGTGTGCACGGTCTTGTTCGCCAGCTCGCGCGCGGACTCCCGGTCGAGCTCGTAGACCGCTGTGAGGGGCATGCCCTCGTCGTCGGGGCCGCGGGGGGCGTCGTGGAGGTCGCCGGGCAGGCGGTCACGCAGCGAGGTCACCCGCTCGCCGACGCCCGCTGACGGCTTGTCCCAGCCGAAGACCGCGCCGAGCTTCCACCGAACGGCGAACAGGAACCTCACCGGCAAGGGCTGCTTCGCGGGGCCGCCGGCGGCCCGCAGCGCCGCGAGCATCGCCGGGAAGTCGTCGGGTCCGGCTCCCGGGGTGCGGAACGACCACACGTCCTCGACGGAGAAATCACTAGTGAGTTCGTGGATGCGCCACGGCTGCTCGGTGTAGGCGGTCTTGGCGAGTCGTGGCACGGTTCGGCCTCTCGTTTATACGGCACCGTACAGTTCATGTGTACGGTAACGTACAAACGCGACGTGATCAATGGAGGTGGCCGGATGCCTGCCGTGGCTCGCACACCACGAGCGCGCTGGATCGAGGCGGGCCTCGAAGCCCTCGCCCAAGGAGGGCCCGACGCGGTCCGCGTCGAGACGCTCGCCGCCCGACTCGGCGTGACGAAGGGCGGGTTCTACGGCTACTTCGACGGCCGTCCCGCGCTGCTCGCGGAGATGCTCGACGAGTGGGAACGCCGCTGCACCAGAGAGGTCCTCGCCCAGGTCGGCGCCGAAGGCGGCGACGCCGCCGAGATGATCCGGCGCGTCGGCGAACTGACCTTCTCGGAGGACTTCCACCGGATCGATCTCGCGGTCCGGGCGTGGGCCCGGCACGACGAGGCCGTCGCGGCGCGCCTGCGGCGTATCGACAACGAACGCATGGACTTCCTGCGCACGATGTTCGGCACCTTCCTCACCGACCCCGACGAGATCGAGGCACGCAGCATCCTGGCGTTCGGGCTCGCGATCGGCCGCCACTTCATCGTCGCGGACCACCCCGGGTACACCACACGCGAAGCCGTCCAGCTTGCCGGAGAACACCTCCTGCGGCCGTGACGGTGAGCGCCGGCTGCACGCCGCATCGCCATCGGCGAGCGGGCAGTAACCCGGCACACCTCACCGCGCGTTCGCCCAGACCTTGGACGCCACGGCCAGGGCCTCGAGGACCGCTTCCTCGGCGGTCCGCGGGGTGACGCAGTCGCCTACGGCGAAGACGCGTTCGTCCAGGACGCCGAGGGCGACCGGGGCACGGCCCTGCGCCAGTACGACACCTCGCCCCCTTCGAGCATGGCCGCTCCGCCACGGCCCGGGCGCCCCCTGGCCGCTGAGTCGACGTCATCGCCCTGTGATCCATGCACCGCGAGGACGGGGCAACGCTCACGTCAATGATTGCGGTCCCTTCACAGCTCTTGACAGCCCCGTGTGGCCGGGCTCACAGTGCAGGCTACTGACTGTCTGTTCAGTCAGTAGATGTGCCGCGCCTGTACGAGACCCCCCGTGCCGCCGTAGGAGTCCGCCCAGTGACCCAAGCACCCACCGCCTCCAGCAGGGCCGAAGAGCCCGCTCCCGAGACCCCCGACCTCTCCGAGGGCTGGGGCGAACAACGCAGCCGGCTGCGCAAGGAGCTGCGCCGCTTCGACGTCCTCCTGTTCCTCATATGCACCCTCGTCGGACTCGACACGATCGGGTCGGTCGCGGCGCAGGGTCCTCAGGGCCTGACCTGGATGGCCATTCTCGCCCTGCTCTTCTTCCTCCCCTACGGGCTGCTCGTGGCCGAGCTCGGCTCCGCCTTTCCCGTGCAGGGCGGCCCGTACGTCTGGACCCGGCTCGCCTTCGGGCGGCTCACCGCGGGCCTCAACCAGATCCTCTACTGGATCTCCAACCCGGTGTGGGTGGGCGGCAGTCTGTGCATCATCGCCCTCACGACCTGGGAGGAGTTCTTCACGCCGCTGCCGGGTCTGTGGAAGTACGCCGCCGGGCTGGTGTTCATCTGGGGTGGCGCGCTCGCCGTCGTGCAGTCCGTGCGGGTCGGCAAGTGGGTGCCGATCGCCGGAGCCCTCGCACGTATCGTGCTGCTCGGCTTCTTCCTCGTCTCGGTCGTCGTCTTCGCCTTCCAGAACGGTGTGCACGCCCTGCCGGCGGGCGAGTTCGCCCCGACCTACGCCGGCTTCGTGGCGCTCGTCCCCGTCCTGATCTTCAACTACGTCGGCTTCGAGCTGCCCAGCTCCGCCGCCGAGGAGATGCGCAACCCGCGCCGTGACATTCCGCTCGCCATTCTCCGCTCCGGCTTCGCCGCGCTGCTGCTCTACGGCGGCCCGATCCTCGGCATCCTCTTTGTTCTGCCCAGCGACAGGATCGGCAGCCTCGGCGGCTTCATCGACGCCTGCAAGGCCGTCTTCACCGTCTACGGAGGCTCCATCGCCGCCGACGGCACGGTCACTCTCACCGGTGCCGGCGCGGTCTTCGGCGGCATAGCGGCCGCGGGCCTCATCATCGGCCTCCTCACCTCCGGCGTCACATGGGCGATGGGCGCGCACCGCGCCCAGGCCGTCGCCTGCGCCGACGGCGCGGGGCCGGCCTGGCTCGGCACGATCTCCGAGAAGCACGGCACCCCGGTGCGGGTGAACCTGCTCTCCGCGGTCCTGGCGTCCGTACTGCTCGTGGTCGCGCTCAACCTCACCGAGGGCGACGGCGAGAAGTACTTCGCAGCGGGGCTCGGCCTGACGATCTGCACCACCTTCATCTCGTACGTCATCACCTTCCCCAGCCTGGTGGTGCTGCGTCGCAAGTACCCCGACAGCCCGCGCCCGTACGTCGTGCCGGGGGGACGCGTCGGGGCCTGGACGGTCACCGTCCTCGCGACCGGCCTGGTCGCCTTCACGGTGGTCGTGCTGATCTGGCCGGGCTTCGGGGTTGGCTGGTTCGGCACGGAGGGCTCCGCCGCCGACTCGCTGCCCGAGGCCTTCGCCGGCCAGCGCCTCGCGTACACGCTGAGCCAGGTCGTGCCCCTGCTGGTCATCGCGGGGATCGGGCTCGTCTTCTACGCCCTTGGGGCGAAGACTCGCCGCACGAAGAGCTGAGGCTCGGACGGGGCGGCCGAGGGTCAGGACGCGGGTGACCGTGCCGTCGTCCTCGTGGATGTCCCGCACATGGCGGAAGCCGAGACGGCCGAGGAGCACCAGAAAAGCCTGGTTCTCCTCGGCCACCGTCGCGCGCACGGCCGGCAGACCGAGGTCGTCGAAGCCGTAGTCCGCCAGCGCCCGGGCGATCTCCGTGCCGAGGCCGGCGCCCCAGCTGTCGGGGGTGAGCGCGTAGATGAGTTCGTGGCCGCCGTCGACGTCGTCCGTGCGCTTGAGCTCCGCGTGCCCGACGAAGCGGCCGTCCCGGCGCACCGCCCGGACGTCGAAGAGGTGCTGCGCGTAGACCTTGCTGAAGATCGCCCGAACAGGGCCAGTTGCTCGTCCTCGCTCTGCGGACCGTTCCCCAGCCAGCGCACGACGCGATCGTCCGCGAACAGCGCGACGAAGTGCTCCTCGTCCTCGGGGCGGTAGGGCTCCAGGAGCAGGCGTGCGGTGTGCAGCGTCGCGGTGGTCATGGGGCGTGACGCCAGGCAGAGCGGTGGATCACGGCAAACGGTTGTCCGGCGGCGACCAACGGCGAAGGGGCGGCGGGCCCGTAGGCGCCGCCGCCCCCTTGGCGTGGACGACTACGCGCCCGTGCGTCCGTACACCTGCTGGCCGAGCCACTGCCCGCCGTCCACCGTCAGGCACTCGCCCGTCACGTACGACGCGCCGTCGCTCAGGAGGAACAGCGACGCGTCCGCGATCTCCGCGGGGTCGGCGAACCGGCCCGCGGGAACCGTGGCGAGGACGTCCTCGCGTGCCTGCGGGGTGGCCCACAGGGCCGCGCCGGCGCCCTCCGTCTCCGTCGGGCCGGGGGCGATGCAGTTCAGCCGGATGCCCAGCGGGGCGAGTTCCACCGCCAATGTCCGGGTCATGGCGAGGACACCGGCCTTCGCGGCGGCCGAGTGGACGGTCCCCGGGTGGCCGTGCCAGGCGTAGGTGGCGATCACGGAGAGGACCGAGCCGCCCGTGCCCTGCTCACGCAGCCTGCGGGCGACGGCCCGGGTGCAGTAGTACGAGCCGTTGAGGACGATGTCGACGACCGCGCGCCAGCCGCCCGGGGACAGGTCGATGCCCGGCACGACGAAGTTGCCGGCCGCGTTGTTGACGAGCCCGTCCAGCCGGCCGAAGCGCTCCGCCGTCGCGGTCACCAGTGCGTCCACGGCCTCCGGGTCCCGTATGTCCGTCGGCACCGCGAGGGCCTCGCCTCCTGCCTTCTCGATCAGGGCGACCGTCTCGTCCAGCCGTTCCGGGGTACGGCCGGCGACGGCGACCCGCGCGCCCTCCCCGCTCAGCGCGAGCGCGATCGCGCGGCCGATACCGCTGCCGCCGCCGGTCACGATGTAGGTGCGGTCCGTGAAACGACCGGATTGCCTGGTCATGTGAGCACTCCATGGGCGTCGAGGGCGACCGCGCCGCCCGGGTGGACGAGCAGCGGATTGACTTCGAGCTCGGTGAGCTCGGGGTGTTCGGCCGCGGCCTCGGCCAGGGCGCACAGGGCGTCGGCGGCGGCGTCCAGATCGAGGGCGGCGGCGCCCCGCCAGCCGGTGAGCAGCGGTGCGTGCCGCAGTGAGAGCAGCAGGTCGCGGGCGCGCCGCCGGGTGAGGGGGGCGAGGGCGAGCGCGGTGTCGGCGAGCAGTTCGGCGGTGACGCCGCCGAGGCCGACCATGGCGACGGGGCCGAATGCCGGGTCGCGCCGGACCCCGGCGATGAGCTCGACGGAGTGTGGGTGGGCGACCATTTCCTCCACCGCGTACCGGGTGGCACCGGTGGAGCGACGCATTCGGGCGAAGGCGGTGCGCAGCGCGGTCTCGTCCGCGATGCCCAGGGCCACCCCGCCCGCCTCGGTCTTGTGGGCCAGGCCCATCGCCTTGAGGACGAGCGGGTATCCGGTGCGGCGGGCCGCGGTGGCCGCCTCGTCGGCGGTGGTGACGAAGTGGGCGGCGGGGAAGGCGAGTCCGTGGGATCGGAGGAGTGCGCGGACGGTCTCGTAGTCCCCGTTCGGGACGGGGCTGGGCGCGGGGGGCGGCAGCCGGGGTGGTGCCTCGGGTGTCGTCCGGTCCTGCCGCGCCGCTTGTGCCAGGGCGGTCGCGGCCTGCTCGATGCGCTCGTAGACGGGTACGCCGTGCTCGCGGAGCACCGTCAGGGCCGGGGTGTCCCGGGCCATGGTGTGGACGACGAGCAGTCGGCCGGAGTGCCGTGCGGCCTCCCCCAGGTCCCGGGCGATGTCGCACTCCTGGCGGGCCTGGTCGGGGTTGGCGGTGGCGTAGTCGCCGAAGTAGCCGGTGAGGAGGGTGGCATCGGTGTCCCCTCCGTCGAGCAGCGCCCGTGTGATGCGGGCGTAGTTGCGGAGGTCGGCCTCCCCCGCGCCGGCGAGGTCGACGGGGTTGCCGCAGCCGGTCACGCCGGTCAGGTGGCGGGCGACGGCTGTCCGGGTGGCCTCGGCGAGTTCGGGGACGTCGAGGCCGCGGGCGGTCAGCGCGTCGGCGGCCAGCGCGCCCTGGCCTCCGCTGTCGCCGACGACGGCGACGCGCAGGGGACTTGGGGTGCGGGTCTGCGAGGGGGCTGCGCCGGCTGGGGCAGGGGACCCCGCGTCCCGGACGGGCTCCGTCAGGGTGCGCCGGCGGCGGCCCGCCGCGGCCAGGAGCACCGCCGTGTCGACCAGTTCGCCCGCCGACTCCAGCAGCAGCGCTCCCGTGTCGCGGCACACGGCTTCCACCACTGCCCGGGCGCTCACCAGCGCGCCCGTGTGGGAGGCGGCCGCGCGGCCGGAGGCCTCGCTGCGGCCGAGAGACAGCAGCAGGACGGGTTTGCCCGCCGTGTGGGCGGCGGCCAGGGTGCGGGCCAGGCGCCGCCCGTCCCGGAAGTCCTCCACATACGCGGCGACGACCCGTGTCGCGTCGTGCGCGATGAGCGCGTCGAGCGCGTCCGTCGCGTCGATGTCCCGCTGGTTGCCGAGCGAGACGAAGCGGGAGAAGCCCTGCCCGGCCCGTGCCAGGAGTCGGCCGATCTCGAGTGCGAGGTTGCCGCTCTGCGACACGAGCCCCACAGGACCTGCGGGGAAGTCGCCCCAGCTGAGCCTGAGTTCGGTGGTGGTGTCGACGACGCCCATGCAGTTGGGGCCGAGCAGCCGTCCGCCGTGCGCGGTGACGAGTGCGGCGAGTTCCTGTTCCTCCTCGGGGCCGGCCCCGCCGGATGTGATCACGGTGAAGCAGCGCGCGCCCGCCCCGAGTCCCTCGACGACCACGGGCCGTACCTGCTGCGGCGGCACCGCCACGACGACCTGTTCGGGGACGGTCGGCAGGCAGCCGAGGCCGGGCAGGAAGGGCACGCCGTCGAGGCCGCCGCCGCGCTGGTTGACCAGGTGGACGGTGCGCCGGGAACGTCCGGCGAGGGCGCCGGAGGCGAGCCAGTAGCCCCATTTGGCGGGATTGGCGGAGGCTCCGACGACGGCGACGGAGCGCGGGTCGAAGAGGGCGTCCAGGCTCATGCGTACCAGCCGAAGCGTTCGGCGATCAGCGGCAGCCGGTCCGCCACGACCCCGTGAGCCGCGACGCGCGGGGTGGTCCCGTCGCGCTCGGCCCGCGTCAGCACCTGCTCGACCAGGGCGCGCATGGAGCGCCGGATGTGGGCGAACGCCTGGTCCGGGTCGGCGCCGATGTCGCCGAAGAGCGTCCACCACCACCAGGCGTTGGTGGCGGAGTTGACGACCACGTCCGGCAGGACGGTGATCCCGCGCGCGGACAGCAGATCCTCGGCGTCCGGAAGCACCGGCATGTTGGCCGCCTCGACGATCCAGCGGGCCGTGACGCGGGCCTGGCCGGCCGTGTCGATCGCGTACGAGACGGCGGCCGGGACCAGCACATCGGCGTCCGCGGACAGCCAGGCGTCGCCGGGCAGTTCGGTGTCGGCCGCCCGCAGGGCGGCGCGGTCGACGGTCCCGTAAGGGTCGCGCGCGGAGAGCAGCGCCTCCACGTCCAGGCCCTGCGGGTTGGCGATCGTTCCCTTGACGTCCGCCACGGCGACGATGCTCAGCCCGGCTCGTGCCAGGAATCGGGCCGTTGCCCCGCCCATCGTCCCGAAGCCCTGGATGCTGACGCGGGTCCCCTCGTGGGGGACGCCGGCCCGGTCCAGCGCCGTCAGCACCGACTCGGCGACCCCGCAGCCGCCCGCCAGTTCGTCGAGCCCGATGCCGTCCACCTCCACGGCGAACGCGTCCGCAAGTCGGCGCCGGGCCGCGGTCTCGTCGTCGAGCAGCGGGTAGACGGCCTGGATCGAGGAGACGAGACCGGCGTCGGCCGCCGCCCTGTCGACGACGTCCTGGGTGAGACCGAGGTCCTCGCCGGTGGTCCAGAAGCGCTCGATGTACGGGCGCATCGCCCGCAGATAGCGCACCAGGATCCCGTACGCCTCCGGGTCGCGCGGGTCGCAGTCGATTCCGCCCTTGGCCCCGCCGAGCGGGATGTACCGCATCTCGGGGTCGTAGTGCAGGGCCTCCTTCATCGTCATGCCCCGGGCGAGCCCGGCGACCTCGGCGAGGGTGCAGCCCTCGCGCATCCGCAGGCCGCCGCTGGAGACGCCGCGCACGAGCCGGTCGATCACCAGATGGCCCTGGCGGCCGGTGACATGGTCCGTCCAGGTGAGGGAGATGAGGGGGGTGGTCGTCATCGGGGGGTCTCCTCGGGAACGGTGACGATGGTGGGTCCGGGCGTGTCCAGTGCGCAGGCCAGGGCGTCGGCGAGTTCCCCGGGTGAGCGGACCGCGGCGCCGTGCCCGCCGTAGGCGCGGGCGAGGGCGGGCAGGTCGACGGGCGGCAGGTCGACGGCCGTGGGGCTGTCCCCGCGGGCCGCCATCTCTGCGCGGATCTCGCCGTATCCGCCGTTGTCGAAGACCACGACGGGGAGCGGCGCGCCCAGGTGGGCGGCGGTGGCGAGCTCCTGCACGGAGAACTGCAGTCCGCCGTCGCCGCTCAGCGCGACGACCTGCCGCTCGGGGCACGCGGTCTTCGCGCCGATCGCCGCGGGCAGGGCGTAGCCGAGGGTGCCGAAGCCGGTGGGGTGCAGGTAGCGGCCCTTCGGGCCGAGGGGCAGGTGGGGCAGGGCGCCGTAGTAGCAGCACTGGGCGCTGTCGGAGGTGATGACGGCGTCGTCGGCGAGGACGCGGCGCATCGCCGTCAGGTGGGGGACCCAGCGCGCGTCCCGGGTGCGGGTCTCGTCGTCGCGCGCGGCGCGCAGGGCCGCGACGTGGGCGGGATCGGCGCGCTGTCGTGCGGCGCGTTGTGGGGCCTCGCGGTACGCGGCGAGCAGCGCGTCCAGCAGGGGGTGCGCGTCGCCCACCAGGGCCACGTCCGCCGGGATGCCCGCGTACATCTGGGCGGGGTCCACGTCGACGCGGATCAGGGTGCCCGTCAGGGCCGGCAGCGGGCCCCAGACATCGGACTCGGCCAGTTCGGTGCCGACGGCGAGGACCACGTCGCGGTCCGCCAGCCACTTCTGCACGGCCGGGCTGTGCAGCGACACGCCCAGCGACAGCGGGTGGCGTTCGTCCACGACGCCTTTGCCGTTGGCAGTGGTGACCACCGGCGCCCCCAACTCCTCGGCGAGCGCCAGGCAGGTGGCTGCCGCCGCCCGTGCTCCTCCGCCGAGGACCAGCACGGGGCTGTGCGCCCCGCGCAGCGCGTCCGCCGCCGCCCCCACTGCCGCCTGGTCCGGCGCCGGGGGCCCGACGGGCGGCGCGTGGCGTGGCGCGGCCACCGGTTCCGCGGTCTCCAGGAGGTCCAGCGGCACTTCGATGTGAACCGGCCGTGGCCGCTCCCTGCGGAAGAGGGTGAAGGCCCGTGCCACCGCCGCGCCGATCTCGTCGACCGACGCGACCCGGTGGCTGAAGGCCGCGACGCCGCGCAGCGCCTCGGTCTGGCTGCGCATCTCGTGCAGGAGCCCGGTGTACTGCCGCGGATGCCGCAGCGGCATGCCGGGCGAGACGACGAGCAGCGGCACGCTGTCGGAGTAGGCCTGGCCCACCGCTGCCGCGATGTTCAGCAGTGCGGGTCCGGTGGTGGTGATCGCGGCAGCGGGCCGGCCGCTCACGCGGGCGTACGCGTCGGCCGCGTATCCGGCACCCTGTTCGTGACGTGGCGTCACATGCCGAATGCCGTAGGGCCGGAGATGCCGGTAGAGCTCCAGGTTGTGGGTGCCGGGGATGCCGAAGGCATGGGTGACGCCGTGTGCGGCCAGCGCGCGGGCGAGGGCCTGGCCGCCGGTGAGGGCCGAGGTCATCACAGGCCCCGCGAGATCACGAGCCGCATGATGTCCGAGGTTCCCTCCTCGATCTCCTCCAGTCTGGCGTCCCGCATCCACTGCTCCACGGGGTACTCGCGCGAGTAGCCCCAGCCTCCGAGTGTCTGCACCGCGGCCCAGGTGCAGTACGCGGCCGTCTCCGAGGCGGTCAGCTTGGCCATGGCGGCCTCGGTCGTCGCGGTGAGGCCCGCGTCAAGGCGCTTGGCCGCGCGCCAGGTCATCAGCCGCGCCTGCTCGATGCGTGTGCGCATGTCGGCGAGCCGGAAGGCGACGGCCTGGTGCTCGACGATCGGCTTCCCGAACTGCTGCCGGGTACGGGCGTAGTCGCGGGCGTACTCGTACGCGGCCCTCGCCACGCCGGTGGCCGCCGCGCCCAGCACGGCGCGCGAGATGTCGAAGGTCCGCATGAGGCCGCGGAAGCCCTGTCCCTCCTCGCCGAGCCGGTTCTCCTCGGGCACGAAGGCGTCGGCGAAGAAGATCTCGCGACAGACAATGGCGCGCTGGCCCATCTTCCGCATCGGTTCTCCGAAGGTGACTCCGGGGGTGTCCTTGCGGAGGAGGAAGGCGGTCACGCCCCGGGAGCGCTGCGCCGGGTCCGTCTTGGCGAAGACGACGTACTGCTCGGCCTCCCCCGCGTTGGAGATCCATGCCTTCTGCCCGCTCAGCAGGTATCCCCCGTCCGTGCGGGTCGCCGTCGTCACGATCGACGCGGCGTCGGAGCCCGCGCCGGGCTCTGTGGTGGCCAGGGCGGTCATCGGGGTGTCGGGGCCGGTCAGCGGGGTGAGCCAGGTCCGCTTCTGCTCCTCAGTGCCGAGTGCGAGCAGCGGGTCGGCGAAGAAGCCGTTCGAGCAGAGCAGATTGCCGATGCCCAGGTCGCCGACGCACAGCTCCTCCTGCACCAGGCACTGGGTGAAGACGTCGGTGAAGCCGCCGCCTCCGTACTCCTCGGGAAGCATGAAGCCGGTGATGCCGACCTTCGCGGCCTTGCGCCACAGGTCCCAGGGCGTCTCGACGTCGGCCTCGTCCACGGAGCGCGCCCGCGGGCGGATCTCCTCGCGGGCGAAGGCACGGGTGAGCTCGACGATGCCATGCTGCTCGGGGGTGAACGGAACCAGCTCGGTGGGGAGGTCGGACATGGTGCCTCCAGGTGCGGCAAGCGGCAGATACTGACTGAACCATCAGTCAGTATCTGGAGCCCCGAGCAGCGCTGTCAACGCACTGGTTCGTTCCTGAGGAACGCGGCGATCCGTCGAGGGGGCGACGTACGGATCCGAGGTCCCTCACGCGTTCACGTCCTCGCCCGTACCGGCCGCCGGAGCAGGTAGGCGGCTGCGGTCGAGACCAGGACGGCCATGCACGCGATGAACGCCAGCCCCGCACCTTCGAGGCCGATCGGACCCACGAGGACCCCCACACCGATCACCGGCACCGAGATGCCCGCGTACGCCACCACGAACAGCGTCGAGATCACCGATGCGCGACGGTCGGCGGGAGACGCCTCGGCCACCGCGGAGAGCGCCCCGCGAAAGGCCAGCCCCTGCCCGGCCCCGCCGACGAGCGCGCTCAGCACCACCAGCGGGAGCAGGTCCCAGTGCAGCGCGCCCGCGAGGAGCGCCAGCCCGGCGAGGAGACCGGCGCAGCCCAGCGGCAGCGATCGCTCCACGCCCACCCGGCCGACCGCGAGCTGTCCTGCGGTCGACGCGAAGAAGGCCAGGGCGACGACCAGCCCGCTCACGGCGTGGTTGTGCACGTCCAGGGACTGCGCGAGGAACGCCGGGCTGACCGACGTGAACACCCCGAACAGCGCGAACCCCACGAACGAGGCGGTCGCCGCAGGCCCGAACACCGCCCGCACCTGCGGGGGCAGGCCGGGTCGCTGCGGCCGCACCGTGTTCAGCCGTCGGCGTTCGCGCACGGTCTCCGGCAGCCACAGCAGGACGACGGCCGAGCCGGCCACCAGTGCGAGGTGTACGGCGAACGGCAGATGGAGCGGCCAGGCGGCGTACTGTCCGAGCACTCCGGCGAGCAGCGGACCGCAGCCCAGCCCGCCCATGTTGGCGGCGGTGGCCACGAACGTGGCCCGGGAGGCGCCACCGTACGGCGCCAACTCCAGTACGTACACCGTGGCGGCCCCGGTGAACAGGCCGGCGGACAGCCCCGACAACAGCCGCCCCGCGTACAGCCAGTCCAGCCCGGTGGCACTCAGGAAGCAGACGGCGCTCGCTGCCGCGCATCCGAGGCCGCAGAGAAGCACCGGCCGCCTGCCCACGGCGTCGGATGCGTTGCCGGCGAGCAGCAGCGCACCGATGACCCCGAAGGCGTACACGGCGTACACGACGGTCACGATCAGCTCGGAGAACCCGAACTTCTCCTGGTAGAGGGTGTAGAGGGGGGTCGGCAGCGTCGTGCCCGCCATGCATACGACGAACACCGCCCCGCCGAGCAGACACCGGCGCCACCCTCGGCTGTCACCGTCCATGCCGCCGACGGTAACCCCGCGAGTCGCCCGGGCCGCTGCGACGTGCCCGGAGCAGCCGACGAGGTCACGCCCGGCCGTTCAGCCTTCGGGGGTCGTACTTCATGGGCAGTTGGGGTCACCGCCGTGGTGCGGCGTGGGTGCGGCAACGCACGGTGTGGTGTCTCGTGTCCGTGGACCACGACGGGCCGGAGCGCGCCGGAGCACAGGCGCCGTCGACGGCCACTCGGTGGCGGGCGCCCGTGCGCCCGGTCAGGCTGGTGCCATGAGCGAACACCTACCCGTCGTCGGGCCGACGGCGTCGATGCCATTGTCCGCTCGTCGGGCGATGGCCTGTGCGCGTCGGGTCGCGCGGCCGTGAGGGCGGTGGGCGGACGCATGATCAGGGAGGGCCGCTTCAGGCATCGCGGGGCCGAGCTGGTCTACGACGATGCCGGTGAGGGCCCTCTTGCCGTCTACGCGCACGGCGGGTTCGTGAGTCAGGCCGCCGAGGACCGGATGGGGCTGTTCCCCTGGGCACCGGTCGTCGCGGCGGGGCAGCGCCTGGTCCGCTATGACGCCCGGGGGCACGGCCGGTCGACCGGAGACCCCGTGGACACGGACTACACCTATCCGTCGCTTGCCTGGGATCTACTCGCCCTGCTCGATCACCTGCACGCCACGGAGCCTGTCGCCGCCATGGGGGCGTCGATGGGCTGCGGCACCGTGCTGCACGCCGCTGCGCTCACGCCCGACCGGTTCTCACGGCTGGTTCTGCTCATCCCGCCGACGGCCTGGACGACACGCGAGGCCCATGCGCGGGCCAACTGGGAGTCCGCTGACACCGTCGAACGGGAGGGACTGGACGCCTGGCTCGCCACCAGGGCGCAGCAACCGCGTCCGGCCGTCGTGGCCGACGTTCCGCAGCTCCCGCCGACGCCTGCTGCGGGGCTGCTTCCCGCCATCCTGCGGGGCCTTGCCCGGTCCGACCTGCCCTCCCCCACCGCGGTCGCCACGCTGGGTCAGCCGACCTTGGTCCTCGGCTGGGCGGGCGACCCGGGACACCCGCTGTCGACCGCTGAAACGCTGGCGCGTCTGCTGCCGCGTGCCGAACTCCACGTGTCCGAGACGCGCACCGACATCCTCACGTGGGGGAACCGCATCGCCGAGTACCTGAGCCGGTCTCGGCCGTAGCCGGCGGCATATGGGGCCTGGGGCCGACCGGGGCTGCAGCAGCTTGCCATGGCAGTGGCAAGCACAGGCCCGCCGGCTGTGCGGGTCGGTATGGGAATGGACCGACGCCCTCGGGCGGTGGCCCGAGGCTGGACACCACCGGCCCGGCGGGCCGGCCGCCGCCACGGGTCCGTCAGGCCGGGGAACACCCGCCGCCCACCCCTCCCGGCGCACGCCGTCCCCAGCCATGAGGTCCGCAGCCCGCCCCGGTCGCGTACCCCGTCCCTGATCATGCTGCAGCCCGGCTCGGATCGCGGGCTCGGCGTGCTCGTGAGCACCATGGCGGGAGGCGGGCCGGGTCCGGGACGTGGCGCCGACCGCGGACCACTCCCACCCGCGACTCGCCCACCAGCTCACGCCCGACTGCCGGAGGCCGACCCCGTGGACACCCTGCTGCCGGTGCTCTTCGCGCTCTGCGCGGCGCTCAGCAACGCGTTCGCCACCGTGCTGCAGCGCAAAGCAGCTCTCGTCGTCCCGCGCTCGGAGGGCTTCCGCGCCGGGCTCGTGCTCGATCTGCTGCACCAACCCGTCTGGCTGGCCGGCATGCTCGCCGTCGTTGTCGCGGGCGTCTGCCAGGCGGTGGCCCTGGGGACGGGGCCGCTGACCATCGTTCAGCCGCTCTTCGTCCTCGAACTGCCGCTCGCCCTGATCCTTGCGGCGCTGCTGCTGCACCGGAGCCTGCACCGCGTCGGCTGGGTGGCGGTGGCCGGTGTCGTGGTGGGCCTCGGCATCGCTCTCGCCTCCGCGTCGCCGTCGGGCAACCGCACCGATGTGCCGGCGGACCGCTGGATCGTCGCACTCCCCGTGTGCGCCGCGGTCGTCCTCGTCCTCGCCGCCGCGGCCCTGCGCCGCCCGGAGGGGCGGGCCCGCGCGGCCTTCCTCGGCACGGCCACCGCGATCAGTTACGCCGTCACCGCGGCCCTGATGAAGGAGGCGGTGCACATCCTGGACGACCACGGCATCGGCGCCTTTTTCACGGCCTGGCAGACCTACGCCTTCGCGGCGGCCGGTGCCACCGCGCTGTTCCTGCTGGGCCACGCGATGCAGGCAGGCCCGCTGGTCGCCTCCCAGCCCGCGCTCACGCTCGGCGACGCGGCGGTGAGCCTCGCGCTCGGCATCCTCCTCTTCGAGGAGCACGTCCGCACCGGCTGGTGGCTGCTCCCGCAGGCGGCAGGGGTGGCGCTGGTGGTGGCAGGTGTTGTGGCGCTGGCGAGGATGCCGTCGGCCCGCTCCCTGGCCGCATCCGAAGCGCCCGGGGCCGCGGTGCCCTGAGCCCTGTCAGCCGTCCCCGCCGGACGGGCGCGCCGCACGGAGCGCCTGACACACCGACCAGAGCACGGCCACCAGGGGCACCGCGGCGACGGCACCCACCACGCCCGCGGCGACCGCCCCGCCCACGACCGACAGCGCGACGACCAAGGGATGCAGCCGGACGGCCCAGCTCATCACGATCGGGTGCAGCAGATGCCCCTCGATCTGCCCGATGACGACGATCAGGGCCACGACCACGGCCGCGATCAGCGGTCCCTCGGCCGCGAGCGCGACCACCGCGGCCACGGCGAGGGCGATGGGCGAACCGACGAGGGGGATGAACGCGGCGAAGAACTCCAGCAGGGCCAGTGGCAGGGCGAGCGGGACCCCGAGGGCGTAGAGGGCGATGCCCACCAGGATCGCGTTGGTGGCCGCGACCAGGAGAATGCCGTGGGTGTAGCCGGTGAACGTCCGCCAGGCGGCCCGGCCGGCGACAGTCGCGCGCTCGCGGGCGGCGGGCGGCAGCTGACCGCAGAACCACCCCCACTGCCGGTCGCCGGAGTGGATGAAGAAGACCGAGCAGAACAGCGCGAGGGCCAGCACGGTCAGCACCTCGACCAGCCGCCCGGCGCCGCTCAAGGCCTCGCTGACCACGGTCGACCGGTGGCTGGACAGCAGCCGGCCGACGCGGGACTGGATGTCGGTGAGGGCCTCCGGATCGACGCGGAACGGTGGCCGCTCCAGCCAGTTCTCGATCCTCTCGATGCCGGTGCGGAACTCGCGTACCAGCGTGGTCCGCTCGCCCGCGACCGCCTCGCCGACCAGGGCGAACACGCCGAGCACGAGCGCGATGCTGCCCAGCAGCGAGCCGGCGACGGCGAGCGGACGCGGCAGGAAGCGCGCGGCCAGATCGGCCACGGGCCGGAGTACCGCCGTGACGACCATGCCCAGGAACACGGCCACCGCGATCTCGTGGAACCGCCCCAGCAGCGCGAAGACGCCGTAGACGGCGGCGGCCACCACGAGGATCCGCCAGGCGTACGCGGCGGCCGTCCGCAGCGCGTCCGGCACACGCGGCGTGTCCGGGGTGGACAGCGCGCCGGAAGCGCGCTTCTGCGGGTCCGGCGAGCTGGGGGGCATGCACATGCGCGTACCACCGGACGCACCGCACGCCACGTATTCGGTGTGCCATTCGCCCGAACGCACGCCCCTGGCGGAACGTCATCTACTCGGTGTACGGCCGCACCCGGACGGGTCCCGCCCGCACAAAGGCGCCCCGCAGCGGAGGTCGCAGCCCAGCGCCGAGGACGACCACGGCCGGGCGGCCGTATGCAGGTGGCTCCTCGCGCTCGAAGCGCCGGGGCTCCGTACGGGGAGGGCGAGCCGCTGTCGCCTTGCGCCGGGCGTCGTACTCCGCGCGCCGCTGCGGGTCACGCAGCACGTCGTAGGCCGCCAGTACGAGATCCAGCCGGTCGCGACGGTCCGGGTCGCCATCGGGACGGACATCGGGGTGCAGTGTCCGGACCAGCTTCCGGAAGGCGGTCGTGATCTGTGCCGCCGATGCCGAGGGCGAGACGCCCAGCACCGCGTAATGACTGTCCTGGCCCCGCGTCGCCACTGCCCTCACCTCCCGGGACGGCAAAGGGCATACGTGCCCACACATCTACATACATCGCGCCCCCACCCAAGTTCAATATCAAACGATTCCCGCGGGCAGTCCTGGTCGAGTTCGATCTTCCAGGTGTCGATCCGGAATCCGTGGAGCTCAACGTCGAGCAGGACGTGCTGACCGCAGGGCCCGCCGGGTGATATCCGACGGAACGGGCCGTTCGACGACGTATGCAACCATGAGGAACCCCCACGAGCCGCCGCGTCGCGGCACCCAGACAAGAGCGGTCCCCATGAGCCAACACGTGCACGTCCGCCTCAACCGAGGCATCGCCGTCTCCGAAGAGGGCGAACTCGTCGAGCAGCAGGGCTGCCGATGCGGAGCCACCTGGACCAAGACGTACCGGGCAGGGACTGGCGATCCCGAGTAGGTGCGCATGGCGCACTGACAGGCAAGCCGCCGGTACCGGGCACGACCGGCGCACGCACGGCTGCCCCGCCCCTGCCCCGTGATCACCCCGGCGCAGGGTGTCCATATGCCACGGTCGGGGCCGTTTAGCAGCCCGGCCGCCGGTTACCCGCCCGGCGCACGAGTGCACATCCCACGTGGGAGGCGGCCATGACCCTGCCCATACGACGAGGAGGCGGCGCTCAGGAGCGCCGGCCGGCCTGGAGAGATCCGTTCGGTGACTTCGAGGACATGTGGAGCCGGATGGGACGGCTCCTGGAACAGGCCGCAGCACCCACCGCCGCCGGTGGCGGCGCCTGGATGCCGACGGCCGAGGAAGAGGAAGCGGAAGACACGTACATCGTGCGGGCGGAGCTGCCCGGCATTCCGGCCGAGAACGTCGACATCGAGGTCGAGGGCGACGAGCTGTCCATCACCGGCGAGCTCAGCGAGGAGACCCGCGGCAAGGTACTGAGCCGCCGCACCGGAAAGTTCTCCTACCGCACGACCCTGCCCGCCGGGGCCGACAGCGACAACATCGACGCCGACCTCACCGACGGCGTCCTCACCGTCCGCATTCCCCGGACACAGCAGGAACAGCGGCGGAAGATCGAGATAGGCCACCGCCGCCTCGCCGACGAGGCACCCCGGCCCGGCCGCACTGCGCAGCCGACCCAGACCGCGCAGCAGCCCGGCCAGAACCCGCCGCCGCCGACCGGACTGCCCACCCGGGAGGACTTCGGAACCGACGAGATGGGCGGTATCCCGGAATGACAACATCCGGGCGAGCCGAGGGGGCGCGCGGACGAAGCGCCGCGGAAAGCCACTGAGGTTCGCCCGGCAGGGGGCGGGGTCTCGCGTGATGTGCGGGAGCGTCAGGAGCGGCGCGGGGACACCGGCCCGGTGACCTTGCGGGTGAATCGAGGGCCCCTCCCCCGCGCCGTATCGTCCGCCGGGCATCCGGGACCATACTGGTGCCCGCCCGCGACGATCCCACAGAACGCATCCATGCCAAAGACCCGTACTTCCTCGACCGCCGCCCCCGACAGCACATGGCTGGGACACGGACGCCACCTCGGGCCCTCGCCCGAACAGGACGTCCGGCGCAACCTCATCGCGCTCAAGGCCGCTGGGGTCATCGACGACTTTCTCGACCTCGCTCCCTCCGACGCCGTCACCGCCGGTGCGGGCGGCCTGCCCCGGCAACTCGACGCCCACGACAGTGCCGCCGCGCCCGACTCCTCCGCACGCCGCCTCTTCGAGGCCCGCTGGCGCGTGGACGGCGACGTCACCGTGCGAGCCCAGCTGACGACCTACGACACCCCCGGGAGGCAGCGGGACGGCGAGGCAGTCGCGTGGGCGCTGGCGGCGAAGGCGGAACGGACCTGGGACCAGCGGTGGCCCTCCCCCGCCACCGTGTTCTGGCCCGACGACGACCGCATCGCCTGGGACCACGACGCCGTACCGGGCCTGCGTCTGCGTACCACCAATCCGCTGCCGAACGACGACAAGGAGATGCGCCGCCTCCTCAAGGACTGTGCCCACGCCAGCTGGAACATCCACGTCGTCGTCCACGAGGCGATGACCCCCGACGCGCGCGGCCGCCTTCCCCTGACCCCCTTTCTGCCGCCGAGCCTGCGCCATCGGGTGGTGGAGCACCGAGCGGCGCCGGACCAGTTCCAGATCGTCAACTGGGCGATGAGGGACCTGCATGTACGGGTGCCGCGGGGCGGGGCGGTGGTCCTGCCGACGGCGACGGCGAGCCCGGAGTACGACGCGGAACGCTTCGCCGTCCGCAGCGTCTTCCTGGACGGTTCGGAGCCGACGGAACTCGTCGAGAAGGTCACGGCCTTTGCCCAACTGCCGCCGGCCCTGACCCCCGACGCGGAGCAGGCCCTCGACAACCTGCGCCGCCGCTGGCATCTGCTCACCGTGGAGGAGGAGTTGGCCCACGCCCGCGAACTCGTCGCCAAGTACGCGGAGGCGCTCGACGCCATGACCGCGTCCCGTGACCTGTACCGGGAAGCAGCCGAACTCGCCCAGGCCGCACTGGCCGAGGCGACCGGATCGGACAGCATGCCGCGTCCGCCCGCGGACACCGCCGCCAAGCCGGAAAGCTCCCCGAGGAGCGCTCTGACCAAGGCTCTGGGGCGCTTCAAGGACGCGTCGAGGCAGCCTCGGACGTAGCGGAATTGCTCCGTCGCCGGCGTCAGGCCCCCGGCCGTGGCGCCGGCTTCGGGGGCCGGACACGTAGCCGCCCCTCCCGGCCGGCCGCGGGGCCGCCGGGTGCCTCCTGGGCCGGAGAGTCCGGTCGGTCGGTCTCCGTCTCCTGGCCGTCCTTCTCCTGGCCGTCCGCGGCCTGCGCGGTCATCGAGGCGATGAGCGGGGACAGGACGAGGCCCAGGAGGGATGCCGCGGTGATCGCGCCGAGGGTGATGCCCCAGGCCACCGGGCCGAGAGGCGTGCAGCCGAAGAACTGGCTGATGCCGGGGGTCTGGATGATGGCGACGAGAACGGCCGCGGAACCGAGTCCCGCCGCGAGGACGTTGCGGTCGGTGCCGCCGGTGACGAGGGTCTGGGCGAGCTGCGTGCCGACGACGGCGGCGAGGGCCACGGTGCCGGCTCGCCGTGCCCGGCCGGTCAGGCGCGCCGCGCCCCAGGCCAGGGCCGCGCCGGTGGCGGTGATGGCGCCGCGCAGCAGCATCTCGTGGGTCAGCGCGGTGCCGAGGGAGCGGTGCGGGCCCTCCTTGAGGAGCCGTTCGCCGGTTTGGCCGGCGGGTTCGCGTACGGCGATGGCGAGGGAGGGCGCGAGATCGGTGAGGAGGTTGACCAGCATGATCTGGCGGGCGTTGAGCGGGGTGGTGCCGGTCAGCGCGGAGATGAGGACGCTGAAGGTGACCTCCCCGAGGTTTCCTCCGATGAGGATGCCGAGCGCCGCGCGGACGGAGGCCCACATGGCGCGGCCCTCCATGAGGGCGGCGACGATGGTCTCCAGGCGGTCGTCGCTGACGACGAGGTCGGCGGCGGCGGTCGCGGCAGGGGTGCCGCGGCGGCCGAGTGCGATGCCGATGTCGGCGAGCCGGATGGCGGGGGCGTCGTTGGCTCCGTCGCCGGTCATGGCGACGACCCGGCCGAGGCGTTGATAGGCCTGGACGATACGGACCTTGTGGTGGGGGCTGCAGCGGGCGATGACGTCCACGTGGGGCAGGAGTTCGTCCAGGGCGTCGTCGTCGAGTTCGTCGATGTCCGGGCCGGTGCAGACCCTGGGTTCGGTGACGTCGCTGATGGCGGAGGCGATGGCGTCGGCGGTGGCCGGGTGGTCGCCGGTGAGCATGACCGTCTGGACGCCTGCCTCGTGCAGCCGGGCCGTGGCGGGGGCCGCGCTGGTGCGTACGGGGTCGGCGAGGGTGACGAAACCGAGGAAGACGAGGTCGCGCACGGTTTCGTCGGTGAGGTCCTCGCCGGCGTCCATGCGGCGTTCCGCCACCGCGAGGACGCGGCGGCCCGCGCCGGCGAGCCTCTCGGCCGCGCCGGTCAGCTCCCGGCCGGCCGCGTCGTCGAGGGGGACGACGTCGCCGTGCGGCTGCCGGCGGCGGTCGCAGCGGGTCAGGACGTTCTCCGGCGCGCCCTTCACGCTGAGCAGGATGCCGTGGGACGTGTGCCCGGTGGTTGCGTGGTAGGCGCGGGCCGGTTCGAACGGGAGGGTGTCGCTGCGCCGCCAGCGGGGCGCGCCGAGGTGTGCCGGGACTCGTGCCCGATGGGCGCCGGCGGTCACGGCCCGGTCGGTCTGGTGGGCCATGGGTTCGGCCTGACGGGCGGGCGGGGTGGCGCGCAGGGCGGCGGCCAGCACCTCCTTGCGCCGGGTGTCCAGCTCGTCGACGGGGAGGGCGCGGTCGCCGTCGCTGACATCGGCGAGTTGCAGCTTTCCCTCGGTGAGGGTGCCGGTCTTGTCGAAGCAGAGCACCTGGGCGCGGCCGAGTGCCTCGATGGTGCGGGGGTTGCGGACCAGGGCGCCGATGTCGGCCAGGCGGCGGGCTGCCGCCAGTTGGGCGGCGTTGACGAGGAAGGGCAGACCTTCGGGAACGGAGGCGACGGCGAGGTTGACCGCCGATGCGAGGTTCTCGGTCAGCGGCCGTCCGTGCAGAACGCCGGACAGGGTCACCGCCGCCGCGGAGCCGAGCGCGGTGGGCAGGCTGGCGCGTGTGAGGGACGTCAGGCGGGCCTCCACACCGGTTTCCGGTGCGGCCTGCCGGGCGGTGGCGAGGCTGCGGCCGACCTCGGTCGCGGCGCCGACGGCGACCACGACGGCGACCGCCCGGCCCGCCGACACCGTGGTGCCCTCGTACAGCATGGAGCGGCGGCCGGTGATGTCGGCGGCGACCACGGGGGCGGGGTCCTTCCCCACCGCGAGGGACTCTCCGGTGAGCGAGGACTCGTCCACTTCGAGGCCTTCGGCTTCCAGCAGACGGCAGTCCGCGGGCACGACGTCCTCGGGCACCAGCACGACGATGTCGCCGGGGACGAGGTCTCCTGCGGTGACGAGCCGTTCGCGGCCGCCCCGGCGGACCCGGGCGCCGATGGCGGATCGGGCGAAGAGCTCCGCGAGCGCGCGTTCCGTCCGTACCCGCTGGACGCCGCCCACCAGGGCGGAGGTGCCGGTGATCGCGGCGACCAGCGCGGCGTCGGTGCGGGATCCCACCGCTGTGGCCAGCGCGGCGCCGGCGGCCAGGATGGGGGTCAGTGGGTTGGCCAGCTCTTCGACGAAGGCGTGCGGCAGGCTCAGCTTCGGCGGCTCGCCCGTCGGGGAGTCGCTGCGGCGTGCGCCGGCCTCGTCCGCGGACAGTCCCTCGGGGCGGGTGCGCAGACGTTCCAGTACGCGGTCGGCCGGCATGAGGTACCAGGGGGTGGTGGCCACGGGCGGGGTCATGGGACGGGCCAGGAGTTGCCGGGCGCGCCAGACGCCCAGACAGAAGGCCACGCTGCCCGCGGTGTTGCTCACGGCCATCGCCCGGGCGACCGCCCGTGGGCCCGCGGACTGCAGCGCGGCGACCGCGCCGACGCCGCTGCCGCCGGCGGCCAGATGGTGGCTGTCACGGTCCACCACGGCTGCTGTGCCGACCGCGTCCACGATCATGCCTGCCGCTTCGAGGTCCGTCCCGACCAGGAAATGCGCTCCCCAGGGGGTGTGCTCGTCGCCGTCGTGGACGCCGACCGCGCAGTCGGCCGTGCCCAGCGCCCGCCGGTTGCCGGAGATGAGCAGCACCACGGCCCCGTCGGCCTGCAGGGCGCGTACGGATGCGGGCAAGCGGCTGCCCGACGGGACAACGGTGTCGGCGAACGGGAAGCCCGGGCGGTCACGGTCGGAGGCCACCACCACGCGGGCACCGGCGCGTCGTGCGGCTGCCGCGACCGCCTCGGCGCCCGGCGCGGACGGGGTGGCCAGGCCGGCGACCGCGAGCAGGTGTCTGCCCTTCGCCAGGCCGAGCACCTTCTCGCTGGCGCGGCGCCGCAACCGGTCCTCGGCCTGCCGCCCGCTGCTGCCGGCCAGGTCGAGTTCGGGCAGCGGGCCCAGCACCCAGCCGTCCGCTCTGCTCACGTGCAGAGGCCGGTCCGGGTCGAAGAGCGTGAACAGCCGCTCGGACACCTGCCGCGGGTCGGCGCCGCCCAGCAGCTCCAGGTCGACCGGTTCGTACCGGTTGCCGCGCAGGGCGTCCTCGTCGAGAACGATGGTGTTGACCTGGCCCAGCCGCCGCAGCGCGGTGCGGTCCATGGTGACGACGCCGCGCAGCGCCAGATGCCGGCCGAGAGTGGTGGCGAAGCCCTCCCGGCCGGCGCTCGGTGCCTTCGGCACCGAGGCCAGGGCGACGGCCAGGGCGCGTCGGGGGCCGGCGAAGGGCAGCACGGCGAGGCCGGCCAGGGCACCGGCGGCCATGGACGTCTCCGCATACCGGTCCGCCCCGTCCTGCGGCAGTGGGCCTGCCCGCTCTCGCCCGACCGCCTCGGCCGACGCCTCCTCGGGGCTGCGTACGAGTCGCGGCTCGGCCTCCAGCCAGGCGGCGCGTTCGGCGCCGGCCTCGCGCCAGCCCGCGAGGCGCTCGAGGACGTCGAGCGCGATGCCGCCACCGCGGGTGGCCACACCCTGTACGAGGGCGCTGACCACCGGGATGACCGAATCCGCCCGCTCTGCCGCGCCGTCCAGCCCCTGCACCAGATGGCGCAGCCGCGGGTGGCGCTGCACCGCGGCGGCCACGGCCGCCGCCTCCGGCGGCAGCGAGAACCACGGGGCGAGCCGGCGAGCGGTCGCGATGCCCAGACCCACGGCATCGGCGGCCAGAGCGGACACCGACGCGGACGGCGTGCCCTCGGCCGGATGGTGCGGCTCCGGCCGCCATTCGTCGAACACCTCGGCGTCCGCCTCCGCGGCGTGGTCGCCCTCCGCGCGTTCCACGCGCTCGACCAGTTCGCTCTCGGCCGGAGGGGGCGACGCGACGGCCACCACCACGCGCTCCGACGGAGCGTTCACGCGCGCCCACAGAACGGCCGGATGCTCCTCAAGGGACCGCTCCACACGCCGTGTGATCCTCGCGCCCTCCGCCCCGTGCACCCCGTGCACCTGGATGTAGCAGCGTCCGGGGCACCAGGACACCTCGCGGCCCGGCGGCGCCAGCAGATGCCCGACCAGGCCCGCCGCGCCCCGCAGGCCTGCCGTCACCCCCGACACCACTCCGGACGCGAGCGGCCCCAGGAGGGAGGTGCCCCACATCGGTGAGGACGGCTGGGGCGACATGGGCCGTACCTCCCTCCACCGGAGCGCTTCCGTTCGGTGAACCCGACGAATCCCAGTCTCATCCAGACCATGAGGCGCGGCATTCGGGGAATACATGCCTATATGTCTCCGGCGGACCGAAAGCTCTAGCGAGGTGAGAGTCGTGACCGCCATGACGAACCCCAGCGAACGCTCCTCCCCACCCGGCGGAGTCACGGCACCCGGCGGGCAGGAGTCGTCACCCGATCAGCAGCAGACCGGCCAGGGCCGGCGCTCCATCACCCTCACTGTTCCCTCGCTTCCCTCGCTCGACCGCGTGGCGAGCGGTGCCCTCAACGCGGCCCTGCTGCCCGTGGCCGTCGCCCGCCAGGTGCTGCCCGCCAAACGGGGACTTCCCCTGTATGTCGGCCTTGGCGTCCTGGGAGCCGCGGACGTCATCGAATGGCCCGTGGCCATCGGCATCGGCGTCGGGTACGCCGTCCTGCGCCGCGGCGAAGGCGTGCTCGCCGGCCCGCCGCGTCCACAGGATCAGGCTCGTCCGAGTTTCGGAAGCGAGGCGGCGGCCTGAGGCGGCGGCTTGAACACGAGGTGCTCCTGCTCTGACCGACCCACGGGTGACGGTCCTGCTCCGCTGCCGGGCGGCCGTCATCCGCAAGGGCAGGAGGGCGGCTGGTGAGCCACGCCCCGACCGGCGGACCCGCCGTTCCTCAGGTTCGACGGTCTGGGCCGCCCTGCCGCCGGGCGTAGCGCGAAGTCCGCCGCACCCGCGTAGGCCGAGCGATGGGCCGCGTAGCCCGAGCGATGGGCGCGTAGGCCGATCGGGCCCGGTCAGTTCATGTGCATCGGCGAGTCCGAGCTCTGCAGGCCCGGCGTCAGCCAGTCCTGGGACGGCGCCAGCCCGGCGCACACCAGCAGGACGACCCCGACCACGGTGGAGAACAACGGTCCCAGCCGCCACAGCTTCTCGACGAAGATCACCGCCGCCACCCCGGCCATCGCCGCGACGTTCATCACGCCCAACGGGATCAGAACCACCATCAGACCCCAGCAGCAGCCGACGCAGTACAGCCCGTGGTGCGCCCCCACGCGCAGGTCCCGTGCCCAGCCGCGCCGGTACCCCGCGTAGTGCACCAGCTGACCCATCGGGCTGCGGCAGTGGCGCAGGCAGACGTTCTTCAGCGGCCCGAGCTGCTGGAGTCCGGCCAGCAGGAAGGCCACGAAGCCGATCCAGCG
This sequence comes from Streptomyces sp. NPDC015127, assembly GCF_043080095.1. Taxonomy (NCBI): domain Bacteria; kingdom Bacillati; phylum Actinomycetota; class Actinomycetes; order Kitasatosporales; family Streptomycetaceae; genus Streptomyces; species Streptomyces sp. NPDC015127. The sequence goes on from NZ_JBIBVE010000014.1 coordinate 135,144, forward strand.
CCCCGCACCGGGGTGCTCCTGGACGAGGTCCCCGGTGACGGCGAAGCCGCCGTACGCCAGGAGCCCGAACGCCGTCCAGACGAGAAGGTAGCCGCCGGTGAACTCGGTCATCCGCACCACTCGGACCGTCCCCGTCGACCCGCGGCTGATCCCCCGGGCCCAGGTGATCGCCACCGGAGCCACCGACGGCAGCATCATGGCGATCTTCATCAGCAGCCACAGCAGTACGAAGAGGGGGACGCCCATCCCCATCGTCCCCGGCTCGATCCCCATGTCCCCCGCCTGCCCGGCGGTCAGCACCCACGCGAGCAGGGCGATCAGCGCCAGCAGAGACCATGCGGTCACGAGCGCCCTGGCCGGAAGGAGATTTCCCCGCCGCAGCGGGGGCTCAGTGGTCATCCGGCGGTGCGTCGCGGTGGTGATCCGGGAACGGTTCACGGGCCTCATCTCCGCGGGCCGGGTCGGGCCGGGGCAGCAGACACCTTCAGGACAGCACGCCCCAGCGCCGCCCGCACGTGTGGCAGGCACTGGCCACGGTCGGAGGGGCAGGTGCACGCTGGAAGTGAGTGGCGCTGGGATCCCGAGGAGGTCCGGCCATGACCGACACCGCACCGACGGCACCGGCTGTACCCAGGTGGCACATCGCCGGCGACTGGTTCGACACCTGTAAATGCAATGTTCCCTGCCCCTGCACCTTCGCGCAGCTGCCGACCTTCGGCGAATGCGACGGAGTGCTGGCCTGGCACATCCGTGAGGGCAGCTACGGAGACGTCGTCCTGGACGACCTGAACGTGATGATGCTCGCCTCCTTCACCGGCAACGTCTGGGCCGAGCACTCCGACACGTACGCCGCCTTCTTCGTCGACGAACGGGCCGACGACGCTCAGCGCGAAGCCATCCAGATGATCTTCAGTGGTCAGGCGGGCAGTTGGCCCAGGGAATTCATCGAGATCGCCGACATGGAGATGCGGGGGATGGAATTCGCCCCCATCACCGTCGAGGTCGATCCCGACCTGGCCTCCTGGAGCGCCGTCATCCCCGGCCGCATCGAGTCACGCGCCGAGGCTCTCACCGGCCCGACGACCCCGGACGGCGCCCGCGTCCAGAGCACCAACCTGCCGGGCTCGGAGACGGGACCGGGCCAGGTGGCCACATGGGGCCGAGCGACGGCTGACCGGGCCGACGCCTACGGATTCCAGTGGAGCCGGGAGGGCCAGTCCAGCAAGCACATCACCTTCGACTGGGTGGGCCCCGACTGACCGGACGGCGAAAACGCCTCGCGCAGCCGGCCTTCGCGACCGGCCGGGGTGTTCATGGGCGGCAGCGTCCGTACCTGAGTTGTGTCCCGCCGCCTCCGGCGCCGTGACGTGACGCGCGTGAACGACGACGGGCGCGCCGCACGTCGAGAGACCTCGGTCACCGAGGCCTGGCACCGGGCGTCGGCCGACACCCCAGTGGCACGCCCAGGACCCGAAAAGGAGATCATGGAACTCCTCCCCAGGCACCGGGCGCGGTCCCGCTTGCCCTCGGAGGGGTGACCGACACGTGAAAGCAGGGGGGCACATGCTGCAAGGGCGCACCGCGGAGCGGGAACGGATCGACCAGATGCTCGCCGGTGCCCGTCGGGAAGCCAGCAGTGCCCTGCTGATCCACGGCGAGGCGGGGATCGGCAAGACCGCGCTGCTCGACTACGCCGTGGAGCGGGCGGGCGGCATGCGGGTGTTGCGCGTCGAGGGCATCGAGTCGGAGATGGAGCTCGCCTTCGCCGGGCTGCACCAGCTGTTCCTGCCCGTGATGGACAGCCTCGACGCGCTGCCGGGGCCGCAGGCCACCGCCATGCGGGCCGCCTTCGGGCTCACCGACGACGTGGTCCGTGACCGCTTCACCGTCGGCCTCGCCGTGCTCACCACCCTGTCGGAAGTCGCCGGCGACGGCCCGCTCCTCTGCCTGGTCGACGACGCCCAGTGGCTGGACCAGCCGTCGGTGGACGCGTTGGCCTTCGCGGCCCGCAGGCTGAGGGCCGAGGGCATCGTGATGATCTTCGCTGTCCGCGACGGGGCCCGAGGGGCGGTCGTGAACGGACTGCCCCGGCTGCTCGTCGCGGGCCTCGACCGGGCCTCGGCCGCGGCGCTCGTCGGGGACCTGCCGCCCTATGTCGCGGACCGGGTCGTCGAGGAGGCCCAGGGCAACCCACTGGCCCTCATCGAGCTGTCGGCCGCGCTCACCCCGGCGCAGCGTGCCGGGCAGTTGAGCCCGCTGGCACTGCCCGGGGCGACGTCCCCGATGCAGAGCAGAATCCAGGACGCCTTCTCGGAGCAGATACACCGTCTGCCCGACGCCACTCGCACGGTACTGCTCGTGGCCGCGGCGGACGACACCGGCGAACTCCCCTTGCTGCTCAGGGCCGTCGACCGGTTGGGCGCCGCGATGGACGACCTCGACCCCGCCGAACGCTCCGGGCTGCTCTTCCTGTCGGGGACGGCGGTGCGCTTCCGGCACCCGCTGGTCAGATACGCCGCCTATCGAGGGGCCCCGCTCGCCCGGCGCATCGCCGCCCACAAGGCGCTGGCGGAGGCGCTGGACGAGGCCGGGGACGCGCATCGTCGCGCGTGGCATCTGGCCGCCGCGTCGACGGGCCCGGACGAAGGCGTCGCCGACGAACTGGAGCGGGTCGCCGAGTGGGCCGGCAGCAGGCAGGCGATGGCGTCCGCGTCGGCGGCGTACGAGCGTGCGGCCCAGCTCACGGCCGATCCGCAGAGGAAGGCGCGCCGGCTCGTCCGCGCGGCGCAGAAGGCCAGTGAGGCCGGTCAGGACGAGCGGTGCGGCGCCCTGGCCGACCAGGTGGCGCTGCCTCTCCCGGATCCGGGCTCGGCGGCGGACTTCGCCCGGGTACGGGCCGTCGTCGAGCTGGGATACGGCAGGCCGGAGACCGCCGCCCGGATCCTGGTCGAGTGCGCGGACCTGATCGGCCCCGGCAGCCCCGACGAACTTCCCACCCTCCTGGTCGACGCGATGCACGCGGCCTTCTCGTCGGGGAAAGCCGAACTGATCGCCGAGGTCGGCGCCCGCGCCCCGGACCTGCCCGTACTCGCCGTGCCCGCCCGGCTGTTCACCGGGGACGTGTCCGGCGCGCTGGAGGCCCTGCACGACCTCGTGCGCATCAGCCGCCGTCCCGGGACCGGGTTCATGGAGCGGCTGATGACCGGGATCTACTGTCACCTGGCCGCCGACCACGCCACGGCCCACGAGATCACCGCCGCGTCGGTCGCCCACTGCCGCGAACAGGGGATCGGCGGATGGCTGCCGACGACGCTGCACCTGCTCGCCCAGACCGAGCTGGCGCTCGGCCGGCACGATGACGCGACCGCCCACGCCACCGAGGCACTGCGGCTCGCCGAGTACTACGACCTGGCCCACCGGGCCGCCCACCTGCGGGCCGTCCTGGCGATGCCCGCTGCCGTCCAGGGCGAGGAGGAACGAACCCGCGACCTGGCGGAGGCGGCCCTGGACTACACCCGTCCGCGCGATGTCGGGCGGGGTACGGCGGACGCTCTGGGGGCGCTGGGACTGCTCGAACTCGGCCTGGGGCGGGCGGAGGCGGCTCTGGACCTGCTGGAGTCGGCGCAGCGGGAGGTGAGCCACCCGCTGCTGGCCCTCTCCGTGCTGCCCGACCTCGTCGAGGCGGCGGTGCGTGCCGGCCGTCCGGAGCGGGCGAAGGAACCGGTGCGTCTGCTCACGCACTGGGCCGAAGCCGCACACCAGCCGGCCCTCACCGCCCTGGCCCACCGCTGTTCGGCCCTGACCGGTCCGGACGACGAGGCCGAGCTGCATTTCGCGACGGCCGTGCGCCTCCACGAGGGCGGCAGCGGCTTCCAGCGCGCCCGCACCGAGCTGCTGTACGGGGAGTGGCTGCGCCGCCTGCGCCGCAAGATCGACGCCCGCGGCCATCTCCGGGAGGCGCTGCGCCTCTTCGAGACGCTCGACGCCCGTCCCTGGGCCGCCCGGGCTCGGGCGGAACTGCGGGCCGCGGGCGGGACCGCGGCTCCGACCGGGCTCGCGGACGGACGGATCAGCCAGTTGAGCCCGCAGGAACGCGAGGTCGTACGGCTGGCCGCAACGGGCGCGACCAACCGTGAGATCGCCACGCAGTTGTTCCTGAGCCACCGCACGGTCGGCCACCACCTCTACCGGGCATTCCCCAAACTGGGCATCACGTCGCGCAGCGAGCTGGCCGCGCTGCTGGCCTCATGACTGCTGCCGGTCTCATGACTCCGGCGCCGAGTAGATCATCCGGATCTGCGCGGTCCGGTAGCCGGCTCGCGCGAAGGCGGCGGCCATAGGTGCGTTGCCCGTGTCGGTGGTGGCCGTGATCAGCTCGGCTCCCGACTCCGCGTGGACACGGGTGATCTCGGCGAGGATGTCGTCGACGAGGCCCCGGCCGCGCAACTCGGGGACGACGCCCAGGTAGCCGACGTTGCGGTTGTACGGGGTCGCCGACGGGATCGCCAGCCCGGCGGCCTCTCCGTCCGGAGTGCGGGCCAGGCGCCACCACTCGCGCTTGCCCGGGCAGCCGAGATAGAAGTCCATCTCCTCCCGTGCGGTGGCCTCGGCGCCCTTGGTGGCCAGGTTCCTGCGGGTCTCGCCGTCGAGGCTGCCCACGGCTATCCGCCGGAACACCTCCAGGAACTCCTCGTCCGAGGCAGGGGCGAAGGTGAGCCGGCCGCCGGTGGCCGGGACGCCGGCCTCGGGCGTCCACTCCAGGCGCAGGCGCTCCACCTCGTCGGTGAGTCCTGCCGCCAGCGCGGCGTCGCGCCGCCAGGCCAGGGCGGCCGCGACGGCCGGGTCCTCGCGCCAGCCGTACGGCAGCGTCAGGTTGTAGAGGGGCGGTTTGCGGGCGCCCTGCTCGGCGAACGCTCTCAGACCGGTGGTGAGCAGCTCGGCCGCGACCGCCACGCGGTCGGTGACGGAGGCATCGACGTGCAGGCAGTCCAGGGCCACGGGGTGCTCACTGAGGGGCTGTCCCCACCACAGGGCCCGGGCCACGACCCGGCCGTCGTCCTCGGCGATCCAGGTCCACTCCGGCCGGTACATTCCCTGGCCCAGTTCGTCGAGGTACCGGTCGGTGGTGATCCAGCTGATGGGTTCGTCGACCGTCACTGCGGTCACGCGGTCGAGGTCGGCCTCGGTCATCGGACGGAACATCATGTGCGGCGCCTTTCCTAGAGCTTGACGTACGTCGTGATCGACGCACCGGTGGTGAAGACGCGGGAGTCGGTCAGTGCGAACCCGGTCACGTCGAAGGAGGTCTGGAACAGGGGGACACCGGAGCCGATGACCACCGGGTAGCGCTTGATGACCAGCTCGTCGATCTCACCTGTCAGTTGGCCGGCCAGAGCGGCTCCGCCGCACAGCCAGATGTCCATCCCGTCCTGTCGCTTGAGGTCACGGACGAACTCGACGGGATCACCGGAGACGATCTCCACCTCGGGATCCTGCCGGGTCAGCGTGCGGGAGAACACGTACTGCTTGAGGTGGGGGTAGGGACTGGTGATGCCGATCGCGAGTCCGGGCGCGTAGGTTCCGCGGCCCATCAGGACCGTGTCGAACTTCTTGTTGGCCCGGTCGGCGATGCCCATCGGTTCGCGCGCCTGGGCCGGCATGGTCTCGGGGTACTCGGCCAGGACCGCGGCCGCGAGGTCGCCCTCGAAAGCGAAGAAGTCGAACTGCCCGTCAGGGCCGGCGATGAAGCCGTCGATGCTGGAGGCTGCGTAGTAGGTGAGCTTGCGCATGCGGAAGACGCTTTCGATCGATGCCGAGGAAACGACGGCCGGAGGATTCCCGCCGCCGCTCTCCTCGCCGTGGTGCCGGCGAGGTGATGTCGTCGACGCTAGGACGGCCACGGGAGATCGGCATCGGTCACCGCGACGTAACCTGTGGCCATGAGTGACCACACCTGGGACGCCCTCAAGGCGACGGCGGTCGCGGAGGTCCGCCGACGCGCGGCCGTCATCGGCGAGATCACCGGCGTCACGCCGACGGCGGTGGACGGAGCGGAACGCTTCGCCTGGAACGATCGCGGTGGACAGTCGACCGTGTGGTACTTCGTGCCGGACGGTCGTGCGCTGCTGCTGACCTTCGACCACGAGACGGATCTGAACCTGTACGCCGAAGGCACCTACGCCCAGCAGGAGTCGCTGTACGGCGAGGTCCCCGAAGACCTCGTCCGGCTGGTGCGCAACCGTCCCGAGAACTACGAGTCCGTGAACCTCACGGATCCGGGGACGGGTGCGACGATCCACTGCGCCGGCGGCGTGTTCTGGTTCGACGGCGACCAGTGGCGGGCCGCCCAAGGATTCCTGGACCACTGCGAGCAGGAGGGTCTGGACCCCATGGGCGAGTCCGGATTCGACTACTGCCTCGACGGCTACCTGTTCGGCCGGGAGTTCACCTGCGAGGCGCTCGTCGAGCACCGGAAGGCCAACGGGTACGACGACGCCGCGGACGGCGCACTGGCCGCGATCCGGGAGGTCTTCACCCGGCACGGGTACGGAATGTGACCCGATTGGGCTCTCCGGCGACCGTGGGCGGCGGGGTAACGGTTGTGTGGGCTCGTCCGCCGCGACGCTGTGTCACGGCGGTCCACGTCACCGGTTCGTCCCGAACCGGTGCGGCCGGTGCCCGCCACCGAGGAGAAGGAGGGCGTCATGGGACACGGCGGAAACGTCATCGGGGAACTGACCACGGACCACCGCGAGGTCGATGCGCTGTTCGAGAGGATCGACGGGCTGCCGGCCGCCGACCCGAAGCGACGCGAGCTGGCCGACCAGCTCACCCTGGAGCTGGTGCGGCATTCTGTCGCCGAGGAGCAGTACCTCTACCCGGCGGTGCGCCGGTACGTCGACGGCGGTGACGACCTGGCCGACCAGGAGCTCGCCGACCACGCGGAGATCGAGCACATGCTCAAAGAGCTGGAGGCCTGCCGGCCCGTCGACGACCGGTTCGACGCGCTCCTCGCCGGGCTGAGGACATCGGTCACCTCCCACGTGCAGGAGGAGGAGAACCGCCTCTTTCCTCTGCTGGCCGACTCCTGCTCCGCGAACGCACTCGACGAGCTCGGCGGCAAAATCCGCTCCGCGAAGAGTGCGGCCCCGACGAGGCCGCACCCGTCCGGTGCCGACAGCGCGCCGGCGAACAAGATCCTGGCGCCCGGGGCCAGCATGGTCGACCAGCTGCGGGACATCCTGACCGGCCGCGGACACCACTGACCTGTCCCCCCGTGGCACAGGCCGGCGATGCGTCCGCGGCCGCTGTCCGGCGGGCGGTGGCCTGGGCAGACGGGCACACCCAGGACCACTGCGCGCCGTTGTGTCGAGCGCCGGTCACCGCCTGTCGGTCGGGGTCACGTCGGTCACCTTCCAGCGCTGGTTGGGGCCGGAATTGGGCTGCCAGGCCGTGACGGCGGCCCCCTCGTGCGTGGCCTGTCCGCCGACTTCGAGAAGCTTTCCGGTGGCGGCGTTGACGAGCGTCCAGGAGCCGTCTCCGGTGGTCGACCCGATCCACCGGGCGGCTGCGTCACGCCGGCCCGTGTCGGGTTCGAGGACCGGGACGTCGTCCCGGACGGCCAGGCGCTTGGCGCCCGCCGCGTCGGTGACGACGTACCGCTGCCGGCTGCTGGTGTCGTCGCCGCTGATCGGGTGCAGCCGCCACTGCTGTGCGGCGCCGGACGGGCCGTTGCCCGCGGTCCTGATCAGCAGGTGGGTGCCGTCGTCGGCGACGGTGAGCGCCTTGCCGCTCTGGACGCCGGTCAGTTCGTAGGTGTGGCCCTTCCGCAGCAGCGCCGCGTCCTTGGCGACGCCGGAGACACCGTCGACGACGAACGACGTCACCGACTGCGCGGGCACCGTGAAGGTCGCCTTCCGGCCGGTGACCGGGACGGCGTCGTGCCGCTCAAGCTTGCTGTCCGCGCTGGTCACCACCGGGGTGACGGTGGCATCCGCGGTGACCTGGCCGAACTTCGACAGGTCGATCGTCACGGTGCGGGCCTCGCCGGTGCTGTTCACGTGGACGACGGTGGCGGCGTCACCTGACCGGGAGACGGCGGCCGCGCTGGAGGTGTCGCCGACCTTGACGAGCCGGTCGCCGGGCTTGATGAAGTGGGTGAAGTTGCGGGCCGTGTCGAACTTCGTGTTCGTCCGGACGGGGCAGGTCTCCAGCGTGTCCCCCGCCGTGCAGCTGAACGGCACCTGGATGCTTCCCCAGTTGCCGCCCTTGGCGGACTCGCCGCCGGGCTTCATGCTGTCGTAGTCCTCGACGGGCTGCCAGAACACCCAGGCGCGCGGTTCGAGTTCGCGCAGGTCGTCGACGATGTGCCGGGCGAGGCCGAGGCCGGGCCGCATGTCGGTGAAGGACTGCCCGTCGCCCCAGTCGCCCTCGACCTCGCTCATCCACAGCGGTTTGCCGGCCGCCTTGGCGAGGTCGCGTACGGTCGTCCGGCCGCCGGTGCCGTAGGTGTGGACGTTCATCTGGTCGACGAGACGCTTCACGTCGGCCGGGTAGCTGTTCCAGTTCGTGGCGAAGGTGGTCGGGTTTGTCTCGTCCATCGCCGAGATCTTCGCGCCCGTCCGTGCCTCCTTCAGGGCGGGGGCGAGGGCGCGCAGGACCTTCTGCTGGAGCTCGGGGCCGATGTGCGCGCCTTCCTGGCGTCCGCCGACCGGCTCGCCGTCGGCTCCCAGCGTGGTCCTCCAGTAGCTGGTGTTGGGCTCGTTGAACGGGTCGACGGTGTCGACCCGGATGCCCTCGGCCTTCTCCAGGCGCTTCGTGGCGCCGGCCAGGTACGCGGCGAAGTCGTCGACGGACTCCGTCTTGAGCTGGTCCTTGCTCGCGTCGAAGCCACCCGAGACGTAGCCGCTCTCCGTCATGAACCAGGGCGGGGAGTTGCTGAAGGTCTCCCAGTGGTCGATGTCTGCCTTGATCCGGTTCACCCACCAGCGCTGACTGGCGTCGGCGTCCTCTTTCCAGTCCGCCGGATCGTCGGCGCTCCACCAGTCGGTGTCCTCGCGGGTGGTGCCCTCGGGCGCCTTCCACCACCCCTCGACCGCTCCACCGGCCCTCAGGTAGTCCTTCACGTCAGGGGCATTGCCGCCGCCGATGTTGTAGCGGGCGATGTTCAGGGCGAGTCCGTCGTCCCCGAAGAGGAGATCGGCGAGCTTCTCGCGGATCTCCGGCGGGTAGTCGCCGGTGGCGTTCGCGAACCAGACGAGGCTGGTGCCCCAGCCCTCGAACCTCTCCTGCCGGTACGAGGGATCCGGGGTGACCGTGACGGCGCTCGCCGCCGTCACGGGCGGGGCGGTGGCCAGGGCGGCTCCGCAGACCAGGGCGGCGGTGCCGACGAGACCGATGAGTCGTCTTGTGCGGGTACGGCGTGCCAACGTGTGCTCCCTGCTTCTTCGTTCGGGCGGACAGGTGGTACTGCGGTACTGCGGTGGTGCCGATCAGGAGGTGGGCTGCCGCAGGACGGCGACCCCGCGGGGCGGCAGGACGAGCCCGTCGCCGGCCGCGTGACCGTCGGGACCGACGAGCACGTCGCCGGTCGGACCGGGCAGCGCCACCGGCTCGTCGCTCCGGTTGACGAGGAAGAGGTAGCGGTTGTCCGCGTCGCGGCGGACAGCCAGCTCCACCAGCCCCCGTGCGGCTTCGGGGAGTTCACTGGTCACCCCGGCCGGGGCCAACAGCTCGGGCAGCAGATCCGCGAGTCCCCCGACGCCGAGTCGCGTGGAGACGTACGCCGCCGTGCCGTGGCCCGCCGTACGGCGCGTGACGGCCGGGCGGGACGCGTAGGTGCCGGTGCGGTACCGGGCGAGGACCTCGACGCCGGGCCCGGTGACGGTGATCCGGTCGGTCCACAGACGTCCGGTGGTGGAGGTGTCGAGGTCGACGGTGTCGCCGTCGGGCAGCGGCCCGAACTCCTCGATGCGGATGCCGAGCAGGTCGCGCAGGGCTCCGGGGTATCCGCCGAGCCAGATGTGGTCGTTCTCGTCGACGACGCCGGAGAAGTAGGTGGTGACGAGGTGGCCGCCGCCTTCGACGTAGCGTGTGAGCTCCTTGGCGAGCGTCGCGGGCACCACGTGCAGGACGGGGGCGATCACGACGTCGTACGGGGTGAGGTCGGTGCCGTGCGCGGGCACGACGTCGGCCCGGATGCCGAGGGCGAGGAGGGCGGAGTACCAGTCGAGGGCTTCCTGGTGGTAGTCGAGCCGCGAGGTGGGGTGGGAGTCCTGTTCGCTCGTCCACCACGAGTCCCAGTCGAACAGGACGGCGACGCGGGCCGGTTCGCGCTCGGCCCCGGCGACGGGCGCGAGCGCCCGCAGCGTCTGTCCGAGCTCGGTGACGGAGCGGAAGACCTCGCTGTCGGCTCCCGCGTGCGGCACCATCGCCGAGTGGTACTTCTCGGCGCCGGCCGCCGACTGCCGCCACTGGAAGAAGCAGACGGCGTCGGCGCCGTGCGCGACGTGCAGCAGCGAGTCGCGGACCAGCTCCCCCGGCTTCTTGGGCAGGTTGACGGGCTGCCAGTTGACGGCGCTGGTGGAGTGCTCCATCAGGAACCACGGGCGGTGGCCCGCGACGCCGCTGGTCAGGTTGGCCGAGAAGGACAGCTCGTCGCGGTCCTGCGGCCCGGGCACGACGTAGTGGTCGTTCGACACGAAGTCGATCTCGTCCGCCCAGTCGGCGTAGTCCATGCCCTTGGTGCCGCCCATGACCATGAAGTTCGTGGTGACGGGCACGCCGGGGGTGAGCTCGCGCAGCACGTCGCGCTCGGCCCGCAGATGGTCCTTGAGGGCGTGGGAGGAGAAGCGCTTGAAGTCCAGCTGCTGCGTGGGGTTGGGGTGCGAGGCGGCCAGGCGCGGCGGCAGGACCTGCTCCCATTCGGTGTACTGCTGGGACCAGAAGGCGGTGCCCCAGGCGTGGTTGAGGGCGTCGACGGTGGTGTAGCGGTGGCGCAGCCAGGTGCGGAAGGCGCGGGCCGCGTCGTCGGAGTAGTCGTAGACGTTGTGGCAGCCCAGCTCGTTATTGACGTGCCAGGCCACGAGGGCCGGGTGGCCGACGTAGCGCGTCGCCAGCTTCCGTACCAGGCGCAGCGCGTGCGTGCGGAAGACGGGCGAGGTCGGCCGCCAGTGCTGCCGCGCCCCCGGCCACACTGTCTCGCCGGTCGCGGTCACCGGCAGGATCTCCGGGTGCGCGGTGGTGAGCCAGGGCGGCGGGGATGCGGTGGCGGTGGCCAGGTCGACGCCGATGCCGCCCGCGTGCAGCAGGTCCATGACCTCGTCCAGCCAGCCGAAGTCCCAGGTGTCCTCGGCCGGCTGGATGCGCGCCCAGGAGAAGATCCCCAGGGACACGATGGTCACGCCGGCCCGGCGCATCAGCCGGACGTCCTCCTCCCACACCTCGCGCGGCCACTGCTCGGGGTTGTAGTCGGCGCCGTACGCGAGGCGCCGGGCGCCGTCGTCGCCCGGTGCGTACGGGAAACGGGACGGGAGGGGGGACGAGGGCGGGGTCATGCAGGTCCTTCCGGGTTCGAGTGGGGGCCTGACGGGCTGCTACTTCTGGACGGTGAAGCCCTGCTCCGTGCCGTACGTGGCGGAGGCGTCCTGCCACGCCTTCAGGCCCTGCGTCAGCTTCGTGCCGGAGACGTAGGCCTTGCCGACGGTGTCGTTGAAGATCGAGTTGGCGTACACCTGGAACGGCAGGTAGGTCCAGTCGGTGGGGACGTTCTTCGCCGATTCGGCGAACACCTTGTTGGCCTTCTGGCCGCCGAAGTACGGGAACTCGGTGTTCTGGAACGCCTCGGAGTTCAGGTCCGCGGTCGTCGCGGGGAACGCGCCGCCCTTGACGCGGGTCTGCACTCCCTTGCCGGAGTTGGCGTACTCGACGAAGGCGTAGGCGAGTTCCTTGTTCTTGCCGAGCGTGGGCAGCGCGAGCGAGCTGCCGCCGTTCTCGGCACTGGCGGTGGCGCCCTTCGTCCACTGGGGCAGTGGGGCGACGCGCCAGTCGCCGGAGGCGTCCTGCACGCCGGAGGCGAAGTTGGCGGGCATCCAGGCGCCGGTGGGCAGGGTGGCGATGGTGCCGTCGCCGAGCCCCTTGTACCAGTCGTCGGTCCAGCCCTTGACCGGTGCGACGAGCTTCTCGTCGATGAGCTTCTGCCAGGTGTCGGTGTACTGCTTCGCGCCGGCGTCGGAGAAGTCGATGCCGACGTTGGTGCCGTCGACCTTGTAGGGGCGCGAACCCGCCTGCCACAGAAGGCTGGTGGTCATGCCCGCGTCACCGATGTCGCTGGTGATGTACGCCTTGGGGTTCGCCTTGTGCAGCGTGCGGGCGGCCTCGACGTACTCGTCCCAGGTGGTCGGCACGGCGATCTTGTACGTGTCGAAGACCTTCTTGTTGTAGAAGAGCGCCATCGGGCCGGAGTCCATGGGCAGCGCGTAGATGCCGTCGCCGGACCTCACGGAGTTCCACGGGCCGGGCGAGTAGGAGTCGGCGAGCTTGTCGGCGCCGTACGCCTTGAGGTCCGTGACGGACTTGGTCAGCGCGTACTGGCTGAGCGCGTAGTACTCGATCTGGGCGACGTCGGGGACGCCCTTCTTCGCCGAGACGGCGTTCTGCAGGGCGGTGTAGGCGTCGTTGTTCGTACCGGAGTTGACCAGCTTCACCCGGACGCCTGGGTGCTCCTTCTCGAAGTCGGCCGCGACCTGCTTCAGGGTGGGCTCCCACGCCCACACCGTGATGGTGCCGCCCTTCTTCAGAGCCGCGTCGATGTCGGCCGAAGAGACCTGCTTCTGGTCGGAGTTGCCGTTGTCGGAGCCGCCGCATGCGGTCGCCGCGAGGGCGAGGGCGCAGACGAGACCTGTGCCGCGCAGCAGGCGGCGGAAGTGCTTGGGCATGGCGATGCTTCCACTTCGTCGTGGTTCCACTGGGGGACGTGCGAGCGGGGGCGGGGGACGGGGGCGGCCGCGGCGACTACTCCTTGACGCTTCCGGCGGCGAGCCCGGACTGCCAGTACTTCTGGAGCAGCAGGAAGGCGGCGATCAGCGGCACGATGGTGAGCAGCGATCCGGTGACGACCAGGTGGAAGACGGCCTCGCCGCCGGCCGTTGCCGCCTGGGCGTTCCAGCTCTTGAGGCCGAGGGTCAGGGGGTACCAGTCGGGGTCCTTCAGCATGATCAGCGGCAGGAAGTAGTTGTTCCACGTCGCGACCGTGGTGAAGAGCAGGACCGTGACGGTGCCGGGGGCGAGCAGCGGCAGGGCGACCTGGAAGAAGGTGCGCAGCTCGCTCGCGCCGTCGATGCGGGCGGCCTCCATCAGTTCGGCGGGAATCGCCTCGGTGGCGAACACCCACATCAGGTACAGGCCGAACGGCGAGATCAGCGACGGCACGATGACGGCCCAGGGAGTGTCGGTCAGTCCCATCGTGCTGAACATCAGGAACGTCGGGACCGCGAGAGCCGTGCCCGGCACGGCGACCGCGCCGATGACGACCGCGAACACCGCGCGCCTGCCGGGGAAGTCGAACTTGGCGAGCGCGTACCCGCCGAGGACCGCCAGGAAGGTCGCGCCGCCCGCGCCCACCACCACGTACAGCAGGGTGTTGAGGAGCCAGCGGACGAACACGCCGTCCTGGTAGGTGAACGTCTCGCCGATGTTGTCCCACAGGGCGAAGTCCGCGTCGAACCACAGGCCGAACGAGTTCGCCAGTCCCCGCTGCGTCTTGGTGGCGCTGATCAGCAGCCACACCAGCGGCAGGAGGCTGTAGAGAAGGACGACACCGGTGAGGACGGTCAGCAGGACGCTGCGCCGCGGGCGCCCCGGGGTGTGGCGGCGTGGTGTGCGCAGGCGCGGGGCGGCGGGGGCGGCGGCCGGCTTCGGCGCGGGCCGGGAGGCGGTGGTGGCGGTTCCGCTCAGTCCACTCATCGGTTCACGCTCCCTTGCGCATGCCGCGCAGCTGGACGACATAGGCGACGATCATGGTGATGACGCCCATGACGATGGCGACCGTCGCCGAGTAGTTGTGCTGCTGGCCGTTGAAGGACAGGGCGTACGTGTAGTAGTTCGGGGTGTAGTCAGTGGTGATCGCGTTGGGCGCCAGGTTCTGCAGGATGCTCGGCTCGTTGAAGAGCTGGAAGCTGCCGATGATCGAGAAGATCGTGGCGATGACGAGGGCGCCGCGGATGGCCGGGAGCTTGATCGCCGAGATGACGCGCCACTGGCCCGCGCCGTCGATCTCGGCGGCCTCGTAGAGCGAGTGCGGGACGACGCGCAGCGCGGAGTAGAAGATCAGCATGTTGTAGCCGGCGAACTCCCAGGTGACGATGTTGCCGATCGACGCCAGGACCAGATCGGGCGAGAGCGGGTCGGGCAGGTGCACGCCGAACGCGTCGTTGATGTCGCCGAGCAGGCCGAAGCGGGTGCCGTACATGAAGCCCCACATGAGGGAGGCGACGACGGCGGGCACCGCGTACGGCAGGAAGACGGATATCCGGAAGAAGTCCTTGCCGTACAGCCGCCCGCTGTCGAGGGCGAGCGCGACGAGCAGGGCGATGCCCAGCATGATCGGCACCTGGACGGCGAGGAAGAGTCCGACGCGGGCGACGCCGTCCCAGAACCGGCCGTCCTGGAGGGCCTGTTGGTAGTTGTCGAGGCCCACGAAGGTGGTGCCGCCGATGAGCCGGGTCCGGAAGAGGCTGAGACAGACCGAGTACGCGAGCGGTGCGAGGAACACCAGGGCGAAGACGATCACGAAGGGGCCGATGAACCCCCATCCGGCCCAGGAGCGGCGGGTGCGGCGCACCGCCGGCCTCGCCGGGCGGGGCCCTGCGGCCGCCGGCGGTTGAAGCGTCGTCATCTCGCGTCCCTCGCTCGTACGTGCCTCGCGCTGACACCTCTTGATGTTTGCGTAAACATCGCGGCGTGCGAGAGGCCGCGGGGTGTTATGTTTACGTAAACATTCGGTGGCGGCATGTCTACACTGCCCCGATGACGGCGGTCAAGAGTCGCTCGGCACACTGCACGGCAGACCGCTCGGGAGACCGACGGCGCACCTGGTGAGGGAGACGGTGGGAGCAACGGACAGCGCCCGGGCGCACGGCAGGGCCGGCACCAGGAGCCGTACACAGAACGCGTCGATGGCGGACGTCGCCCGCGTGGCGGGCGTCTCCTCGCAGACCGTCTCGCGCGTCTCCAACGGCTTCCCCGGCGTCAACCACGAGACGCGGCAGCGGGTCCTCGCCGCCATGCGGGAGCTCGGCTACCGCCCCAACAGCGCGGCCCGCGCCCTCAAACGCGGCGACTTCCGCACGATCGGTGTCATCACCTTCACCCTCTCCACCACGGGTAACGTCCGCACTCTGGAGGCGATCGCCACCTCGGCGGCACAGGAGGGCTACGCGGTCACCCTGCTCCCCGTCGCCGTCCCCAGCCACGACGAAGTACGCGGCGCCTTCTCACGGCTGGGCGAGCTCGCTGTCGACGCGGTCATCGTCATCATGGAGGTCCACCTCCTCGACGCGACCCGCCTCTCCCTGCCGCCGCACGTGAAGGTCGTCGTGGCCGACTCGGACGCCGGTGACCGCTACACCGTCGTCGACACCGACCAGGCCGGCGGAACGCGGGCCGCCGTACGGCACTTGCTCGACCTGGGCCACCGCACGGTGTGGCACCTGGCGGGGCCCGAGGAGTCCTACGCGGCACAGCGCAGGGCCGACGCCTGGCGAGCGGCCCTGGCCGAGGCGGGGTGCGAAGCGCCCGAGCCGGTACGGGGCGACTGGTCGGCCGAGTCCGGGTACCGCGCCGGGCTGCACCTCGCCGAACAGGACGACTGCACGGCGGTGTTCGCCGCCAACGACCAGATGGCTCTCGGCCTGCTGCGCGCCCTCCACGAGCGCGGCCGCGCAGTGCCGGACGACGTCTCCGTCATCGGCTTCGACGACATCCCCGAGTCGGGCTCCTTCCTGCCGCCCCTGACCACCGTGCACCAGGACTTCGCCGAGGTGGGGCGGCGCTGCGTGGAGGGAGTGCTGCGGCAGGTGCGGCAGAACGAGACGGAGATCGGCACGACACTCGTGCCGACGCGGCTCGTAGTGCGCCAGAGCACGGCGGCACCGCGGGTGCGGTAGGCGGTGGGCCGCGGCCTGGATGCGGCGGCATGGCGGCTCCGTCCGTGCGGTGGGCCGCGGCGCGGGTGCGGGGGCGGTGGCACCGCCTGTGCAGGTGGGGCAGCTTCCCGGAACGCCTGGCTGTTCGCGTGCCGTCGGCTGCACCGCCGTTACGAGCGCAAGGCCGAACACTTCCTCGCCTTCGCGGGCATCGCCGCCACCCTTATCTGCTACAGGCGTCTGTCCCGGTGACACGATGCGCTTCCTGGCCGGCCGAGGGAAAACGACTTGCCCGCTTCGGTCGGTCGTGGAACAGTGTGCCGCGCTCTGCGACTGTGCAGACACGCTCACAGTGAGGAACGAAGCCAATGTTCCCGGCGTCCCCCAGCGGCCGCCGTCGGCACTGAGCGCCTGCTCTGCAGCAGCCTCAGACTGCCACGCTGTTCCCTACGGCGGCCCCACGACGCGGTGCCTGACACACCGCCGCTCTTCCCGCGCCCCGAACTCCCTGAGTTCGCCAGGGGCTCTCCTAGAGATCTCGTGAGGTCAACACCCACCATGGACATCCAGGTCCAGAGCTTTGCCGTAAGCAACCTCCGCCGCCGTCCTGTAGTCGTCGAGACCGGCGGCTTCGTCGCAGGCTTCACCCCGGACACCGACAACCCTTACCTCAACTACGCGACCCCGCTACCCGGCACCGAGCCGACCGAGCAGGACGTGGCGGCGTTGATCGGAATCTTCCGGGAGCGTGGCCTGCGACCGCGGCTCGAGTTCTCACCGCAGGCTGCCCCCGGCGTCACACCGGTCCTGCGGGCGGCCGGCTTCGGTACCGAGGCGGTGCACGAATATCTTGTCTGCACACCCGGCACGCTGATACTGCCCGAGTCCGCCGACTCCTCGCGTGTGGAGCGCCCGTCCACCGACGAAGAGTACGCCGAGCTCGATGCCACGCTTGCCGAGGCGTTCGGTGGCGTATTTGCCCCCTCAGCACAGGGCGCGGCCCGACTGCGGCGTACCCAGCAGAGTGGCGGAGCAGTGCGTTTTGTCCGCGACCCGCAGGGCGGCATGGCCGGCGGGGCGTCTTGTTCCCCGTCGGCCGAGGACACCGCCGAGTTGTTCGGCGTGGGCACCCGCCCCGCCTACCGTGGCCGCGGCATCGCCGCTGCAGTAACTGGCGCGCTGACCGAAGCCATGTTCGCCCAGGGAACCGGATCAGTCTGGCTGGAGTACTCCGGAGAAGGATCCCGCCGCGTCTACGAGCGCGTTGGCTACCGACCGCAAGGCATTCGCCTCTACCTCTCCCTGCCTCCGGCGCAGCAATCCTGACCCGCTCGGGGCGGCTCCGTGCCGCCCCCGAGAGCACCCAATGCCCCACCAGTTGAGACAACCTCTCAGCGCGGAACCACCACCCCGCAGCGGGACTTCACACCGCCGAGACGACGCCGCGGCCACCACTGGGGCGGACCCGCCCCGCGGCCGCGCATCACACCGCCGAGCCGGCGCGCCGGCGCCGAGCAGCGCGTCGGCTTCGTGCCGCCGAGACCTGGCGCCGTCGCCGAGCAGCGTGCGTGGCTCCCGCTTCAGACCGCCGCGTCGGGCGCTTCCTCGTCGGACGCGAGAATGGAGTTCTCCAGCTTGCGCAGCAGCCGCGCGAGCTGGCGGCGTTCGCTCGGTGAGAGTCCGCCGAGCATCCGGCTCTCGTTGTCGAGGTGTTCCGAGAACACGGTGTCCACCGTGGCGAGCCCCTTGTCGGTGAGGCGCGAGTAGACGACCCGGCGGTCGTCCGCGTCCCTTTCCCGGACGATGAGGCCGTCCTTCTCCAGGCGGTCGATCCGCAGCGTCACACCCGCCGACGACACCAGGCCGGAGTCGGCGAGCTGCCCCGCGGTCAGCCGGTACGGCTTGCCCGACCGCCGCAGGGCGGTCAGCACGTCGAAGCCCGCCACCGACAGGCCGTGGCGCTCGATCGAGGCGGTGAGCCTGGTGCTGTAGCGCAGGAAGGAGCGGTGGAGCCGGGCGAGGACCTCCAGTGGGCTGGTGTCCAGCTCCGGCCGCTCGCGCGCCCAGTCCTCGATCACCTTCGCCACGGCGTCCCGGTCCGCCGGCCTCGATGCAGCCATCCTCATCCCCTCGTACGGCCCCCGCCGGCGCCCGTCCGAATTCTCACGGCGCTGAGAATCTTACCGCTGAGGCGACGGCCCGTGGATGCCGCCGGGACCACGTGAGACGCCGGGTGCCGGCGACCCGGCGGGAACGGGTCGCACCGGGCGCGGTGATCACCACGCCCGGCCGCCCCCGCCGCCGGAACCCGCCGACGCGTCAGGAGTTGAGTTCCTCCAGCGTCCTGCCCTTGGTCTCGACCGCGAACCAGGCGATCACGGCACCCACCGCGGCGACGGCCGCGAGCTGGGCGAAGACCAGGGAGAGGCTGCCGCCCGCGCCGATGACCGCGCCGACGGCGACGGGGCCGACGATGACGCCGAGCCGGTTCCACAGGCCGCCGAAGGCCGCTCCCCTGGCCCGGTTGTCCGTGGGGTAGAGCTCGGGCGAGTAGAGGTAGAGCCCTGCGTTGACCGCGTACAGGAAGAAGGTGGTGCAGGAGGCGAAGACGGCGACCTGGCCGCCCGAGGTCGCGCCGGCCAGCCCGAGCACACCCAGCGACAGCATGGTGCCGACCAGTGCGGTCACCAGCGCGGGGCGGCGGCCGATCCGGTCGATCAGCAGGGCGACGACGAGTGTGCCCAGCAGGCCGGTGACGTTGCTGAGCAGGGTGTAGACGAGGGCCGTGGTCAGATCCAGGCCGAAGTGCTTGGTGTAGAGCGACGGCAGCCAGGTGGAGATGCCGTGGTTGACGTAGTAGGCGACGAACCACAGCCCCGACAGCACCGCCGTGCGCCGCAGGTACCGTCCCCGGAACAGGTCGCGGAGCCGGCCGCCGGAGGTGTCCTCGGGAACGGACGCCGCGGGCCGGGGCAGCGGTTCGGCGGTGGCGCGGGCGACCGCGTCCTCGATGCGCGCGATGGCCGCTTCGGCCTCCTGCGTACGTCCGCGGGCCAGCAGCCAGCGCGGGGACTCCTCGACCTGGCGGGGAAGCGCGACGGCGATCAGCACCGGAAGGGTGCCGATGACGAACATGGCGCGCCAGCCGAGGTTGGGGACCACCCATACGGCGACCAGGGTGGCCGCCGCCAGACCGGCCGGGAAGATCATCTCGTAGAGCAGGACGAAGCGACCGCGCTTGTCGGAGCGGGCGATCTCGTTGATGTAGGTCGCGGCGACCGGGACGACACCGCCGATGCCGAGTCCCTGGACGAACCGGAAGAGCGAGAACGTCTCGATGCCGCCGGAGAACGCTACGGCGAGGCTCGCGAGACCGGTGACGGCGACTCCGAGGGCGACCGTGCGGACCCGGCCGATCCGGTCACCCATCCAGCCTGCGGCCAGGGCGCCGAGCAGCATGCCGATGGAGGCGGCGGTGACGGCGAAGGTGGCCTGCCCAGTGGTCAGGTTCCATTCCTTCATCAGGACGGGCAGTGCGGAGGCGGCCAGCAGCTGGTCGAACGCCTCGAAGAAGGTGACGGCGCCGATCAGGAAGCGGACCTTGACGTGCCAGCGCGAGTGCGGCAGCCGTTCGAGTCTCGCGGCTATGGAGCCAAGGGCTGGTTTGCCGGCCACAGTCGTCATGGAGGGGGTCCTTCCGCCAACAGAGGAGTTGCGGAGACAGTAGGTGGCTGTATCTAAGCGGTCAATGGTTAAGAGCTTAGGAATCCTTGAGTCGTCCGATCGCCCTCCCCCCTGAGCCCTGGAGTCGCCACGCTCAAGGGATGTCCGGCAACGATTTCACCTCGGGGCCTTGCGCCGAAAAAAGTTAAGCCCTTAGATTTCTAGCACTTCGAAAGCGACGGACACCGAAGCAACAGCCCCTCTGTCGGGACGTGTCCGCGCCGGAGCCCCGCCCTTTCCCACCGCCTCGCCCGGAGGTCCAGCCGTGCCCCGCTTCCCCACCGACATCCTGATCGCGGGCCAGTGGCGGCGCGGCGCAGGAGAGCCCGTCGACACCGTCGATCCCGCGACCGGCCGCGTCCTCGCCACCGTCCACTCCGCAACCGCCGACGAGGTCGCCGAAGCGGCCGAGGCCGCGGCCGAGGCCATGGCGAACCCCGCCTGGCACGACCTGCTGCCCCACGAGCGCGCCCGGCTCCTGCACCGGATCGCCGAGCTGACCGAAGAGGCCGCCGACGAGCTCTCCGCGCTGCAGACAGCCGACACCGGCAAGACCCTCGCCGAGACCAGGGCCCTCGCGCTCAGCGCGGCAGGCACCTTCCGCTACACGGCGGCGGCCCTGGAGACCGCCGAGGACCGCGTCACCCCGTCCCGCGGCGCGTACCTCACGATGAGCGTCCACGAACCGATCGGTGTCGTCGGCGCGATCAACCCGTGGAACTCACCCGTGGCCAGCGACGCGCAGAAGATCGCCCCCGCCCTCGCCGCCGGGAACGCCGTCCTCCTCAAGCCGGCTGCCTGGACGCCGCTCGTCTCCCTCGCACTGGGCCGGCTGATCACGCGGGCCCTCGACGAGTTCGGGCTGCCCGCGGCGCTGCTGTCGGTGCTGCCGGGCAGCGGCCGGGTGGTCGGCGACGCCCTCGTGCGCCACCCGCTCGTCGCCCGCATCGGATTCACCGGCGGCACGGAGACCGGCCGGCAGATCGCCGCGGTCGCGGCACACAAGCTCATCCCCGCATCGCTGGAACTGGGCGGCAAGTCGCCGACCGTCGTGCGCGCCGACGCCGACATCGAACAGGCCCTGGCGGGAGTGCTGTTCGGGATCTTCTCGTCCAGCGGACAGTCCTGCATCGCCGGTTCGCGGCTGTTCGTCGCCCGCGAGATCTACGACTCCTTCGTCGGCGAACTCGTCGAGCGGGTCCGGAAGCTGCGCGTCGGCCCCGGCACCGACCCCGCCACCCAGGTCGGCCCGCTCGTGCACCACCGCCACCGCGACGCCGTCGCGGCCTACGTCGACCTCGCCCGTTCCGAGGGCGCGCGGGTGCTGTGCGGCGGGGCCGTGCCCGAGGGCGCGCGCTACCGGGACGGCGCGTACTATCTGCCGACCGTCCTCGACGGCCTGCCCAACACCTCCCGCACCTGCCAGGAGGAGATCTTCGGCCCGGTCCTCGTGGCCCTGCCCTACGAGGACGAGGACGACCTGGTCCGCCAGGCCAACGACTCCGTGTACGGACTGGCCTGCGGCATCTGGACCCGCGACGCGCGGGCCGCGTGGCGGCTCGCCTGCCGGATCGAGGCGGGCACTGTCTGGATCAACACGTACAAGCAGTTCAGCGCGTCCACCCCGTTCAGCGGCTGGAAGGACAGCGGCCTCGGCACGGAGAAGGGCCGCGACGCCATCCGCGCATACCAGCGCCAGAAGTCCCTGTACTGGGGCACCTCCGAGACGCCCCTCCCCTGGGCCAACTGACCCGGCACGCCTGCCTCCTGGAGTCACTCATGCATCACCCACCGCCCGGTCCGATCGCCCGGCTCCGCTCCCTGCGCTACGTCGAGCTGCACACCCCCGCCTTCACCGAGGCCGCCGACTTCTACGAGGAGGTCTGGGGCCTGACGACCGTCGAGTCCGACTCCGGCGCCCGGTGGCTGCGGGGCACGGGCGACGAGCACCACGTCCTGCACCTGACCGAGCGGGAGCGCGTCGGACTCGGCAGGATCGCGTTCGCCGTCGGCACCCCCGCCGAGGTCGACGAGGCCGCCCGGCGCCTCGCGGCCCGCGGCATCGTCCCCGTCCACGGGCCCGGCCCGCTGGAGCAGGCGGGCGGCGGCTACGGGCTGCGGTTCACCGACCCCGAGCGGCGCCTGATCGAGATCAGCGCCCAGGTCGAGGCGGTCGTCCCGCGTGGCCGGGAGAACGCGGTACCCGTCGGCGTCACACACGCCGTGCTCAACACCACCGACATCGACGCCGCGGTCGCCTTCTACTGCGAGGTGCTGGGACTGCGTGTGTCCGACTGGTCCGAGCACCAGATGGCGTTCCTGCGCTGCAATGCCGATCACCACTGCATCGCCTTCAACCAGGCCGAGTGGACCTCGCTCAACCACGTGGCGTACGAGATGCCGTCGGTCGACCACTTCATGCGGGGCCTCGGCCGGCTGCGCCATCACGGCATCACCCCCCAGTGGGGTCCCGGCCGCCACGGCCCGGGCAACAACACCTTCTCCTACTTCACCGATCCGTCCGGGCTGGTCTGCGAGTACACCTCCGAGGTCGCCCAGATCGTCGAGGACGCCTGGATCGCCCGGGTGTGGCGGCGGGTCCCGGAACTGTCCGACCTGTGGGGGACGGCCGGCCCGCCGTCGCAGGAGATCCGCTGCCGCATGGCGGGCACACCGGACCCCGGTCCGCTCGCCCCCGTCGACGCCCCCGCATCCAAGGACACCGAGGAGAACGCCGCATGAGCACCGTACGCAGGGTCGGCATCGTCGGCTGGGGAGCGATCGGCCGGGTCGTCGGCACCGCGCTCGCCGACGGGCAGGTGGGCGGCGCCGAGCTGGTGTGCGTCGTCGACAACCGTCCGCTGGGCGAGGCCTCACCCGTGCGGCAGGTGGCTTTCGAGGAGGCGCTGGAGCTCTGCGACCTGATCGTGGAGGCGGCCGGCCAGGGCGTCGTCCGCGCGTGGGGCGAGCGGGTGCTGGCATCCGGCACCGACCTGCTCGTCGCCTCCACCGGGGCGCTGACGGACGACGAGCTCGCCAAGCGGCTGCTCGCGGCAGGGCCCGGCCGGGTGTACTTCACCGGCGGCGCGGTCGGCGGACTCGACCTGCTCCAGGCCGCTCGCTCGATGGGCCCGCTGGACGAGGTCGCCCTGACCACCACCAAGTTGCCGGCGACGCTCGAACAGCCGTGGATGGACGAGGAGTTGCTGCACCGGATGCGGACGGCGACCGGGCCCGTCGAGGTCATGTCGGGCACGGCACGGGAGGTGCCCGTGAGGTTCCCCAGGTCGACGAACGTGGCCGCGTCGGTCGCGCTGGCCGTCGGGGACCTGGACGCCGTGCGCGTCCGGGTCGTCGCCGACCCGTCGGCGCACCGGACCCGGCACGTGGTCGAGGCGTCGGGTCCGCACGGCAGCTACCGCTTCGAGGTCGCGCACCGGCCCGACCCCGGCAACCCGGCGACCAGCCAGGTCGTGCCCCACGCGGTGCTGCGCAGCCTCGCGGCGCTCGCCGGACGGACGGGACAGATCCTGTGAGCGCCGGCGTCCACGTCGAGGAGGCCGGCGACCGGGGCCCGCTGCTGCTGTGCCTGCACGGCATCGGCTCGTCCTCGGCGGCCTTCGCCCCTCAGCTCGCCGCACTCTCCTCCCGGCTGCGGGTCGTGGCCTGGGACGCCCCGGGCTACGGGAAGTCCCCCGACCCCGCGGCCGCCCTCACCCTCGACGACTACGCGGACGCGGCGGCCGCCGTCATCCGGGAGCGCGGCACGAGCGCCCATGTCCTCGGCGTCTCCTGGGGAGGCGTGATCGCGCTGCGGCTGGCCACCCGCCACCCCGGCCTCGTCGCCTCCCTGATCGTCGCCGACTCCAGCCCCGGTTCGGGTACGGACGAGACCAGGGCCGCGGCCATGCGGGCGCGGGCCACCGAACTCGCCGAGCTCGGCCCCCGCGCCTTCGCCGAGGCACGCGGCCCGCGGCTGGTGTCGCCCGGCGCACCGGAGGACCTGGTGCGGCGGGTCGTCGACACCATGGCGGACGCGGTGCGGCTGCCGGGCTACGCGTACGCCGCCGAGTCCATGGCCTCGGCCGATCTGCGCGCCGAACTGCCCTCCGTCGCCGCGCCCACGCTCGTGCTCTGCGGCGACCAGGACACGGTCACCGGCCCCGGGGCCGGTCAGGCCATCGCCGGAGCCGTCCCCAGAACCGCCTACGTGATCGTCAAGGACGCCGGTCACCTGGCCAACCAGGAACAGCCGGGCCGCTTCAACGCCTGGCTGCTCTCCCACCTCCGTATCACCGCACGCATCCCCGAGTAATCAGGAGTAATCACCATGCCTCTGACCACCACCGCGTACGACAACGGCGGCGACCTCGCCGCGTACACCGACTCCCTCATCGCCACCAAGGACTCCCGTGTGGCGGACTTCGACACGCTCTCCTTCCAGGAGAAGGCCGGCCCGCAGTACCGGCGCGGCCAGATCCGTTACGTCGGCTCGGGAGCCACCGGCAACCACGAGGACGACAGCCGCATCCTCCCGTCCGGCGGCTTCACCTTCTCCAACATGCTGCTGCCGCCCGGCGCCGAGGGCCCGGCCCACACCCACCACGACGTCGAGGAAGCCTTCTTCGTCCTGGAGGGCGAGGTCAGGGTCGGGATCCACCGCGGCCCCGACGAGGTCGAGTACCGCACGCTCGGCTACCGCGACATGATCGTCGTCCCGGCCGGTGTGACGCGCTCGCTGAAGAACGAGGGCGACACCGACGCCCTGTTCTGCGTCGTCATCGGCACGCAGAAGCCGCAGGTGCCGACGTACCCCGCGTACTCGCCGATGCACGGTGTCACCCGTGGCTGACGAGCCCGCGGGCGACGGACGCACCGTCGTCGTCACCGGGGCGGGCCGTGGCCTGGGACTGGCCATGGCCCGCCGGGCCGGCGCCGACGGCTTCCGGGTCGTCGTCGCCGAGCTGGAACGGGAGCGGGGCGAGCGCGCCGCCGCCGAGCTGTGCGCGGAGGGCGTCGACGCCCGCTTCGTGCGCTGCGACGTCGCCGACCCCGTCTCGGTCGGCGAACTGGCCGATGCGGTACGCGAAGTGGGCCCGCTGTACGGGCTGGTCAACAATGCGGCGCTGGCCAACGGTGTGGGCGGCAAGGAGTTCCAGGACATCGACATCGAGGTGTGGGACCGGCTGATGACGGTCAACGCCCGTGGCACCTGGCTGGTGTCGAAGGCCCTGTACCCGCTCTTCGCGACCCCGGGCCGGATCGTCAACATCGCCTCGGACGCCGCACTGTACGGCTCTCCCCGCCTCGCCCACTACATCGCCTCCAAGGGCGCCGTCATCGCGCTCACGCGGGCCATGGCCCGTGAACTGGGCGACAGGGGCATCACCGTGAACGCGGTCGCCCCCGGGCTCACCGAGTGCGAGGCGACCGAGACCGTGCCGCCCGAGCGGCACGACCTCTACCGCCTGAACCGGGCCGTCTCCCGGCCGCAGCAGCCCGACGACCTCACCGGGATCGTCTCCTTCCTGCTCGGCGAGGAGTCCCGCTATCTGACCGGACAGGTGATCGCCGTCAACGGCGGCTTCACCATGAACTGAAGTGCAGGAGTACCGACTTATGGATCTGGGCCTCGCCGACCGCACGATCGTGGTCACCGGCGGCAGCTCGGGCGTCGGCCTGGCCACGGTCCGCGCCCTGCTCGACGAGGGCGCCCGCGTCGCCACGTGCGGCCGTGACGCCGAACGGCTGGACAAGGCCGCCGCCCGGCTCGGCGCCGGGCGCAACCGGCTGCTGACCGGGGTGTGCGACGTACGGGACGCCGCTGCCGTGGGCCGCTTCGTCCGGCGCGCCGCCGAGGAGTTCGGCGGCGTCGACGGCCTCGTCAACAACGCAGGCCAGTCGCGGATGAAGGGACTCGACGACTCGACGGCCGACGACTGGCGCGACGAGCTGGAGCTGAAGTTCGCCGGGGTGCTCAACCCGCTGCACGCCGCCCGCCCGTACCTCGCCGCGTCCGGCGCGGCGAGCGTCGTCAACATCAACGCGGTCCTCGCCAAGCAGCCGGAGACCCGGCTGATCACCACCAGCGCCGCCCGCGCCGGCATCCTCAACCTCTCCAAGTCCCTGTCGGCGGAACTCGCGGCCGACGGCATCCGCGTCAACTCCGTCTGCCTCGGCCTCATCGACACCGGCCAGTGGACCCGCCGCCACGCGGCCGCCGACTCCGGCATGACGTACGGGGACTGGCAGGCGGAACTGGCCGCCGACCGGGGGGTCGCGCTCGGCCGCATCGGCCGGGCCGAGGAGGTCGCGTACGCGGTCGTCGCCCTGCTCTCCCCCCGCGCCTCGTACATCACCGGCACGAGCATCGACGTCTGCGGCGGCATCGGCCGCTCCATCCTCTGAGGAGACCCCATGCGTTACGACAACGGAGGCGATCTCCTCGTCGCCGTCCTGCGCGAGCTCGGCATCGACACCGTCTTCGGCATCGTCAGCGTGCACAACCTGCCGCTCGTCGAGAGCGTCGACCGCGATCTGCGCTTCGTGCCCGTGCGGCACGAGGCGTCCGCCGTGAACGCCGCCGACGCCTACGGGCGGGCCCGCGGCACCCTCGGCTGCGCACTGACCTCGACCGGCACGGGCGCGGGCAACGCGGCCGGCTCGCTGATCGAGTCGCTGAGCGCGGGCAGCTCCGTGCTGCATGTCACCGGACAGGTGGAGAGCGCGTACCTGGGCAGCGGCCGCGGGTTCATCCACGAGACCAAGGACCAGCTCGGCATGCTGACCGCCGTGTCGGCCTACGCGGCGAGCGTGCCGGACACCGCACGGGCGGGCCGGATCCTGCGCGAGGCGGCCCGGGCGGCGCTCGCCGCGCCGGGTGGTCCGGCGAGCGTCGAGTGGCCGGTCGACCTCCAGTACGCGGCGCAGTCCGACCCACCCGTCACCCTGGCCGGGAACACCGTGCCGGTGCCGGCGGACGGTGAACTGGCCGCCGCCGCTGCCCTCATGGCATCCGCCCGGCGCCCCCTGATCTGGGCCGGCGGCGGCGCGACGGGCGCCCGCGACGAGCTGTCCCGGCTGCTGAAGGCCACCGGAGCGGGACTGATCACGTCGAACGCGGGGCGCGGCTCGGTGCCCGAGGACCACGGCCAGGTCGTCGGCAACTTCGCCACCGCCCCGGCCGTGCGCACCCTGCTCGCGGACGCCGACCTGCTGCTCACCGTCGGCACGCACTTCCGCTCCAACGAGACCGCCGACTACGCGCTGGAGCTTCCCTCTGCGCACATTCAGATCGACGTCGACGCGGCGGCGCTCGGCCGTGTGTACCCCGCCGCCCACGCCCTGCACGGCGACGCCGCCGCCACGCTGGCCCGCCTGCTGCCGCACGCCCGTCCCGCCGAGCCCGCCTGGGGGAATCGCGTCAACGCCGTCCGCACCGAGGTGCGGGCGGACCTCCGCGACGGCATCGGCCCGCAGGCCGCGATCTGCGACGCGATCCGGGCCGCGCTGCCCCGCGAGGCGGTCGTCGCGCGCGATGTCACGATCCCGTCCAGCAGCTGGGGCAACCGCCTGCTGGAGCTGTACGACCCCCGGGACAACGTCTTCCCGCGCGGTGGCGGCATCGGGCAGGGGCTCGGCATGGGCATCGGCGCGGCGCTCGCCCGGCCCGGCGCGCCGACGGTCGTGATCGCCGGTGACGGCGGACTCGCCGTCCACCTCGGCGAGCTGCTCACCCTCGCGCAGGAACGGCCCCGGCTCACGCTGATCGTCTTCAACGACGGCGGCTACGGCGTGCTGCGCAACATGCAGGACCGGTACAGCGAGCGGCGCTCCGGCGTGGACCTCACCACGCCCGACTTCGAACGGCTCGCCGGTGCCTGCGGGCTGCCGTATCTGCGGATCGGCGCGGCGGAGCAGGCGGGGCCGGTCATCGGCCGGGCGGTCGCATCCGACGGGCCGACGCTCGTCGAGGTCGACCTCGCGGCGCTCGGCCCGATGAAGAACCCGTTCACCCCGCCCGTGCGGATTCCCGGCCGACAGGCCCTTTCCTCAAGACAGTCAGGAGGCAGCAGGTCATGAGCGAGAACTCGCTGCGGCTGGTCGTCCACCGCATGACGTGGGAGGCGGACGGCGTCCTCTCCGTGGAGCTGGTCCACCCGGACGGCAAGCCGCTGCCCGCGTGGACGCCCGGAGCCCATGTCGACGTCCATGTGGGCGGCCACATCAGGCAGTACAGCCTGTGCGGTGACCCGCAGTCCGTCGACCGCTACCGGATCGGTGTGCTCAACGAGGCCGCGTCACGCGGTGGTTCGCGCCATGTGCACACCGCGCTCCGGCCCGGTCAGCAGGTCACCGTCTCGGAGCCGCGCAACCACTTCGCCCTGGAGGACGCGACGGGCTATGTGTTCGTCGCGGGCGGCATCGGCATCACGCCGTTGCTGGCGATGGCGAGGGAGGCGGCCCGCAGTGGCGTCGCATGGCGGCTGGTGTACGGCGGCCGCACCCGCGCGTCGATGGCGTTCACCGGGGAACTCGCCGCGCTGGGCGGGGACATCACACTCGTGCCCCAGGACGAGCACGGGCACATCGACCTGGACGCCGCTCTGGCCGGGCTGCCCGAGGGCACGCTCGTCTACGCGTGCGGCCCCGAGCCGCTGCTGAACGCCGTCGAGAAGCGCTGCCCGGAGGGGACGCTGCGGCTCGAGCGCTTCGCCGCGCCGGCCGTGCAGCGCACGGAGGACGACCAGGGCTTCGAGGTCGAGTGCCGTACGTCGGGGGTGACGCTCACCGTCGGCGCGGACTCCTCGATCCTGGAGGCCGCCGAGGCCGCCGGGCTCAGCGTGGACAGCTCCTGCCGGGACGGCATCTGCGGGTCGTGCGAGACCCGGGTCATCGACGGCACCCCCGACCACCGCGACTTCCTGCTCAGCGAGGCGGAGCAGTCCGCGGGCGCCACGATGATGATCTGTGTCTCGCGGTGCGCCTCCGGACGTCTCGTCCTCGACCTCTGACGTCCTCCACCCGTTGTTCCTCTTCCCTCCCACACCGGAGACACCGTGACCGACACCTGGCCGTACCTGGAGATCCACCAGAGCCGTACGCACGAACCGGGCCCGTACGAGTACAAGCTGGCCGCCACGCTCGAGGAGGTCTACACGCACGAAGGCCATGAACTGGCCGACGTCGTGCGCGGCCTCAACGCCCGCAAGGTCCACGCACCCGACGGGCAGCCGTGGACCGAGACGTCCTTCGTCGCCGAGATGCACCGCCTGGGAGCCTGACATGACGCTGTCGACGACCGCATCCGCGGACCACATCTACGCCAACGGCCTGCGCAACCAGTGGCACGCCGTCGTCCCCTCGCATTTCGTCACCGCCGGCGCGATGCGCAGGGTTACCGCACTCGGCGAGCAGTGGCTCCTCTTCCGCCGCTCCGACGGCACCCTCTCGATGCTGGCCGACCGCTGCCCGCACCGCGGTGCGCCGCTGTCCCTGGGCAAGCACCTCGGCGACCGTGTCGCCTGCTGGTACCACGGCGTCGAGGTGGAGACGGACGGCACAGTGTCGTCCGTGCCGGGCCTGCCCGGGTGCAACCTGGAGGGGAAGAAGCTGGTCACCTCGCTGCCCGTGCGCGAGGTCGCGGGCGCGGTGCTCGCGTACTTCGGCGACGAGGAACACCCCGAGCCGCCGCCGCTGACCCTCCCGGACCCGCTCACCGATCCGCGGACGGACGCTTTCCTGTGCTACGCCGAGTGGGACGTGCCGTGGCGGTACGCGGTGGAGAACCTTCTCGATCCCATGCACGGCGCCTTCCTGCACCACGAGTCGCACACGATGTTCGACGGCGACACCACGGCCCGGTTCCGCATCCGCGAGACGGACCGCGGCTACTTCTTCGAGAAGACCGACCAGCGTGGCGTCAACTTCGACTGGGTGGAGCTGTGCCGCACCGGAGTGGACTGGGTGGACCTGTCCATCCCGTACCCGCCGTCCGCGGGCCCGGGCGGCCCGTTCGGGATCGTCGGCATGGTGTGCCCGGTGGACGAGCGGCGCAGCGGCGTCTTCTTCTGGCGCTACCGCACGGTGCAGGGCTGGCAGCGCGACTCGTGGCGCTTTCTCTACAAGACGCTGATCGAGAAGCGGCACTGGGAGGTCCTGGAGCAGGACCGCGTCATGCTGGAGGCCATGCCGGCGGACGCCGACCAGCAGGAGAACCTCTACCAGCACGACCTCGGTGTGGTGCGGCTGCGCAGGCTGTACCGGGCCGCGGCCGAGGGGCAGTCGTCGGCCGGGAGCTGAGCGGCCGGCGCAGCCGCGGCACCGGGCGGCGGCTGCGCGGAGCCGCCTCAGGACGCGGTCGGGCCGGGGGCCGGGGAGCCGGCGGAGGACTTCCCGCCGGCGTCGTCGCACAGCAGGGTGATCACGACCAGAGTCGTGGGAGAACCGGTGTCGGCTGTGGCCGGGAGGGTGGTCGCCGCCGTCCAGTTTCCCCTGCGGAGGGCGAGTGATCCGGCGCCGAGGTCCGGACCGGGCTGCCAGCCGTGGTCGGAACGGGCGCGGGCGAAGCCGGCCTTCAGGTCCGCGGACGCCGCTGCCGCGTTGTGCTGACCCGTCAGGGTCTCGTGGCAGTCGAGCGGAGCGAGGTCCTGCGGTGTCCGCTGCACCGTGATGCCTTCCGCCGCCAATGCCGTGGTCAGCTCGCGCACCACGGTGTCAGCGGGCAGAGGAGCGGCGGGGGAACGCGAGGGAAGCGGGCCGAGGTCCTGGAAGGGAGAGGAGCAGGCGGATGCCATCAGGGCCACCGCCACGCCCCACGCCGCCAAGCCCATGATCCCCGGTTTCCTTCGCACGCTCTCGCGCCTCCTTCTGGTGCCGTTCACAGCCGACCAGTCTCGCAGCCGGTCTCGGCGGGCTGCGCGGCGGGCGACGGGACGGGCCGTTCCGGAGAGGCGTGGCCGGTGCGCCGGCGCTGCCTGTACTGGTTCAACGGGTGCGCCGGCGCTGCCTGGACCGGTTCAACCGGTGCATCAGCGCTGCCTGTACCCGTTCAACTCGTGCGTCAACGCTGCTTGTACCAGCCCAGCCGCTCCCGCAGCACCCCGCTCTCCCCCTCCTCGGCCATCACCGCGGCCGCGTACAGCTCCGCCATGGGAGAGGCGATGTTGCCGTCGCGTACCCCGGGCTGGGTCATGTAGGGCTTGCCGGCCCACGTGCTGTCGTGCTCCTCGGGGTCCATGTAGGCCCACGCGGCCCCCCGCTCCCGGCGCGCGACCTCGCCCACGTACCAGGCGGCGCCCTGAAGGAACAGTCCCGGCTTCGCCGTCTCGAACTGCTCCGCGGAGGAGACGCGTTCCTTGGCCAGGCGCTCCAGTGCGTCGAGCGAGGACGCCGAGAAGTCCCATGTCCCTGCGGGCCGGCCGGTCTCCTGGGCCCAGGCGGGGAACGTCCGCTCGCGTTCGGCGAGCCAGCCGGCCAGCCAGGGGTGTCCCGCCACCTCCGGCTCCGGGTCCACCCCGGGTGTGTGCTCCTTCACCGGCTCCCAGTCGGGCCGCTCCTTGCGCAGTGCGGTCACGGCTTCCGCCAGGCGCCCGGCGGCGGTGGTGAACTCGTGGCCGGTCCGGCGCTCCAGCGCCTGACCGATCAGCAGCAGGGGTGCCAGCGGAGGGAGTCCGAGCGCCGGATCGGGCACGACCACCGGATGCCCTTCCCCCTCACCGGCCGGCGCCGTGTCCCATCCCCAGCCGCCGCCCCCGACCGTGAGCAGTACCTCGCCGAGATACGCCATGGCGTCGCCCACGAAGCCGCTGCCGGGCTCCACCGGCTCCTGGTCGGTGTAGTGGTCCAGCAGGGCCGCCTCCAGGTGCGCCAGGGACGCCACGTCGAAATCCAGCCGCACATCGTCCGGAAGATGCTGTTCCCGCAGCCGGTCGATCGCGTCCGGGACATGGTCGATCCACACGACAAGGTCCGGCACTCCGCCGGTGCGCACACTCTCACCTCGGGTCATGCCCCCGACTCTAGGGCCCCGGTTGCGCGTGAAACGGTCGGCCCCACACGTCAGTTGCGCAGCCCACACTTCGTTCGTCCTCCTGCGTCACACCCCGGCGCCTGCCCTAGGGTGTGTCATGGCAGCGTCATGACGGGGGCTATGCGCGCTGCCCGCAATCGTCCCTGCCCCCAGGGGACCCCTTTTGAGTTACCTCACACACTTACGGAAGCGCTTCGGCCTGCGTGCGGCGATCGTCGCCGTCAGCGCCGGACTCCTCGCCGCCGGACTGCCCGTCCTGGCACCCCAGGACGCCACCGCCGCGCCGCGGAACCGCTGCGACCAGAAGTACGGCACGCCGGACACCGCGCCGCCGGACACCAGCCTGCCCGGCGGCAACAACCGCGACGCCACGCCGAACGCCGAGCGGTACGTCTACGACTACGACAACCCCTCCCTGGGCTACGACGGGCTCAAACTGCCCGCCAGCCAGGAGGAGCTGGACAGCTACGGCAAGGACCCCAAGCGGTGGCCCAATGACCGGCACAAGCAGATCTACGCCCGCTGGAACCGCAACCAGGCCAACACCGACGCTTCCAAGCGCTGGCCGAAGGCCGACTTCGACGGGTGGCTGAAGTCGGTCATCCGCCTGGAGGGCAACGGCCGGCGCGGCGCCGGCTTCGAGCGCCAGGTCGCCCGGCACTACAAGCTCGGCGGCCCGGACTGGCTGTGCCAGGGCTCGCTGAAGAAGCTCGACAAGAAGCTGTACGACGAGCTGAAGAAGGAGCTCGGAAAGGACTTCCCGAACAAGGACCGCCGGTTCGACGCGATCAACCGCAAGACCAAGACGATCTACGAGTTCAAGGCGGGAGGGAGGTTCGACTACAAGGAGATCCATGTGGACAAGGCCCTCGCCCGCCGGGGCTGGAAGGTCGTCTACATCTTCGGTGAGGAGCCGGACGACAACACCAAGCGCAAGCTCGCCGAGGTCGACGCCGACGGCAAGGGCAGGATCAACCGCTACAAGCACGCCGCGACGCCCCAGCCGAAGTACAACAACAACACCGGCTACAACAAGCCCGTCGGCCACATGAACGCCGGCTGCCAGACCGCCGGCACGCGCACCCTCGCGGTCCGTGCGGGCACCCTCTGCTCCAGCAACGGCGCCGCGGACCGCATGGTCAACGGCTCTCCCAAGAACCAGGAGCAGGCCCGGCGCATCGCCCAGGCCGAGCGCGGCGGCGCGAACGGCTCCCAGCGCGTGCGGGGACCCGGCGGCGTCGACTTCTCCACCCTGGAGCTGCGTTACGTCGGCAACCCGGTCAAGGGCAAGGGTCTGGACTACTCCTTCAAGGCCGGGATCAACCC
The DNA here is from genome assembly GCF_043080095.1 of Streptomyces sp. NPDC015127. Classification (NCBI taxonomy): domain Bacteria; kingdom Bacillati; phylum Actinomycetota; class Actinomycetes; order Kitasatosporales; family Streptomycetaceae; genus Streptomyces; species Streptomyces sp. NPDC015127. Next base: position 168,366 of record NZ_JBIBVE010000014.1, read on the forward strand.
CGACCCGGACAACAATCCGTCCTTCGGCGGCCAGGAGAAGGCCCAGCTCGTCTCGGACTCGTTCTTCACGTGGATGGCGCTCACCCCGGAGAAGTTCTGGGTGAACCTCAACCCCGACGAGCCGGACCGGGTGATGGACGAGAAGTTCGGCACGACCGATGCCGGACGTGTCCTGCTGGAGGCCGACCTCCAGATGAAGCACGACTACGCCGCGTTCCTGAACCCCAAGGAGGAGGACGCCGCGCGGTTCTGGGACTCCATCAGCCGCGTGGACGGCGCGCCGTGCCTGCACAGCGTGCGGAACTGGATCGTCCCTGAGCCGGCGAAGGTGCGGGAACAGGACGGCGGCGTCTACATCCTGGACGCGCCGCTGAAGGTCAACTCCGTGCCGCAGGAGTTCAACGCTCCCGGTCCCGGCGGGACGTGCGACCTGTCCGAGGTGCAGATCCGGCACAACCAGCGCCTGGTGGAGCAGATCGTCATCCCCAAGATCGAGAAGAAGATCAACGAGAGCGACGAACCGATCTACGCCGACCTGCGCCGCGTCTACACCTCCCGTGTGGCGGCGGAGTGGGTCAAGCAGCAGGACGCGAAGAAGGCCGGCGACTATCACAAGATCATTGGCAGCAACGACGTGAAAAGCTGGCCGATCCGTGGTGAGAAGTGGGACAAGCGTGACGTCTACCAGCGGTACGTGAAATCCTTCAGGGACGGCGACTACAGCTTCGAGCGCGAGTACGGCGGTGTGGTCTACACCTACACCGTCGGCGGCGTGGACTTCTCCAAGTCGCCCAAGCGGAACATCACCAAGGCCCGCTTCGACGCCGAGAACCCGCAACTGCCGCAGATCACCGACCGTTCGAAGATCGCCCCGCGTGACTACCGCGACACCGGGACGCAGTATCTGGGCGGCAACACCGACGTGAGGCCGTCCGGCGAGCCCAAGCCGGACCCGACGCCGACACCGACCGGAACGGGCAGGCCGGACCCGACGCCCTCGCCGACGGACCCGTCCAGCCCGGCACCGTCCACCCCGGCACCGACGGGCGGCCACACCACCCCGCCCAAGGACGACGGCGGCCTCGCCGACACCGGCACCCAGGTCGGCCTGATCGCCGGCTGCGCCGTGGCCCTCCTCGCGGCGGGCGGCTCACTGATGTGGTGGAAGCGCCGCCGGACAGCCGACCACAGCTGACCCGACACACCGCATCCCCTTCGGCCCCGCACCCGCCCACCGGCAGGCGCGGGGCCGAAGCGCAGGTCGATTCGGGCCGCCGCCGGCAGTACCCGATCCTTCACACCGGTGCGCGCATCGTCCACACGATCCTCACCAGCCGGTGACGCTCGATCCGCCCGATCAGGGCAACCGGGGAGATAAGACGCTTTCTCGCCTCAACGGGGAGGCCGCTGTGATAGTCGTCGCTCTGCTTCTGCCGCTTCTGCTCCTCGGGCTGCTGCTCCTGCTCGACCGCTACGAGGACTACATGCAGGCCACCACCCACACGCCCCGCCACGCGGACCGCACACGCCACCGGCATCGGGCGGGCGTCAGTCGGAGGGCGGGAGCAGGGGTCCGAGCGGCCCGAGGTCCAGGTTGAGATCGTCCATGGTCAGCCCGTACTGCGCGCACAGATCGGTCATGCGGTCGTGCAGGATCATGAGCGTGGCCCCGAGCCGCTCTTCCTGTTCCTCGGTGAGGTCCCCCTGGTCCACCCGGTGCAGTGCCTGGCGTTCCATGAGCTGACGCAGCAGTTCGACAAGAGTGAGGACCAGTCTGACCAGGTCCCGTTCCACGGTGTCGGGATCGGCGGTGATCCGGCGTGACGGGGTCCGCGCCGGTGGGCCTTCTCCGGGCGGCGGCAGGTCACGCGGCGTGGCCGGCAGCAGCTGGAAGGCGCGTGCCGCGGCGTCCGCGACCTCGTCGAGGCGGTGACGGGAAGAGCTCCGGTCCTCAGCGGTCATGGCTGTCTCGCGGGAGGGCGGGGGACGACCAGGGAGAGGGATTGTCCGGGCCGATGGACACGATCAGCGCCCGCAGCGAGACACGGACGAGATCGACATCGGCGATGGACAGGACCACGTCACCGGTGATGACGGCCCCGCCGCTGAGCAGCCGGTCGAGCAGGTCGATGAGTGCGACCTGCCGGCCGTGCAGAGGGTCGGCCGCCGGGGCGTCGTGGGGCGCGCTCATGGGGTCGCGTCGTCCGGTGAGTCGTCGGAGCCGGCGGCGGGCGCGGCGAACGAGTACGGCGCCCACGGTCCGGTGACTTCGACACGGACCCCCAGGAGCCCGTCGGCCGCCAGCGCCACCTCGGCGCGGAACGCCTCCGTACGGTTCCGGTGCACGAGGTAGGCGTCGTTGACGACGTTCTCATCGGCAGAGGCGGCCAGCGCACCCTGCTGGACCCGGTGGCGTGCGCGGCCGGCCGCGTGCCGGCGCCCTGCCGCTTCGACACGTTCGGCCGCCACACCGGCGGCGCGGTAGACGTCGTCCCGGACACTCTGCTGCGCCTTGCGCCGACGCAGATACGCACGCCCAGGGCTGAGGTCCGCCGCCTCCGCGGGTGCGGGGGCCGGGTCGGAGGAGCCCGCGGAGGGGTCGGCGTAGATCTTCACGCCCCACTCGTGATGCCCGGCCAGTCGTGTCAGGCGCTCGCCGAAAGCGGGGGCCCCGCGGTCCAGGGCGTTGCGCGCGCTGTCGTCGTCCAGGTACACGGTCGCCAGGCGCAGGGGCAGGACGGTGGTGCGGGCGGCCAGTGCGTCGACGACGGCGTGGTGGGCGCGCGCGACCGCCTCCAGCCATCGCAGATCCTCCAGGTGCCGCTTCAGGGCCGCTTCCTGGAAGTCGTCGGCGCGCACGGGACTCACGACGAGCAGGAGCCTGCCGTCGCGGGTGGCGGTCATCAGGTGGACGGGAGCGCCGGCGACACCGATGAGCGTGGCCGCGGAATCCGCCAGTCCCTCCGCGTCATGGGCCACGGCGTAGGCGTACAGCACCAGGTCACTCATCGCGGCCGCTCCCCCGGCGGTGCCCTTCCCGGGGTTCCCTTCCGGCGTCGGGAAGCGCCGCGTCCTCGCGGAGGGCGTCGATCTCCGCCCGCAGGCGCCGGTTCTCCTCGGCGAGGGACCGCTCGCTCCTGCCGCGGGCGGGAAGAGAGGTGTCGGATCGGCTCCGGGACGACAGCGAGGGGTCGTGCTCCCACCAGTCGATGCCCATTTCCTTCGCCTTGTCGACGGAGGCGACGAGCAGGCGGAGTTTGATGGTCAACAGCTCGATGTCGAGGAGATTGATCTGGATGTCCCCCGCGATGACGATGCCCTTGTCGAGCACCCGCTCGAGGATGTCGGCGAGATTGGCGGAGGAACCCTGCCCATAGGGGGGTGCGGCTCGTGACGGGTAGGAGCCGAGCCGGTTGGCCAGGGGGTCGGTCACGGTGGGGACCTCGTTCCTCGTGGTGCGCCGTCAGGGCTGAAGGCCGTCGCGGTAGGCCCTGATCTCTTGCAGCCGGTCGAGCAGTTCGTCCTCGCGCCGGTCGAAGGTTTCCTCGTCGATCTCCCCGGCGAGGAGCTGCCGCTCCAGCTCCGCGAGCGCGCGCTGCACGGGTGCGGGGTCGTAGTACTCGTTCTCGGCGACTTCCAGGACACGCTCCACGACCCATACGACGCCGCGAACCGGCGCGAGGGGGAGGGTGAGGAGCTGGGTGAAGACTCCCATGGCGGTTCCTTCAGACGAAGCTGTAGGGCGGCAAGGGGCCGTTGAGGCGGAAGTGGACGTCCTCGCCCATCTGAGCGGCGAGGCTCAACTCGGTGGTGAGGAAGAGCTCTTCCTGGTCGCCCGGCACGAGGAAGGAGATGTTGAGGAAGACCTCGCCGGTCGGCTGCGCGGTCTGCAGTTCCCGGGCGAACGGGCGGAGCGCCTCCACCACGCCCCCGGCCAGTGCCTCCTGCCGCGCCTGTACCTCCGTGGCGACCAGCTCGCCGAGGCGCACCTTCGCGTCCGGGGGCGCCGTGCCCCTGCGGATCTCGTCGTTGAGGTCCCGCGCCGCCTCCGAGGCGTGCAGGATCTGCCGCAGCAGTGTCTCCTCGTCCTGCGAGACCTTCAGGTTGTACTCGCCGCAGCCCTCCAGCGCCTTGAGCCTGTCCGTGTACTCCTCGGCGCGCTCCTCCAGCGCCGCCCGGACGGCCTCGTCGTCCGGGGCCAGCAGGCCGAACCGCAGCGGCAGCACCGTGCCGTCGTCCATGAGCCGGTCCTGGACCCGCTGGTGGGCGGCAATGTCACGGCGTTTGGGCCGCAGGTCGTCCGGTGCGTCACTGACCACTGCGCACAGCGGTCCGCCGGTCACGGTACGCAGACGGGAGGGCGGGTCGCCGACACCGTCGAGACCGTCGAGCCGCACCGGGTGCTGCTTGCCGGTGATCGAGTAGATGTATACGGGCATGGCTCATTCCTTCTCGCGCGGCGAGCTCCTCGTACGACGGGCGGTGGCGCGCCGGGCGGGCCGCCGCCTCTCGACGGGCTCCTTCTCTGCGCCCTCTTCCTCCCCCTCCTCGCCCTCCTCACGCCCGGTCGCGCCCTTGAGGGAGTCGGTGACCGCTTCGACCGCACCGGTCAGGGCACCTCTGGACTTCCCCTTGGCGCCGCTCTCCAGCGAGTCGCCGACGATGTCGGTCAGCTGGGCGGGTGCCTTCTTGCCCGCCTCCAGATCGAGACGGTTGCAGGCTTCGGCGAAGCGCAGGTAGGTGTCCACGCTGGCCACGACGACCCGGGCGTCGATCTTGACGAGTTCGATGCCGACCAGAGAGACACGGGCGAATACGTCGATCACTAGGCCGCGATCGAGGATGAGGTCGAGAACGTCGTAGAGGCTGCCCGTGCCGCCTCTGGAAACACTGCTGCCGCCTTGCGGCACCATGGTCATGGTGCCTCCCTTCGCGGGACGATGAGAGCGCCCTTCGCGGGCCGATGAGAGCGCTCAGCCGTCCCGGTCGATGTGCCCCCGGGTGTAGCGCCGGGTCTTCTCGTAGCCCACCAGGTTGCCCTCCTCGTCCAGTGTGACGCGGTAACTCGCCATCACGCTCGTGGTCTCGGGTATCCGCTCCAGCTCCAGGACCTCGACGTGCGCCTCCCAGCCGTCGGCCGTGGGCTGGATAGCGGAGACCGACTCCGGCGTGCGGCCGAGCAACTCCTGGAGCTGTTCGGCTGCGGCTCGCATGGCGTGGACCACGCCGGAGCGGCGTTCGGCAGGTTGTTCAGCGGCCATGATCTCCCCGACGCTCGGAGCAGAAGCCATACACCTGGCAAAAACATACAATTTCATCATATAGGGATGCCTCCTGCCCCAGAGGAAACCGGTAGCAGTGGGTGATCCGGCGGTCGCGTTCGGTCCGGCGTGCCGCAATGCGCCCGGCGAGGCCCGCACGGGGTTCCTCTTGTCAATCATGGCCCGGGCAAAGGCTGTTGGACTTCCGGCCGTCTCTTGTCTCTCCGAAGGGACCAGCCGATGAAAGACACGAGCAAGATGGCCCTGGGGGCCGCCCTCGCGGGCGGATACCTCCTCGGGCGGGCCAAGAAGGGGCGCCTCGCCTTCGGACTGGCCACGTATCTCGCCGGCCGCCGCTTCGGGCTCGACCCTCGGCAGCTCGTCACCCAGGGCCTGCGCCAACTCGGCGAGATCCCGCAGGTCTCGCAGTTGAACGACCAGGTGCGGGGCGAAGTCCTCGACGCCGGCCGCAAGGCCCTGACGGCGTCCGCCGACCGCAAGCTCGCCGACCTCGCCGACTCGCTTCACGAACGCACTCTCCGGCTCGTCGAACGGGAGGAGGAGCGCGACGAGGCAGAGGAGGAGGAAGAGGACGAGGGCCGCGCCGAGGAAGAGCCGGAAGCCGAGGAAGAGCCGGAAGAGGAAGAAGAGGAGGAGGAAGAGCAGGAAGAAGAAGAGGAGGAGGAGCGCGAACCGGAGGCGCGGACGCGGAGGCGTCGCCCTACGGGCGCCGCCGTCGAAGAGCGGCCCCCGGCGCGGGCCCGCAGCCGCAGGGCGCCGGCCGGCAGGAAGAAGGCGGCCGCGCCGGCCAGGAAGGCAGCCCAGAAGAAGCCGCCCGCGAAGAAGGCCGCGGCCAAGAAGACGGCGCCGCAGAGGACGGCCGCCAAGAAGGCGCCCGCAAAGAAGACGGCCTCGAAGAAGACGGCCGCCAAGAAGGCGCCCGCGAAAAAGACCGCGGCGAAGAAGACAACGGCCAAGAGGACACCCGCCAAGAAGACGGCGGCGGGCAAGAAGACGGCGACGCGGCGGAGGTAGGGCGATGGCCACCAAAGATCGCGACACCGGCCGTGGCGAGGCCTCGGGGCTGGAACTGTTGCGTGACGAGCTGATCGACCACCTGAGCGCGCAGGTGGAAGTCCTGGCGGACCGGGCGGGCGACAAACTGGCGGACCTGACGGACCAGCTTCTGGATGCGGCCGAGAGCGGCGGCCCTCTCCCGAAAGCCGGCCTCCGGGTGTTCCAGGGGGATTCCCCGCTGAAGGCCGTCGTCGGCGAGAAGGCCAAGAGCCTCAAGGACAGCGTCCTCGGGAAGGCCCAGGAGCTCACCGGGGGCGGCGGCGGAAGCCACAAGGCGGGCAGCACCAAGGTGATGAACATCGTCGAAGCGCTGGACGTCGGCGTACCGGTCCGCACCGCCTACGACCACTGGACCCAGTACGAGCAGTTCAGCAGCTTCACCAAGGGTGTGCGCAGTGTGTCCCAGGGCGACGAGACGACGAGCGACTGGAAGGTGAAGGTGGGGCCGTCGACCCGTGGCTGGAAGGCCACCGTCCAGGAGCAGGTGCCGGACGAGCGGATCATGTGGACATCCGAGGGCGCCAAGGGCACGACCCGCGGGTGCGTGACGTTCCACGAACTCGCGCCGAGCCTCACCCGCATCGTCCTCGTCGTCGAGTACCACCCCTCCGGGTTCTTCGAGAAGACCGGCAACCTCTGGCGCGCCCAAGGGAGGCGCCTGCGCCTCGACTTCAAGAACTTCCAGCGGTACGTCACCTTCACGGACGAGGAGCCCGAGGGCTGGCGCGGCGAGATCCGTGACGGAGAGGTGGTCCGGACGCACGAAGAGGCCCTGGAGGAGGAAGCGGCCGAGTACGAGGACACCGAGGACGCGTACGACGAGGAAGAGGAGGACGAGGAAGAGGAGGAAGGCGTGGGCGAGGAGGACGAGGAATACGAGGACGAGGGATACGAGGACGAGGAGTGACGGTCGGCGCGCCGTCACCCCACCGGGCGCCACGGGACCACGGACAGCCTGGCAGGCGGCCGCGGCGGCGTCGCCGAGAGCTGGTGACCGCGTCTCCGCCACGCCGTGGAGGAACGGCACTCGAAAGCCGGCACGTCGCCCCCGCCCGCCCCGTAGAATCGGCGCTCATGTCGAAGCCTGATGACCTGCTCGTCGACATCGCCGCCATGGTCGAGTCGGAGCACACCAATCAGATGTCCCTCACCGTCGTGGTCCCCGGCGCTGTCATCACCGGACGGCTGGCTCCGGAGGCCGTCTGGCGGGAGCGTGTGGCCGAGGTGTTGAAGGACTCGGATCAACTGGGAGCATTCGCCCCCGTCTTCACGCGGGCGGGAGGTAATCGGCGCAATCGGGGTGAGGCCCCGTCACATCTGCACTTCCATGTCGCGAGAATCCTCCAGGGCAGTCTGGGGATTCCCGAGACCGGCGGGATGTACCGCATCGCCATCAAGGACGTGAGCGCCTGGACGGTGGGAGACTTCAGCTACTCCGACCGCTGAGCTCGACCGCGGACAGCCGCCGCGGCCTGTATCGCCCGATGGACGGCCCGGGTCACGCCACCCGGTCGCTGTATCCGCAGATCCAGGCGAGCGCATCGTGAACCCCGCGGATGTAGTCGCGTTTCCCGGCCTGGAGGGTGGGGTCCTCCAGCTGTACCACTGTCGCGTCCACTTCGGCGGTCAACAGCCACAGGCCGGGGACGTCGTCGGCATCCGCGCCGGTGACGGGCGACCGTCCCGCGTGCCCCGTCGCCCATTCGTAGGCGTCGGCCGCACCGGAGGCGAACTGCGGCGGCTGTCTCCGTGCCGCGAGGCCCTCGACCGCGAGGACGACATCCTTGTGCGCCCTGACGCCGATACGCTGCTCGCCCTGCCGCTCGTTCATGACCACGTCGTCCGGCCTCCCTCCACCGGCAGCTCTGGTGTCCGCCGTCCGGGTCCTTCTCCGGCGCGGCGCTTGCAGCTGATGGGCCAGGTCCCCATCCGGTCCTCCCGCCTCTCCGCACGCGTGTCCGATCGGTACCCCGTCCGGGTGCCCCCTTGCCCCGCCCCTACGCGCGCACGACCACAGCCGGACGCACCGGAATCGGAGCCGCCACCCCGAAAACGGGGGATGCGGCCGGCGGTACTCACGGGCAGGAGGCTTCGCCGTGCCTGCGTTGGGCATCCTTGCCGCCGTAGCCGTACACATCGCCGGCCGGAAGCATCCGGTCACCATCGATCACCACCGGCGCCGTCACGTAGGGAGCTCTCATCCGTGAGCCACGACGCTGTGCTTCACCTGAGCGACGGCCGCACCAGCGTCGTCGTCGACGTGCGCGGGCCGGGGCTGCCTTCGGTCGCCTACTGGGGTGCCGCCCTGGGGCCGCTCGATCAGGAGGCACTGGGCGCGCTGCTGCTCGCGCTCACGCCGCCGCCGCCGCACAACATGCCGGACGTGCCGGTCCCGCAGACGCTGGTGCCCGACGCCGGCGGCGGGTACATGGGCCGTCCCGGACTGCGCGGCCACCGCGGCGGAGGCGACTTCTCGCCCGGACTCGCCCTCACCACGCTCGACACCCACGCACCCGGTGCCCTGCGCTACACCGCCACCGACCCCGTCGCCGGGCTCACCCTTGCCGGTGAACTGGAACTGACGGAGTCCGGGCTGCTGCGGCTGCGCCACCGGGTCCGCAACGACGGCTCCACCCCGTACACCGTCGACGCCCTCGAAGCCGCGCTGCCGGTGCCCGCGCACGCCACCGAGCTCCTCGACTTCACCGGCCGCCACTGCCGCGAACGCGTCCCGCAGCGGCAGGCGTTCCGGTACGGGAGCTGGGTGCGCGAAGGGCGCCGCGGCCGCACCGGTCATGACGCCACCATCGGTCTGCTGGCCGGCACGCCCGGCTTCGGATTCCGCGGTGGGCAGGTGTGGGCCGTGCACGTCGCCTGGAGCGGCAACCACGTCACCTACGCCGAGAAGATTCCCGACGGCAGGCCCGTGCTCGGCGGCGGGGAGCTTCTGCTGCCCGGTGAGGTGGTGCTGGAGGCGGGCGAGGAGTACACCACGCCGTGGCTGTACGCCGCCTGGTCGGGCGAGGGTATCGACGGCATCACGTCCGCGTTCCACCGTCACCTGCGCGCCCGGCGCACGCTCACGCCCCGCCCGGTCGTGCTCAACACCTGGGAGGCCGTGTACTTCGACCACGACCTCGACCGGCTGCTCGGTCTCGCCGAGACCGCCGCCGGGATCGGAGTCGAACGGTTCGTCCTCGACGACGGCTGGTTCCGCCACCGCCGCGACGACAGCGCCGGCCTCGGCGACTGGTACGTCGACGACACCGTCTGGCCCGACGGGCCGGGCCCGCTCATCGAGCGGGTCCGGGCCCTCGGCATGGACTTCGGCCTGTGGTTCGAACCCGAGATGATCAACCCCGACTCCGATCTGTACCGCGCCCACCCCGACTGGGTCCTGGCCCCCGCCGACGGCCGGCTCCCTCCCTCGTGGCGTCACCAGCAGGTCCTCGACCTCACCGAGCCGGACGCGTTCGACCACGTACTCGGACGCCTGGACGCCCTGCTCACCGCGTACGACATCGCGTACGTCAAGTGGGACCACAACCGCGACCTGATCGCCGCGGGCCGTTCAGGCCGTGCCCGCGTGCACGCACAGACCGAGGCGTTCTACCGCCTCCTCGCCGCTGTGCGGGCACGGCACCCCGCCGTGGAGATCGAGAGCTGCTCGTCCGGCGGCGCACGCATCGACCTCGGCGTCCTCGAACACACCGACCGGGTGTGGACCAGCGACTGCAACGACGCGCTGGAGCGCCAGGCCATCCAGCGCTGGACCGGCACGTTCCTGCCTCCCGAGCTCATGGGCACCCACATCGGCCCCACCCGTGCCCACACCACCAGCCGTGTGCACGACCTGTCGTTCCGCGTGGTCACAGCCCTCTTCGGCCACTTCGGCATCGAGTGGGACATCACCCGGGCGGGCCCCGAGGAACAGGAAACGCTGAGGAACGCCATCGCCTTCTACAAGCGGCACCGCGCACTCCTGCATACCGGAACCGTCGTACGCGCCGACCACCCCGACCCGGCCGCCTACCTGCACGGAGTCGTCGCACCCGGCGCCGGCAGTGCCCTGTACTGCTACGCCCAGCTGGCCGCCGGCACAGCCGTCGTGCCCGCACCCGTGCGGCTCCCCGGACTCGATCCGCGGCGCCGCTACCGCGTCACCCTCGTCGATCCGGCCGGCCCCGCCCGCACCGGCGAGCGCGGCCCCGCCGCCTGGACCAAGCACGACGCCCTCACGCTCCCGGGCTCGGTCCTGCTCGAAGCGGGCCTCCAGCTCCCGGTCCTCCATCCCGAACAGGCCCTCCTCCTGCACGTGCTGTCCTGTGCCGACTGAGGCGCGCGTCCTCCCCGGCACACGCGCCCGGGGACTGTTCGTCTTCGCTCGTCTGCGCGGGTGGTGACACTCCGGCGGCCGCGGCCGATACTTGCCCCATGAACGGGTCCGCGCCTGTCGTCAGGGACCTGCGGAAGCGAGTGGGAGCAGGGATCCTCCGCCGCGTCGCGGGCCCGGCCGGTCCTGCCAACAGGCGGCGCATCCACCACACGCCGGGACCGCGGTGGTTCGGGCCCGAGCGGCCCATCCGTACCGTGCACGGCGACGCGTCCATGTTCATCGGGGGCCTGCGCGCCCTCCTCCTGCAGTCCCTGCACCCCCTCGCGATGGCGGCCGTGGCCGCGCACTCCGGATACCGGGCGGACCCCTGGGGACGCCTGCAGCGCACGAGCACCTTCCTCGCCGTGACGACCTTCGGCACCGCGGACGACGCGCAGGCGGCCGTGGACCGTGTCCGCGCGGTCCACGCACGGACACGGGGAACGACGGCCGACGGCCGCTCCTATCACGCGGCCGACCCGCATCTTCTGGGCTGGGTCCACGTGGCCGAGGTCGACAGCTTCCTGCGGGCCCACCAGCGCTTCGGAGCCCACCCCCTCGACGACGCCGGCTGCGACGCGTACGTCGCCGACATGGCGCGCGTGGCAACGGCCCTCGGCGTACTCGATCCCCCGCGCGACCGGCGCGAACTGGCGGACCGGATCAACGCCTACCGCCCCGAACTGGACGGCACCGCGGCAGCCCGCGAGGCTGCGCGATTCATCCTGCTCCACCCGCCCCTGCCGCTCGTCGCCAGAGGCCCCTACGCCGTGCTGGCCGCCAACGCGGTCGCCTCCCTGCCTCCATGGGCACGCGGGCCCCTCGGTCTGCCGCGCCTGTCCCCCGCCGCTGAATCCGCCGTCCACCTCACCGGGCACGCCCTCACACGGAGCATCAGGTGGGCGATGGCGCCCGCTCGCGCCGCACGGTCCACGTGACGAGCGGCCTGGTGAGGTCACGGACGGCAGGGTGACCGGTGATCAGCTGCGCGGGATGCGCCCCTTGCTGTGCATCGCGGTGCGGACGCGCCGTTCGGCGAGGCCGCGGCCGGCCGTGTGCGGGGTGACGTCCTGCCGTTCGGCTTCGTCGAGGACGGAGACCGTGTTGGCACGCAGCCTGTCCGAGATCGTTTCGAAGATGCCGGCAGGGTCCGGCCGGAAACCGGAATAGCGGGCGTCCATGGCGAACGCGGCGGCGACGACGCCCCCGGCGTTGGCGACGAAGTCCGGGATCACCGTGATGCCCCGCCCGGCGAGGATGCCCTGGGCCTCCGCGGAGGTGGGCAGGTTGGCGCCCTCCACGACCAGCTTGGCCTTGATCGCGTGCGCGGTGGTGTGGTCGATCACGTCCTGGAGCGCGGCGGGCACCAGGACGTCGCAGTCCACGGTGAGTTCCGCGCCGGAGGCGAGCGCGGTGCCCCGGCCGTGGCGGGTGACGAAGTGGTCGCCGTGCTCGGCGCGGGCGGTCAGGAGGTCCTCGACATCCAGTCCGCTGGGGTCGTACAGCGCCCCGTGGGCCGTGGAGACCGCCACGACGGTGGCGCCGAGCTCGGTGAAACGGCGGGCGGCGGCGCTGCCGACGGCACCGAAGCCCTGGATGGCGACGCGCGAGCCGGCCAGGGGCAGCCCTTGGCGCTCGGCCGCGGCGTCGGTCGCCTCGGCGACCCCGTAGCCGGTGACGCCGAGCTTGTCGTAGGCCACGCCGCCGAGGTGGTCGGGGGTGCCGACGGCGGCCCCGCGGTCGCCCAGTTCGTCCTGGATGACGGCGGCGTCGTTCTCGGTCAGCCCCATGTCGAGTCCCATCACGTACTCGCGGGGCACCTCGTTGGACAGGGCCCGGGCGAACGCGCGCAGGATCGCCTCCTTGTCGCGGGAGGCGGGGTCGGCGACGATGCCGGCCTTGGCCCCGCCGTAGAAGAGGTCCACGGCGGCCCACTTCCACGTCATGACGCGGGCGAGCCGGGCGACCTCGCCGACGGTCACGGTGGGGCTCATGCGGGTGCCGCCCTTGCCCGTGCCACGGGCGGTGTTGTCGATGACGAGGACCCCCTTCATGCCGGTGCGCCGGTGGGAGACGACCACGATCTTCTCGGGACCCCAGTCGTCGACCAGGGAGAGTGCGTCGGTCACGGGTGTGTTCCTTGTCCGTAGAGGTGGGGTGTTCAGGCCGGGGTGTCGGTCGGGGGCAGCGCGCCGGCGATGAGCTGCGCGAGGTGGGTACCGGTGCGGTCGGTCTGCTGGGCGATCTGGGTGCGGCAGCTGAAGCCGTCGGCGAGGATGTGTGTGTCCTGCGCGGCCGACCGCACTGCGGGCAGCAGGACCTGTTCGCCCGCGGCGACGGAGACGTCGTAGTGGCCGCGTTCGAATCCGAAGTTGCCCGCGAGGCCGCAACAGCCGGAAGCGAGCGCGGTGTTGTCGACGCCCATGCGGCGCAGCAGGGCGCTGTCGGCGCCGAAGCCGGACGTGGCGTGCTGGTGGCAGTGCGTCTGGCTGAGGGACGGGGCGTCGATCCGCGGCGGCTGCCAGTCCGGCGCCCGGTGGACGAGAAGTTCGGCCAGGGTGACGGTGGCTCGGGCGAGGGCGCGAGCGTGGCCGTTGCCGTCGAGGAGTTCCGGCAGGTCCGTCCTGAGGGCCGCCGTGCAGCTGGGCTCCAGGCCGACGACCGGCATGCCGGCCTCCACGGCTGGTGTCAGGGCGGCGACGGTGCGCCGGAGGACGCGCCGGGCGGTGCCGAGTTGCCCTGTGGTGATCCAGGTCAGTCCGCAGCACTGGGTGCCGTCGGGGACCTGTACGCGGAAGCCGGCGTTCTCCAGGACGGTGACCCCGGCCTTGAGGACCTCGGGGGTGAAGTGGTTGTTGAAGGAGTCGGCCCACAGCATCACCGGGCCGCGTCGGCCGTCGCCGCGTTGGGTGCGGCGGCGGAACCAGGCCAGGAACGTCTCGTCAGCGAAGCGAGGGATATCGCGCTGGGCGGCGATGCCGCCGAGCCGTTTGACGAACGGGGCCGACCAGGAGGACGTGAGGGCGTTGACCAGGCGCGGCACGCGGGCGGCAGGCCGTGACAGCAGGGGCAGCCAGCCCATGGTGTAGTGCGAGACAGGCCGAAGGCGCCGCTTGTAGTGGTGGTACAGGAACTCCGACTTGTAGGTGGCGACGTCCACGCCGACGGGGCAGTCGGCGCTGCATCCCTTGCAGGACAGGCACAGGTCGAGGGCGTCGCGGACTTCGGTGGAGCGCCAGCCGTCGGTGATCACCTCGCCCTGGGTCATCTCGTACAGCAGGCGGGCGCGGCCGCGGGTGGAGTCCTTCTCGTCGCGCGTGACGCGGTAGCTGGGGCACATGACGTCGCCGCGATGGCTCGTGGTGCGGCATTTGCCGACGCCGACGCAGCGGCGGGTGGCCTTGGCGAAGTCGCCGTCGTCGGCGTGGAAGGGAAAGCCCTTGGACACGGGAGCGAGGGGCAGCGGGGTGCGGTTCGGGCTGACCCGGAGGTTGCCGTCGACGGGCAGCGGGCGCACGATCATGCCGGGGTTGAGGCCGTTGTCGGGATCCCAGATGTTCTTGAACTCTTCGAACAGGGCGATGACGTCCGGGCCGTACATGAGCGGCAGGAGTTCGGAGCGGGCCTGGCCGTCGCCGTGTTCCCCGGACAGGGAGCCGCCGTGCTCGGCGATCAGCTTCGCGGCGTCGGTGACGAAGGCGCGGAAGACGGCGGTGCCCTGTTCGGTGGTGAAGTCGAAGTCGATCCGGACGTGGAGGCAGCCTTCGCCGAAGTGGCCGTACACCGCGCCCCGCAGGTCGTACCGCTGGAGCAGGCGGGCGAACCGCCGCAGGTAGGAGCCCAACCGGTCCGGCGGGACGGCCGCGTCCTCCCAGCCGGGCCATGCTTCGCTGCCGTCGGGCAGGCGCGTGGCCAGGCCGGCTCCGTCCTCGCGGATCCGCCACAGCCGCCGGGCGCGTGCGGGATCGGTGACGACTTCGCTGCCGGTGAAGCCGGCGGACTGCCGGGCGGTCTCCGCGAGTTCGGCAGCGGCCTCCTTCAACTCATCCGATTCTCCGCCGAGTTCGGTGAACAGCCATGCCTGTGCCGTCGGCAGGGTGTCGATCGTGTCCCGGGTCTCGGGCCGGGTCACGATGTCGGTCAGCGCGTGGTCCAGTCCCTCCAGTGCCAGCAGCCGGTGCCCGAGAAGGGCGGGCACGGCGTCGGCCGCGGCGCAGGCGTCCTGGAAACCGAGCACGACCAGCGCCCGCGCCGGCGGCGGGGTGATGAGGCGAAGGGTGGCCGAGAGGACGACGGCCAGGGTGCCCTCGCTGCCGACCAGGGCCCGGGCGAGGTTGAAGCGGTGCTCGGGCAGCAGGTGTTCCAGCGCGTAGCCGGACACCTGACGCGGGAACTGACCCAGCTTGGTGCGCAGGGGTGCGAGGTTGTCCTGGGCGAGCCGGTACAGGGACGCGATCAGCCGTCCGCGGTCGTCCCCCGCCGCGACGGCCTCGTCGATCTCCTGCTGGGTCATCTCGCCGAGCCGGACCACCGTGCCCCGGTAGGTGACCACTTCGAGTTCCAGGACGTTGTCGGCGGTACGCCCCCAGGCCACGGAGTGCGATCCGCAGGCGTTGTTGCCGATCATGCCGCCGAGCGTGCAGCGGCTGTGGGTGGACGGATCGGCACCGAACAACAGGCCGTGGCCGGCAGCGGCTTCCTGCAGGTCGTCGAGAACGATGCCCGGCTGCACCGTCGCCGTCCGGGCCTGCGGGTCCAGGGCGAGCAGCCGGTTGAAGTACCGGGAGAAGTCGAGGACCACGCCCGACCCGACCGCCTGACCGGACGTGCTGGTGCCGGCTCCGCGCGAGGTGACCGGCACCCCGAGACGGCGGCAGACGGAGAGCGCGTTGAGCACGTGCCGGCGCTCCCGGGGGAAGACGACGGCGAGCGGTATCCGGCGGTAGTTGGAGGCGTCTGCCGCGTACTGGGCCCGGCGGCCGGCGTCGCCGGCGACCTCGCCGCAGTCGACTCGGCCGAGGGCTTCGGCCACGGCCGCCGCATCAGGGCTGCCGAGGTCCCGCGCTGTGGTGCTCACTGTGCTCGCTCCTTCGTGCTCACCGGTCTCGTCCGACCTGGTCCACCTCACCCTGTGGCTCGGACGAGGCGACTCACAAGGGCCAGCAGGACGAAAGAATTGACGGTCAAGGGCAACAAATGCTTATGCTCGGCTCCCCTGCGTACCTCGGGAGTCATGTTGCTGAAGCCCCTGCACCTGCTCACGCTGAAGGCCGTCGTCCGCAGCGGCTCGTTCGCCGTCGCGGCACGCGACCTCGGTTACACCGCGTCCGCGATCTCCCAGCAGATCTCGGCTCTGGAGAAGGAGACCGGGCTCGTGCTGTTCGAGCGGGAGGCCCACGGGATCCGCGCCACGGCCGCCGCCCACCGACTGGTGGACCTCGGCGCGCGGGTACTGGCGGCGTTGGACGACCTGGACCAGCAGGTGCGGGAACTGGCGACCGGCGCCACCGGCCGGCTCCGGCTGGGCAGCTTTCCCACGGCCGGTGTGAAGCTGGTGCCCTCCGCCCTGTCGGCGGCGGCCGAGACCCGTCCCCGGGCGCAGATCCAGCTGGAGGAGGGCGAGCCCGAGGAGCTCGTCGCGGCGCTCGGCACCGGCGAACTGGACGTGGCCCTGGTGTACGAGTACGGGCTGAGCCCCCGCCAGTGGCCCGACGGCCTGACGCGCCACCATCTGCTGCGCGAGGACCTCGTCCTGCTCCGCGCCCGCGACAGCGGGCTGAGCGCACAGCTCCCCCACCTCTCCCGGGCCCGCTGGATCACCAGCCGGGAGGGCACGGCCGGTGCCCTGTCCCTCGTGCGGCTGTGCGCGGCGGCGGGGTTCGACGCCGAGATCGCCTTCCGCAGCAACAACTACGACGTGGTGCGGGAGTTGGTGTCGGCGGGTCTCGGGGTGGCGGTGGTGCCGGCGCTCGGGCACGCGCCGAGCGAGGGCATCGAGGCGACGCGGCTCACCCAGCGCGCGGCGCACCGGGAGGTGATGGCCCTGCACCGGAGCGAGAACAGCAATCCCTTGCTCGCCGCCATGCTCGCCGCCTTGCGGCGGGCGGTGCCCGCCGGTGAGCCGTTTCTGCATCCGGCCGGGCCGGAGTGACCGGCGCGGCGGCGTCTCCCCGCTGGTGCGGGCGTGGGAGCCGCCGCCGTACCGGGGTGAGCGGCGCGGTGCCTACGGGACCTGTGCGTGTTCGGGCCGCTGCTCGGGTTCGTCGGTGTCGGTCATCTCGTCGAGGGCGTCGAGGTCGACCGAGCCGCCCGGCATGACCCTGCGGGTGCGGCGGTACCCGTAGAAGGCGTAGAAGAGCAGGCCCGCGAGCAGCCAGCAGCCCAGCCGGATCCAGGTCTCCCACGTCAGGAACGACATCAGCCAGACGGAGAAGACCATGCCGAGGACGGGCACGAACGGCATGCCCGGGCAGCGGAAGCCGCGCTTGAGGTGGGGCTTGCGGTAGCGCAGGATCAGTACGGCCGCGGAGACGATCACGAAGGCCAGCAGGACCCCGATGTTGGTGAGTTCGGCCACGGCGTTGATGGGCAGCACACCCGCCAGCACCGCGGACACGACGCCGATGACCCAGGTCGCGCGGTGGGGAACCTTGCGCTTGGGGTGGAGGGCGCCGAACCAGGCGGGCATCAGACCGTCACGGCTGAGGGCGTACCACAGGCGGGAGGCGCCCATCATGAAGGAGAAGGTCACGGTGACGATGCCGATGACCGCGCCGACCGCGATCACGTTCGCCAGGCCGCCGAGTCCGACGCTCGCGAAGGCGCTGGAGATGCCGCTGCTGGGGTTGAGTTCCGTGTAGTGCTGCATGCCGGTGAGCACGATGCAGGCCAGGACGTACAGGCCCATGGAGATCGCCAGCGACAGCATCATCGCCTTGGGCAGCTTGCGCCGGGCCTCCACCGACTCCTCCGCGGCCGTGCTCAGGGCGTCGTAGCCGAACACGGCGAAGAAGACCGTGGCCGCCCCGGTGAACGCCCCGCCGAGACCGAAGGGTGCGAAGGGCGTGAGGTTGCCGGTGTCGACCTTGGTGAAGCCCACCACGATCACCAGCAGGACGATGGCGATCTTGATGATGGTCAGCACGGTCTCGACGCGCGCCGAGGTGCGGGTGCCGCGGGTGAGGAGCCAGGCCACGCCGAGACAGATCACGACGGCGAGCAGGTCGATCCGGTGACCGGGCCCTGTGCCGGGGGCGCCCAGCGCCCAGACCGGCAGATGGATGCCGACGGCCTCCAGCAGGAACCCGAGATAGCCCGACATGCCGATCGCGACGACGGCGACGATGGCGGTGTACTCCAGCAGCAGGTCCCATCCCACGATCCAGCCGACGACCTCCCCGAGGACCGCGGCGCAGTAGGTGTAGGACGAGCCGGCCTTGGGGACCATGCCGGCGAATTCGGCGTAGGCGAAGGCCGCACAGAGCGAGGCGGCCCCGGCGACGAGGAACGAGATCAGCACGGCGGGCCCGGCGACGTCCCGGGCGACGGCCGCGGCGAGAGAGAAGATGCCGGCCCCGATGATGGCACCGATGCCGATCATCGTCAGCTGGGTGAGGCCGAGGGTGCGCACCATGCGGGCGCCGGTGGGCTGCTCCGAGGGAAGTGTTCGCCGGAAGATTCCACGCGGTCCTCTTCCCAGCAACGCGGAAAGAGGGGATTCGGGGGTGTGATCGGGGGACATCGCTCGCTCCCTGTCAGGCAACGGCGGCACGACGGGCCACCGTCGTGGCGTGGGTCACCACTGGCCTGAAACCCTCACGCACGACCCGGTCCCGGCAACAGAGAGTTCAGCGCGACACCTTGCGTCCCTGAGGGCAAGCAGAGCTGGTGCCGGATGCCAGGGGCCGAGGGAGCCATGCCCGGGACAGGGGCCTTCCGCTCCGGCGGCCGGGTCCCAACCCCGGCCTTCCGCAGCCGCGTTGAGCGGACTACGGCTCGCCGCGCCGGGTCCCGGCCACCGCCCGCAGGACGTCGACCAGCGCCGCCACGGTGGGCCGGTGCTCCGCGGCGGAACGGAACACCACGACGATGTGGCGTTCGATCGTCTCGCGCAGCCTCACCACGTCGAAGCGTGAGGCGCGCAGCCGGAGCATCAGATCCGTCACGGTGCTCACTCCGATGCCCGCCTCGACCAGTGCCAGGGTGGCCGCGGTGTCGGTCACCTCGTGCTGCACGTCCGGTTCGATGCCGGCCCGCCGGCAGGCGGTGCGTACGGCGCGGCCGTAGTAGCTGTCGGCCGACGGCAGGATCCAGCCCAGGTGCTGCGTGTCGGTGAGGGCGATCTCGTCACGGCCGGCCATCGACCCGGCGGGCACCGCGAGGGAGAAGCGCTCCCGGTAGAGCTGCGTCACCCGCAGGGCCGGATCGCGCGGGATGGGCACATCCGGGTAGTCCAGACCGAGCGCCAGGTCCACGCCGCCGGAGGCGACGGCGCTGTACACCTCGTCCACGTCCATGTCGCGGCTGTGCACCGCCAACCCCGGATGCGTCTCGCGCACCCGGCGCAGGGCCAGCGGCAGGATCTCGGCGGCGGCTGTCGCGAACAGCCCGACCTGGAGTACTCCGGAGATCTCGT
This sequence comes from Streptomyces sp. NPDC015127, assembly GCF_043080095.1. Classification (NCBI taxonomy): domain Bacteria; kingdom Bacillati; phylum Actinomycetota; class Actinomycetes; order Kitasatosporales; family Streptomycetaceae; genus Streptomyces; species Streptomyces sp. NPDC015127. The sequence goes on from NZ_JBIBVE010000014.1 coordinate 187,714, forward strand.
TGCGGCTGCGCTCCAGGGCCTCGACCGCCTCGGCCTCCGTGGACAGGATCCGCTCGGCGTGGCGGGCCAGCGTCCTTCCGGCGTCCGTCAGCTCCACCCGCCGCCCCACCCGGCGCAGCAGCTCCATGCCCGTGGCCTTCTCCAGCGCGGCGATCTGCTGGGACACGCCGCCGGGCGTGTATCCCAGAGCCTGGGCCACCGCGGTGATGGTTCCGCGCCGGGTCAGTTCCACCAGGGAGCGCAACTGGGAACTCGTCCAGTCCATATAGAGATCCTAATAGGTCAGCCGCAGTAACTGTTCATAGACGTCAACGGTTGGGGTACGTCACGATGGCGCACAGACAGCTGATCAGCAGTTCTCTCCCGCACATTGACAGCCGCGCCCCGAACAGGATTCGTCTCCGGCGCGGCCTCTGGAAGGGATCGGCCTCTTGTCCACCTCATCCACCTTCCGTACCGTTCCGCCCGCCGCCGATGTCGTGATCATCGGCGGTGGCGTGATGGGTGCGAGTATCGCGTTCCACCTGGCCGAGGCCGGGGTCGACGACATCGTCGTCGTCGAACGCGGCGACCTGGGCAGCGGCAGTTCGGGCAAGCCGATCGGCGGCGTGCGGGCCCAGTTCTCCGACCCGCTCAACATCGAGCTGGGGAGCCGCAGTCTGCGGGCCTTCCGGGACTTCCCGCACCGTCCCGGTGCCGACATCGGCCTGGAGACGGTCGGGTACCTCTTCCTGCTGACCGACGCCCGGCAGGCCACCGACTTCGAGATCGCCGTCGGGATCCAGAACAGCCTGGACGTCCCCAGCCGCATGATCACTCCGCACGAGGCCCGCCGCCTGTGTCCGTACATCAGTCCCGAGCACCTGGTGGCGGCCGCCTACTCACCCACCGACGGCCACGCCCGGCCCGGCCTGGTCGTGAGGGGGTACGCCGACTCCGCGTCCCGGGCCGGCGTCACGTTCGCCACGAACACGGCGGTGACCGGTATGGACACATCCGGCGACCGTGTCACGGCCGTTCACACCGACCACGGCGTGATCTCCTGCTCCACGGTCGTGTGTGCGGCGGGCGCATGGTCGGGACAGATCGGCGACATGGTCGGCATCGACCTCCCCGTACGTCCGGTGCGACGCCAGCTCGCCTTCACCGAGCCGCTGACACCCCCGGCGCCCCGCATCCCCTTCACCATCGACTTCTCGTCGTCGGCGTACTTCCACAACAGTGACGACGGACTGCTGTTCGGCCTGGCCGACCCGGGCCAGCCGGTGGGCTTCGACACCACCTGGACCGCGGAGTGGCTCGACCTCTTCCGAGCCGCCGCGCGGCGCCACGCCCCCGCCCTGGCCGACATGAGGACGGATGGCGGCTGGGCCGGACTGTACGAGGTCACGCCCGACCACAACGCGCTGATCGGACGCTCCGGCGAACTGGACAACTTCCTGTACGCCACCGGGTTCTCCGGCCACGGCTTCCTCCAGGCGCCCGCCGTCGGCGAGATCGTGCGCGACCTGTACCTGGACCGCACGCCGTGCGTCGACATCTCCCCCCTCCACGCAGACCGCTTCCGGACCGGAGCGGAGATCCGTCCCGAAGCCCACGTGGTGTGAACTCCCCATCGAAAGGCGGAAACCGTCGATGATCAGTCAATGGCAGCTGCGCGCCGCGTTCGCCGCGCGGCTCTCGGACATGTACGGGCGGGAGGTCCCCGCCTACACCACGCTCGTGGACGTGTCCCGCGAGGTCAACGAGGACGTTCTGCGCGCCCGGGGTGCCGACGCCGAACGCCTGGGCTCCATCGGCCGGGTGACCGCCGAACGGCACGGTGCCATCCGGGTCGGCACACCGCAGGAGCTGCGGCAGGTCGCCCGTGTCTTCGGCGCCCTGGGCATGCACCCGGTCGGCTTCTACGATCTGCGGGAGGCCGCCGCGAGCGCGGTCCCCGTCATCTCCACCGCCTTCCGTCCCGTCGACGGCGAGGAACTGGCGCGCAATCCCTTCCGCGTCTTCACCTCCATGCTCACCCCCGCGGACCCCCGGTTCTTCGACGCCGATCTGCGCTCCCGCCTGGAGGCGTTCCTGGCAGGCCGCGAGCTGTTCCCGCCGGAGCTGCTCGTCCTGGCCGATCGTGCCGAGGCCGAGCAGGAGCTGCCCGACGCGGATGCCGAGCGGTTCCTCGAACTCGCTGTGGCTGCCTTCGAGTTGTCCACCGAGCCCATCGACAAGGCCTGGTACGAGACCCTGGAGCAGGTGTCCGCCGTCGCCGCGGACATCGGCGGAGTGCGCAGCACCCACATCAACCACCTCACCCCGCGCGTCCTGGACATCGACGAGCTGTACCGGCGCATGACCGAGCGCGGCATCGAGATGATCGACACCATCCAGGGACCGCCGAGCTGGAAGGGCCCCGACGTCCTGCTGCGCCAGACGTCCTTCCGGGCCCTTGCCGAGCCCCGCGCACTGCGCACCCCGGACGGCAGCGTCATCAACGGCGCCCTGCGGGTGCGCTTCGGCGAGGTCGAGGCCCGCGGCATCGCCCTCACCCGCACCGGCCGGGCGCTCTACGACCGGCTGCTCGGACTGATCGACCAGCAGGCGGCCGGCCACCCCGGAACGGACCGCGGCGAACTCGCCCGGACCGTCTGGGAACAGCACATGCCCGGCAGCGAACACGAGCTGGCCGCCCAGGGCCTGGCCTACTTCACCTACCGTGCGGCACCCGACCGCCCGCGGGACGGAAGCCGCCCGCCCACCCGCGTCGCCGACCTCGTGGAGCAGGGCTGGGCACGCGCCGAGCCCATCGTCTACGAGGACTTCCTGCCCCGCTCGGCGGCCGGCATCTTCCAGTCCAACCTCAGCGGCGAGGGCTCCAGGAACAACGACCTGGCAGGCACCGCCTACGACAGCGCATGGCTGTCCGGCGCCATGGGCCGCGACGTCCTGGACCCCTTCGCCCTCTACGAGCAGCAGCAGAACCGCTCCGTCGCCCAGGTCGCCCGGGACCTGGGACTCGACGGCGCACTCGACTGACATCCACCTCCGAAGGAGCATCATGACCGTCACCACCCTGCCCACCACCGAGGACCTGCGCACCCGCGCCCGCACGAGCCTGGAGCGCATCGGCGTCGCCGTCCCCGAGGGCACCGACTTCCACGCCCGCACCCCCATCACTGGCGAGGACCTCTTCGGTCTGACGGCCGCCACCCCTGCCGACACCGAAGAAGCCGTCGCCGCCACCCGCGAGGCCTTCCTCACCTGGCGCACCACACCGGCTCCCCGACGCGGCGAACTCGTGCGCCGGCTGGGCGAGCTGCTGCGCGACCACAAGAGCGACCTGGCCGACCTCATCACCGTCGAAGCGGGCAAGATCCGCTCCGAGGCGCTCGGCGAGGTCCAGGAAATGATCGACATCTGCGACTTCGCGGTCGGCCTGTCCCGGCAGCTCTACGGCCGCACCATCGCCTCCGAGCGGCCCGGCCACCGCCTCGCCGAGACGTGGCACCCGCTCGGTGTCGTCGGTGTCATCTCCGCGTTCAACTTCCCCGCGGCCGTGTGGTCGTGGAACACCGCTGTGGCCCTGGCCTGCGGCGACACCGTGGTCTGGAAGCCGTCCGAACTCACCCCGCTCATCTCCCTGGCCTGCGACCGGCTGCTGGCCCAGGCCGCCGAGGACGTCGGCGCCCCCCGCGACGTGCACCGTCTGCTGCTCGGCGACCGCAGGATCGGCGAGAAGCTCGTCGACGACCCCCGCGTCGCGCTCGTCAGTGCCACCGGTTCCACCCGCATGGGACGCCAGGTCGGCCCCCGTGTCGCGGCCCGCTTCGGACGGAGCCTGCTGGAGCTCGGGGGCAACAACGCCGCCGTCGTCGCGCCGTCCGCCGACCTCGATCTCGCCGTCCAGGGCATCGTGTTCGCCGCCGCCGGCACCGCCGGACAGCGCTGCACCACCCTGCGCCGGCTCATCGTCCACCGGGACATCGCCGACACCCTGGTCGCACGGCTGACCGCGGCGTACCGGAAGCTGCCCATCGGCGACCCGTTCGACGAGTCGACCCTCGTGGGTCCGCTCATCACGGGCACGGCTCTCGACGCCATGCAGGACGCCCTCGCCCGCGTGCAGGCGCAGGGCGGGAAGGTCCTCGCGGGCGGCAACCGGCGCCTGGCCGAGGCCGCACCCCGGGCCGCGTACGCCGAGCCGGCCGTCGTCCGTGTCGACGAGCAGACCGACATCGTCCGGGAGGAGACGTTCGCCCCGATCCTGTACGTGCTGACCTACGACACGTTGGAGGAGGCCATCGCCCTGCACAACGACGTCCCGCAGGGCCTGTCCTCGAGCATCTTCACCCGCGACCAGCAGGAGGCCGAGCTCTTCCTGTCCTCGGAAGGCTCCGACTGCGGCATCGCCAACGTCAACATCGGCACGTCCGGCGCGGAGATCGGCGGCGCCTTCGGCGGCGAGAAGGAGACCGGCGGCGGCCGCGAGTCCGGCTCCGACGCCTGGCGCGCCTACATGCGTCCGGCCACCAACACCATCAACTACTCCGGCCGCCTCGCCCTCGCCCAGAACGTCAGCTTCCTCCAGTGACCTTAGGCGGCCGGGACGCCCGACAAAAGCCGCAGCCTGCTGCCGACGGATGCTATCAGCGCAGGTCAGAGCATGTTCCGAACAACCCCTTCCGGCGGTTGTCCTGGCATGAGACGCGGGCATCAGACGGCGCGCCGCCGATGCCGCACGCAACGGCATCGCGCGTGACCGTCTGAGCCGGCCTTGCTCCGGGGCGGGGCCCCGCACCGTGGCCGGCGGACCCCGTCGGTTATCGTGTGGCCTCGGCCCCGAGCGGGCAGCGTTGATCAACTGTCCCCCGTCGGGTGATGGTCCGCACGCCTTGACGGAGAACACGCGCGTGGCAAGCACGGAGACACGTCCGGCACCCCTGCCGACCGGCCTTCCCGGCCTTTTCGACCCGCTGTTCGTCGCCGACCCGTACCCCACGCTCGCGGCGCTGCGGCGCACCTCACCCGTGCACTTCGATCCCGCGAACGGCCTGTGGCTGGTCAGCCGCTACGCCGATGTGCGCAGCGTGCTGCTGGATCCGGCCACGTACCTGCCCGACAACGCCCAGCACTCCGTGACACGCCTGCCCGTGTCCGTACTGCGCACGCTCGCCAGGGCCGGTTTCTCCCTGCCGCCCGCCCTCGCCAACAACCGGGGAGCCGACCACGCGGACCTTCGGCGCCTGGTCATGCGCTTCTTCAACGCCGAGCGGGTGGCAGCGGCCGTGCCGATGGTCGAGCGGACCGCTTCGGAGATGCTGGACGCTCTGCGGCCCCGGTACGCCGTCGGCGACTCCTGCGACCTGGCCGCCGAATACGCGCGACTTCTGCCGTGCCGGGTGATGATGCGGCTCCTGGGCATCGAGGGCATATCCGCTGACACACTCGCGGCGTGGAGCGACGCTTCACTGGAACTGTTCTACGGTCGCCCTCCGGCCGAACGGCAGTTGCAGCTGGCCGAGCAGGTCGGCGCGTTCCACCAATGGCTGACGGCCCAGGTCTCCGCGGCCACCATGACGGACGGGCTCATCGGGGGCCTGCGCCGGTACCGCAGGCCGGACGGGACGCCACTGGACGCCGCGACCGCCGTGGCTGTGTGCTTCTTCGTGTTCATCGCCGGGCAGTCCACCACCGGGCAACTGATCTCCACGGCGCTGCTGCGCGCCGTGGAGGACCCGCAGGTCTGGGCACGGGTGGCGGCCGATGACGGCTTCGCGGAGGCATGGGTGGAGGAGATACTGCGCCGGGAGCCGCCGGTCACCACCTGGCGCCGGGTGACCGCACGCGAGACCGAGCTGTCCGGTGTGCGCCTGCCGGCCGGTGCGCAGCTCCTGCTGATGCTGATGGGCACCGGATCGGACCCCGAGGTGTTCGAGGACCCCGGCCGTCTGTGCCCGCATCGGGAGAACATCCGGCACCACCTGTCGTTCGGTGCGGGACGCCACCGCTGCCTGGGCGCGTCGCTGGCACGCACCGAAGCCGCGGTCGCTCTGCGGGCGGCCGCCCGGGCCCTTCCGGACGCGACGCTCGCGGAACCCGGCTCACCGCCGACCATGCTCGGGCTGCTCTCCTTCCGCGCACCGCTCGACGTCGTGGTGCGCCGCCGCTCCGGCGGCGACCGTGCCCCCGGTGCCCGCCCGGCCTAGAGCTGCCGCAGGTGGTCCCGCAGCCGGCGGGCGACCTGGGTCGCCGACGGCGTCCACAGGGCCTGGAGCAGTTCGACGGTGCCGCGCTCGCTGACGCTGACGAACGCCCGACATGCTCCCACCAGATCCACAGCCGGCATCTATGCGAGTTCGGCATGAAACAGCGCAGGGCGGTATTGGACCGCATGGCCACCAGGAGGTGAAGGTGGTCCCGGCACCAACGACCGCACCGGGACGGGGCGCACCGTCGTTCCCTCCCTCGTCCGCCCTGCGTACGGGGCCCCTTCGGAGGTTCGGACCATGCATCACAACCGTGTCCGGCGCACCCTTGTCGGCGCGCTCGCCCTGCTCACTCTCATGCCGCTCGCCGCCTGCGGCCAAGGCGGCACATCGCAGGCCGCGTCGACTCGGTCGTCTCCGTCCGCGGGGACGACGAGGCCGAGCGCGGCCGCGAAGCCGTTCGTCGGCACATTCCAGGAGCTCGAGCGCAGGTTCGACGCGCGGCTGGGTGTCTATGCCGTCGACACCGGCACCGGGCGCGAGGTCACCTACCGGGACGGCGAACGGTTCGCCTACGCCTCCACCTTCAAGGCACTGGCCGCCGGTGCGGTGCTGCGCAAGCACTCACCGGGCGGGATGGACCGCGTGATCACGTACTCACGGAACGACCTGATCCACCACTCCCCCGTGACCGAGAAGCACGTCGAGACCGGAATGACCCTGCGGGCGCTGTGCGAGGCCGCTGTCCGCTACAGCGACAACGCGGCGGCCAACCTGCTCTTCGACCAACTGGGCGGGCCCCGGGGCCTCGACGCACTACTCGCGGAACTCGGGGACGACGTCACGCGGATGGAGCGCCGCGAGCCCGAACTGAGCCGATGGGCCCCCGGCGAGACGCGGGACACGAGTACGCCGCGGGCGATGGCCGGGAACCTGCGCGCGTTCGTTCTCGGAGGCGTCCTCGGCGAGGCCGAACGCGCGCAGCTCACGACGTGGCTGCGGACCAACGTCACCGGCACCGAACTCATCAGGGCCGGAGTGCCCGAGGGCTGGGTGGTCGGCGACAAGACCGGAAGCGGCAGCGGCTACGGCGCCCGCAACGACATCGCCGTGGTGTGGCCCCCCGACTCCTCCCCCATCGTCGTGGCGATCATGTCGAACCGCGATGAGAAGGACGAGGAGTTCGACAACAAGCTCATCGCGGAAGCGGCGACCGTGGTCACCGATACCCTGTCGTAGCGGAACAGCAGGAGGCCCGAGCTCGGGGGCAGCGGCGGCACGGGACGCGGAGCAGGCGAGCCGGCCACCGGTTCACGGGGTGAACCGGGTCTCCACGTGTTGTCCCGCGCTCTCGTTCAGCGCCTCGGCGTGATCGCGGGCGGCGCGGCGTTCGGTGGCGGTGAGGGTGCCGAACGGCTCGATCGTGACGGTCACACGGCCTGCCGCGGCGCGCTGCCGCCACGTGCCGGCGATCTCGCCGCGCACGACCAGGACACCCGGGCGGGCCGTGGCACGCCAGACAGCGCCGCGGCGGGCCCGGTCGGGCAGAAGAAGTTCGCGGTCGGCGAGCTCGGTCAGCGGGTCGTGGGGCGGCAGCAGCCGTACTCCTGTGGCGGCGGGCGCGGTTCGCAGTTCGTCGAGATCCTCGTGGTGCATCCAGCCGCGCCGCCCGTCGACGGAGACCTCGTCGAGCCGGTCGCCGAGCGGGTCCCACAGCTGTCGGGCCGCCGCCGGTGTGAGAGCCAGCCACCTTGCCAGGTCCACGGGCCGGGCCGGGCCGCACCACCGCAGGAACCGCCGGACGAGCAGGCGCCGGCTCTCCTGCGGACCGGGCCCGCGCCGGCGGCCGGCGGGCCAACGGACGTAGTGGAACGGCCCCGACGTGTGCACCGCGATGCACAGGCCCGCCTGCAAGGTGGCGTAGCGGAACAGGGTGTCCTGCACATGATGTACGCCGCAGCCCTGGCACCACGGGCGCAGCTGTGCGTCGACCACCTCGTTCAGCGCGGTGCTCAGTTCGCCCTTGGTGCGTGCGCGCCGGTCCGCGGTCACCGCCCGCATCGCCTCGGCGACCTGGTCGACCGCGGCGGCGAAGCCGATGTGTTCGGCCGTCAGGTCCTCGCCGAACGGGCCGAGGTGGTCCCTGGCCAGTTCGCGGGCGTCGTCAGGACGAAGTGCTGCGGCGAGCAGCGCCAGGTCCTCGGCCCGGTGCAGGTGTGCGGCGGCGCGCATGGAGTGGACCAGGGCGAGGTGTCCGGGATCGGCACGCTCACCGCGGGCCCGCAGCGCGACGGCCGCGGTGCGGCCGGGCGGGGAGTCCTGCACCCCGGCCACCACCACGCCGTCGCGCAGCGGGTCGGCGGCCGGGTGTTCGAGATGGTGGACCGCCGCACGGTGGTTCAGTACCTGCGCGCGGGTCACCGCCACCGGCTCGCGGACGGGATCGACGGGGGACATCACACCTCCAGGGCCATGGGGGCAGGCTAGGCCCACCACCGGTCCCGCCCGCAGAACCCGGGCGACGGGCGGCCCGTGTCCGTCCGGCGCCCCCGGCAGCCCGTCAGGGCCGCACGTAAGGCGTGGTCATGATCTCCATGTTGTGGCCGTCCGGGTCGTCGAAGTAGGCGCCGCGACCGCCGAAGAGGTCGTTGGTCCGGCCGGGTTCGGTGTGGCTGGGGTCGGCGTAGTAGGTGACGCCGAGCGTTTCCAGGCGGGCGATCATGCCGTCGAACTGCTCGTCGGGGACGAGGAACGCGTAGTGCTGCGACTGGATCGGCTCGTCGCTCTTGCCGTAGTAGTCGAGTGTCACGCCGTTGCCGAGGTCGACGGGGAGGAACGGCCCGAATCGGGCACCGACCTCCAGGCCCAGGACGGCGGCGATGAATTGGGCCGACAGCTGCGGGTCGCGGGCGTAGACGGCGGTGTGGTTCAGCTGGACGGCAGTGACCGGCGAATCGTGACGGTCGTGCTGATCGTGTGGCATCGGTGAGGTGTCTCCGGGTCGTGGACTGCACTGGGACACGGCGCCACGCGCGGGCGCCGGAGGCGAGGACGCGGAGGGAGAAGGCGGGGCTCTGGCCCGCCTCGGGCTCACGCCGGGGCCGGGCGCCTCACGTGTGTATGGCCCATGGCCGACCCGGCAGTCACGCGGCCGACCTTAGTCCCGGTCGCCTGCCCGCGGCAAGGCCGGCCGTGCGGGCGGCGACCGTCTTCACCACACACCGGCGGGACGTGCCGTCGACTGCCGGCCCCGGCAACGCCGCGGCGAATGCGTGCCGGCCGGCAGACCGGCCCCATACTGCGCAACCAACGTCTGCCCGGACCCGGCCGGTGACGGCGGCCCGGCCAAGCGGGAGCCCCGCCGCACGTTCCGGCCGCCCCAGCCCGCGCCACGAACCCGCCCGGTGACGGCGACACCATCGCGGGCGAGCGCCTTACCCAGACCCAGGGGCGACGGCGACACCATCCCGGGCGAGCGCCTGCCCCGCACACGGCCCGTGACCTCAACACGATCACGGCCGTCCAGCGCCTGCCCCGCAAGGCCCGGTCGGCGACCGCGGAAACGGTCGCGGCCGGCCCAGCGCGCGCCCCGAACACGACCTGTGACCACAATCGCGGCCTGCCGAGCGGCGCCCGGAAGCCCCGGCCGGTGACGGCGACACAATGGCAGCCGCCCCGCGCGCTCCAACACGGCCCGTGGCCCGCAACACGCTCGCGGCCCACCACGCGTGCCGCGAAGACCCAGCGGTGACGGCGACACCACCGGACGAGCGCCTGCCCCGGACACGTCCGTGACCACAACGCGATCAGGGGCGGCCCAGCGCGCCCCCCGGACACGGCCCCGGCCCGTGGCCGCCGCCGAGCGCGGCCCCGCGCTCCGCGCGGTCCCGTCCTCAGCGGGGTGCGGCGCCGCGTGGCACCGTGGAGGTGGGTCCCCGTGGACCGGCCTACCGGGCGGTCCTGCACATCCGCTCGTCCGCCCGGTAAACCGCTCCCGCTTCTTTTCCACCGTTCGGCCCATCACCGTTGGTCCGTTCGGCCGAAACGGGCTCCCATGGGGAACGGGCCGCTTGCCGGCCCCGCGACAGAAAGGCACGCCGATGTACGAGATGCGCGCCGAGGCCACAGCCGACCGAGGCGAACTGATATGGCATGTCATCACCAAGGGAACGCCTGCCAGCCCCCTGTGCGGAGTCCCCCTGGAGTTGTCCACTGCCGCGGCACCGGAACACGAAGCAGCCGTCGAACGCTACTGCTCCTCCTGTATGGACGCCTTCAGCACAGCACTGCAAAGCTCATGACGCGTGCGTACGCGCTCAGTCGGCGACGACCTCGTCCGCCCCGGACGAGGTCGTCGCCGGAACGATGCGTACGGCCGGGTCCAGGCACCAGTCCAGTACGGCGGGCCAGGGCCCGTAGCCGGCGTCGAGGTCCAGATGCGCGCAGCCGGGCAGGAGGTCGCTGTCCAGGTCCAGCGGCGCCGCGAAGGCGGCCGCGGCGCCTTGCGGGCAGTAAGGATCATTGTCCGATGCGACCAGCCGGGTGCCCGCAGGCGCGGCTGCGGCGATGTGCTGCGCCGTCGCCCCGGGGTGGGCGAACGCGGCGATCTCCGGATACCCGGCTGCCGTCTCCGGCGCCGGAGGCCCCACCAGCAGCACGCGGTCGGCCAGGACCCGGCCGGGCCGGCGCGCGGCCGCGTGCAGCCACAGCAGACAGCCGAGGCTGTGGCATACGACGACGAGTTCCCGGCCCCGCACAGCCGTGAGCCGCTCGTCCAGGGCGTCCAGCCACGTCTGGAGGTCCGGCCGGTCCGGGTCGGGCAACTGGGGGTAGGAGGAGTCGTGACCGGCCTCTCTCAGCTTTCCGTCCAGCCAGCGCAGCCAGTGGCCTTCCGGGCGGTGGTGCTGCCAGCCGTGCAGCAGCAGGAAGGCGGGGCGGTCGTCTGCGTCGACGGGCATCGGTTCTCACGATCTGTGCACGAGCCGGCAGCGCGGCGGGAGCACGCGGCGTCTGCGGGCGGACGGTCCACGAACGCCGTTGTCCCGTGGTGGGGTTGAGTGATCGCTTTCTACCAGCGCCGGCTGATCGTCGGCAAGGGTGGAGCGGTGGTCGCGTACCTGGTCAGTCGGTGTCGAGTCCGTCGACCATGCGGTCCAGGAACCGGGCGAACGTGGCGTCGGGGCCCAGGGGGCGTCCGGGTGCGGAGAGCGCTTCGGCAAGTTCCGGGTGGTGGCCGTCGGCGGCGACGGCCGCGAGGTAGGGGGCTTCGGCCGCGGCCCGGTCGGACGAGTGAGCGGCTGCCGACCGGGAGAGCTCGTAGCCGACGTGCCCGGCGACGAAGCCGGTGAGCAGACTGAAGACCTCCAGTCGCGCGGCGCCGTCCAGGCCGGTGGGCCGCAGGGCGGCGAGTGCGCGTTCCAGGAAGGCCAGCGTGTTCGGGCCGAGGGTCGGGCGGGTGGTCAGCGTGGCGGGAAGCCAGGGGTGACGGAGCATCAGGGCGCGCTGGAAGTGGCCGATGGCCTTCAGGTCGGTGCGCCAGTCGCCGGTGAGGGGGTCGTCCGTCGGGAGTTCTCCGCTGACGTGGTCGACCATCAGTTCCAGCAGTGTCTCCTTGTCGGGAGCGTAGCTGTAGAGCGACATGACGCCGGCTCCGACCCGGGAGGCGACGCGCCGCATGGTGACCGCTTCCAGCCCTTCGGCGTCCGCGAGGGCGACGGCGGCCGTGGTGATCGCCTCGCGGCTGAAGGCGGGCTTGCGCCCTCGGCCGGACCGGCCGGGGTTCAGCCAGAGCTGTTGGGGGTCGACGCCTGTGGCGCCGGTCCCGTCACCGCGGGTCACGTTCTTCTGCCCTCCTTGCCGCCGGGGACGTTGGGACGACCATCCAAGCATCCCTTATTCTCGTACAACGTACGAGAATAATCCGGAGAGGACACGATGACACCGCACCCGCACGACGCCGCATCAAGGCCCGCCTGGGCCGCACCGCCCGGGAAGCCGCCGCTCGCGTCACGGATGATGAGGGCGACATGGCGCGGCCTTCCCACCAAGCGGCATGACGTCGGGTGGGAGCCGGGGCTCGTGGTCCCGGCCGCGGACGGCAGCCCCTTGGTGACCGATCACTACTTCCCCCGCGCGGAGGGCGACTTCCCCACCCTTCTCGTGCGCTCTCCGTACGGCAGGGGTCTGCCGTGGTCACCCATGTACGGCATGCTCTTCGCCGAACAGGGCTTCCACGTGGTCCTGCAGAGCTGCCGCGGCACCGGCGGCTCAGGGGGCCGGTTCGACCTGTGGCGCAACGAGCCGGCGGACGGCCGGGCCGCGGTGTCCTGGCTGCGGGAACAGCCCTGGTTCACCGGCACACTGGGCACGGTCGGCCCCAGCTATCTGGGCTATGTGCAGTGGGCGCTCGCCCTGGACCCGCCACCGGAGCTCAAGGCGATGGCGGTACAGGTCGGCCTGCACGATCCCTATGCCCTCTTCCACGAGGGCGGTGCTCTCCGTCTGGAGAACGCCCTCGCCGTCGGCCTCGGCATGACGTACCAGCACCGGGGACCGGCCCCCTTCCTCAAGGCGACACTGCGCCTGCACCGCCGTCTGCGGGGGATCACCACCGCGCGGCCGCTGCGCCGGGCGTACGTGTCCGCCCTCGGCGAAGTGCCCTGGCTGGACGACGTGATGACGCATCCCGACGCCGACGACCCGTACTGGCACGGCGCGTTCCTCGGGGAGGCGGCGGAACGGCTCACCGTGCCCACGAGCCTGACCACCGGGTGGTACGACGGGCTGGTCGACCAGACGTTCCAGCAGTTCGCCCGGCTGCGCCGGGCCGGATGCGAGAGCGCGCTGCTCGTCGGCCCCTGGACGCACACCTCCGCGCTCCAGCAGGGCTGGCCCGCCGTGTTCGCCGAGAGCCTGGCCTGGCTGCGCGCGCACCTGTGCGACGAACCCGCCGGCCTGCGCCCCTCCCCCGTGCGCGTGCACGTCGGCGGCGACGGCGGATGGCGGGACCTCGACGACTGGCCGGCGAACCCTGTCACGACCACCTGGTTCCCCGCCGCGAACGGGACGCTCACCGAGCCGGCACCACTACCCTCCGCGCCTCCGGTGTCCTTCCGCTACGACCCGGCGGACCCCACCCCTTCCGTGGGCGGGCCTCTGCTCTCGCGCGGCGCCGGGCCCCGCGACAACCGTGTCCTGGAGGCGCGGGAGGACGTGCTGACGTTCACCGGCCCGCCGCTGACCGAACCGATGGACGTCCTCGGCCCGGTCTCCGCCCGCCTGCGGATCTCCACGGACACGGGCCGCGCCGACGTCTTCGCCCGCCTGTGCGACGTGGACGCACGAGGCCGTTCCGTCAATGTCTGCGACGGGCTGACGCGGCTGCGGACCTCCGGTGAGACACCGTCGGAGGTCACCGTGCCGATGAGCGCCACCGCCCACCGCTTCGCCGCCGGTCACCGGGTCCGTCTCCAGATCAGCGGCGGCGCCCATCCCCGCTACGCCCGCCATCCCGGCACCGGCGAGCCGGCAGTCGATGCCACCGCCCTCACACCACTCCGCATCACCCTGCACACCGGATCGGAACTGACGCTTCCCGTGGAGCCGGCCCCCAGTGACGCGGACCGCCCGGACGTCAAGTGAACTCCGGAGCGGGCAGGGGAAGCTGCCCGCTCCGACGGCCTGCACGACCAATAAGAACGCAAGTTCCGCACCTCTCGAAGGCCACTTCGCCCGCACCTAGTCTCTAGCCCTCCGCGCGAGGGGCGCGTCCGGAGGGTTGAAGGAGGACGGGTATGGACGGGACACCGAAAGCGCGACGGACGCGACGATTCCGGTCGGCGTCCGGCGGGCGCCGGCTCGCCGCGGTCGCGGGCGGCTTCGCCGTCGTCGTCGCGGCGACGGCCGCCGCACCTGCCGGCGGGGCCGATGCGCGGGGGTCCGACCCTGTCGCCTGTCCGACGGAGCTCACGGCGAAGGCCACGTGCTACACCGGCCAGGACGCCAACGGCGCGTACTACGCGATCGCTCTGCCCAAGGAGTGGAACGGCTCCCTGGTCCTGCACGCGCACGGCGGCCCGGACCTGGGGGCGGCGTCGGATCCGCAGCGCAGTGTCGAGGATCTCGCCCGCTGGTCGGTCATGGTCGACCAGGGATACGCCTGGGCCGGTTCCTCCTACCGTCGGGGCGGCTACGGGACGCGGATGGCGGCGACGGACACCGAGAACCTCCGGCGGCTGTTCGCCAGGGAATTCCGCACACCGAAGCGCACGTATCTCCACGGACAGTCCTGGGGCGGGAACGTCGCTGCCAAGGCCGTGGAGATGTTCGCCTCCGACGGCGGACCGTACGACGGCGCGCTGCTGACCAACGGCGTTCTCGCGGGCGGGTCGCGCGGCTACGACTACCGCGTGGATCTGCGCGTGGTCTACCAGTACTACTGCGGCAACCACCCGCGGCCGTCCGAGCCGCAGTATCCGTTGTGGAGCGGGCTGCGCGAGGACTCGACGATGACGAGCAGCGGGCTGCGCGCCCGGTTGCAGGAGTGCACCGGTCTCGCCTCGGCGCCCCAGGACCGCACGGCGCTGCAGCAGCGCAATCTCGACGACATCCTCGCTGTCACCCGGATCCCGGAGCGGACACTGGAGTCGCACCTGCGGTTCGCGACGTTCACCTTCCGGGACATCGTCCACGGCCGGCTGGGCGGCCGTAACCCCTTCTCCAACGAGGGTGTGCGCTATACCGGTTCCCACGACGACGACGCCCTCAACGCCGGCGTGCAGCGCTTCGCCGCCGATCCTTCGGCCCTCCGGGACCTGTCCTACGACAGCGACCTCACCGGCAGGGTCTCGATTCCCGTCCTGACGCTGCACGCGATCGACGACCCGACGGCCTTCGTCGAGCACGAAGCGGCCTATCGCGCCGCCCTGCACGGTGCGGGCCGGGACCGGCACCTCGTGCAGACCTTCACACGTGAGAGCGAGCACAGCGGGCTGAGCCCTTCCGAGTACGCCAACTCCCTTGCGGCGCTGGACATCTGGGTGCGACACGGCACGCGGCCCACGCCGTCGTCCCTCGCGGCCTCATGCCCTTCCTTCGACGCCGTGTACGGGACCGGTTGCTTCTACGAAGCCGGCTTCCGCCCGGCCGCGTACGCCTCGCGCGTGAACCCGCGCCCCGGCGGCCTCTCCTGGCCGGCCATGACGGCGGACCAGGAAAGGCAGTGGAGTCGGGTCCCGGGCGTGGGCATCGCGCCCTGACCGTCACACGCGGGGCCGAGGCCGGTGCCCGCGCCGCACGAGTGCCAGGGGCGCCGAAGAGTCCGACGGCACCTAGGGCCTCTCGTTTGGATCATGCCGGGCTCGCGGGCCCTGGCACGCACGCTCGCCGCGTTGTCGTCGGTCGCCATGGCTCCGCCATTGTCTCCCTCCTCCGCCTTGCGATCGCACGCACCAGACCCCGCTCACTGATCCGGCCTGATCCAAACGAAAGACCCTAGGAGTTGCCGTCGAGACGCCTCCGGGCCCGCAGGACCGCATCGCGGAGGGTGATCTCGTGACCGTCGTGGGCGGTGACGGACCGGGTCCTGGCATCGGCGACGGCGATGTCCCACCGGTCCGGGTCGAGGCCGGCCGCGACGTCCTCGGCGGTGAAGTGCACCTCCGGCGCCGCGGCATGTGAGACATGCGGCTGAGGGGCCGACGGGTGGTGGCCGACGACGAGCAGCGTGCCGCCCGGCGCGACCGCCGCGGCCAGTCGGCGGAACAACGCGTCGCGCGATGCCGCCGGGTGCACGTAGTGGGTGGAGACCAGATCGAAGTGGTCCCCGGTGGGCGTCCAGCTCGTCAGATCAGCCTCGACCCACTCGATCCGGCTCGCGACGGCGGGGCCGAGGGTTTCGGCGTGCTCGCGCGCGCGGCGCAGGGCGGTGCCGGCGATGTCCACCGCGGTGACCCGCCAGCCGCGCGAGGCGAGCCAGACGGCGTCGGCTCCCTCCCCGCAGCCCGCGTCCAGTGCCGTACCGGGTGCGAGGTCGCCGGCCTCCGTCACCAGCTGCACGTTGGGCCGCCTGCCGTGGGCCGTGGTGTGGCCCCGGTAGCGCTCTTCCCAGAACTCCTTGCCGAATTCCTCGGACACAACGGTTCCCTTCGGTGTTTCACAGGCCGTGGCGACGGGTGCCCGTCACCAGTTCGCACACGCGTGCCTCGGATTCGGGTGAGAACGGGTCCCGGCGGGCGGCGACCGCCTGCCGGATCTCCTCGGCGACGAGATCGGCGTTGATCTGGGCCGCCGCGGCAGCGCCCGCCGCCGCGGCGCCGCCGACCTGGGCGGCGAGATCGGTGACGTTGCCCGCGACCCACACGCCGGGCACGTCGGTACGGCCGGCCGCGTCGGAGGGGATGTGCTCGCCGGCCCCCGAGGGGTGCGCCGCGGGCCGCAGTCCGAGCGCGGCGAGGAAGCCTGCGCGCGCCACCATGCGTGGCGAGACCACGAGCGCCTCGCGGCCGACCATCGTGCCGTCGCCGAGCCGTACTCCCACGAGGCGGTCGTCGGCGATCTCGAGGGACGCCACCTCGCCGTCCACGACGCGGATGCCACGGGCGGCCAGCTGTTCGGCGTCCTCCCCGGCCGGCGGCGGCATGGTGTGGGAGAAGAACGTGACATTGTCGCTCCATTGCCGGAACAGCAACGCCTGGTGCACCGACAGCGGCCCGGTGGCCAGCACACCGATGGCCCGGTCGCGGATCTCCCAGCCGTGGCAGTACGGGCAGTGCACGACGTCCCGGCCCCACCGGTCGCGCAGTCCGGGCACGTCCGGCAGCTCGTCGACCAGTCCGCTGGCCACGAGCAGGCGCCGCGCCCGCACGGACCGGCCGTCGGCCAGCGTCACCTCGAATCCCGTCCGGGCGGGCCGCCCGTCGTCACGCGCGACCGCACCGACTTCGCCGGACACCACGTGACCGCCATAAGCGCGCACCTCGGCCCGCCCGCGCTCCAGCAGCTCGGCCGGCGGGATCCCGTCCCGCGCCAGCAGCCCGTGCACGCCTTCCGCGGGGGCGTTGCGCGGGGCGCCCGCGTCGATCACCGCCACCGACCGGCGGGCCCGGGCCAGCATCAGTGCTCCGCTCAGTCCGGCGGCGCCGCCGCCGGACACCACCACGTCATAGCCGTCCCTCAGCCGATCGGTCACCGTGACCACCTCCACGGCCACCATGCGAGCCCGTGGGCCGCTGCCGCAAGCCGGGTTGCCGTTCCGGCAAAACCGGACGCCTGACGAACGCCGTCACGGCAGTGGTGTGCCGCCTGTCGCGTTCACGATCTCCGCCGTGATGTACGTCGCCTGTGGAGAGGCGAGGAACACGTAGGCGGGCGCCATCTCGGACGGCTGCGCGGGCCTGCCCAGCGGGGACTGCTTCCCGAACTCGACGGTGTCCGGCATCGTCGCCGGGATCAGCGGCGTCCACACCGGCCCGGGCGCCACCGCGTTGACCCGGATGCCGTCCGACGCCACCATCTGCGCCAGCCCCTGCGTGAACGTGACGATCGCGCCCTTCGTCATGGCGTAGTCCAGCAGGTGCGGACTGGGCTTGTACGCCTGGACGGACGTGGAGTTGATGATGCAGCCGCCCCTCGGCATATGCGGCAGGGCCATCTTCGACAGCCAGAACATGCCGTACAGGTTGGTCCGCATCACGCGGTCGAACTGCTCCGTGGTGATGGCACTGATACCGTCCGGCTGCGACATCTGGTACGCGGCGTTGTTCACCAGGATGTCGATGCGGCCGAACTCCTCCACGGCCCGCTCGACCAGCCGGCGACACTGCTCCTCCTCGCGGATGTCGCACGCCACCGGCACCGCCTTGCGCCCCGCGTCCTCGACCAGGGCCCGCGTCTGCCGGGCCTCGCCCTCCTCCTCGGGCAGATGGGTGAACAGCACGTCCGCGCCCTCGCGCGCGAACGCGAGGGCGACGGCGCGGCCGATGCCGGAGTCCCCTCCGGTGAGGACCGCCTTCAGGTCCCGCAGCAGGCCGCTGCCCCGGTAGGTCTCCTCGCCGTGATCGGGCGGCGGGTCCATCGGCCCGGTCCACCCCGGATGCTCCTGGTCCTGCCGGGGGAAGTCGGGCCGGGGGTGTACGGATCCGGGGTCCCGGCCGGCACCGTTCTCCTCGCGCACGGAGGTCTCCTTCTGGTCGGCTGCGTCGGGTGCGTCACCCCGCCTACCCTCCGACCCGCCAGGAATACGCGCAAATGGTACGTAAGGTTCCATTGGGCGGAACCGCCGAGCCGCTCAGCGGCGCCTCTCGCCGGGCCTCTGGACGGACTTCTGGGGCCGCTCCGCCGGCCGCAGTGCGTCCGCCGCCTCGCGGTCCCCGCTGTCGTCGTCGCGCAGCCGGGTCTCGGCGTCCTCGAACTCCCTCAGGACCTCCTCGGCAGCCGTACGCGGTGTGCGCTGCCGGTGCTTGTTGTGGTGACCCATCCCCGGTCTCCTCTCACGCTGGGGCGCCGCTGCGTCATGGGTAGCTCACCAGGTTGGCCACATTGGTGGACGAGTTGGACGGCCCGCCGCGGTCGTTGATCACGTGCCGGATCGTGCCGTTGCCGCCGAGGGAGACCGTCACCATGTTGCGGAACCGGACATCGGGCTTGTTCGGGACCTCGAAGGCGCGTTCCGCGGTCACACTGCGGTCGACGTTGAAGAAGCAGTAGCTGCCGAGCCCGTACGCCTGGTGGCTGGTCACCGAGTCGGCGACCTTGTAGGCGGCGTAGCCCTGCGTCGATCCGTTCATCCAGGCCGCCTGGTTCGGCGGGTCGTAGGGCATCTCGTTCTGGTAGAAGTACGTGCGTCCGCCGTTGCCGTTCCAGATCGTCTGGTGCTTCTGGTAGTGCTCGACGAACAGGCCGTACATGGTCACGTTGTCGCCGTTGACGATCAGTCCCGTGTCCGCTGTGTTGGTGTTCCAGCCGATGCCGGTGCCGTGGTCGCCGCGCCAGATCCACATGTGGTCGCCGATGACGTGGTCGCTGTTGACGACGAGGCTCGTGGTGGCCTTGCCGACCGCGGCGCCGCCGACGCGGAAGTACACGTCGTGCAGCGAGGTCGGGTTGGCGGCGTGCGAGGCCGAGGAGCCCGCCGGGCCGACCTCCATCAGTGTCCGCGAGTTGGTCGTGCCGGCGTCGAAGAGGACGCCCGCGATCTTCACTCCGTCGACGTCGGCGACCGTCATGGCCGTGATGCCGTTGTCGGGGATGAAGGTGGCGAGCCCGAGGCCGAGTACGACGGTGTCGGGACGTGTCACGCGCAGCGTCTGGTCGAGGTGGTAGACGCCGGGCGTGACCAGCAGGTTCTTCCCGCCGGCCAGTGCCGTGTTGATCTGCGCCGCGGTCGCTCCCGGCTTCACGACATGGAACTGGTCGATGGGCAGAGAGGTGCCGGACGCGTTCCCGTTCGCCCACGTCGTGGCCGAGGAGTCCGCCCTCAGGGCCGGGACGAACACCCGGTAGGCGCCTGCGGAGTCGACGTACAGGAACGGCTTCTCACGGACCGTCGGGGTCCGGTCCACCGTCGTGTACGGCGGGTTGGGGAACGTGGTGCCCGGGACGCCCTGGCTGCCGACGAAGACCATGTTCCAGTTCGAGCCGGTCCAGCTGCCGAGCTGGGAGTTGCGGGTCAGCCACTGCTGCTGCGTTCCCGAGCGCACCTGGCCGTCGATCTTCGTGTCCGCCATGAAGCCGCCGCTGGACCAGCCGCCGTCGCTCAGCTCCAGGTTCCCGCGCACGTGCATGCGCCGGTAACCGGACGCCTGCGAGACAGCCCAGCGGTCCGTGCCGCCGTTCGGGTTCACCGACAGGTTCTCGGCGCCGCGCCAGAAGTTCTGGGTGGCGTTCTGCGGCGGGAACCAGTCGGCCTCCACGTGCACGGCGCCGTTGATCGTCACCGCGTCGGGCGACTGGCCGAGACCGAGGACCTGGGTGTAGAAGCCGACGTTGACGTCGTTGTTGTAGGTGCCGGGCTTGAACATCACCGCGTAGCGCTGGGAGCCGAACTGGTTGGTCTCCTGCTGCTGGAAGATGGAGTTCAGTCGGCTCTGGACGGTCGACGAGGGCATCGAGGGGTCGAAGACGACCACGTTGGGTCCGAGGTCCACGTCGGTGGGCGACGTGCTCACGGGCGCCACCTGGAAGCGCTGGGCCGCTGTGCCGTTGCAGGTGTACTGCACGAGCTGCACGCTGTCGGCGGCCGAAGCCGACGGTACGTCGAGGCACTTGCCGCTGTGCCGGTTGACGAAGCGGTAGGCGCCGCCGCCCTCGTCCACGGCCTGCCACTGCTGGTTGGCACCGCCTCCGTACGTCCACAGGTGCACCTTGGCGTTGTCCGCCGTGGAGACGTCGCTGACGTCGACGACCTGCTGGGCGTCGTTGCGGTTGCCGATGCGCAGATAGCCGTCGGAGGTGGGGGTGAAACTCCACTGCTGGGCTGTGGAGTTGTTGCACGCGTACTGCTGCGCCGCGGTGCCGTTCACGGTCGCGGCGGCGCGCGCGTCGAGGCATTTGCCGCTGCCGGTGTTCACGACGGTGGTCCAGCCGGTCGGCGGTACCGCGGCCGGGCCTGTCGCGGACGGCGGCGGTGCGGCCTGGGACGCGGGAAGGGCGACGGCGGCCGAGCAGACGGCCGCTGCCGCGGCCAGTGCCGCGGTGAGCGGCCGTATCCGGCGGCGGCGCCGGAAGGGGGTACTGCCGGGGGGTGTTCTCTTCGTTGTGAACACATCTGCTCCTGTGGGGGGTGAGGACTGTGCGGGGTCCGTGCGGTGATCCCGGCCGTCAGGCCGCCCGGCGGCTCCGGTGCCCGGCCGCGGCGCGGATGATGTCCGCGTACCGGTGGCCGCTGCCCTTGACGGTCCGTTTCTGGGTCGCGTAGTCGACGTGGACGAGGCCGAACCGCTTGTCGTAGCCGTACGCCCACTCGAAGTTGTCCATGAGCGACCAGGCGAAGTACCCGGCGAGCGGTGCGCCCCTGCGCAGGGCGCGGGCGCACGCCGCGAGATGTTCCTCGAGGTACCGGGTGCGCTCCCTGTCGTCGACGGCGCCGTCCGCGCGGACCGTGTCGCGGTAGGCGGAGCCGTTCTCGGTGATGTGGATGCGCGCGACGCCGTACTCGTCGGTCAGGCGCATCAGCAACTGCTCCAGGCCGTCGGCGTGCACTTCCCAGTCCATGGCGGTCAGCCGTGCGCCGGGCGGGAGGACCTGCTTCGCGTACGGGACGGAGCCGTGGGGGTCGGCCGTGACGATCTGGCGGAAGTAGTAGTTCAGCCCCAGCCAGTCCAGCGGCGCGGCGATGGTGTCCAGGTCGCCGGGCCGCTCGGGCAGCTTCACCCCGTACAGGTCGAGCATGTCCTCGGGGTAGCCCCGGCCGAGCACGGGGTCGAGCCACCAGCGGTTGGTGTGGCCGTCGGCGCGGCGGGCGGCGGCGATGTCCTCGGCGCGTTCGGTCGCGGGCTCGATGGGGCTCAGGTTGTTGACGATGCCGACGCGGGCGTCCGCCGACGCGGCCCGGACGGCCTGCACGGCCAGACCGTGGCCGAGGTGCAGGTGGTAGGAGGCCCGCACGGCCGATGCGAGGTCGGTCAGGCCGGGGGCCATCCGGCCCTCCAGGTGGCCGATCCATGCCGAGCACAGCGGTTCGTTGAGGGTCGCCCAGTCCTTGATCCGGTCGCCGAGCCGCTCGGCGACGGCACCGGCGTACGCGGCGAAGTGCTCGGCCGTCTCGCGGGAGGTCCAGCCGCCGCGGTCCTGGAGCACCTGCGGCAGGTCCCAGTGGTACAGCGTGGCGAACGGGGTGATGCCCGCCTCCAGCAGTCCGTCCGTCAGCCGGTCGTAGAAGGCGAGTCCGGCCCGGTTCACGGGGCCGGCGCCGCCGGGCACGACCCTGGGCCAGGCGATCGAGAAGCGGTACGCGCCGACGCCGAGCCGCCGCATCAGAGCGATGTCCTCGGGCCAGCGGTGGTAGTGGTCGCATGCCTCGTCGCCGGTGTCGCCGTTCGCGACCTTGCCGGGGGTGTGGGAGAAGGTGTCCCAGATCGACGGGGAGCGGCCGTCCTCGGCGACGGCGCCCTCGATCTGGTACGCGGCGGTGGCCACCCCCCAGGTGAAGTCGGCCGGGAAGGCGTTGAGGTCGTTCACGGACTGCCCTTCTGCTGTGGTCATTTGACGGCGCCCGCGGTGAGGCCGGCGACGAGGTAGCGCTGGAGGAGGAGGAACCCGGC
Source organism: Streptomyces sp. NPDC015127 (assembly GCF_043080095.1). Classification (NCBI taxonomy): domain Bacteria; kingdom Bacillati; phylum Actinomycetota; class Actinomycetes; order Kitasatosporales; family Streptomycetaceae; genus Streptomyces; species Streptomyces sp. NPDC015127. The sequence goes on from NZ_JBIBVE010000014.1 coordinate 210,170, forward strand.
GACGACGGGCACGCTGACGACGAGCGAGGCGGCCATGACCTGGTTCCAGTAGACGTCGTTCTGGGTGGCGTAGCCCTGGAGGCCGACGGCGAGGGTGCGGGTGGTGTCGTTGGTCATCACGGACGCGAACAGCACCTCGCCCCACGCCGTCATGAAGGCGTAGACGGCGACCGCGACGATGCCCGGTACGGCGGCCGGGACGACGACGGTGAACAGGGCGCGCAGCGGCCCGCAGCCGTCGACCGTCGCGGCCTCGTCGAGATCGCGGGGGATGGAGTCGAAGTAGCCGATCAGCATCCAGATGGAGAAGGGCAGCGAGAAGGTCAGGTAGGTGAGGATCAGGCCGCCGCGTGAACCGTAGAAGGCGATGCCGGTGGTGTTGCCGATGTTGACGAAGATCAGGAACAGCGGCAGGAGGAAGAGGATGCCCGGGAACATCTGCGTGGACAGCACGGTGACGGTGAAGACGCGTTTGCCGCGGAAGCGGTAGCGGCTCACGGCGTACGCGGCGAAGACCGCGATGACCACGGACAGGACGGTCGCGGAGCCGGCCACGATCAGCGAGTTGACGAAGTAGCGGCCGAGCGGAACGGTGTCCCAGATGTCGATGTAGGGGCGGACGGTGAGCCCGGACGGCATCCACCGGAAGGCGCCCGTCACGTCCTGCAGTGGCTTCAGCGAGGTCGTGACCATCACGAAGACCGGCAGCAGGGCGAACGCCGTGAGGAAGGTGAGCACGGCGCGGCGCGTCCAGAGGAAGGACCGCGGCGGCGCGCTGGGCGACCTGGGTGTCCTAGGCATGTCCGTCCTTCCTTCCGCGGGAGGTCAGCAGCAGGTACACGGCCGTCACCAGCAGCAGGAAGAGCAGCAGGAGCACGGACATGGCGGAGCCGGTGCCGAAGTTCCAGGTGACGAACGACGACTGGTAGATGTGCACGGAGACGAGGTCCGCGGCCTCCGGTGCCGACTTGCCGAACAGCACGAACGGCGTGTTGAAGTCGTTGAAGGTCCACAGGAACAGCACCAGCACGAGCACCTGGTTGACCGGGCGCAGCGACGGCAGGGTGATCCTGCGGATCTGCTGCCCTATGCCGGCGCCGTCGATGGCGGCGGCCTCGTACAGTTCGCGCGGGATGTTCTGCAGTCCTGCCATGACGACGAGGAAGGCGAACGGCCAGGACTTCCAGACCGCGACCACGACGAGTGCGAGGAAGCTGTTGTCGCCGATGAGCCAGAACGACGGCTCGTCCATGAGGCCCAGTTGGTCGTGCAGGACGTGGTTGACCAGGCCGTTGTCGCGCTGGAACATGAACGCCCACGTGATGACGGCGGCGTACACCGGCAGGGCGTACGGGGTGAGGAACACGGCCCGCAGCAGGCCGCGACCGCGGAACGTGTCCTGCATCAGGACGGCGGCGCCGGTGCCCAGCAGCCAGGACAGGCCGACGGCGAGCACCGTGAAGGCGCAGGTGACGGTGAACGAGTGGAGCAGGGCGCGGCCGATCGGTGCGTCGAGGTCGACGGCCAGCCGGTAGTTGTCGAGCCCTGCCCAGGGGGCCGCGTCCCAGTTGCGGATGTAGAACTGGGTGAGCCGGCGGAAGCTCATCACGATCCCGATCGCCATGGGGACGAGATGGACGAGCAGTTCGAGCAGGACGGCCGGCAGGAGCAGGAGGTAGGGCAGGCCGCCGCGGCGGAGCCGGCCGGGGAGGCGCGGCAGCTTTCGGCGCGCCGCTTCCCCGGGCGCGCGGCTGCCGTTGCCCGCCCGGTCCACGCGGCCGGGTGTCATGGTGGCGGTCATCGGGAGGGCCTCACTGCTGCATCAGCTGCTGCGCCTTTTCCAGGCGCGCCTTGACGGACTGGGTGGTCACCGGGCGGCCGGCGGCGGCGTCGGCCCACAGGTCCTTGATCGCGGTGCCGACGGCGGTCTCGAACTGGGACTCCTGCGGGAGCGGCGCGGCGCTGGTGGCGAGCGTGTCGCGCAGCACCTTCAGATCGGGCGCGGCGAACGCGGGGTCGTCCTGCGCGGCTTTGACCGGCGGGATGGAGCCGTAGGTGGCGTTGAGGATCTTCTGCTCCTCGTCGCTGGTCATGAATTCGACGAATTTCTTCGCGCCGTCGATGTTCCTGCTGTTCTTGAAGATCGCGATGTTGATGCCGGCGACCATGGAGTTGACGTTCTTTCCGGCGCCCGGGCTGCCTGCCGGGACGGGTACGGGGGCGACGCCCCAGTCCTCGGGCTTCATGCCCTGGGCCGCGAAGGTGGAGGCGGCGGCCTGCCACAGCACCATGGCCGTCCTGCCCTTGGCGAAGTCGTTCAGCGACTGGTTCTGGGCGTACTCGGCGTTGCCCGGCGCGATGATCTTGTCCTTGGCCATGAAGTCGACGTACTGCTTGACCGCCGCGACGGCGCCGTCGGACGTGAACGCCGGCTCGCCCGACGCGTCGAAGAAGTCGGCGCCGTGCTGCTTGCCGAGGACGAACGCCTGGTGGATGTTGTTGGCCGGGTTGGCGCCCTCGGCGCCCAGCGCCCACGTGCCGTCCTTGGAGATCCGCTTCCCGACGGCGACCAGTTCGTCCCAGGTGGCGGGCGGTTCGGTGATGCCCGCGTCGGCGAACATCTTCTTGTTGTAGTAGAGCGCGTACGCCAGGGAGTACAGCGGTACGGCGGCCGGGTCCTTGCCCTCCGCGCCGGTGGAGGCCACCGCCGAGGCGACGAAGCGGTCCCGTCCGCCGATCGCCGCGAAGTTCTTCTCGTCCCACGGCAGGAGTGCGTCGGTCGCCTGGAGCGATGCCGACCAGGTGTTGCCGATGTTCAGGACGTCGGGGCCCTGGCCGGAGGTGGTGGCGGCCAGGATCCGGTTGAGCAGGTCGGACCAGGGGACGACCTCGAGTTCGACCTCGATGCCGGTCCGCGCCTCGAACTTCTTCAGCTCGGCGCCCAGGATCTTCTTGTCGGCCTCGATGCTGGGGCCCTGGTTGGAGGCCCAGTAGGTGAGGGTCTTCGGCGAGGCGTTGCTGCCCGCGCCATCGGCGGTGGTGCCGCCGCCGCAGCCGCTGACGGCGGCGAGGGCGATGACGAGGGCGATGGCGGCGGCTCTGGTACGGCGCATGAGTGGTGGCCCCTCCCCGGGGGTGGCCGCGTTCAGGAAACGAACGGACCTCCAGGACTTAATTTATGCCGTGATTTAAGAGGTGAGGGAAGGGTGCGTCAAGGGCTTGGACCGGGGTATGTTGCGGCGGGGAAGGGAGCACGATGGCGGAGCGCGACAGACGGACAGTGCGTGACCTGCGGCGGGCCAACCGCGCGCGAGTTCTGCAACGGTTGTATTTCGAGGGCCCGTTGAGCCGCCAGGAGCTGGGACCCGTCACCGGGCTGAGTTCGGGTTCCATCAGCAACGTCGTCTCCGAACTCGTCTCCGAGGGCGTGCTGGAGGAGGCCGGCAGCGTCGACTCGGACGGCGGCCGGCCGCGCACGCTGCTGCGCGTCGCTCCCGCGAGCGGGCTCCTCATCGGCATCGACATCGGGGAAACCCGCGTGCGCGTCGAGCTGTTCGACCTCGCGCTGACCGAACTGGCCCGTGCGGAACGGCCGCTGGCCCAGCACGGCTACGACGTCGACCGTGTCGTCGCCCACGTCCGTTCCGGCGTCGCCGACGTCCTGGACAAGGCCGGTGCCGGCACCGGCCCCCTGCTCGGCATCGGCATCGGCGTGCCCGGCCTCATCGAACAGTGCGCCGACGGCGCGGTCGTGCACGGCCAGACCATCGGCTGGAGCGCGGTGCCGTTGGAGCGGCTGCTGCGGGACGCCTCCGGTGTCCCCGACGGCGTCCCGCTTTTCATCGACAACGGCGCGAAGACCCTCGGCCAGGCGGAGATGTGGTTCGGCGGCGGGCGCGGAGCGGCCACGGCGGCGATCGCACTCATCGGCTCGGGGGTCGGCGCGTGCGTCGTGCACGCCGCCACACCCGGGGAGAACGCCCGCACCAGCGCGCTGGAGTGGGGCCACACGACGGTACGCGTCCGGGGCAGGCGCTGCCGCTGCGGCTCTCCCGGCTGCCTGGAGGCGTACGCCGGGGCAGAGGCCCTGCGGGAACGCTGGCACGAGGCGGGCGGCCCCCTGCCGGCCGGCGCGGACGACGAGACGGCGCTGGCCGCGCTGCTGGCCGCGGCGTACCCGGGCGAGGGCTCCGCCCCCGACCCCGTCGCGCTCTCCCTCCTCGACGACACGGCCGAGTACCTGGGCGCCGCCGTCGCGGACCTGATCAACCTGTTCCGCCCCGAACGCATCCTGCTCGGCGGCTGGGCGGGCCTCCTGCTCGGTCCGCACCTGCTGCCCGACGTGCGGCGCCACGCGGCCGGGTACGCCCTGCGCTTCGCGTCCTCGCGCACGAAGATCGAGCTGGGCCGGCTGGGCCCGGACGCCGTGACGGTGGGGGCGGCGACGCTGCCGCTGTCGGACTTCCTGTCACGGGGGGCGGGACCGCGCTGAGCGTGTCCGGGGACCGGCGGGGGGCCGGTCAGCGGCCCATGGCGAACAGGGTGCGAGGCGCCTGGAGCGACGTCGTCGCCAGGGTGGCGAGGCTGACAGGCAGACCAGGAGCGTGCCGGTCTTTCCGGCCACACGCACGGGGATCATCGCGACGACGGTGTACGCGGGCCGGCACCCGGCGATGGCCGTCACCACGGAGTCGGAGGTCCCGAGGGACCCGGCCCGCAGAAGACGCGAGGGCGCGTGCGCGGACGAGTGGCGGGACGACGCCCGGTCAGGCCCGCAGTGTTCCCCCCAAGCATCGGGCGCCGGACCTTGCGATGTGGCACGATTTCGCACGTGACCAGCACACCCGCCGCAGCGCAGCACCTGCGCGACCTCGCGCGGCTGCGCCGTGTCCGCGACCGGATCGACCGGGAGTACGCACAGCCGCTGGACGTCGAGGCGCTCGCCCGCGGCGCGAACATGTCGGCCGGGCACCTCAGCCGCCAGTTCCGGCTCGCCTACGGGGAGTCGCCGTACAGCTACCTGATGACACGGCGCATCGAGCGCGCGATGGCGCTGCTGCGTCGTGGCGATCTCAGCGTCACCGAGGTCTGTTTCGCGGTCGGTTGCTCGTCGCTGGGCACCTTCAGCACCCGCTTCACCGAGCTGGTCGGCATGCCGCCCAGCGCCTACAGGGAGCGTGCGGCGCAGGCGACCGCGGGGATGCCGTCGTGCGTGGCGAAACAGGTCACCAGACCGATCAGGAATCGAGAAGCGCGGTCCCCCGGCCCCGGCTAGCGTGACCGTCATGGACATCACGATTCACGCGAGCTTCCTCCCGCACGACGACCCGGACGCGTCCCTGGCCTTCTACCGCGACGTCCTCGGTTTCGAGGTCCGCAGCGACGTCGGGCAGGGCAAAATGCGCTGGATCATGGTCGGACCCGTCGGCCAGCCGGGCACGTCGATCCTCCTGGCGCCGCCGGCCGCCGACCCCGGCATCACCGAGGACGAGCGCCGCACCATCACCGAGATGATGGCCAAGGGCACCTACGGCTGGATCCTGCTGGCCACCCGCGACCTCGACGGCACCTTCGAGAAGGTGCAGGCCGCCGACGCCGAGGTCGTCCAGGAGCCGACCGAGCAGCCGTACGGCATCCGCGACTGCGCCTTCCGCGACCCCGCGGGAAACCTGGTCCGCATCCAGGAGCTGCGCTGACCCGTCCGAGTCACCGATTCCGCCATGGCCCTCGGACAGTCCGGGTGGCCAGTGCCGCGGCGGACGGTGCGCCGTACCCGGTGCCGCTGTCCTGAGACAAGGGCGGCCAGGCGCTGCTGACGGCCACTCCGACCGGTTCGTCGCGCACACCGGCTTCGGCCCGCGTGCGCCGGCCATGCCGCACAGCTGATTCCGCATGCCCTCGCGCCACAGCGAGGCGCGGCTCTCGCGCCCGGCGAGACGCCGGCCGACGCCGTGGACCGGGGGCAGCGGACCGTCGGCGCGACCGCCCCGACGAAAGAGAACCAGACGCTACGCTCGAAGCCGATCGGATCGGGCCGGGCGAACGAGGGAGACCGCCAAGGCGGCCCCGTTTCACAGATGGAGAGACGATGAGCATGGCCGCGAGGGACACGCAGTCGCCTGCACTGCACGTTGCCGACAGCCACGACCTGATCCGCGTGCACGGCGCGCGCGAGAACAACCTCAAGGACGTCAGCATCGAGATCCCGAAGCGCCGTCTGACGGTGTTCACCGGCGTCTCCGGCTCGGGCAAGAGCTCGCTCGTGTTCGACACGATCGCCGCGGAGTCGCAGCGGATGATCAACGAGACGTACAGCGCCTTTGTCCAGGGCTTCATGCCGACGCTGGCGCGGCCGGAGGTCGACGTACTGGACGGGCTGACCACCGCGATCACCGTCGACCAGCAGCGGATGGGCTCCGACCCCCGCTCCACGGTCGGCACCGCGACCGACGCCAACGCGATGCTGCGCATCCTCTTCAGCCGGCTCGGGAAGCCGCACATCGGCCCGCCCGGCGCGTACTCGTTCAATGTCGCCTCGGTCTCGGCGAGCGGTGGGCTCACGGTCGACCGAGGTGCCGACAAGACCAAGACGGAGAAGGTGACCTTCAGCCGCACCGGCGGCATGTGCACACACTGCGAAGGCCGGGGCACGGTCTCCGACATCGACCTCACCCAGCTGTTCGACGACTCCAAGTCGCTCTCCGAGGACCCGTTCACCATTCCCACCTACACCGGCGACGGCTGGGTGGTGCGGGTCATCACCGAGTCGGGCTTGTTCGACAAGGAAAAGCCGATCCGCGAGTACACGAAGAAGGAGCGTCACGACTTCCTCTATCGCGAGCCGACCAAGGTGAAGATCAACGGCGTCAACCTCACCTACGAGGGGTTGATCCCGAAGATCCAGAAGACCTTCCTCGCCAAGGACCGCGAGTCGATGCAGCCGCACATCCGGGCGTTCGTGGACCGGGCGGTCACCTTCACCGAGTGTCCCGAGTGCGACGGCACCCGTCTCAGTGAGCTGGCCCGGTCGTCGCGGATCGGCACGGTCAACATCGCCGACGCCTGCGCGATGGAGATCCGCGACCTGGCCGAATGGGTCCGCGGACTCAAGGAGCCGTCGGTGGCCCCGCTGCTCACCAAGCTGCAGCACACGCTCGACTCGTTCGTGGAGATCGGCCTGGGCTACCTCTCGCTCGACCGGGCCTCGGGCACGCTCTCCGGTGGCGAGGCGCAGCGCACCAAGATGATCCGCCACCTCGGCTCCTCGCTCACCGACGTCACCTACGTCTTCGACGAGCCGACCATCGGCCTGCACCCCCATGACATCCAGCGGATGAACAACCTGCTTCTGCGGCTGCGGGACAAGGGCAACACCGTGCTCGTGGTGGAGCACAAGCCCGAGACGATCGCCATCGCCGACCATGTCGTCGACCTCGGCCCCGGCGCCGGCACGGCGGGCGGCACCGTCTGCTTCGAGGGCACCCTCGACGGGCTGCGGGCGAGCGACACCGTCACCGGCCGCCACCTCGACGACCGGGCCGCGGTGAAGGAGTCGGTGCGCAAGCCGAGCGGCACGCTGGAGATCCGCGGTGCGACGGCGAACAACCTGCGACACGTCGACGTCGACATCCCGCTCGGCGTGCTCACCGTCATCACCGGCGTCGCCGGCTCCGGCAAGAGCTCGCTCGTGCACGGCTCGATCCCCGCCGACGAGGGCGTGGTGGCGGTCGACCAGGCCCCGATCCGCGGCTCGCGGCGGAGCAACCCGGCGACGTACACCGGACTGCTCGACCCGATCCGCAAGGCGTTCGCGAAGGCCAACGGCGTGAAGCCGGCACTGTTCAGCGCCAACTCCGAGGGCGCCTGCCCCACCTGCAACGGCGCCGGCGTCGTCTACACCGACCTGGCGATGATGGCCGGCGTCGCCACCACCTGTGAGGAGTGCGAGGGGAGGCGGTTCGACGCGTCGGTGCTGGAGTACCACCTCGGCGGCCGCGACATCAGCGAGGTGCTGGCGATGCCGGTGACCGAGGCCGAGGAGTTCTTCGGCGCCGGCGAGGCGCGTACGCCGGCCGCCCACAAGATCCTGACGCGGCTGGCGGACGTCGGGCTCGGCTATCTCACACTCGGCCAGCCGCTCACCACGCTGTCAGGCGGCGAGCGGCAGCGGCTCAAGCTGGCGACGCACATGGCTGAGAAGGGCGGCGTGTACGTCCTCGACGAGCCGACCACCGGCCTCCACCTCGCCGACGTCCAGCAGTTGCTCGGCCTGCTCGACCGGCTCGTCGACTCCGGCAAGTCGGTCGTCGTCATCGAGCACCACCAGGCGGTCATGGCACACGCCGACTGGATCATCGACCTCGGTCCCGGCGCCGGCCACGACGGCGGCCGGATCGTCTTCGAGGGCACCCCCGCCGACCTCGTCGCCGCCCGCTCCACCCTCACCGGCGAGCACCTCGCGGCCTACGTCGGCGCCTGACCGAGCGGCCGGCGCCGTCCGGCTACTCGAACCGCGCGGTGTCGCCCGCTCCCCTGCGGACGATCTCCGCCTCGCCGCCGGAGAAGTCGATGACCGTGGTCGGCTCGGTGCCGCAGTCGCCCGAGTCGACCACGGCGTCCACGACGTGGTCGAGCCGTTCCTTGATCTCCCAGCCCTGCGTCAGCGGCTCCTCCTCGTCGGGCAGGAGCAGGGTGCTGGACAGCAGCGGTTCGCCGAGTTCGGCGAGAAGGGCCTGGGTCACGGCGTGGTCGGGGATGCGGACTCCGACCGTCTTCTTCTTCGGGTGCAGCAGCTGGCGGGGCACCTCCTTCGTCGCGGGCAGGATGAAGGTGTAGCTGCCGGGCGTCGCCGCCTTGATCGCACGGAACACGTCGTTGTCGATCTGCACGAACTGGCCCAGCTGCGCGAAGTTCTCGCAGACGAGGGTGAAGTGGTGACGGTCGTCGAGGTTCCGGATCGACCGGATCCTGTTGATGCCGTCGCGGCTGCCCAGCTGGCACCCGAGGGCGTAGCAGGAGTCCGTCGGATACGCGACGAGCGCGCCGGAACGGATGCTGTCGGCCACACCGCTGATGACACGTCGCTGCGGATTCTCGGGGTGCACATCGAAGTACTTCGCCATCCGCCGAGTGTACGGCCCCTCCGGTCCCCGGCTCCTACCGCTGCGGGGCGGGGAAGGCCACCGGGCTGCGCTGCCCGGTGCGATTCACCGCGCGGACGCCGAAGAAGACGTTGTCCTCGGACAGGTCCACCTCGTGCCTCGTCACGTCGCCGACCCGCAGGACATGCGTCCATTCGGGTGCGGTGGTCGCGCCATGCGACCCGTCGGCACCGCCCGGCGGCCGGTTGCACGGGAGAGTGATCCGTGGCGACCATCCGGACGCTCGCGCGTGGCGTACCGGGCGGTGGGCGGCGTGCGTGGTGTGACCTGGCCCGGGACAGGTACCAGTCACGGCGGAAGGTAACGCGGCGATGTTCGGGAAAAGCAAGGCGTTCAGCAGTTTCTCGGCGAACGACCTCAGCAGTGCAAGGCAGTTCTACGGCGACACACTCGGCCTGCAGGTCGAGGAATCCGGTGCCGGGGACATGAGGATGCTGTTCCTCACCCTCGGCAGCGGGGCGCGGGTGCTCGTCTACCCCAAGGACGACCACAAGCCGGCCGACTTCACGGTCCTCAACTTCGAGGTCGACGACATCGACGCCGCTGTCGACGAGCTGGGACGTCGCGGGGTGACCTTCGAGAGGTATCCCGCCTTCGATGCGGACGAGAAGGGCATCGTGCGGGCGGGCGGCGGCCCGACCATCGCCTGGTTCAAGGACCCCGCCGGGAACGTCCTCTCCGTGCTCCAGGAGCAGTGAGGCCGGTGGGCCCGTCCGGTCACGGACGGGCCCACCGAGTGCCGCTGCGCGACGAGAGCCCCGGCCGCCGGGTGGCGGCCGGGGCAGGCTGAGGTGAGGAACGGTCAGTTGCCGTCGACGAGGTCGTGCGGCGGCACCTTGACCGTACGGGCCCCCGGCACACCGCCCAGCACGACCTTGCGGAGCGCGCTGTTGTTGCGCAGGTCGGTCTCCTTCAGCCGCTTCTCCGGATTGGCCAGCACCTGGATGTAGTACGTGCCGTTCGGGAGGCCGGTGATGTCGAAGGACTGACCGGGCAGATCCTGGGTGTAGGTGTCACCGGAGCCGACGTCGAGGACCTCGCGGACGGAGATGGAGTTCTCCTGCCCGCAGGCGGTGGACAGGTCGGTGTTCTGTGGGTGCCAGTTGGCGTTCTTCACCGTGTAGTCCACGGCGTCCGTGTTGGCCAGGCAGAACGCCTCCTTGCCGCTGCGCACCGCCTCCTTCTTGTCCGCCTTGAGGAGCCGGTAGCTGGCGAAGTCGGTGAAGTGCCAGTGCTCGTGTCCGGGGCGCGGGTCCCACTCCATGGTGCCGGTCGGGGTGTAACCGACCTGCTTCCCCTTGGCGTCGTAGAAGTACTGGTAGGCGTCCATCAGCTTCTTGCCGGGGGCGCGGAAGCCGTCCACGACGAGCTGGGCGGGGCCGGCGTTCCAGACGTTGGCGCTGAAGGCGAGGTAGTCCTTGCTGGGAACGTCGTCTCCCCCGTCGCTGATGGTGATGCCGTAGGCGGGCAGCGACCGCAGGTCGGGCTTGGGCACGTCGGGGACGGTGGCGCGTCCCGTGGGCCGCTTCGCGGCGGCCTTCGCCGCCGGGGCGCGGCGTGAACCGTCGGTCCGGCCCGCGCCGTCGCCCACCCTCGCGGCGGCGAGCCCGGCCTTCTTCAGCGCCCAGGGAAGCGCCGGAGGGGCCGGCGGGTAGGGGCCGTGACCCACGTTGTACGAGGGGCCGGCGCCGCTCGTCGCGGCCGCCGGCGGGGCGGTGCGCTGTCCCTGGTGATGCGCGTGCCCGGCGCCGTGCGACCGGTGCTCCGCGGCGCCCGCCGCACCGCCGCCCTCGTCCCAACTGCGTTCGCGCACCGTGACCTTGATCGTCTGGGGCTTGTCCGCGATGCCGAAGTGGTCGCGGTAGCGCTTCGCGATGGACACCTTGGCGGTGTACTGGCCGGCGGGCAGGTCGGCCTTGTCGGAGTAGTAGCCGGAGTACGTGTTGGAGGCCCAGCCGTTCTCGACCCCCCACACCGAGCCGAGCGTGAACGGGTTGACCGGGCAGCCCTCGGGATAGTGCGACGTGGACGGCGCGTCGGGGCGTACCCGGCCGGAGGCGTTGTTCGGGCAGAAGGCCTCCGCCTTCTTCAGCACCGTCCGGCCCGCCGTGTCGGTGACGGTGATCTCAGCGAATCCCGGCAGTCCCGAGAAGTCCTTCACCAGTCCCGCGGGAAGCGTCTTGGTCCGGGTCGTCCTGCCGTCGCGGATGATCTGCGTGGCGACGACGGGGTCCTTGTAGGACTTGCGGGTCACCTTGAGTTCGAGGGGGCCGTTCTCGGCGGTGACGTAGGTGCCGAGGTCGAGGTAGACGCCCGGTTCCTCCTTCCACGAGTCGAGGGTCACGGACGTCGACGCGGCGATGAGGCTGAGCTTCGGTGCGGGCTGCGCCCGCTTCCCGTCGGGCGCGGCGGCGACGACGCCGGCGACGACGGCGATCGCCGCGGCACCGGCGATCACCGGACGCCTGAGGCGGGCATGGGGGGTTCGGGTCATCATTCCTCGTTCTCGTTCTCTGACGTGGGTGAGGGACGGTGGACGATCCCTCGCGCGGACCGGTCGGGCGGCCGGGGCCGCATACCGGTCCGGGCGTGGTGACGAGGTCGCGAAGGTGTGTCTGTGCGGTGAGAGGGGTGTGAGGGGCAGGCGGTTGTCTGCGGATGCGTGTGCGGCGGATCGTTGGCCGAAATCCGCTCCCCTGGCATGCGATCCGGTCGTCGTGGCCTCGTTCTCCCGCTACCGGCGTCGTGCCTGTGGTACTCGGACGCGGCCCCATGGCTCCGGACGGTGCCGTGCGATCCTTAGCACATGGTCGGCGAGAGCAATCACGAGCGGGTGCGCCTGAGTTACGACACGGTGGCCGATGAGTACCTTGCGCGGATCGCGGACGAGCTCGACCGCAAACCGTTGGACAGGGCGCTCCTGGCAGCGCTCGCCGAGGAGGCCGGCCCCGGTGCGCCGGTCGCGGATCTGGGCTGCGGGCCCGGACATGTGGCGGCATGGCTCGCGGACCACGGCGTCCGGCCGGTGGGGATCGACCTCTCCCCCGCGATGGTCACGATCGCCCGCCGCGAACACCCGGGGACGGAGTTCCGGGAGGGCGACATCCTGCGCCTTCCCGCGGCGGACGGAGAGTTCGGCGCGGTCGTCGCGCTGTACTCCGTCATCCACCTCCAGCCCGGCGAACTGCGCCCCGCCTTCGAGGAGATGCGCCGCGTACTGAAGCCCTCCGGTCTCCTCCTCGTCGCCTTCCATCGCGGTACCGAGGTCCGCCACCTCGCCGAATGGTGGGGGCACGACGTGGACGTGGATTTCCACTTCTTCACGACCGAGACGGTCGCGGAAGCACTGCGAGGTGCCGGTTTCGCCGTCCGGGCGACGCTGGAGCGGAGCCACTACCCCGAGGAAGCGGCGACCGACCGCGTGTATGTGATGGCCCGTCCGTCCTGAGGTCCCGCATTCCGGCGGAGGGACAACGGCGTCCAGCGGATATCTGCGCAGCCGAACACGTGGTGTCAGGCAGTTGACGTATCGTCGGCACCGGGCAGGCCCGTCCGTGCGCGGGGAGCACGACGTCGCTCGCTCCGGACGTCCGCGCCCGACCGGCCGTGACGACAACGACGAAGTCTGTGATGGGGGAACCATGCGCGCAGGGGTGTATCTCGCTCACCCGCGGCCCGGCAGTTTCAACCGCGCCGTGTTCGACGCCGTGGTGGAGGAGCTGCGCGGCCGCGGGTGCGAGGTGCTCGCGCACGACCTGTGCGCCGAGGGGTTCCCGCCCGTGCTCGGCGCGGACGAGACTCGGACGGTGGGACCGGCCGCCGCGCCCGTCGATGCGCAGGTGGCCCTGCACCGGGCGGAGGTGGCCAGGCTCGATGCCCTGGTCTTCGTGCACCCGAACTGGTGGGGCATGCCGCCGGCCGTTCTCACGGGCTGGGTGCAGCGCGTCCTCGCGCCGGGCGTCGCGTACAAGCTCGCGTCGGCCGAGGGCGAGCCCGCCGGGCTGCTGACGGCCGGCCGTGCCCTCGTACTGAACACCTCGGACACTCCCGCGGACCGCGAGGAGGGCGAGTTCGGGGACCCGCTGGACCGGATCTGGTCGGCGTGCGTCCTGCCGTACGTGGGTGTCGAGGACGTGCGCCGGGTCGTCTTCCGCACGGTGACCGATTCGACCGCCGCCTCCCGCACGTCCTGGCTGCGGGAGGCGCGCCGGCAGGCCGCCGCGCTCCTGGTCTGATCCGCTGCGGCGCACGGCCCACCGCCCCGAGGACACCGTCAGGGGTCGCGGCCGACGGAAGCAGTGGTCCGGCCGGGAGGACGCCGTCGGCCGCTCCCCTTTCCGGGGCCAGGCCGACGGGACGAGCGGACCGTGTCAGGCGGTGTCGAAGCGTTCCCAGACCCGGTGGCGGCCGAGGAGCTCGGTGATCTGCCCGAGCGTGGTGTCGCCGCCGTCCCCGCTCACCACGCCGGGCGCATCAGCGGGAACGCCGGCTGCCTGCAGGACCCTGTCGGCTCCGGCCCAGCCACCGATTGCCTTGCCGTGCCGGTAGGCCTCCGAGACCATCAGCAGGACGCGCGGGTCGGATGAGGCGTTCTGCCGGGCGACGGCGTCGCCCGCCTTGGCGTCCCGGGCGCCGAAGGCGTCGTCGGCCGGGACGGGGGCGCCGGCGAGGACGAGCGCGTCGAACTCGATCGACCGGGCCGTCGCGAAGGTGCGCTGGACCGCGACCGGGTCGCCGTCCGTGCCCAGTTCGCCGCCGCTGGGCGCGATGACCAGCGGGACCATGCCGGCGTCGAGCACGGACCGGCGCACCGTCCGGACACCGTCGAGGTCGCAGCCCGCGTCCGCGACGATGCCGATGACGCGGCCGTCCACCGGCCAGCTCCGGCCGATCTGCGACAGGGCCGGGCTCGGTTCGACGGATGCCAGGGGCTCGGTCGCCTTGGGCGCGGGCAGCCCGAGAGCGGCGGCGACGCCCTCGCACAGCTCCGGGTCGATATTGGCGAGGACCTGAAGGCCCCGCTCCTTGATGGCCTGCTCGTAGCACTTGCCGAGTTCGAACGAGTAGGCGGCGATGATGTGCTGGCGCTCCGGCGGGGACATGCTCAGCCAGAAACGCCGGGGCTGGCTGAAGTGGTCGTCGAACGAAGCGGGCGCATCGCGGACCTTCTGCGCCGCCGGCACGTCGCGCGGCACCTCGATGTAGGCGGCGGTGTCCGCGCCGGCCTGGAAGGGGCAGCCCCCGTCGAGGGAATTGGGCCGGTAGGGAGCGACCCCCCGGTGCACGGCCGTCTGGTGCATGCCGTCGCGCAGCATGTCGTTGACGGGCGCGTGGGTCCGGTTGACCGGAATCTGGGCGAAGTTGGGCCCGCCGAGGCGGCTGATCTGGGTGTCGAGGTAGGAGAAGAGCCTGCCGGACAGCAGCGGGTCGTCGGTGATGTCGATACCGGGGACGAGGTGGCCCGGGTGGAACGCCACCTGTTCGGTCTCGGCGAAGAAGTTGGACGGGTTGGCGTTCAAGGTGAGCAGGCCGATCGGCTGCACCGGCGCCAGTTCCTCGGGGACGATGTTCGTGGGGTCGAGGAGGTCGATGCCCTCGAAGGTCTGCTCGGCGTTGTCGGGGAAGGTCTGGATGCCGAGTTCCCACTGCGGGTAGGCGCCCGCCTCGATGGCGTCGGCCAGGTCTCGGCGGTGGAAGTCGGGGTCCATGCCGCCGGTGATCTGTGCTTCCTCCCAGACCATGGAGTGCACGCCCAGCTTCGGCTTCCAGTGGAACTTGACCAGTGTCGTCGCGCCCTCGGCGTCGACCAGCCGGAAGGTGTGCACGCCGAAGCCCTCCATCATGCGGAAGGAACGGGGGATGCCGCGGTCGGACATGTTCCACAGCGTGTGGTGGGTGGCTTCGGTGTGCAGGGTGACGAAGTCCCAGAACGTGTCGTGGGCGCTCTGCGCCTGCGGGATCTCCCGGTCCGGGTGCGGCTTGCCGGCGTGGATGATGTCGGGGAACTTGATCGCGTCCTGGATGAAGAACACCGGGATGTTGTTCCCGACCAGGTCGAAGGTGCCCTCGGTCGTGTAGAACTTGGTCGCGAAACCACGGGTGTCCCGCACGGTGTCGGCCGAGCCGCGCGAGCCGAGCACGGTCGAGAAGCGGACGAAGACGGGCGTCTCGACGTCCTTGCCGAGGAAGGCCGCCTTGGTGACCCGGACGGCGGTGCCGTAGCCCTTGAAGACGCCGTGGGCGGCGGCACCGCGCGCGTGTACGACCCGCTCGGGGATGCGCTCGTGGTCGAAGTGGGTGATCTTCTCGCGCAGGTGGTGGTCCTGGAGGAGTACCGGCCCTCGGCTCCCCGCCTTGAGGGAGTGGTCGGTGTCGTACAGCCGCGTGCCCTGGGCCGTGGTCACAAACGCGCCGCCCTGCGCGAGGGCCGCGGGATCCGCTCCGGTCGCCTGCCCGGTGGGGCCGACCGTCGCGGGGCCGCTCTGGTCCGGTTTGGGCGGGAGCGGGTCGCGGGGCTCCGTCGGTTCCTCGAACGTCGGGGGCTGCGGGGCGGGCCTGCCCGGGATCTCGTCGGCGGTGCCGGACGTGTTCCGGTTCAATGTGTCCTCCACGGTTGTGGTGACCGGACGCCGGAACCTTCACCGCCGCCCCGGGCGGGTACCGGCCGCCCGGTGCCCAACCCTGCCGATTCTTCTGCGGCGGGCGTCCGGAGGCAGCCTGAGTACCCCCATTTCGGTGGGCGAAGCAGGAGGGACGACTGCGGCTATCCTGCGCCAGGGCCGGCCCGCGGGACGGCTCGCCCAGCACCACGCATTCACCCTTGACGCCGGGCCCGGTGACCGGCGCGGCAGGAGACGGAGCCTTGATGGACCATCAGCACTTCCAGCGGATCACGGCCTTCGTCGAGGCGCGGCTCACCCCGCTCTTCGACGCCGCGACGGGCAGCACGCACGGCTTCGGGATGGACGACACCTCCCGCGCGCTGCGTGCCCTGCGCGCCACCGTGCTCGCCGCCTCGGCGGTGGAGGGGATCATCGAGCAGCGCCGGACGGCGGACGCGGAGATCCGGCACATCGCCGACCAGGCCCTCGCCCACCACTGGGAGGTGCTGCAGCGCATCGCCAGGAACTGGGAGGACCACCCCGACTTCCTCCGCGAGTTCAAGCGCCACTCCTGGGAGTTCGACGACGAGCCGACTACCGCGGCGGCTGGGGAGGGCTGAGCCGGTGGGGGCCGGCCGCACAGCCGGCCCCCGGACCTCAGCGGCCGGCCATCGGCACCAGACGTGCCGACGCCTGGGCCTTCGCCGCTTCCAGCAGGGCGAGGAGCACCGACTTGCTGGACTCGCGGTCGCGGACGTCGCACAGGATGACCGGTGTGGTCGGTTCGAGGGCGAGCGCCTCGCGCACCTGCCGGCTCGTGCAGTCCCGCCTGCCGTCGAAGCAGTTGACTCCGACCGCGAAGGGGATGTTGCGCTCCTCGAAGAAGTCGACCGAGGCGAAGGAGGCGTCGAGCCGCCGGGTGTCGGCGAGTACCACGGCACCCAGCGCGCCGAGTGCCAGGTCGTCCCACATGAACCAGAAGCGGTCCTGGCCGGGAGTGCCGAACAGGTAGAGCACCAGCTCCGGGGAGACGGTGATCCGCCCGAAGTCCATGGCCACCGTGGTCGCGTACTTGCCTTCCACGCCTGCGAGATCGTCGATGCCCCGACTGACCTCGGTGATGCGTTCCTCGGTCTCCAGCGGGGGAACCTCGCTCACGGAGCCCACCATGGTGGTCTTGCCCACGCCGAAGCCGCCCGCGATCAGGATCTTCAGTGCCGTCGGCATGATCGGCTCAGAGCTGGCGGATAGCATCCATCACCCTTTCGATGAGTTCCACGCTCGGTTTGTCCGTCTCCGACGGCGGGGCCTGGACCAGGATCAGCGAGTCGTTGAGCAGGTCACCGCACAGGACCTTCACCACGCTCACCGGCAGGTCGAGATGGGCAGCGATCTCGGCGACGGCCACGGCGCGATCCCGGCAGAGTGACAGGATCTCGGCCGCCTCCGGCTCCAGCGGCTCATGACCTGAGTCGTCCAGGGACCGCGTGACGACGAGCGTGATCAGCGCGAAGCTGTGCTGACTGTGGCGGGTGCGTCCGCCGGTGATGGCGTACGGCCGGACGTGACGTCCGGCCTGCCCTTCTTCGGACCACCGCGCGTCAGGCATCCTGAATATGACCGTGGAAGGAGCTCTGCACGCGGGGCGCGGCACTGAGGTACTTGCCGACCTTCTTGACGAGCGTGCCCATCTCGAACGCCATCATGCCGACGTCCACTTCCTCGGAGGCGATGGCCGCCAGCCGTGCTCCGCGGCCCGCGGCGGTGACGAAGAGGAACGCCTTGTCCATCTGGATGACCGTCTGCTGGACCTCGCCGCCGTGGAAGTGACGGGCGGCACCGCGGGCGAGACTGTGCATGCCCGATCCGACGGCGGACAGGTGCTCCGCGTCGTCCCTGCCGAGGTCCTTGGACTTGCCGATAAGGAGGCCGTCCCCGGACAGCACGATGGCGCAGCGGATCTCCGGAATCTGGTCCACGAGGCTGTCCAGTAGCCAGTCCAGCTGGGGAGCGGCTTGTACCTGCTCAGTCATTGCTGAATGTTCCCTCACAGTTAGTTGGCGCCATGGCCCGGCGACTCCGCCTGACCATCCGCACCAGCCGACTTGTCCGAATCGGCGATCCGCGCCCGCTTCATCCCCTGCTGGATGGCCATCATGGCGCGGGCCGAGTCACCTGGCGAGAGACCGCCGGTCTCCTCCTCGTCGTCCCGCTCCTGCGCCTCGGCCTGCGCCGCTTCCTTGCGCAACTGCTGTGCGAGGCTGGCTCCTTTGGTCCGCTGGGGAAGGATCCGAGGAGTCGTCAGGGGCCCGGACGGTTCCTGCGCGCGGTCGTACCCGGCGGGCTCCTGATGCCGTGTCTCGGGATCGGGATGCTCCTGGGGAGGCGTCCACTCCGCGGCCATCGGGGACTGCGCCGGCGAGTGAGCCGATGTGGGCGGCAACAGACCTGCACCTCCGTACTCGGGATACCCGTGCTGATCGATGCGCGGCGGCTGGTACGCGGCGCCGGCACCGGGGCCCGGCGTGCCGCCCGCGACCGCGTTGAGCACGACCGTGTCGCCGCCCGGCGCGTCGGCCGCGGCCGGGCGGGCGGGCTCCGCCCGCTGCGCCGGCTCGACCGCCGAGGCCGCTGTCTTGAGCTGCTCCAGAAGCGGGGAGTCGTGCTCCTCGAGCAGGGGCGTCGGCACGAGCACGATGGCGAGGGTGCCGCCGTAGACGGACTCGCGCAGCTCCACCTTGATCTTGTGGCGCTCGGCGAGCCGGGCCACGACGAAGTGTCCGAGGCGGGGGTCCTCGCCCAGCGTCGTCATGTCGAGCTTGGGCGGGTGCGCGAGAAGGTGGTTGGCGCGGGCGCGGTGCTCCTCCGGCATCCCGAGGCCGTGGTCCTCGACATGGAGGGCCAGGCCCCGGGCGACCTTCGTCGCGCTGACGAACACCTGGGTGTCCGGCGGGGAGAAGCTCGTGCCGTTCTCGATGAGTTCCGCGAGGAGGTGGGTGACGTCGGCGACGGCCCGCCCGGCGATGGACACCTGCCGGCCGGGAGGCAGGTTCTTGACCCTGACCCGGGTGTACTGCTCCGTCTCCGCCACGGCGCTGCGCATCACATCGGTGATGGAGACGGGGGCGGTCATACGGCGCGTGGGCGGGGATCCGCCGAGGATCACGAGGTTTTCCGAGTGCCGCCGCACACGGGTGGCGAGGTGGTCGACCTTGAAGATGTCCTTCAGCAGGTCCGAGTCCTCGTGCTTGCGCTCGAGGTCGTCCAGCAGCGAGATGAGGCGGTGGATCAGGATCTGCGTGCGTCGGATGAGCTGGGCGAATACCTTTTCCGTTCCCTCGCGTCCGAGGGACTGGTGGGCGACGGTCTCCACGGCGACGCGTGCGAGGCGGTCGATCGCCGCTTCGAGCCGTCCGAGGTCGTCGGTGGGCTGCTCGGCACTCGGAAGGAGTTCGGCGGGTTCGACCCGCTCTCCCCGCTCGATCCGGGCGAGGACCTGGGGCAGCCGGGCGCCCGCCAGGTCCTCGGTCTTCCGGTGGAGGCGGGAGAGCCGGTCGGTCAGCTCCCGCCGTGCCCGCAGGGCCGGGACGCCGACGAAGGCGAGGCCGGCCAGGGTGGCGAGGGAGCCGAGGATCAAACCGAGGACGAGGTCGTCGGCCTGATCCGTGGCGGTGTCCGCCACGTGCGCGAGGGCGTCGGCGTCCAGCTGCTGCAGTCCGTCGACGACGCTGTCGGCCGCCTCCGGCCATCCGCCTGCCGACGTCGGCAGTGCGGTGTCGCGGTCGGCGGCCACGGCGTCCTCGATCGACACCAGTTCCGTCCAGGACGGCCCGTCGGTGAGCCGCTCGTAGGCGGTGGCCTGGCTCGTGGGGAGGTCACCGGTGTCCAGGTCCGCGAGTGCCTCCCGCTGGATTGCGAGGTACTGGCCGAACCGGGCCCGGGTGGCGGCGTCCAGCCTGCCGGAGGGCAGGGCGCCGGCGATCAGCGCGTCCTCGCGGGAGAGCATCTCGGTGAGCCGCACCAGGGACGACGTGGCGGCGGCGGCGTGGGCGACGCTCCCGTCGTCGGTCCGGGTCGCCGTGGCGATCAGGGCGGTGGCGTGGGTGATGCCGTCCGTGAAGTAGGCGAAGGCGTCGTCGTCGCCGAGGGTGCGTTCGTCGATCGCCGCACGGCGGTCGGACAGCGCGTCCAGCGATTCGTTCAGCCGGCCGGCCCGGTCCTTCAGGGGTGTGGTGTCCAGCCCCGCGGGCGAGATCCGGCGGAATTCCTCGACGGCGGCGTCGGTTCTGCTGCGGGCGCCCTCGAGGGCTGCGCGGGAGGCGCTGGTACGGGCGGCCTGCCACGCGGCGGTGAGACGGCGCTCGTCCTGGAGCCGGGACAGGACGGCGTGCGCGGGCTGCCCCGCGGAGGTGACGCGGTCCGTCTCGTCGCGCAGCTGTATCTGCTCGTCGACGAGCCCGGTCGCCGTGTAACCCCACACTCCGGTGAGGAGGACCGCCGGAACGGCTAGGGACAGGGCGAACGGCAGTCGGATGGATCTGCGGGGGCCGGACCTGTGACTGGTCCGCCGGTCGCGGGTGCCTGGCATCTGATTCCTCGTACGGCAGCGAAACACTGATGGCAGTTAGGGACCGTCCAAAATGCTCAAGAACCCCTAGCGCGCGCCGACTTGACAAATGGTCAGCCGGAGTCGGCGGGCCGTTGAACCGTACCAGGATCATGGCGCACCGTCACACGGGAGTCGCAGTGTGGAGCACATGGCAACGCAACGGTCACAACAGGGCGAGCAACTTTGGGGTGTAAAGGGCGCTGACGGTCTCAATACCGGCGACCATGTCGAAATAGATGGCCGTGAGGTCCTTGTCCCGCTCCACCGCGCGCAGCAGTGAGAGCCGTTGCTCGTGCGGGGCCAGTTGCGCGACCGCCAGTGTGGACTCGTAGCCCGGGAGCAGGGCGGCGTCCCGGTCGTCGGCGTAGTCCCGGAGCGCTCGGTCGAGCCGGAGCGGGTCGCCGCCGAGGAGGCCGCCGACGCGCCGCACCAGGGTTTCCGCCTGGAGGAACGCGTCGCTGATCCCGCGTGCGGTGATGGAGTCCTTGTGGTGTCCTGCGTCGCCCACCAGCGCCCAGCCGGGGCCGGTCGCCTGCCGGAAGAAGTTCCGCTGGTCGCCCGTGCCGCGCAGTCGCTCGATGCGGCGTTTGCCCTGGAGCCTTTCGTACAGCGCCGGCGCGGTGGCGCGTATCTGCCCCAGGTAGGCGGTGCGCGCGTCGGTGCGGACCTCCTCGAAACGGGACTGCGGGAAGTAGGTCAGGACGAGCGTGGCGTCGTCGTTGGTCGGTACGGCGGCCACCCAGCTCTGCGGATTCTCGTACAGTTCGAGGGTGGCCGGCACGTCCTGCCAGTAGCCGTAGTAGGCGCATGTCAGCCGGGGGTCCTGCACGGTGCAGCCCGCGCGGCTGAGCCGTGCGACCGTGGAGCGCATGCCGTCCGCGCCGATCACGAGGCGGGTCCGCTCGGTGAAGGCGCGGCCCTGGTGCCGGCCCTCCACGCCGACGACGCGCCCCGTCTCGTCGTGCAGGAGGCGGGTCACGGAGCACCGGTCGCGGAAGTCGACGCCGGCGGCGACGGCCGCGTCCACCAGGATCGTGTCGAGCACGTGGCGGCGTGGGGCGTAGCCGGCTCGCTGCCCCTCCACGCCCCGGGCGCAGCCCTCCAGGCGGATGTCGGCCACCTCGTAGACCGCGTGGTCCAGGGGCGGGCAGCCAGAGGCCCGTACGGTCTCCAGCAGGCCCCAGCGGGCGAGTGCCGCGACGCCGGGCTGGTGGATGAGGTGGGTCGAGAGGGTGTCGGAGGGGAAGGACGCCCGGTCGAGCATGAGGACCCGGTGACCCGCGCGAGCGAGCAGCATGGCGGTGGGAGCTCCGGCGCAGCGCGCCCCTACCACAATGGCGTCGAACATGTGCATGCCTCACAGACATCGGTGCCGGGTGGGAGCCGCGAGCCCGCCTCGGGGGCGGACTCGGGCGACAGCTCCGGACGGGGGGACGGAGGGTGCCCTCTCGTGGGGGCGGGCGGGACGGCCGTGGGGTCAGTGAGCGCGCCCGAGTTCGGCGAGCAGGGCGTTCCGGTCGATCTTGCCGTTGGCGTTGAGCGGCAGGACGTCGAGGACGGCGATCCGGCTCGGCAACATGTACGGCGGCAGCCGGTCGCCCAGTCCCGCGTACAGCCGCTGGGGAGCGCAGTCGTCGCCGCTGACGGCTGCCTTCAGCTCGGGCTCGCCGTCGGGGGCCGGGACGGCGAGCACGACCGCGTCACGCACACCGGGCTGCTCCCTGAGCAGGGCCTCGATCTCGCCGAGTTCGATGCGATGACCGCGGATCTTGACCTGGTGGTCCGTCCGTCCGAGGTGGACGAGGTGGCCGTCGTGCATGGTGGCGCGGTCCCCGGTGCGGTACCAGTGCCGGTCGGTCGGCGGGCCTGTCGCGGTGTCGTCCGGCACGGCCGCGCCGTCGTGCAGGGCGGCTTGGGCGGCTCCGCTGTTCTCGGAGGGCAGGAACCGGCCCGCGTTGTTCGCCGGTTCGAGATAGCCGGGGAACCGTTGGGGGCCGCGGATGCACAGCTCACCGGTGTCGGCCGGCCTGTCGTCCTCGTCGAGCAGCAGGAGGTCGAGCGAGGGGTGGCACGTCCCGATCGGCACCGTCCCGTTGGCCGTGGCGGGCCAGTCGGCCGGGTCACGGGGCAGCCTGAAGCCGGTGCAGGAGACGGTGAGTTCGGTCGGGCCGTAGAGCACCTCCAGCGTGCTGCCGGGCGCCGCCGCCTGCCATTCCTCCGCAGCCGCCCGGAGCAGCGGCTCACCGCCGAACACACTCCAGCGCAGCGTGGGCATGCTGCCGGGCGCCAGTGTGCCCAGGCGTGACGCGAAGGTGATCAGCGACGGCACGGAGAACCAGTGCGTGAGGCGTTGGGCGTTGACCGTCTTCACCGGTGACATGAGCTGGCTGCGCTGCTGGACCACGAGGGTGCCCCCGGAAGCCCAGGCGACGAACAGGTCGTGCACGGAGCCGTCGAAGGTGAGGTCGAAGGTCTGCGAGAGCCGGCTGCCCGGCCCGGCGTCGTAGCGGGACGCCACGTGGCCGAGGTAGGCGGAGAGGTTGCGGTGCAGGATCGGCACTCCCTTGGGCGTGCCCGTCGACCCGGACGTGAAGATGATGTAGGCGACGTCGTCCGGGTCCGCCTCCCGGTGCACCTGCTCGGGCGGCGGCCCGGCCCGCAGTGCGTCCAGGTCCTCGGGGCCGGCCACGAGCAGGGGGATTCCGGGGTCGGCGGACTCGGCCCCGGAGGCGTCGGCCACGGCCAGTTCCAGGCCCGCGGCCTTGACGATGTCGGCGGTGCGGGCCCGCGGATGCTCGGGGTTGAGGGGCACGACGGCCGCGCCGGTCCGCAGGATGGCGAGGTAGCCGGCGTACGCGGTCACCGAGCGGCTCGCCAGGAGCCCGACGCGCCGGGGCGCGTCGCCTCCGTTGGCCGCGACGAGCCGGGCGGCGAGCCGTTCGGCGAGGTCGCGCAGGTCGGCATAGGTCAGTCGTTCCTCACCGACTTCCAGGGCGACGCAGTCGTCGCCGAAGGCGGCGGCGGAGCGGGCGAACCACGCGTACGCGGTCTGGGGGTCGCTCATGAGGTGGCCGCCTCCAGGGCGTGGATCCACTCGCGCAGGGCGCCGACCGTGCGCAGCCGGGCGAAGTCCTCGGGATCGACGTCACGGCCCGTCTTCTTCGACAGCTCCACGATGAGCCGCAGCTTCGCGAGCGAGTCGATGCCGATGTCGGCGAGCGCGGAATCGTCGTCGAAGGGGATGCGGGCGTGCTCGCGCAGCACCCAGGCCGCGAGGTCGCCCTCGCCCTCGTCCCGTTCCTCACCGGGCCAGTACCGCTTGGTCTGCCACGGGTAGCGGGGCAGCGGGACGAAGCGGCCCTCCTTGCCGAACACCTCGTCCCAGTCCACCGGCCTGCCCTCGCGGTAGCGGTCCGCGGCCGTGGCCAGGATCTCGGGGGCCGCGTCCTGCCCGGCCGGCTGCCCGGCCCCGGCGAGTGCGGCCGCCATCTCCTCGTGGGACGCCCCGATGACGGCACGGCGGTGTTCGTGGTGCTGACGGCGGGTGGCCGCGCTGTAGCAGATGTCGCGGAGGGGGTACGCGCCGCCCGGGCCGTCGGGGCCGAGGTAGGCGGTGTAGGCGCGGGCCAGCGCGTCCAGTGCCGCGGCGGTACGGGCGGACAGCACGAGCACGTACGGCGTGCCGTCGGCGGCCTCGGCCGGGTCGGCAGGCCGGGGGTCGGCCTGCCGGATCACCACGTGCGCGTTGAGGGCCGAGGAGCCCTGGCCGGAGATCCCCGCGAGGGCAGGGCGGCCGGGGTCGGGCAGGTCGTGGAGCTTCTGCGGTATCAGCAGCGGCAGTTCGTCCCAGGCGACCGCGGGGTTGGCGGTGGTGAGGTGCAGGCTGGGCGGCACCTGGCCGTGCTCGAGGCAGAGCACGGCCTTGATCAGCCCGGCCATGCCGCCGGCGGCTTCCGCGTGGCCGATGTTCGTCTTGACCGAGCCGACGAGCAGCGGCCGGTCGGCGGGCCGGCCCTCCCCCAGGACCTCGCCGAGCGCACTGAGCTCCAGCGGATCCAGCGCCGGTGAGCCGGATCCGTGCGCCTCGACGTAGTCGACGTCGGCCGGGTCGACCCCGGCATCCTCGTACGCCCACCGGAGCGTCTCGACCTGCCCCGCCATGGAGGGGGTCAGCAGCGAGTCGCCGGTGCGGCCGTCGTTGCCGATGGCGCTGCCCTGGATGACGGCCCGGATGCGGTCGCCGTCCGCGAGCGCGTCGGTCAGCGGCTTGAGCACGACGACGGCCACGGCGTCGCTCGGCGCGTGGCCGTCGGCGCCCGCGTCGCCGAACTTGCTCCGGCCGTCGGCCGCGAGGGCACCGGCCTGGGTCATCATGACGCTTTCATCGGGACGGAGTGCGAGGTTCACTCCCGCGGCCAGTGCCAGCGGGCTCTCTCCCGCGCGCAGGCTCTGCACGGCGCTGTGCACGGCCGCCAGCGAGGAGGAGCAGGCGGTGTCCACCACGACGCTGGGGCCGCGGAGGTCGAAGACGTAGGACAGGCGGGCCGGCAGCAGTGAGCGGTAGTTGTGGAACTGCGAGGCGGTCGCCGCCTCCAGGCCCTGACGGAACCTCATCTCCAGGTAGTCCGAGCGGGCGTTGCCGACGAAGACGCCGGTGCGGCTGCCGGCCAGTTCGTCGGGCCGTCGGCCCGCGTCCTCCAGGGCGTCCCAGGCCGTCATCATCAGCAGCCGCTGCTGCGGGTCGAGCTCCGTCGCCTCGGTGGCGGACATCCCGAAGAACTCGGCGTCGAAGTCGGCGACTTGGTCGACATAGCCCGCGCGGCGGCTGCCGATCATGCCGGGCCCGGGACGTTCGGAGTAGAGGGTGTCGACGTCGTAGCGTTCAGGCGGGGTCTCGCTCGTGACGTCCACACCGTCCCGCAGCAGTGCCCACAGCTCGTCGGTCCCCGACGCGCCGGGGAGCCGGCAGGCCATGCCGATCACCGCCACCGAGCGTGCGTCCACGTCCGACCTGTTCATCAGAACACTCCTTCGATGCTTCCCGACGGTGTGGCGGGAGGGGGCTGTTCACGTCGTTCCGTGAAATGTCCGGGGCTGCCACGGGCGTTTGCGAGCGGCCACGCTGCCGCGCGCGAAAGGCCCCCGGGGATCCGGTCGGTGCGGCCGGGTCACACAGTGAAGCGGACCCTGGCCTCGCGATGTCGGGCACAGGGGCACCGGTGTCTCGTCTGTCGCGGTGGTTCGTCCGTCGCAGTGGCTCACGAAAAGGCACAACTGCCGCCCGCGGGCGGCGAGGACCGCGCCGCGCACGCGGCTCGGGGAAGCGTCCTCGTCGGGGTCGTCGGGGCGCGGCCGAGGGGGCGCCGGGTCACGGTGAACTGCGCCGTTGCGCAGGGGGGTTGCGGTGTCGGGGCGAGGACCTCGCCGCGCACCGGCCCTGTCGTGGGATGTTCCGGGAAGACGGCACCGTGCACACCACCAGGGCCCGACGGGCGCGCTCGCCCGTGCCTGGGGCGGCAGTGAGCCCGCAGCCCGAACCGCACTCGACCCACCGCGCTGTTCCCCTCCCTGCGATCACCCGATCCGCCGACCGCATGCTTACCCACCGCATGATTGTCATATGTCAAACCCCTTCGGCTCGTTCCGGTTCGTGGATTGGCGGGAAGTGATCGCCCAGTGGTGAACCGTTGCCCGCTTTGGACCGGATTCACCGTTGGGCCTGGCCAAGGAACCGCTGGCCCGAGGGCATGCGACCGTGCGCGCCGGGCGATCCGGGTGTCCCACATGGCACAGAAATGATTCCGGTGCGCCGATGCGGAGGGCCAGGATCTGATTACATCTGGCGCATGGATCCCCTGACATCTGATCAGACCGGGCGCGCGGCCGAACAACGCAGGCTCCGGCTGCAGGTTCTCGGCCTCAACAGCGTCGAGGCCGAGGCAACGTTCGACCGAGTGGCGCGACTTGCCGCCACCTTCACCCAGGCACCCCTCGCCATGGTCAACTTCATCAACGACGAGCGGCAGATGTTCCGCGGGATGTACGTCCCGCCGTCATCTCCCGACGACCACACGGCCTCCGAGGGCCGCGGCATCGTCTTCGACCTCAGCGACATAGCCCGCGAAGCACCCAGCGACTACGGCTTCTGCCCCCATGTGGTGGCCCAGGGGTCCCAGCTCGCCCTGGACGACGTGTTCGACTACCCGCGGTTCCGGGGCAACCCCCTGGTCAACGACATGGGAGTGCGCTCCTACCTCGGCACGCCGCTGCGGGACCACACCGGCATGATCCTCGGCACCGTGTGCGTGGCCGACGTGGTGGCCCGCACCTGGGACCGCAAGCTCAAGGAGGGCATGCAGGAGCTCACCGAGACGCTTCTGTCCGAGTTCAGGCTGCGCGACAGCCTGCTCGCCCAGCAGCAGGAGCTGTTCGCCGTGTTCGACGGCGCGCCCTTCCCGATCATGCTCACCGAAGGCCCCGAGCACCTCCTGCGCTACGCCAACGGCAAGCAGGGAGCCGCCTTCGGCATGGTCCCCCAGTTCAGCCCGGGACGGCACGTCCTGGCCGGACTCGACGCCGTCGGAGTCTTCAACGCGATGGACGAGGCCTTCCACACCGGCCGGACCACCACGCTCCCCCGCGCGTCCCTCACCACCTACGACTCCCCCGCGCCCCAGGACTTCAGCTTCCTGTGCACTCCGGTGCGCACGTCACCCCAGGCGCCGGTCAGCGGAGTCCTGACGGTGGCCATGAACGCCCAGCAGCCCTACCCGGGCTCCGAGCAGCGGGTGTTCGCCGCCAACGTCCAGGAACGGTTCGAGCAGCTCGGTGCGGCAGGCTTCGGTGGCCCGGTCCCCGGGCAGCAGGGCGGAGGCGCCCAGTACCCCCACTGACACCGGCCGTTGCCCGCGGGTTCCCGGCCTCGCCATGCGGCCGGGAACGGACTTCCGTCCCCTCTTGCGCATCAACCTGCCGGGCTCGCCGCCCCATTGGTGGCCAGGGATACCGGACGCAGGCGATGTGCGGGGATGGGGACGGGGACGGGGACCAGCGGACCGTTCAAGGCCGCCGGTGGTGACTGCCGGGGGTGCAGCCGAAGGCGCGGCGGAAGACGTCGATGAAGGCACTGGTGGAAGACCATCCGCAGCGGTGGGCGACCGTGGTCACGGGCACGTCGTCGGCCAGCATCCGCAGGGCGTGGTAGAGGCGCAGCTGGGTGCGCCACTGCGGGAAGGTCATGCCCAGTTCGCGGCGGAAGAGGCGGCTGAGGGTGCGCTCACCGGCTCCCACCGCAACACCCAGCGCGGCCAGGGTGCGTGCATCGGCCGGGTCGTCGTGCAGGAGGTCGCAGACCGCCGCGAGGCGGGGATCGGCGGGAGCCGGCAGGTGGACGGGCTGCTGGGGCGAGGCACGCAGCTGGTCGAGGACGACCGCGCGCAGGCGCCGGCGCTCGGGGGTGTCGTCGCGGGGGCCGCGCGTCCACGCGAGGATCAGTTCGCGCAGCAGGGGGCTGACGGTCAGCACAGCAGGGGTGTGCAGACCGAGGGGGTTGGTGCGGGCGGGCAGGCCCAGCAGGTGCAACTCCAGGTGGCCGTACGCGCGGTGGGCGTGGACGCAGCCCGCGGGGACCCAGATGGCGCGGGTGCCCGGGGCGAACCAGGTCCCGGCGTCGGTCGTCACGGCCACGACTCCCGTGCCCGCATAGACGATCTGGTGGTCGTCGTGGCGATGGGCGTCGATGCTCTCGCCCGGGGCCAGCTTCTGCGCGCGGGTGGGCGCCTGGGGAGTGTGGCGGATCTCCGGCATGGATGGGCATTTTATCGGAAGCGCGCCGACCGGGCCGTGGCGACGATCGAGGGGTGTCGAAGAATCGCATCCCCCGCATCCGTCGGATCACGCTGCTGTCCCTGGGCCACGCGTGTGTGGACGTCTACCAGGGCGCGGTGGCCGCGCTCGTGCCGTATTTCGTCTCGGAGCGGGCCTACACCTATGCCGCCGCCTCCGGTGTCGTGCTGGCCGCCTCGCTGCTGTCCTCGGTGGTGCAGCCGCTGTTCGGGGCGCTCACCGACCGGTGGAACATGCCGTGGCTGCTTCCGGTGAGCACGGTGGTGGGCGGCGCGGGCGTGGCGCTCGCCGGCGTGAGCGACTCCTACGCCCTCACGCTGGCGGCGGTCGCCCTGTCGGGAATTGGGGTGGCCGCCTACCACCCGCAGGCCGCCCGTGCCGCGCGCGGCGCGAGCCGTGGCAGCCACACCGCGATGGGCTGGTTCTCGCTCGGCGGCAACCTCGGCTTCGCTGCCGCGCCCCTGGTGGTCTCCGCGGTCGTCACCACCGGCGGTCTGCACACCTCACCTCTGCTCATCGTCCCGGCCCTGGCCGGAGCCGCGCTCTGCGTGGCCGCCCTGCGGCGGGACACGTCACCCGGCCCGCCGGTCCCCGGCCCCGCGAACGAGCCGGGAGGCGTGGACGACTGGCGGTCCTTCATCAGACTGTCCGGCGCCGTCGTGTGCCGCTCGGTGGTCTTCGTCGGGCTGAGCGCGTTCGTCGCCGTGTACGTGCGCCAGCGCACCTCGGGCGGCGAACTCGCCGGTACCGCCGCCCTGTTCCTGCTCTACCTCGGGGGCGCGGTGGGCACCGTGGCCGGCGGGAGGCTCGCCACCCGCTTCAGCCGCATCACGGTCGTGCGCTGGTCCTACGCCCTGACCGTCCCGGCCGTCGCCGGTGTCGTCCTCGTCCCCGGACCCCTCCTGTACGTGTGCGTCGCCCTCACGTCGGCAGGTCTGTACGTGCCGTTCTCCCTGCACATCACCCTGGGCCAAGACTACCTGCCCCGACGGGTCGGCACCGCCGGCGGCGTCACGCTGGGCCTGGCGGTGAGCGTCGGCGGCATCGCGAGCCCCGCCGTCGGCGCGCTCGCGGACGCCACCTCCCTGCAGACCGCCCTCGCACCGCTCATCGCCCTCCCCGCTCTCGGCGGACTCCTGCTGCGTCCCCTGCGCGAGCCGGGCACCCCCGACACCGCCCCGACGGCGGCGCCCCTTCCCCCAACTCCCCCGACCTGCCCCTGACTTCGGTACACGTCCCGGCCCCGGCAGGCTGTCGCATGCCGGTCCGCCGGACGCGCCCGTGACGCGGCGGTCGGTGGTGCCACGCGAGCGGCGCCGCCGCGCGACGCCCCGCAGGCGGTGTCGCCGACTGCGCGTCCCGCCGCCTTACGCCCCACGACCTGCGTGTATGGCGGTCCGTGACCGTTCGAGGTGCGCGGGCGACGGTCCGCTGTTTCGCTGGTGCCGCCCGCTCTTCCCGTTCACAAAGGAGTGATCATGAGCGCAGCAGACAAGTCCCGTGGCCGTGAGCAGGAGCAGCAGCAACTGCGTCGGCAGGTCCGTGAGATCGAGCAGGCCGCCGAGCGCGCGACCGACCCGCAGGAGCGTCAGCGCCTGCAGGACAAGGCGCGCCGACTGCGCGAGCAGACCGGCGAGCGCGACGACCGGCGTCCGAGGGACCTCGATCCCATGACGTGACCCCACCACGGGCCCGCTGCAGCGGCCTTCACGCATCGCTTGCGTACGCGTAGGAGGCCGCCTCGGCAACGACAGGGGCCGGGTGCCGCTTCGGCGGCGTCCGGCCCCTGTCGCCGTCCGGGCGGCCGTTGGGGTGAACCGGTGTGCCCTTTCCCGTCCGGCAGGGCTCCTGCTCCGAACATGAGGCAGCCGCCATTGCTTCCGCGCGGCCCCACGAGAGCAGGGAGTGCTGCATGCCCGTCGTCCGCAGACCAGACATCCTCGACCGGCCACGCCCGGAATCCGCACCCGCCGGTACGAGCCCGCGTGCCGGGGCCGTCCCGGCCGTGGGAGAGGCCGCGGGAGAGATCGGGGTGAGCGTGCTGGGGCCGGACGGCTGGACGGCCGCTCAGGCACCTCCGTGGCCCGATGCGACGACGCCCTCGTTGTGTGCGCACCGGGACGGCCTGTACGCCGCCTTTCTGCGTCCCTCGGACGGCGCGGTCATGTGGAGCACGCTCGAGGACACCGGGTGGAGCGCCCCGGAGCCGCTCCCGACGGGCGACGCGGTGAGCGCCTTCCGGCCTGCGTTGTGCGCGGTGCGCGGCGACGTCTGGTGCCTCTACGTCGCGCGGGACGACTCGAACGTGACGGTCTGTCCCCTGCCCGTCGGCGGGCAGGGTCTGCCCTTCGCCCTGGACTCCTGGGCCGCCGCGGCGGCGCCCTCGGCGGTGCCGGTCGGGCGCGGGGGTCTGCGCACCGCGCTGCGCCATCCCGGGGGCGACGCGGTGATCGGCGACTGGAAGGTCCGGCGCGGACCCCTGAACCGCCGGTGGCACTGCGCGGACCAGGGGTGGCTGACGGACGGCGACAGCACCGGCGCGATCGGCCTGGCCGACCACCACGGCATCACCTGGGGCGTCTACCGGCAGAAGAACGACGCCATCGGAGCGCTGTCCTGGTCCGCGGACGCCTTCGGTCCTGTATGGGAACTGGAAGGACCGCTGACGGCGCATACGCCGGCCGTCGCGTCACACGAGGGGAAGCTGTGGCTGGCGTACTGCGAGAAGGACACGCACGAACTCCTCGTCTGCTCCGCGCCCGACGGGCGGAGCTGGTCGCCGGTCGAACCGGTGCTCCGGGCGCCGGTCGCCGCCGCGGAACCGGCCCTGGTCGTCCACCACGGCCGGCTGCACGCGTACTACCAGCGGGAACCCGCGCACCGGACGAGTGACGACCCGGTGCCCGCGCAGTCCGTCCGGCAGCCGGCGCCGAAGGCTCACCGCGGACCCGCGTCCGCACGGCATTTGCGGGCCGCGGGCGGTTCCTGACCCGGCGGACGGCTCCGGACCAGGGCCGTTCACCGCGGTGGTGGTGCCGCAGTAGACCGGGCCCACCCGGAACCTGTGCCGACCGGGCCCGCCCGGAACCTGTGCCGACCGGGCCCGCCCGGAACCTGTCACGCGGCCGTCAGCGCGTTGATCAGATCGTCGCGCGTCATGGAGGAGCGGCCGGTGATGTGCGCCGCGGTCGCCTTCTTGTAGAGCTCCGCCTTCGACAGGTCCTGGAGCGACGCCCTGGTTCCGGCGGCGGACCGGGCCCGCTTCCCGGCCGGCGGTTTCTTCCCGACGGTCGACCGCCGCGCTCCCCGGGGGGCCGCCTTGCCTCCGGTGTCCTTGGGGCCGCGGGCGCGCTCGACGCTGGCGCGCAGCGCGTCCATCAGGTCGACCACGTTCGTGGACTTCGGCGGCTCCTGCGCCTTCTCGACACTCTCGCCGGCCTGTTTGGCCTTGATCAGGGCGGCGACCTTCTCCTGGTAGGTGTCGTGGAAGTCGGCAGGGTCCCAGTCCATGCTGAGCGCCTCGATCAGCTGCTCGGCCATCCGCAGTTCCTTGGCCGACGCCTTGGCCTTGCCCGGCAGGCCGGGGATCTCCTTCCGCGGCTCCCGTATCTCGTCGGCCCAGTGCAGGGTGTGGCAGGTCAACAGCCCTTTCTCGGCCTTGACCGCGACGAGGTACTCGCGCTGCCGCATCACGAACGTGGCGACCCCGGCGCGGTTCGACCGCTCCAGCGCCTGTTCCAGCAGCCGGTACACGTCGCCGTACTCCTTGCCCCTCGGGCCCAGGTAGTACGTCTTGTCGAAGAAGATCGGATCCACCTCGTCCAGGTCCACGAACCCGCGGATCTCCAGCGCGCGCGAGCGGCCCGGAGCGATCTCCTCCAGCTCGCCCGGTTCGACGAGCACGTACTCCTCGCCGGTGTCGTAACCCTTGACGATGTCCTCCAGGTCGACTTCCTCTCCGGTGCGCTCGTTCACCCGCCGGTTCCTGATCCGGTCCGAAGTACCGCGCTGGAGCTGGTGGAAGTGGATCGCGTGGCTGTCGGTCGCCGTGTAGAGACCCACCGGCACGCTGACCAGCCCGAAGGACAGGACCCCCGACCACACGGGACGGGCCATCGCCACCACCTCCGAGTGCGCCGTCGCTACCCCGCGACTACCCGCGCACGGCGATCACACCCGTGCCCGCGTCGCCACGGCGTCCGTTCGAGTGGCACGACGCTCAGCTCGTGATCGCCCGGCAAGGCCGTGGAAGGGATTCGCGCTGGGCGTCGGCGTAGGCGTCCGTGCCTGGCGCCGGTTCGTCACGGCGTGCTCGCCACGTCGTGACCGCCCGGTCCCGATGTGACCGCGGCGCATTCGGCCGCACCCGCCGCCGAGCGTGTCCGCTCACGGCTGCGGTGTGCCGGACATCCGGTGCGCCGAGGGACGGCACGGGCCGACCCAGGTCACCGGGCACAGACGAGTGGAAGGAGAGCCCGAAGTGGGACATGGCGGCAATGTGATCGACGAACTCACGCAGGACCACCGCGAGGTCGACTCGCTGTTCGATCAGATCCAGGCCCACACGGCAGCCGACCGGCACCGACGCGACCTGGTGGACCAGCTGACCATCGAGCTGGTCCGCCATGCCATCGCCGAGGAACAGCACCTGTATCCGACGGTGCGCCGTTACGTCGACGACGGCGACGACATCGCCGACAAGGAGATCGCCGATCACGCCGAGGTCGAGCGTCTGCTGAAGGACCTCGAAGACTGCGAGCCGGGTGACGAACGGTTCGACGCGCTGATCGGCCGGCTGAGGTCGTCGGTCGCCGCGCACGTCAAGGACGAGGAGGAACGGCTCTTCCCGCTGCTGGAGGAGGTCTGCTCCGCCCAGGCGCTCGACGAGCTGGGCCAAAGGGTGCGCTCGGCGAAGGAGAGCGCACCGACCCGCCCGCACCCCTCCGCCCCGGACACACCGCCGGCGAACAAGATCCTCGCGCCGGGTGTCGGGATGGTGGACAGGGTGCGCGACATGCTGACCGGCCGCGGCATGCGGCGCTGACATTCCGCCCCGGGGGCGGCCGTGCGGGGACGAAGCGTTTCCCCCGGCCGTCCCCGCCGCGTCCGGCCACCACTGCCGAGCGCGCGGATTCCGATTGAAGCGCCGGAGCGGCGGTACCCGGTGCGTCACGCCGGCCGCGCCTGCCGCGGCGCGGCGTGCGAGGCGGTCCGGGCCGCCGTGCGCGGCCTCGTCATGGCGTTCGGGGGATACCACCTGGATGGCAGGAGCAGGGATGCGTGTCGCCGTCGTCGGCCAGGGCTACGTCGGGGTGACCGGCGCGGTCGCGCTCGCCCGGCAGGGCCACCATGTGACAGGCGTCGAGCGGGACGCGGCACGGTTGCGGTCCCTGGCCGCCGGGCGCGCACCCGTGTCCGAGCCCGGTCTGCAGGACGAACTGTCCCTGGCCCTGGCCACCGGGCGCCTGCGGTTCACGTCCGGCCTGGCGCAGGCACACCTGCGGGAGCCCTTCGAGGTCGTGCTGATCACCGTGGGGTCCCCGCCCGCCGGTGACGGGACCGCGGACCTGTCCCAGGTCGCCCAGGCGCTGATGGACGCCGCGGCGCTCCTGCCCGTACCGTACGTGGTGCTCAAGTCCACGGTGCCGCCGGGCACGAGCGACGGGTTGCTCGGCGCCTGTCCCCACCTGCGGGACCGGTACGCCTACAACCCGGAGTTCCTCAACCAGGGCAGCGCGCTCGACGACTGGACGTCCCCCGCCCGGGTGGTGGTGGGCATACGGTCGCACGACGGTCTGCCACTGCTCCGCCGGCTCTACGGGGCGCCGACGTGCCCGTGGGTGGTGACGACCCCCGCGACGGCCGAGATGGTCAAGTACGCCAGCAACGTCTTCCTCGCCATGAAGATCAGCTTCGCGAACGAGTGCGCGCGGCTGTGCGCCACGCCGGAGCTGAACACCGACCACGTGATGCAGGGCGTCGGCCTCGACCCGCGCATCGGCCACGCGTTCCTCCAGCCGGGCCTCGGCTACGGCGACTCCTGCCTGCCCAAGGACACCGAGGCACTGGCCCACTGGGCCGCCGCCCGCGGCATCCCGACACCGCTGCTCGACGCGGTCATCGGCGTCAACCGCGCGCAGCCCGGGCTCGTACGCGAGGTGCTCAGGGCCGAGCTGGGCGAGGGCCTGGCGCACAGCGAGATCGCCGTTCTGGGAGCGCGTTACGAGCCGTGGAGCGACGACATGCGGGCCGCGCCGAGCCGTGTCGTGGTGCCCCAACTGCTGGACGAGGCGGCGGGGATCCGGATCTGGGATCCGGCCATGGCCCCCGCCGACCTCACCCGCTTCTTCCCCGGCGCCAGGCCCTGCCCGGATCTGCGGTCGGCCGTCCGCGGTGCAGCGGCGGTCGTGGTCCTCACCGAGTGGCCGGAGACGATCGAGGCCGACTGGGCGGAACTGGCCGCCGCACTGGTCCCCCCTGCCGTCGTGGTGGACGGCAAGAACTGCCTGCTCCCGGAGCGGCTCCGTGATCTGCCCCTCGTCTACCGCAGTGTGGGCAACCGGCTCCCGGCCCGCGCCGAGGCGTCCTCCGCCGAAGAGACACCGAGCCCCGCGCCCAGTGCGTAGCGCCGGGCGCGTCACGGACCGGCGTGAGCGGCCCGCATGCCTGCACGCCTGCTCGCCTTCGTGCGGGTGCAGGCGTGCACGGCGTCACGGCGTCACGACGGCTTGAGCGGATCGTGTCCGATGCTCATCAGGCTGCGACGCCAATCGTCTCCGCCCGCCTTCGGGTCCAGTTCCGCGGCCCGCTGGGAGCGGACGATGTCGCAGACCCGCTGCATGACCTGTACGTCGTCCTCGGTGAGGTCGGTGCGGCGCTTGCCGAGGACGTCGAGGACCCGTTGGCCTGTCGGGCGGCCGCTCTTGTCGGGCAGTTCCTCGGTCTCCTCGCCCGCCGCGTCGACGTTCAACCACTCCCGCAGCTCGCGGGACGTCATGTTGACGACCTTGTGGAACTCGTCCCAGAGTTCCGCGCTCACGTGTGCTGATACCGCCACAGCACGCCTCCTCGCTGCGCAGGGACCTCCGAACGCGTGCCGGGTTCCCGGCGGGCACAGCGGGAAACCAGCGGCGGGCCGTACCGGCGCCCGCCGCGACGACGTGCGTCGATTCTGTTCCGCCGCCCTGGGTACCTCCTCATAGCCGCCTCATAGCCGCACCGGAAAAAGAGGACGAGCAGAACGCCTTTTCCCCGGTATCCCCTCCACAGGCGATGAAAACGACGGCAGCAAGGAGTGACCACGGAATGAGCTCCCCCGACGCATTGCCGGTCCTGCGTACGCTCGACGAACTGACCGGTCTCGTCGAGCGGCACGGGAGCATGTACGTGCGCTGGTCGCGCGGTCCCGCGGCCGATCTGAAATCGCTGTCGAGCACCGACGATCTGACCGGTGTCCCGCTGCCGGGACTGTCGGCCAATTCCCTCGATATCGAGCCGTGGTGGGAGAACCGTCCGGTGAAGGTCTGGGTGGCCAGGCGCCTGTACGACTATGCGCATCTGCCGCGCGACAAAGGGCCCGGAGTGCATCCGTGGGCACTGCGGGGCCAGGAGGCGGGCCGTGGTCCCGACAACGAGCCGCTGGTCCAGGACATCGAGCCGATCGGCTGGATCGACGCGCGGGTGATCGAGGAGGCGGCCGAGGAAGTCGCGCGACAGGAGGGGGGCTGGGGCCCCTTGCGGCGCGAAGGCCGTCGCGAAGGCCGCTAGGGTCTTTCGTTTGGATCATGCCGGGCTCGCGGGCCCTGGCACGCACGCTCGCCGCGTTGTCGTCGGTCGCCATGGCTCCGCCATTGTCTCCCTCCTCCGCCTTGCGATCGCACGCACCAGACCCTCCCCCTACGCCCTGCGGGCGTGGGGGGACCCCCACTCACTGATCCGGCCTGATCCAAACGAAAGACCCTAGGGGGCGCGCTGCTCCGTTGCGGTGACAGGCCCGAAAGGCCGTGTTCGGCTCAGGAAAGAGGGGGTACTCGTCGGCCCATGAACGTGAACCCTATCGAAATGCAGAAGGCGCTCGGCGGAGTGAGCTATCCCGCCTCCAAGAAGGACATCGTCGAAACGGCGAAGAGCCACGGCGCCAGCAAGGAAATCAAGGAGGCTCTGTCCTCCCTGCCGGAAAAGGAGTACGACTCTCCAGCAGCCATCAACAAGGAGGTCAGCAAGGGATCCTGACCGGACCCGCGGAACATTCTGACGCGACCGGAATGCGACTCCGCGTCTGACGGCCGGCAGCAGCCTCTCGCCTCACCGGCGGCTCAGGCGGCCGACGCGGAGCGTGGCTCCAGGCGGTCCAGAAGCTGGGCTCGATGGAGTTCGGCCACGGGTCCGAGCAGGTCCGGGTGGCGCAGGAGCGCGGCGGCTCGCCGGTCTCGTTCGTCGGGTGCGACCAGGCGACGGAACTCGACCGGCGAGCCGTTGGCGTGTTCGCCCGCGGCGAGCGCGGTCACGGCCGCCGCGGCCAGCCGTGGGGTGCTGAGCAGGCACGCCGCCCAACTGGCCACCACCTCGTCGACCCAGGTGCGCCATGCGTCGTCCGCAAGCCCTGCCGCCGTAGCGGTGCCGTCGGCGCCCGTGATCCAGTCGAGTCGGGCGGAGCCTCCGGGCCCGGCCACCGTGACGAGCGCGGCATCCATCGCCGTCGGGTAGCGCAGCCAGGCGGCGACCGTGACCGCTTGGCGCGCCTGCATCTCCGCGAGGGCGGTGTCCATCGCGCCGCTGCCCGACGGATAGGCGCGCGTCAGCCACTGGGCGGTCGCCGCGATGAGCGGGGAAAGAGCTGCGGACACTGGCAGGGCCGTCCGAATCCCTGGGAGACGTGGGGAGACTGCGGCGACACGCTACCTTTCCGGTTTTCCCTCGCCCATGGCCCACGTCACGGCGTGGACGTGGCGTCCGACACACCGCCGGCCGGCCCGCGACAGGCGTCGCCGCGGAAACACGAGCGTGGAGCGCCGCCTCGGGAGCGAGAAGCGTCACCCACCCCGGAACCAGCAAGGTCCCACGGAGGAGCAACGACATGGCGCACGGCCAGGACGTCATCGCCGAACTGACCACCGACCACAGGGAAGTGGAGGAGCTGTTCACCAACATCGAAGAGCTGCCGTCCGGTGACAGCGAGCGAAAGCGCTACGCGGACCAGGTCACCATGGAGCTGGTCCGGCATTCGGTCGCCGAGGAGGCCTATCTGTACCCGGCCGTCCGCAAGCACGTTCCGGGCGGGGCGGAGCTCGCCGACCGCGAGCTGGCGGACCACGCCGCGGCCGAGCGGATCATGAAGGACCTGGAGGGCTGCCCGGCGGACGACTCACAGTTCGACATGCTGATCGCCAAGCTGATGTCGGAGATCCGGACGCATGTCACGGACGAGGAGAACAAGCTCTTTCCGCGGCTGCGGGAAGCCTGCCCTCCGGAGATGCTGAGCGATCTGGGCGACAAGGTGCGCCAGGCCAAGAAGGCGGCGCCGACCCGCCCGCACCCCGCCGCCCCCGACAAACCGCCGGCCAACAAGATCCTCGCGCCGGGTGTCGGACTCGTGGACCGGATGCGCGACGCGCTCTCCGGCCGGGGCAAGGACGCCTGAGCCCGCCGGTGCCCGTGTCGAAGGCCCGCGGCCGCCGACCGGTCACCCGCGGACGGCACCTGCGTCCGGCGGGCGCGTGTTACGGGCCCACCGCCGCGGGCACCCGTGACCGGGTCACCTCGACAGATCCGCTGCCCGTCCGCGCGCGGACGCGGCGCGAGAAGGAGGAGAGGAACCGAACATGACAACCGCACGAGAGATCATGACGGCCGGTGCCGAGTGCATCGGCGCGGAGGAGACCGTGCTGCTGGCCGCGCAGAAGATGACCGAACTCGGTGTCGGGGCCCTGCCGATCTGCGGTACCGACAACAAGCTCAAGGGCATGCTCACCGACCGCGACATCGTGGTGAAGGTTCTCGGCGCGGGGAAGGACCCCGCCGAGTGCAAGGCCGGAGAACTCGCGCAGGGCGAGGTGGTGACCATCAGCGCGGACGCAAACGCCGACGAGATCCTGCGCACGATGAGCCGGCACAAGGTGCGCCGCCTGCCCGTGCTCGAAGGCCACCAGCTGGTCGGCATGGTCGCCCAGGCCGACGTCGCGCGCAGCCTGCCCGATCCCCAGGTCGGTGACCTCGTCGAGGCGCTGTCCACCGACTAGCCCTACTCCGGTACGCGCGCCCCGGCGCCGCACGCAGGTCCCGCCGCACGGCGCACGACCCCGGCGGCCCGGGAACCGGTCCGGCCCCGGCGGCCCGCCGGGGCGGCGGCAGTCCGGAGGCAGGTCGGCCGAGGAGGAGTGGCTGCGGCGGGCCTGGTCAACGTCGGGCAGCTGGTCCGGGAACGCCACGCGGACGACGGTGTGGTCCTGGTCGGTTTCGGTCCTACGAGGGCACCTGCTCGCCTCCGACCGCTGGGGCGATCAGGCGCGGACGATGCCGGTCCCTCCTGCGCGGGAGGGCGGCCTGGAAGACCTGCTGCACGGGGCCGTACCCGGCTTGGCCGGACTCTTCGTCTTCCCGGCCGACCCCGCGGACCGCCCGCGCCGGCTCCGGGAGGAACGGGACCACCGCGCCATCGGCGTCGTCTACCGGCCGGCGGCCGAGAGATGGGGCAACTACGTCTCCACCGTCCTCGGGGAGCGCTACGACGCCTTCTGCTTCATCGACCGCACGAACGCCCTGACACCGCTGCCCACCGCACCCGCGCGCACGGACGAGGAGGAGACCTGGCCCACTGGTGTGTGACGACCGGCACATGCGACAGCAACAGTGCGACAGCAGCAACAGGCGGACGGAGGAACACCGATGCGCTTCCGAGACCACCGGCACGCAGGTCAGGAACTCGCGCTGAGACTCCTCGAATGGGCAGCCGACGGCGACATCACCAACGCCGTCGTCCTCGCACTGCCGCGTGGCGGCGTGCCCGTCGCGGTCGAGGTCGCCCGGGCCCTCAAGGCACCACTCGACGTGGTCGTGGCCCGCAAGATCGGCGTACCCGGCAATCCGGAGACGGGCATCGGGGCGATCGCCGGGGACGATCCCCCGGTGTACGACCGGCGTGCCCTGCAGATGCTGGGGCTGGCCGAGGACGACCTGGCCGCCGACGTCGCCCGGGAACGGGCCGAGCTGCACCGCCGAGAGGAGCTGTACCGCCGGGGACGCCCCGCACTCGCTGTCGAGGGCCGGACGGTGATCCTGGTCGACGAC
The DNA here is from genome assembly GCF_043080095.1 of Streptomyces sp. NPDC015127. Taxonomy (NCBI): domain Bacteria; kingdom Bacillati; phylum Actinomycetota; class Actinomycetes; order Kitasatosporales; family Streptomycetaceae; genus Streptomyces; species Streptomyces sp. NPDC015127. The sequence goes on from NZ_JBIBVE010000014.1 coordinate 249,673, forward strand.
GGGCTCGCCACCGGCGTCACCGCCCGCGCCGCGCTGCGCCACCTGCGGTCCAGGAACCCGGCCCGGCTGATCCTGGCCGTGCCGGTCTGCGCCCCGGACGCCGCGGAAGGGCTCCAGCAGGATGCCGACGACATCCTGTGCCTGCACGGACCGCCGTCGTTCATGGCGGTCGGAGAGTGGTACGAGGATTTCGCCCAGGTCTCCGACGACGAGGTCGTCTCCACGTTGAGCAGCCCCGGCATCCCGTCCGGGCAGCGCCACGGCTGAGGGCCGGCCGGCGGGACTCCTCGGTGCGGAGGTTCAGCCGCGATCCGGTCCGTCGGGGCGCGTCTCGGCCGCGCGTCCCCCGGCGCCCAGCAGGCCTTTGTCGGCCCCTCGCTCTCCGGCGGCGAAGCGGCGCGCCGGGGAACCGGGGAGCCTGCCGACGGCCGCGGGAAGCACCGAATGGGCGAACCGTACGCCCCTGAGCCACGGCTGTACGTAGACGGCCGGGCGCCGGCGCTCGATGCCCCGCACGAGACGTTCGGCGGAGGGCCCGGCCCGGTGGGTACGGGAAGCGGGCCACGGCAGCCACGCGCGCAGCTCCCGCAACGGGGTGGGGGGCGGTGCGTCCTCGCGGATCATGTCCGTGTCGGTCCAGCTGAGGTACGCCACGCCCACGTCCACACCGCGGTGGGCGACCTCGGTCCGCAGGGTGTGGGCGAAGGCTTCGGCGCCCGCCTTGGAGGCACAGTAGGCCGACATCATCGGGGCCGGCCCGAGGGCGGCGAGGGACGTGATCTGGAGGTAGTAGCCCTTGGTTGCGACCAGGTCGGGCAGAAAGGCCCGTGCCGTGTTGGCGCTCCCGACGAGGTTGATCTCGACGACGCGCCGCCAGGTCGCCGGCGGCGTCTGCTCGAAGGGTGCGGCCGTGGCGACTCCGGCGTTGGCGACGACCGCGGAAGGCGGTCCGAGCCGCTCCCTCACGAGGTCGGCGGTGCGGGACATCGCCGCGTCGTCGCCGATGTCGACCGGCCACGGGTACGCCCCCTCCCCCAGCTCGGCGGCGAGGCGCTCCAGCCGGTCCGGTTCGAGGCCGAGCAGGGCGAGGCGCGCACCGCGCCGGGCCAGGGCGCGTGCCATGGCCTCGCCCAGGCCCCGGGCCGCTCCGGTGACGACAACGGTGCGGCCCGCGATGGGTGACTGCCGGTGCATCGCCCTCCTCGCACGGTTGCGGGTGCACGGGGCGCCGGAGCTGCCGTCCGGCCTCCACCGTAGTGGCCGCGTGCCGTCGCGGCCCGCGCGGCCAGGTGCCGCGGGGAGCCGTGAACAGGCCGCCGTGGCGGCACCGGCCTAGGCTGAACAGGTGTGGCCGTGACCGCGCCGGACGAGTTCCAGGAGGGCTTATGGCGGTACGACACCAGCTGATCCACCGGACTCCCGAGGAGGTCTGGGCCGTTCTGTCCGACGGCGACCGCTACGGGGACTGGGTGATCGGGCCCTCGCAGTCGTCGCAACAGGACGGCGAATGGCCCGACGAGGGCGCCTGCATCGCGTACGCCGTGAAGCTGGGACCGTGGCAGGGCGAGGGGCGGACCGTCGTGCGCCGCAGCGAACCCCCACAACGGCTCGAACTCGAGGCGTACAGCGGGCCGCTCGGCACGGCGAGGATCGCGTTCGAGGTGAAGCCGTGGGGCGAGGACACGCTCGTGATCTTCGACGAGCATCCGTTGCGCGGGGCGGGCGGACGGTTTCACAACGCGGCGTTCGACGCGCTTCAGCAGTTGCGCCACCGCAGCATGCTCAAGCGGTTCGCCGAGGCGGTCGAACACTCCGTTCCCTCGGGCGCGCGCTGATCCGTGCCCTGCCCGGCGCAGGCGGCCGTCCTCCGAGGCGGACGTCCGGACCAGGGAGGCGCAGTCATGCCGGACGCCGTGGTGATCGGCGCGGGCCCCAACGGGCTGGTCGCGGCGAACGTACTCGTCGATGCCGGCTGGAGCGTGGAAGTGCTGGAGGCGCAGCCGCGGCCCGGCGGTGCCGTACGCAGTGACCGGGGTGTGCTGCCCGGTTACGTCCACGACGTGTTCAGCGCCTTCTACCCGCTGGCAGCCGCGTCCCCCGTTCTCGCGGCCCTCGACCTCGGGCGCGAGGGCCTTCGCTGGTCGCATGCGCCGAGCGTCCTCGCCCACCCCCTGCCGGACGGCCGCTGTGCCGTGCTGGAACGCGGCCCGGCGGACACGGCACGGTCTCTCGACGCCTTCGCCGCGGGGGACGGGGAGGCGTGGACGCGGCTGTGCGGGGTGTGGCAGCGGCTCGGAGCCGACCTGGTCGACGCGCTGTTCACCCCGTTCCCGCCCCTGCGGGCGGCGGCCCGGCTCGGCCTGAAGGTACGGGCGGCGGGCGGACTGCGGCTGGCCCGGATGATGACGCTGCCCGTTCGGCGGCTGGGCGAGGAGGAGTTCACGGGGGAAGGCGGCCGGCTGCTCCTCGCGGGCAATGCGCTGCACGCGGATCTCGCCCCGGAAGCGGCGGGCAGCGGTGGCTTCGGCTGGCTCATGTCGATGCTCGGCCAGCACGTCGGATTCCCCGTGCCCGTGGGCGGCGCCTCGGCCCTGCCCGAGGCGCTGGTGGCACGGCTGGAGCGGCGCGGCGGAACGGTGCGCTGCGGTGAGGAGGTCGTCGAGGTGGTCGTGCGCGAGGGCCGGGCCGTCGCCGTACGGACAGCGGGCGGTGAGGTCGTACCGGCCGTGCGTGCGGTGCTCGCGGACGTCTCGGCTCCCGCCCTGTACGGCCGGCTGGTCGGCGCCCGGCACCTGCCGTCGCGTCTGCTGGAGGGGCTGCGCCGGTTCCAGTGGGACTTCGCCACCTTCAAGGTGGACTGGGCCCTCGACCGGCCGGTGCCGTGGACCGCCCGCGGCGCATCGGCGGCGGGGACGGTGCATCTGGCCGACGGCGTCGACGGGTTGACGCGGTTCGCCGCTCAGCTGGCCGCGGGACACGTGCCCGACGAGCCCTTCGTCGTCCTCGGCCAGATGACCACGGCGGACGCCGTACGCTCCCCGGCGGGTACGGAGTCGGCCTGGGGGTACACCCACGTCCCGCACGGCATCCGCGCGGACGCCGGCGACGCGGGCATCACGGGTGCGTGGGACCGCCGGGAGCAGGAGGCCATGGCGGACCGCGTCGAGGCGCAGGTGGAGCGCTGTGCTCCGGGCTTCCGCGCCACGATCCGGGCGCGGCGCATCCTGGCGCCGCCGACGCTGGAGGCGCTGGACGCCAATCTGCACGGGGGCGCCATCAACGGCGGTACGGCCGCCATGCACCAGCAGCTGGTCTTCCGGCCCGTCCCGGGCACCGGGCGGCCCGAGACCCCGGTGAAGAACCTGTATCTCGCCTCCGCCTCGGCCCATCCCGGCGGGGGCGTGCACGGCGCGCCGGGTGCCAACGCCGCCCGTGCCGCCCTGCGCGCATGGTCGCCGCACGGGCTGCTGAGCCGTGCGCAGCGCTCGCTCAACCGCCGCGGCGGCAGGGCGTCCTGACCTGCCGGTCCGGAGGCGTGGGCAGCAGCCGTACGCGGCCGGGTGCCGGCGGTGTCCGTTTCAGCGGTGTGGGTGGTGGTACCCGCAGCGCGTCCGGCGCGGACGCGGCGCGGCGCGCGGGACCGAGGACGAAGCCCACCGGCAGCCGTGAGAGAGGAACCGCCGTGGCCACCAAGGTCTCCGACTACATCCTGCAGAGGTTGCGCGCATGGGACGTGACGCACGTCTTCGCGTACGCCGGTGACGGCATCAACGGCCTTCTCGCCGCGTGGGGACGGGCGGACAACGATCCCCGGTTCGTCCAGTCGCGCCACGAGGAGATGTCCGCCCTCCAGGCCGTCGGGTACGCCAAGTTCTCCGGCAAGGTCGGTGTGTGCGCGGCGACTTCGGGGCCTGGTGCCATCCATCTGCTCAACGGGCTCTACGACGCGAAGCTGGACCATGTGCCGCTCGTCGCGATCGTCGGGCAGACCAACCGCAGCGCCATGGGCGGCTCCTACCAGCAGGAGGTCGACCTCGCCGGGCTGTACAAGGACGTCGCGTCCGACTACTGCGAGACGGTCACCGTTCCCGAGCAGTTGCCCAATGTGATCGACCGGGCCATGCGCACCGCGTACGCCCGGCGCACCGTGACCGCGATCATCGTCCCAGCCGACGTCCAGGAACTCGATTACGCCCCACCGCAGCACGCGTTCAAGATGGTCCCCTCCAGCCTGGGCCTCGGCCGCTACGCGCCCGTGCCGGCGGACGAGGACCTCGAGCGGGCCGCGGAGGTCCTCAACGCCGGTGAGAAGGTGGCCGTACTGATCGGCCAGGGCGCCCGTGGCGCACGCGCCGAGGTGGAGCGCCTGGCGGACGTGCTCGGGGCGGGGGTCGCCAAGGCGCTGCTGGGCAAGGACGCGTTGTCCGACGACCTGCCGTACGTCACCGGTTCGATCGGGCTGCTCGGCACCCGCCCGTCGTACGAGCTGATGCGCGACTGCGACACACTGCTGATGATCGGTTCCAGTTTCCCGTACACGCAGTTCATGCCGGAGCTGGACCAGGCGCGCGGGGTGCAGATCGACATCGACCCCCACATGATCGGGCTGCGCTATCCGTTCGAGGTGAACCTCGTCGGCGACGCGCGGGAGACGCTGCGGCGGCTGCTGCCCCGCCTGCACCGCAAGCACAGCCGCGCCTGGCGCGACGAGATCGAGATGAACGTCGCCCGCTGGTGGGAGGTCATGCAGCGCAGGGCGGCCGTCGACGCGGACCCGATCAATCCGGAATACGTGGTGCACGCGCTGGACGGGCTGCTGCCCGACGACGTCGTCGTCACCGCGGACTCGGGTTCCGCCGCCAACTGGTACGCCCGCCATCTGCGGTTGCGCGGCCGGATGCGCGGATCCCTGTCCGGCACGCTGGCCACCATGGGACCGGGCGTGCCGTACGCCATCGGCGCGAAGTTCGCCCACCCGGACCGTCCGGCGATCGCGCTCGTCGGGGACGGGGCGATGCAGATGAACGGCATGATGGAGATGGTCACCGCCGCGAAGTACCGGCACGAGTGGGCCGATCCGCGGCTCGTGGTGGCCGTCCTCAACAACCAGGATCTCAACCAGGTCACCTGGGAGATGCGGGCCATGTCCGGGGCGCCGCAGTTCGAGGAGTCGCAGCACATCCCCGATCTGCCCTACGCCGAGATCGCCCGGCGCATGGGCCTCGACGGTGTGCGCGTCGAAAGGCCCAAGCACGTCGAGGCGGCGTGGCGGCAGGCCCTCGCCGCGGACCGGCCGTTCGTCATCGACTTCCTCACCGACCCCGCGGTCCCGCCCGTCCCGCCGCACGCCTCGCTCGACCAGATCGAGGCCGCGGCGGCGGCGATCTGGCACGGCGACAGCGACCGGGCGTCCGTGCTGAAGCAGGGCTTCAAGGCCAAGGTGCAGGAACTGCTCCCGGGCACCCGCCACCGCCCCGACCGCCCCGGCGCCGAGGGCGACGGCGGCCGGTGAGCGCACCGGCTCGGGGCGGGGCGGGGGTCGCACTGGCTCGGGGCGGCCAGGGGCTGTCCGGCGGATCAGGGCCGGACAGGACGCGGCGTCTGGTGCATGAGGTCTCCCCAGGCCCGCAGGGGCCGAGGGGGTGGGGTCTCCCCAGGCCCGCAGGGGCCGAGCCCTGATAGCGGAGCTGTTCGGGCATTTCGGCAACGCAGCGAGGGTCGCCATATCGGCTCGACCCGGGAGGCGGTGCGACGGGCGGCCGGCCGGTGGGACGGTCGCCCGTCTCGGCCGGGTCAGTCGGCGTTCGGCTCGCGGTCCCCCTTGGGGCCGCGGCCTCGTGCGGTGCGCGGGCCGCGGCTGCGCCACTGCGGGTCGTCCTGGAGCGATGCGTTCGCTTCCTCGTCGGCCCGCTTGTCGGGCACGCCTTCGCTCTCCGCGTCCTTGCGCTTCCTGGCACGCCGTGTGTCGTACTTCTTGCTTCCGGGCTCGGGCACACCGATCACCTCCTGGGGGCACCAGTGCCCGGCGCGGCTCGGTCGACACACCGGACGACCGGCCGCGGGCTCCCCGGCCGTGTCACCCGGCTGATCCGGCCGCCTCGCCGCCCGCGAGCGGGCCGGTGACGGCCACCTGGGCGGGGCGCAGGAGCTGGTCACCGACGCGGTAGCCGTGGCGCAGCACCGCCGTGCACACGGGTTCGGCGACATCGGCGGAGGTGGTGTACATGAGCGCTTCGTGGGCCGTGGGGTCGAAGGGCTCGCCCGGTTCGCCGACCGTCTGCAGGCCGAGCGCGGCCAGCCTGTCCTCCAGGGCGCGGGCGAGTGCCCGCGTCCCCTCGTCGTCCCGCTGCCCGCACGCGTCGTCGGCGGCGTCGAGCACCGGCAGCAGGCCCGCGAGGACGTTGGCCACGGCGATTTCCCGTACGGCCAGCCGGTCGCGCCGCACCCGCTTGCGGTAGTTGTCGTACTCCGCCTTCACGCGCTGGAGATCCGCCGTCAGCTCGACGAGCTCGGCCCGCAGCCGCGCGGTCTCCGACGGAGGTCCGCCGCTCACGGTGTCCGGCGGACGTGCCGCGGGGCCCTGCGGAGCGGAGCCGGCACGGTCGTCGGCGTCGCGGCGGGGCGGCAGGAGGGTCAGCGGGCCGGTCCTGCGCCGGTCGTGGACGATCGCGGGAGGCCGTTTGCCCGTTGGCTTCCTGAAGTGAGGCTCCTGGTTCATCCGGTGCCTCCCTTGGCGTCGTCGTCGACGATCTCCGCATCGACGACGTCCTCCTCCTCGCCGGGACCTTCCTTGCCTCCCGGCGCCCCGGCGCCGGAGGTGCCCGCGCCGCCGCCTTCGGCCTGGGCCTGCGCATACATCGCGCTGCCGATCTTCTGGGCAGCGACGGTGACCTTCTCGGTGGCCGTCCGGATCGCCGCGGTGTTGTCGCCATCGGCGGACTCGGTCTTCAGCTTCTCCTTGAGCTCCGCCAGGGCCGCCTCGGTCTCGGACCGGGCGTCCTCGGGGATCTTGTCTCGGTTGTCGTGCAGGAGCTTCTCGGTCTGGTAGACGACGCTCTCGGCCTGGTTGCGGGTCTCGGCGGCCTCCTTGCGGCGGCGGTCCTCGTCCGCGTACTGCTCGGCATCGCGCACCATGCGGTCGATGTCCTGCTTGGGCAGAGCGGACCCGCCGGTCACGGTCATCTTCTGCTCCCTGCCCGTGCCCAGGTCCTTCGCGGTCACGTGCATGATGCCGTTGGCGTCGATGTCGAACGAGACCTCGATCTGCGGGACACCGCGCGGGGCCGGCGGCAGACCGGTCAGCTCGAACATGCCGAGCTTCTTGTTGTACGCCGCGATCTCGCGCTCGCCCTGGTAGACCTGGATCTGCACGGACGGCTGGTTGTCCTCAGCCGTCGTGAAGATCTCCGAACGCTTCGTCGGGATCGTGGTGTTCCGCTCGATCAGCTTGGTCATGATGCCGCCCTTGGTCTCGATACCGAGGGACAGCGGGGTCACGTCGAGGAGCAGGACGTCCTTGACCTCACCCTTGAGCACACCGGCCTGCAGCGAGGCGCCGATCGCGACGACCTCGTCCGGGTTCACACCCTTGTGCGGGTCCTTGCCGGTCAGCTCCTTGACCAGGGCCGTCACCGCCGGCATACGGGTCGAACCACCGACCAGAATCACGTGGTCGATGCCCGAGACCTTGATCCCGGCATCCTTGACGGCGTTGTGGAACGGGCCCTTGCAGCGCTCCAGCAGGTCGGCCGTCAGCTGCTCGAACTGGGCGCGCGTGAGCTTCTCGTCCAGGTGCAGCGGCCCCTCGGCGGAGGCCGTGATGTACGGCAGGTTGATCGTCGTCTCGGTCGACGACGACAGCTCGATCTTCGCCCGCTCGGCGGCCTCGCGCAGACGCTGGAGGGCCATCTTGTCCTTGGAGAGGTCGACGCCGTAGCCGTTCTTGAACTGCTTCACCAGGTGGTCGACGATCCGCTCGTCCCAGTCGTCGCCGCCGAGGTGCGTGTCACCGTTGGTGGCCTTCACCTCGACCAGGCCCTCGCCGATCTCCAGCAGCGACACGTCGAAGGTGCCGCCGCCGAGGTCGAAGACGAGGATCGTCTGGTCGTGGCCCTTGTCCAGCCCGTAGGCGAGAGCTGCGGACGTCGGTTCGTTGATGATCCGCAGGACGTTCAGACCCGCGATCTGACCGGCCTCCTTCGTGGAGGTGCGCTGCGCGTCGTTGAAGTACGCCGGGACAGTGATCACCGCGTCCGTGACGTCCTCGCCGAGGTACGCCTCGGCGTCCCTCTTCAGTTTCTGCAGCACGCGTGCGGAGATCTCCTGCGCGGTGTACCGCTTGCCGTCCACGTCTCCGGACTCCGGGAACCGCCACCCGCTCTCGCCCATGTGCCGCTTGACGGACCGCGCGGTGCGCTCCACGTTGGTCACGGCCTGCCGCTTGGCGAGCTCGCCGACCAGCACCTCGCCGTTCTTGGCGAACGCCACGACGGACGGCGTGGTCCTGGCGCCCTCGGTGTTCGCGACGACCGTCGGCTCGCCGCCTTCCAGGACGCAGACGACGGAATTCGTCGTACCCAGGTCGATGCCCACTGCTCGTGTCATCGCAGCCTCCTCGGAAACAGGACCTGCCGGTATTTACTGCGTAAATCGCGCCTGCGGCCAAGTCAAGCCCATCCCGGTGATCGCGGTGAGGGCGCGGGCCCGCTCGGTCCGGACGGGTGGGCGGCGGGGCCCGTGCCGGCCGTCCTCCGTGGCCCGGGAGCACCCTGGGGCGTGGCGTGGTGTCATCGAAGTGTGGGCGTACCACGCTGACGAGACCCAGGAGGAATCATGGCCGGACAGCTGAAGGCCCGAGACATCATGACGGGGGGCGTGCAGTGCGTGGGGGCGCACGATTCACTGCACAACGCGGCGAGGATGATGCGTGATCTGAACGTCGGGTGCCTGCCCATCTGCGGTGACAACAACAGGCTCACCGGCATGGTCACCGACCGCGACATCGTCGTGACGTGCTGCGCGGAGGGCATCGACCCGGCAACCGTCCAGGCCGGTTCGCTGGGCGGGCCGGTGCACTGGATCGACGCCGAGGCGGACATCTCCGAGGTCCTGGAAGCCATGGAGACGCATCACATCAAGCGCCTGCCGGTGATCGACGTCGCGGGCGGCCACCAACTGGTGGGGATGATCAGCGAGGCCAACGTGGCGAAGAACCTCAGCGACGAGCAGATCGCGGAGTTCGCCACCCACGTCTACGCGACGACGTAGGCATCGGCGCGGGACACGGGAAACGCGCCACACACAAGCCGCCGCCGCACAGGCCGGGGAAGGAAGCACCCGGCGTGTGCGGCGGTCGGCGTTTCCGTGGCGGTCGCCCCCGGCCGGACGCGGACAACTGGACGCGGCGAGGCGCCGGCGCGAACGCGCTGCGGAAGGACGTGTGTTCGCAGCGGGCCCCGTTTCCACGCGGCTCGTGCCCATCCGCGAACGGCTGGACAAATCAACGCCGTTGGGATGGTGACCGTCTGCTCCGTCGTGCGTTGTGACACAGGGGACGTCCGGGAAAGGTGACCGCCGAGGCGCACCGGCCGTACCCTGCAACACAACAACCCGAACGCTCACACCCCCCACCTACCTGGGAGCGCGTCATGACAACGACACAGAGCACCGACACCATCGAGACGACAACCGCACTGCTGCGGGCGGAACTTCCCCGCCTCGAAGAGCATCAGCAGGCGCTTCAGAAAGAACTCGCCGTGGTCTCCGAGCGGCTGGAATCCGTGCGCAGCGCCCTGTCGGCGCTCAGCGCGCTGGCTGCCACGAGCGTGCCACGGCCCCGTGCCGCGGAACAGCAGGCCGAAACCGCGGTGAGCGAGACCGCTGCATCCGCCGCCGCACCGGCCCCGCAGGAATCCGCGACGGAGTCCTCGCAGGACTCCGGCCAGGAACCCGCGCCGCAGCCCGAACCGGCCCAAGACACCGCTCCGGTCTCCGAATCCACCGACGGCGACAGTGACACCGACGCCGCCGTGCCCGCGGACGAGGCCGACACCGCTCCTGCCCAGCCGCGCAAGACCACCGCCCGGGCCAAGAGGAAGGCCGCCCCCAAGGCCGCTGCCCCGCTGGCCTCCACGCGCCGCCCCGCGAAGAAGCGCTCCATCACGAAGACCACAAAGACCCCGAAGACCACCAAGGTTGCCAAGGCGGCACAGGCCGCACAGGCCGCACAGGCCGCACAGAGCAAGCAGGCCACGAAGGGCAAGCAGACCGCTTCGCGCAAGACCACCGCCGCGACCGCCGCGGCCGTGCAGGACACCGCCGGGCTCACGGAGCAGGTCATCGCCGTCCTGTCCGGGAAGGCCGACACCCCGCTGCGGGCCCGGGACGTCGCCCAGGCCCTCGGCCGTGACGACAGTGCGGGTGCCATCAACACCGTGCGCAGCACCCTCGACCGCCTGGTCGCCACCTCCCGCGCCCACCGCGCCGGCCGCGGCCTCTACCAGGCGCCCACCGGCTGACACCCCCCGCGTGCGCAACGGCCGGGCCCAGGCCCGGCCGTTGCGGGCGGGCGCGTACCCGGAAGCGGTCAGCCGCCGAACGCGGTGGACGCCATGCCCTCCCCCGCGTCCGGCACCACCAGCAGGGACCCGCTGAGCGGGTGCGGGCGGTCGAGGCCGGTGCGCGCGGTGGTGATGTACAGGTCGCGCAGGCCGGGGCCGCCGAAGGCGCAGGCGGTGGGACGGCGTACCGGCAGTTCGAGGGTGTGGTCCAGCCGGCCGTCCGGGGTGTACCTGCGCACCTGGGCGCCGTCCCAGAGCGCGACCCACACGCACCCGGCGGCGTCGACGGTGAGGCCGTCGGGGAAGCCGGCGCCCCGTTCGACGGTGGCGAACGGCCGCCGCTCGACGACCCGCTCGCCCGTCATCCGGCAGACGTCGATGCGGCGGGTCGGGCTGTCGATGTAGTACATGAGCGAGCCGTCGGGGCTCCACCCGGTGCCGTTGCTCACGGCCACGTCGCCGAACACTTCGGTGACGGCGCCGTCGGGTGCGACGCGGGAGAGGCTGCCGCCGCCGGCCGCCTCGTCGTAGCGCATGGTGCCCGCCCACAGTGCCCCGTCCGGGGCGACGGCCGCGTCGTTGCCGCGCCGGCCCGGCACCGGGTCGCGCACCAGCCAGGAGAAGGCCCCGTCGGTGCCGTACAGGCCGATGCCGTCCCGGAGGTTGACCACCAGTCCCCCGCCCGCCCGCGGCTTCGCCGCCCCGACGTGCTGTTCGGTGGCCATGACCGTGCGGCGGCCGTCGGCCGGGTCGTAGGTGTGGACGCGGGAGTTCAGGATGTCCACCCAGATCAGCCGCCCTGCGGCCGTGTCCCAGGTGGGACCCTCGCCGAGGGCCGCCCCCTCCCGTACCGCGACGTCGATGCTCACGGCGTGCCCCGGTGGCCGAGGCGCACGGACAGGTCGCGGGCGCCCTTGGCGGCCAGCTCGGCGAGTTCGGCCTCGCGGTCCTCGCTCCAGCGGATCATGGGCACGGAGATGGACAGGGCGGCGACGACCCGGCCCGCGCTGTCGCGCACGGGGGCGGCGACACAGCTGACGTCCGGGTTGGACTCGCGGTGCTCGACGGCGATGCCGCGTTCCCGGATCCCGGCGAGGGCAGCGCGCAGCTCGTCGGGGTCGGTGAGGCTGGCGGGAGTCATCGCGACGAGCTCGCGACCGGCGATGCGGGCGTCGAGTTCGTCCGCCGAGAGGGAGGCGAGCAGCATCTTGCCGACGGATGTGCAGTGTGCCGGGAGACGGCGGCCGGCGGCCGAGACCATGCGGACGGCGTGTGTGGAGTCCACCTTGGCGATGTAGATGACGTCCGTGTCCTCGAGGATGGCGACGTGGACGGTCTCGTCGCAGGTCTCGGCGACCTCGCGGGCGACGCGTCCGCCTTCCGCGGCGAGGTCCAGCTGCTCGGCGTAACGGCTGCCCAGCTGGTAGGCGCGGACGCCGAGGCGGTAGCGGCCGGGCTGTTCGGGCACCGTGACGAGATAGGAGCGGGCGGCGAGTGTGGTGAGCAGCTCGTGGACGGTGGTGCGGGGCAGCTGGAGCTTGCGGGTGACATCCGGTGCCGAGAGGGTTGCGTCACCCTCCAGGAACAGCTCGAGTATGTCCAAAGCCCTCGTCACCGCGGGGACAAGGCGTCCCATGGCGCCACCCACTCTCTGTTCGAAACTCCGGCCATTGGCCGGTATGACGAACGTAGGCTAGCCACAGCCTCGTTCACAGGGCAATGGCCCTGTCGGAAAACAGCGGCCGTGCAACCCATTGACACCCCACGGACATGCTGATTACGGTCACGCCAACATTTCGAACGCATGACGAAATCTCGAACAGACCCGAGGGGCAACTGCCGTGCGCATCACGGGAATCAGCACTCACGTCGTCGGGACCCCCTGGCGCAATCTCACCTATGTCCTGGTCCACACCGACGAGGGTCTCACCGGAGTCGGTGAGACCCGCATGCTCGGCCACACCGACGCGCTGGTCGGATACCTCCGCGAGGCCGAGGCAAACCACATCGCCGGGTCCGACCCGTTCGCGGTGGAGGACCTCGTGCGGCGGATGAAGTACGGCGACTACGGGCGGGCCGGCGAAATCGTCATGTCCGGCATCGCCGTCGTCGAGATGGCCTGCTGGGACATCAAGGGCAAGGCACTGGGCGTGCCGGTCTGGCAGCTGCTGGGCGGCAAGGTGACCGACCGGGTGAAGGCGTACGCCAACGGCTGGTACACCACCGAGCGGACGCCCGAGGCGTACCACAAGGCCGCGGCGGAGGTCGTCGCGCGCGGCTACCGCGCGCTGAAGATCGACCCGTTCGGGACGGGCCACTTCGAGCTCGACCACGAACAGACGCTGTACGCCGTGTCGTTGATCGAGGCGGTCCGCGACGCGATCGGCCCCGAAGCCGAGCTCATGCTGGAGATGCACGGCAGGTTCAGTCCCGCCACGGCGGTGCGGCTGGCCCGCGAGATGGCGCCCTTCCGGCCCGCGTGGCTGGAGGAGCCGGTGCCGCCGGAGAACCTCAAGGCGCTCGCCAAGGTCGCGGAGAAGGTGGACCTCCCGGTCGCGACGGGTGAGCGCATCCACGACCGCATCGAGTTCCGGGAGTTGTTCGAGTCGCAGGCGGCCGACATCATCCAGCCGGACCTCGGCCACATCGGCGGCATCCTGGAGACACGGAAGCTGGCGGCCACCGCCGAGACGCACTACATGCTGGTCGCCCCGCACAACGTCGGTGGCTCGGTGCTCACCGCCGCCTCGCTCCAGCTCGCCGCCTGCACTCCGAACTTCAAGATCCTGGAGCACTTCAACGACTTCGCCGACGCGGAGATCAAGAAGGTGGTCAAGGGCGCGCCCCAGGTCGACCCGGAGACCGGCTGCTTCGAGGTGTCGCACGCCCCGGGCCTCGGAGTCGAGTTGGACGTCGACGCGGCGGCGGAGTTCCCGCAGCAGAAGGCCCGTTTCGACCTGTGGGCCGAGGGCTGGGAGCAGAGGGCGCCGAAGTGAGCCGCAGCCTGGTCGTCGAGCGGCCCGGGACACACCGCCTGGTGCGCCGCGAGGTGCCGGTGCCGGGCCCGGGCGAGGTCCTGGTGCGGGTGGCCGCGGCCGGGATCTGCATGAGCGACCGCGAACTGTACGACGGTCACCGCGACGCCGGCTTCGTGCGCTACCCGGTCGTCCCCGGGCACGAGTGGTCCGGGACCGTGGAGGCGGTGGGCGAGGGAGTGGATCCCGCACTCACCGGGCGCAGGACCGTCGCCGAGGGGTTCCGGGCATGCGGCGCCTGCGACCGCTGCCGGTGCGGTGAGACGAGCCTGTGCGAGGGCGGGTACGCCGAGACCGGGTTCACCGAGCCGGGCGCGTTTGCCGACCATGTGGTGCTGCCGGCCCGGCTGCTGCACCCCCTGCGCGACGACGCCGACCTGCGGGCCGCCGCCCTGCTGGAGCCGGCCGCGGTCGTGGCGGCCGCGGTCCGGGCCGGGCGGCCGCGCCCCGGCGAGCGGATCGCGGTGGTCGGCGCGGGCACGCTCGGCCTGCTCGCCGTGCAGTTGCTCGCCGCGTCGTCGCCCGGCGAGCTGGCCGTGATCGACCCCCGTGCCGCACGCGGCGAGCAGGCGCTGCGGTTCGGGGCGAACGGTGCGCTGCACCCCGACGAGGCCGCCTCCGCCCGCGGCCGCTTCGACCTCGTGGTCGAGACCGCCGGGGCGCCGTCCACAGCGGCCTCGTCGTGCCTGCTGGCCCGCAGGGGCGGGCGGGTGGTCCTCACGGGGATGTTCACGCCCGGCGCGACCGGCATCGACCCGGTGCACCTGTCCCTGAGCCAGCTGGAGATCCGCAGCGTCTTCGGCGCTCCGTCGTCCGCCTGGTCCGATGCGGTGCGGGCCTTCGGGCTCGGACTGATCGACCCGGCCGCGCTCATCACGCACGAGTACCCGCTCGAGCGGTTCGACGAGGCCATCGCCCTGGTCGGCGGCGGTGACCCGAAGACCGGAAAGGTGCTCCTCCACCCCTAGGGGGTGTCTCGCCGATCTTGCCGGGTTCCCGACGCCTGGCACCGCGCCTCGCCGCCGGCCGCCGGAACGCTCGTCTCCGCGCGGCGGCGCGGCCCCTGGCCAGGCTCCGGGTCCGGACCGCCCGCTCCGGCACCGGGGTCGTCCCCGGGGCCGCTCGCCCGCCGTGCCTCCCCCTGCCGTGCGTGGTGCGGGGCGCCTGACCGCCCCGCAC